>DJVK01000002.1 GCA_002441145.1 Candidatus Saccharibacteria bacterium UBA6258 | reverse complement strand
ACGGAGGAGTACCCAAGTGGCTGAAGGGGACGGTTTGCTAAATCGTTAGTATGGGGAGACCTGTAGCGGGAGTTCGAATCTCCCCTCCTCCGCCAGGAGAGGAAGACCATGTCTGAAAAGATATGGTCTTTTTCTTCTGATGAAGAAGGGAAATTTGAACGGTCGAGTTCGGGCGAAGCGTTCGAGGCTTTAGCCGAGAACCATCTCCCCTCCTCCGCCAGAATGAAAAATGCTCGACCAAATGGTCGGGCTTTTTTCATACGCCGCAGGCGACGGGATACGAACTCCGCGCTGATTTTGTTCGCCATAGCTCACAAAATGCGGGAGTGGTGCTCGCTTTGCTCGCACCTCCGTTCGGCTAAAGCCTCACTTCGACGAATCTCCCCTCCTTCCATTTGCTATAATTAAGCCAATGAAACTCTACCTCAGCCATGCAAGCAGCTTTGACAATCAAACAGAGCTTTACGATCTATTGAAGAAGGCGCTTGCCGGTGATCACGATCTCTATCTTCCGCACGACCTCGAAAACGATGGTAAGAATTCGAAGCAAATCATCACATCGAGCGACTTTGTACTTGCTGAAGTGTCGTATCCGTCGACAGGTCAAGGTATTGAACTGGGCTGGGCGGAAGCGGCCGGCGTGCCTATTGTCTGTTTTTATAAGGAAGGTATGCATCCCTCGAATGCTCTACAGCATCTGACGAGTACGATTTTTCCGTATACTACTCCCGAGGAATTGATTACCAAGTTAGCTCAATATTTATCCTGAGTATTCTCCCTCTCACTCCGCTCAGGCTATATCAAGATAGAGCACTTCGTCAGCTCGGTTTTTAAAGCAAGCTTTCAAAATGCTCACGCTCCTCGTGCTATACTAATCCTATGCAACCAGACGCCAAACAGCCAGTGTCACCCGAGCAGCCGGCGACTGTACCGCAAGGATCTGTGTTACCTTCTCAGACAGATGACGGGGCAGTTCAGTGGCAAGCACCTGAGTATTTGCAACGTGCCCGCACGCCACTTTGGTACGTTAGCTTTTGGGCAGTGGTAATCGTGCTGATGGGAATCGCTGCTTTCTTGATAAGATCATGGTCTTTTGTCATCCTGGTGCCGGTCATGGCTGTCGCACTGGTGATCTACTCGCACCGGCCGCCACGCCAGCTAAATTATGTCTTGAGCGCTAAAGGGCTATATATCAACGACCAGCTCCATCCCCTGAGTGAATTCCGCAGTTTTGGCGTCATGCAGGAGGAAAGCTGGCCTGCGCTGGTATTTATACCGGTCAAACGGTTCCGTCCTGGGCTTACCGTCTATTTCCCGTCGGAAAATGGCGAGGCTATCGTCGATATTCTCGGTGCGCGTATCCCGATGGAAGAGCTTCACCTCGATGCCTTCGACAAGATTGTCCGTAAGCTTCGTATGTAGCTTGCTCGAATTACCCCTGTTATGCTACAATAGCTTTCGTCTGTCGCGTGTTGCGCGGAAGCACCTTATAGTTACAAAACGACGGCACAGAATTTATTCCGTGCCCGAGTGAGCACCCGTAGCTCAGCTGGATAGAGCGTTGGCTTGCGGAGCCAAAGGTCATAGGTTCAAATCCTGTCGGGTGTACCAATAAAAACGACTCATCGAAAGATGGGTCTTTTTTATTGGTAGCATGCTGCAAGTATGTTTGAACAGTAAAGGTTCGCGGAGAGAAAAAGGAAGCGAAAGTTTACTTTCGACTCTTTTGTACGGAGGAGCGCGGTGATAATCCTGTCGACTATAGTGTTAACTTAGGGTCTTTTTCTCGAACATAGTTCGAATCGATGCAATGTCAGTGCGTAGCGATGATGTATCGACGATGATACCCTCTAGGTAACTACTCTTGCGACCACGAATGACATCTTTGGCGATAAGAAATGCCATGAGTGGTGGCGGCGTTGCGCGAACTTCGGCAACCCGGATGACTTTATCGGTGACAGTTAGGAGCTGTTCTCGTTCTTGTTTAGCTAGCTTGCGTGGCAGGAGTTTATTAGATAAGAACCAGAGAGCGGCGCTGAGTGCGGTGGCTACAAGGGTCAATGGCATGAGGATAAAGAATAGTAAAAACCACCAAGGGTCGACCCAGCCGCCGAGGTAGATTACTAAGATCCATAAGAGTACGAGAATAGCAGCCCCAATGAACATGATGGGCTTAAAGATTCTTTGAAAGAAGACGGCAGTGAGGGCGCGCAGGGCTAGGATTGAGGAATTCATATTGTTTAGTTTAAATGATAAGGACGGATGGGTGTGTGATTATTTTTACTAAATGATAATTGAGAGGGATAGCGCTGCGCTTAGTAATTAGGGATTCGGTCACCTCCGGCGACCCCGAAAGTCAGACAGATGAAACTAGTTCATCTGTGACGTTTCCTTGCGGACTGCCGTCGGGCAGTCCTCACCCTCGGACCTCGCGTTCTCTAATGCCATTCTCCGCCAAATTAAATACCCGGTGCTAAGCCGGGTATTTAATTTGGCGGAGAGAGAGGGATTCGAACCCTCGGTGGCTTGCGCCACACCGCTTTTCGAGAGCGGCCAGTTCAACCACTCCTGCACCTCTCCCCGCTCACATTATTCTAACAGATAAGGGGTGTATAATGAATGTATGGAAGATTCGATATTCACGAAGATCATAAAGGGAGAGATTCCTTGCCACAAAGTATACGAAGACGATCGCGTCATCGCATTTCTCGATGTACATCCGCAAACAACGGGTCACACATTGGTAGTGCCTAAGCGTCAGATTGATGATATTTGGGATATGGACACCGACGACTATGACAACCTGTGGACGGTCGTGCGCTTTTTGGCGCCTCATATTCGTGAAGTAATCGGATCGAAGCGTGTCGGTGTGGTCGTCGAAGGTTTTGGCGTACCTCACGTGCACGTGCATCTTATACCAATTAATCGTGGTGAGGAACTTAAGCAACCTCAAGATCTTGAGGTTGAAATAGACCACGCTACTCTCGCAGAGATAGCTAAAAAGCTACATGTCGACAATTAAAGTCATTGCGATCGGCAAAAAACACGAGTCATGGATTACTGAAGGAATCGATCGCTATTCTAAGCGCCTGCGTACGCCGTGGAGTTTAGAATGGGTACTTTTACCACATAGCGCCCGCGAAGGCATTGCAGCGCGTTCTGAAGAGACTGAGCGCATAATGAATAAGCTTAACGACCGCGACTACGTGATGCTACTCGACGAGCGAGGCAAGCTGCTTGATTCTCCCACCCTATCGCGACACCTTGAAGACGCGCAACAATCTGCGCGACAAATAGTGTTAATTATCGGTGGCGCCTATGGCGTGGATGAAGCGCTAACAGCTCGCGCCGATTTAGTTTGGTCATTATCGCCCTTGGTATTCCCGCACCAACTCGTGCGGCTCATCTTGGCAGAACAGTTGTATAGGGCGCAAGAAATAGCACTCGGCAACCCTTATCACCACGAGTAGTCCGACACACTATTGACAAAACAAAAAGTTTATGCTAAATTGGTTAGTGTTACAACTTAAAACACAAAAACCAATGGAAATACTTACAAAAATCGCACACTACACCATGACGACCATCAGCCTGATGACCGCCTTTGGCGTCTTTATGCATGACGGTCGCGTTGACCGAGCAGCAATGACAGCAATGCACAGCCCATTCCAGGCGACATATAGCGGCTCTGAATTGCTATACCGTATGAAGTCATTTGTCGAAACCGACGCACACACTCACCCCGACCACAATGCCGCTCGTTCGTCATTATTGAATAGTTTCGCGTATCAGTCGCCAAGTGTGCCGCCACGTAACCAAGATCAAAAGCGACTACACCAACAGATGTTAGCACGTGGACACCACGCCTTTGACAATGCTAACCTACCGATTATCGCCTAGTTTTCACTAGATAGAACGGTAAGTTCGGTCTCGAGACGCTCAATAAGAGCGTTTTTGAGTTGTAGCTGTTCGCGAGATTCTTCGACAAGATGTGCCGGCGCTTGTTTGACGTAGTTTTCGTTTGAGAGTCGACCTTCGAGGGCTTTGGCTTCGGCGTGAGCTTCGGCAAGGCGCTTTTCGAGGTTGGTCTGGTGTTGATAAAGCGTGTCGGCATCGATATCGAGCCATGCGTCACGGCCACTAGCGGCAAGGCGTAGGCCTCGGGCTTGATCGGTATGCTCAACGGCTTGTAGGCGCGCAAGTTTTTGGATTAACTCGGCATTATCAGCGACGAGGGAGTCGTCCATATAAAGCATGGTGTATTTTTGAGTGTTAGGTAGTTCGCTCATGACATAGCGGGCTTCGATAACAAGGCGCTTAAGGCGACCGAATTCAGCTGCAGCGATGACGTTGCAGTCTTTTTGGGTTGGCCAGTGGCTAGCGGCGAGTAAATCGTCGTGCCAGCTAAGCGATTGCCAGATGGTTTCGGTGACGAATGGTGCAAATGGATGCGCTAGGCGCAGTGCCGTATCGAGAACGTATGCGCTCATAGAGGTGTGGTTTTCTACCTTGCTAGCTTCGACGTACCAGTCGGCCACGTCGTCCCAGATGGCGTGGTAGATAGATTCCGCAGCTTCAGCAAAGCGGTAGCTTGTCAGTTGTTCGTCAATTTCTTTCGCAGCGATATTCAAACGGTGAACAATCCAGTGATCGACAAGTGAACGTGGTTGAGGGTCAGGGGTCGGAACGATTTCACCAACGTTAGCTTCGATAAATCGAGCGATGTTCCATAGCTTGTTGCAAAAGTTACGACCGGCAACGACTTTACCGAGGTTGAATGCCTGTGGCTGAGCGGCGCTACGGCTTGATATGATGCCTAGGCGTAAGGCGTCAGACCCATATTCGGCAACCATTTCCATTGGATTAATGACGTTGCCCTTACTCTTGCTCATCTTAATTCCCTTTTCGTCGAGAACAAGGCCGTGCAGGTAGACATGTTTAAAGGGCACCTGATCGGTGACGTATAGGCCAAGCATGATCATACGTGCAACCCATGCGAATAGGATGTCGCCACCCGTTTCCATGACGGCGTTCGGGTAAAACTTGGCCAAGTCTCCGCCATCTAGATAATCAGTGGTGATGAACGGCCATTGGCCGCTAGAGAACCAGGTGTCCAGGGTGTCTTCGTCACGAATGTATGTTGTTCCATTGACAACAATCTCTTGTTCGTCAACCCGGTCATCGAATATCCAGTCTGAATCATCGTTTGCGTTGCGGAATGCAGGAATTGGGATTCCCCATGGTATCTGACGGCTAATGTTCCAGTCTTTAAGGTTCTTAAGATAGTTGACGAGAACGGTGCCCTTATTAGATGGCGTAAATGTGATTTCGTTGTTTTCAATAGAATTGATGGCGCGCTCGGCGAGTTGTTCCATTTTAACGAACCATTGGTCTTTGACGATTGGCTGTATAACCGTGTCGCATTTGTAGCAGTGTGCCACAGAGTGTTCTAAGTCGCTATCGCCGCGGCGAGCCTCTTCGAGATCAAGGGCGCTAAGTACCTTTTTACGAGCTTCTTCGACAGTAAGGCCCATGAATTGCGGTGGTACGTTGGTCATTTTGCCGTCGAAGCCAATAACCTGAATACGTTCTAGATCGTGGCGCTCCCCTATCTCGAAGTCATTAGGGTCGTGTGCTGGGGTGATTTTAACCGCGCCAGTACCGAACTCACGGTCGACGTAGCTGTCGGCGATAATGGGTATCTCACGATCGGTTAACGGCAACATAACCTTAGTGCCGATAAGGTGCTTATAGCGTTCGTCATCGGGGTGGACGGCGACTGCCGTGTCGCCGAGCATGGTTTCGGGGCGAGTAGTTGCAACGACGATTTCGCCAATTTGGTCGAGTGTCGGGTAGGCGATTTGCCATAGTTTAGCTTTTTCACTTTTGTGAACGATTTCGATATCAGAAAAGCTGGTCTGGTGCTTAGTACAATAGTTTACTAGGCGCTCGCCCCTGTAGATGTATCCATCATCCCATAATTGCTTGAACGTTTTGTAGACAGTCTTGATTACCTTTTCGTCAAGAGTAAAGACAAGGTCTTTCCAATCCGCGCCAACACCGAGGGCGCGAAGCTGTAGTTCCATGTCACCGCGTTTTTCATCGACGAAGTCCCACACCTGCGAGTATAGCTGTTCCCTGCTGTAGTCAAAGCGTGACTTGCCGTCTTTTTCGAGCATTTTTTCGTAGACGACCCACGTTTCGAAGCCGGCGTGGTCGGCGCCGGGGATATATACTGCGTCGTACCCCTTCATGCGGTGAAAGCGTACTAAAATGTCTTCGATTGAGTCGCCAAGAGCGTGGCCGACGTGCAGGTTGCCGTTGGCGTTGGGTGGTGGCATAACGATAGCGTATGGTTCCCCTACCCCTTTAGGTTCGAACACTCCAGATTGCTCCCAGAGTGCGTAGATGTTTGGTTCGTAGTCGTTGGGTGTGTAGGCTTTAGCTAAGTTCATGCTCGTATAAAATCTCTCATGTTTTTCACGCGAAAATGAGCAAAAGGAAATAGGCTTGTGACGATTTTCGTGTGAAAATTTTCACAATTATGCAAATCTACCTCTGTTTAAACTCGCGTGTTTGTGTTCCCTCTTAGTATATCATAAACGGTGTATAATGGAGAGCATGATAACTGGTAGAACATGTAGCGACAACGAACAGTGGGATGAACTTGTATGTAATCTTAACGGGCACCCACTGCAGATGTGGGGCTGGGGAGAGCTGAAATCCGCTCATAACTGGAGCGCGCATCATATCGTGTTCGACGATGAGTCAGGCCAGCCGGTCGGCGGCGCACAAGTGTTGGTTCGCCAGCTACCGTTCCCATTCAGGCAGCTTGCCTATGTACCGCGTGGCCCCGTAGCCAGGCAGGGGAGTGAAGGCGACATCTTAACCGCACTCGCAGCGTATGTTCGTGAACATCACCCTGGTGTCGTTTTGACTATCGAACCAGATAGCGAACTGATGCCAGATGCACAAGGCTGGATTGAAACTCCCAATACCATCCTTATTCCGCGTACACTAATCCTTGATTTGAACAAGAGTCTCGACGATTTGATGGCTGCTATGACAAAAAAGACCCGTCAGTACATTCGTAAGTCGGGCAAAGAAGATGTTGTCATCCGCAAGGTGCGTACGGCTGACGAATTACAGAAATGCCTTGATATTTATCACCAAACAGCCGAAAGGGCAGGGTTCGCTTTACACGGCGACCAGTATTACCATGATGTCGCCCAAAAGCTTGGCGATTCATCGGTCGTGTTCGCTGCGTTCAAAGGCGATATGCCGATTGCGTTCCTGTGGCTCGCCATAAGTAGCCATACGGCGTTCGAGCTGTACGGCGGTATGAATGACGAGGGCCAGCAATTACGTGTAAACTACGCGTTAAAATGGCACGCAATTACAAAATGTCGGGAGTGGGGGATTGAGCGGTACGATATGAACGGCCTACTTAACGACGGCGTCAGTACCTTTAAGCAAGGTTTTGCCGATCACGAATCAATGCTGGCCGGTACCTTCGACTACCCATTGTCTCCGCTATACACTGCTTGGACAAAAGGTTTGCCGCTCGCGAAAACAGTAGTGCGTAAAGCTAAATCGTTGCTCAAATAACAACGATACTTAAGATTTGTTCCAGGCCGTCTTGGTCATGGATATGCTCGGGATTACCTCGAGGCTGTAAGGGTCGGAAGGTTCGAGATGTTGCGCATAGTAATAGCCGAGCGTGGCAATCATTGCTGCATTATCGGTACATAAGTTCATTGGCGCGTATTCGATAGGGATAGGCAGGCGTTCGCTAAGTTGACGGCGGAGTTCTTGGTTAGCGGCGACGCCACCGGCGATGACAACGGATTTTGGCGCGTAATCATTAAACGCCTGCTCAGTCTTGTCGACAAGCGTCGATACCGCAGTGTGCTGGAAGCTGGCAGCGAAATCATTGCGCTGTGAGGCCGTTAGGAGCGCTGGGAGCTCGTGTGAAGGGAAAGTAAAGTCTTTGCCTACTTCGCGTTGAACGGCCCGTAGAACGGCTGTTTTAAGGCCCGAAAACGAAAAGTCGTATTTACCCGATAGTTTGGCTTTTGGTAGCTTGTAGCGAAACGGGTCGCCATCGAGCGCCGCTGTCGCGACGGATGGGCCGCCAGGATAGGGGAGACCGATTATTTTAGCGACTTTGTCGAAGGCCTCGCCAACAGCGTCATCTTGCGTCTGGCCGAGTAGCTCGTAGTCGCCATGATTCTGGAATAATACTAATTGAGAGTGGCCGCCACTAACAATCAATGCCAGCATAGGGAACTGCGGTGCGGTCGTCGGTAGAGCTAAGGTTGTTTGACCGTCTGTCTTAGATTCGGTTAAAAAGTTTGCGTATACATGGCCTTCGACATGATGAACAGGGTAGAGGGGCTTGTTTTTAAGAATGGCAAGCGTGCGCGCGGCAAGTGAGCCTACCAGCAATGAACCGATAAGGCCTGGTGCGTAAGTAACGGCAATCGCGTCGATATCGTCCCATGTACAACCGGCTTTTGCGAGCGCTTCGTCGACGACGGGATTGATGACCTCTATATGGCTACGGGCAGCCACTTCGGGGACGACGCCACCATAGTGACTATGGATATCAATTTGCGAGTTAATAACATTGCTTAACAGCCGACGACCGTCCTCAACAACAGAGGCGGCAGTTTCATCACAACTACTCTCGATTCCCAATACTTTCATTAGGGTAATTATACCATTTTAACCGGGGGTATGATAGCATGAGCGGGTTTGCTATCATATAAGCATCAATAACCAATGACAAGGAGTCATTATGGATCCACAGAACCAAGCGCCTCAACCAGCTCAGCAACCGTCAGTACAGCCACAAGCTGCCGACACTATTCCGACAAGCTCGATGGAGGCAATGGCGGCACCAGAAGTTACGCCTACAGAAGCAGTTGCGACCCCTGCGGTCGCTCCAGTAAACACACACCTCGTGATGAGTATCGTTTCATTCGTCGTCGGTGGTGGCTTGTTTGGGCTTTTGGCAATCATCTTTTCGGTAATGGCAAAAAACGCCTTAAAAGCTGGTAATTCAACTGAAGCTGAAACGAAAGCTAAATGGGCTAAGGTATTGGCGATTGTTGGTATCGTTGCGGCCGTACTTTGGTGGGCATCGGTAATCATGCTCGTGGCCAGCGGCGTGTTAGACGTCGAAGGCAGCGGTTCAGTAACCGCTGGATAGGACTGTTTTATCTCAAATAAGCCTCGTAATCACTACGGGGCTTATTTGTAATGGTAAAATAAAACTATGAAGCAGAAGATAGTTACGGGAGTTCGCAAGTTATTACCAAGTGATGCGGTGCATACGATCGAAGACGCGTATCGAAAGGCACGAGTACATGCATTGTCGGCACGATACGGCAACCCTGCCAAGCAGTTACGCGTCATCGGTGTTACCGGTACGAACGGTAAAACGACTACCGTCAACTATCTGAACGAAATCTTAAAAGAGGCAGGGCACAAAACAGCAATGTTCAGCACTGCGGTTATTGAAATTGCCGGTAATGCAAAGCGCAACGACCTTAACGCTACCGTGGCTAGCACGCAAAAAATGCAAGAATTCTTTAGGGATGCTCGTAACGCACGGGTTGATTTTGTGGTCATGGAGTTCCCAAGCCACGCGATTCACCAGCATAAACTGGCTACCGTACCTGTTGAAATGGCGATTATGACCAACTTGACACAGGATCACCTGGATTATCACAAGACGATGGAAGCCTATGCCGAGGTCAAGGGGCGATTGTTTGCCAAGCAACCAAAGTATATCGTGCTCAATCGTGACGATGAATGGTTTGATTACTTCAATAAGTTCCCAGCTGGCCTGCAAAAGATTACCTATGGTGAGCACGCCGATGCCGAGGCGCATATCGAAANNCAAAACTCGAACTCGCAACCGCGCTACCGGGCAAGTTTAATGCTTACAACATGACGGCCGCCGTCGCTGCAGCCTACCTGTTAGGCATTAAGTTGAATGATATTGTCGAAGGTGTCGCTAATCTCGAAGCTATACCTGGCAGGTTTGAACGCGTCGCAGAAGATTTGCCATATGATGTCGTCGTAGATTACGCTCACACTCCTGATGGACTCGAAAAGCTGTTAGTGGCAGCGCAAGGTATCACCAAGAACCGCGTTATCTTAGTGTTTGGCGCCTGTGGCGATCGCGATAAGGGCAAACGCCCGATAATGGGCGAGATTGCTGCAAAATATGCTGACCGTATATTCTTGACCGACGAAGAAAGTTATAACGAGAACCCAGCTGAGATTCGTGAACAGATATATGCCGGTATCGAACAGGCTAAGGGTACAATTAAAACTACCGAAATAGCTGACAGGCGAGAGGCAATCGAAAAAGCCCTCAGTGTTGCGACCAAGGGTGATATGATTCTTGTGACTGGGATGGGCCACGAAGTATTTCGCATTGTCGAT
>DJVK01000010.1:7440-34094 GCA_002441145.1 Candidatus Saccharibacteria bacterium UBA6258 | reverse complement strand
GGGTTCGGCTGTTCGCCGATTAAAGTGGTACGCGAGCTGGGTTCAGAACGTCGTGAGACAGTTCGGTTTATATCCGGTACGGACGTCAGGAAATTTGAGAGAATCTGCCCCTAGTACGAGAGGACCGGGGTGGACGTACCTCTGGTGTATCGATTGTGGCCACCTGCTGCATTGTCGAGTAGCTATGTACGGAATAGATAAGCGCTGAAAGCATATTAAGCGCGAAACTAGTCTCAAGATTAGATTTCCCTATGAGGACACAGAAAGACTATCTGTTTGATAGGCGCAAGGTGGAAGTATGGCAACATATGGAGCTGAAGCGTACTAATAGTCCCATCGCCTTTTTATGTCCTTATCACTCACGTTAATGCTTGCATTAACCGAGGTGATGAGGTAGACTTAACTAGTAATTGGTGTTCATCACCAGTTGTCAATTTTTACAACTTACATACCGTGTCCTATGTCTAAGGACATCGAAGCAAGGTTATTTAGGCCCACTGATGAAGTAATATCAGCAATAAAGCGCACTAAAAACCTTACTTCGGTGCCCATGGCGATGAGGAAATACCTGTTCCCATTCCGAACACAGAAGTCAAGCTCATCAGCGGCGATTATACTGCCACAAGTGGGAAACTAGCACGGTGCCGAATTATATAGAAGCTCTCCGAATAGGGGAGCTTTTATCTTTATTAGCGGCTTGAGAGATTATATGAACTGCGTTATAGTTGGACTATGAATGAAAAAGCGATCGATAAAAAAGTAACAAGCATTATCAAAGCAGCGGCAATACTGTTTTTGATCCAAGTTGTATTATTGCAGTGGTCTAACTCCGAAGAACAATCACGTTTAATGCTCGCTGGATTCTGGCAGCTCGTTTCTGCAACCTACCTTGTTCCTGTAATTGCATTTGGTGTGATGCTTGATCGCTTTATCGAAGCCAAGCGCTTTGACGCTAAGGAAAAACTTATGATGGCTCCATGGCAAAAAGTGTTGCTGTATGGGGGGGTTGCGACTTCGGTAACGGCTTCACTTATATACGCTTTAATCTTGTTTGGTTTAGCGCTCCTCTTATAAATGTACCGAATGCACATATATATTGATGAATAAAAAAACGACCAATCTCGCAGGAGGGGTCGTTTTTTTGATGTCCGAAATTCAGACGGTTTTGTTGTGGTGAACCTTGTAGTTTTTCAAGATTCAAACAGGTGCATATCTATAATATAGCATAGGCGAGATATGTGCAACGGTTTAATCACAATAAAAAAGTGCTTGTGTAAACATTGACAAAACGGAAGCAGTATGATATATTAAAAACATACACATATCACGTGTGAGGTAAAAGCGAGGGTTTTGGCGATTTCATTAGAGGTCGGCAGGACCCCTAATTTAATATAAGGAGACTGTTATTATGGCAGGAACAAAAGCCGGCGGCCTTAAGGCTGCACAAAAGAACCTACAAAAAGACCCTAACTTTTACGCTAAGATTGGTGCTAAAGGTGGTAAAAACGGTCACACTGGTGGTTTTGCCGCTAACCCAGAGCTCGCACGTATTGCAGGCGCTAAGGGTGGTCGTATCTCACGCCGTACTAAAAAAGCTGACAAGTAATACTGTCGATACGCTTTAAACAAAAACTCCGCGTTAGTTCGCGGAGTTTTTTGATTTCGTTTCGTAACGCCGCAGAGCACAGGTGCGAGCTTCGTTAACGGTCCACTTAGTATGGCATGCGATGCAATCGTATTGCCTTGCATCTATCTGTATGCCTGTGGCGCCACATTTTGGGCATAGCGAACGGGAATGCAGCCAATTGCGATAAGTGTCGAGTGAGTCTTCGATAAGCTCTGGATCGATGTCTAATGCGAACCTGGATGCGGAATCTGTCGCGAATGTCCAGGCGTCTCGTTCCATTGTAAGGAGTTCGATATCTTTTTTGTAATCAGAGTGCTTAAGTGCCGCGTGCCCGTATTCGTGCAGAGTATATGCGCTTGCATTTGCATCGTTCGGGTCGAGCGTAATCGTTGCCGTCTCGTGGTTCCAGCCAAAATAATTGCCAGATTCAAAGATTAGCCCAGAGAGGTGAGCGCACTGCTGACTATCGTCTAGCAGCTGCTTTGTCAGCAAGGTAGTCTTTTCCATAGTAGTAGCATCCGTATATTACCGCCTCTTCGGGGTGTTTTGCTTGAATGATTTTTGGGCAAGGGATGTGCGCAGGCAGGTGTTCTTTAAGAATCGCCTCGAGGTACTCGTTATACCGGTCGAAATAGGTGCCAATGCTGCCGCCGATGATGATAACGTCAGGTTGAATAATCGGAATGACGCTTAAAAACCCGCGGCTTATGCGATCGGCGATTTGTCGCCATGTGCGCTTACTTGTAATATCGCGTGCGAATTTTTTGTATATCGCTACGATTGCATGTCCGGATGCGAATGATTCCCACGAGCGAACCTTGCCGTCGTATTCAACAAGTGCGCGACCGGCTTCGCTGTAGCGTAGGCCTGGGTCAATCCTACCGTTCGTAGTAATGCCAGATCCGATGCCGGTACTGATTGTGATGTAGAGCGACGAAACGGGAACGGGGTTAAGCGCCCGTGTCTCGGCGAGTCCGGCGAGATTGGCGTCGTTCTCAATTAGCAGTGGCACACCTGGTAGCGTGTCCCGTAGCAGCTTGCTGGCATGAAAATCAGCCCAGCCAAGGTTTTGGCACCATACAGCGGTACCATCTTTAACGATACCCGGTAGCGCTAATACGATAGCATCGACGCGCTTGTCGCCATAGCGTTCACGAATGACTCGCTTGAGTGTACGGACGTATTCAGTAGGTTCTGTTGGAGTAGGAAACTTAATCGATTCGCCCATTTTTCCATCGCGTCCAAATGAAGAAACGAGCGTCTTTGTCCCACCAGTATCGATTGTGACTAACATAGCCTCAGTGTATCATATTTTGGCGATTGATTTTTATCGATAAAAACAGTATAATAAAAGAATAATTTGAGAGGAAACAACATGGCACATCCGCGACAACAAGGAAGCATATTGGGATTCGTGCTGGTGGGAGCGCTGTTAGCAGCATTATTAGTGGGTGGAGTATACGTTGTTCGTAACTACGTTGCGAAGAATGACACGACAGTCGGTGACACGTCTAAGACTGAAGATAAATCAACGACCCCTGTAGACGACACGAAGAAAGATGACACAAAGTCGTCTGACGAGTTGTCTCAGGCCCTAAAGGACCAAGCTGCAGCCGAAAAGAAGGCAGCAGAGCAAAAAGAAGCAGCCGAAGCTGAAAAGAACACCGCAGCGGCCAACGAACAGGCTCGTTCAACGCAACCATCAACGACTATGCCGACAACCTCGACGGTTGCTAGCAGCCTGCCAGAGACTGGCCCTGAAGCCGGATACGCTGGAATCGCTGCAATTGTCCTCTTAATCGGCACGAGCGTCGCGTACGTTCGCTCTCGAGCACTTCTCTAGACATATCTGTTCCACTAAGGTACAATAAAGTGTAGTCTGGATGCACGTTTATTTAATATGCATCCCGAAATATTAAATTTAATAGAGGAGTTTTGATAAGCACACTCATACTGCGTAAGCAGATGGGACTTATCGATAAAACTTATTTTATGGCAAAAGCCTTAGTAACAATGGACGACCTGCTCGCAGGCGACAGTGTCAAACAAATCGTAGCAGGCGAGGTCATCAGTGGCCACGTTCTTAGCGTACGTAAACACGAAGTATTAATTGATCTTGGCGCACAAGGCGTTGGCTATGTGCCGCGTCGTGAAGTCGGATTTTCACGCCAACTTAACATTGGTGACGAAGTAACGGCAAGCGTCGTTGACGCAGAGCTCGACAACGGCTACTCACTACTTTCACTCCGCAAGGCTGCAAAAGACCGCGGCTGGGAAGAAGTATCTGCAAAGATGGACGCTGGCGATGTTATCGAAGTATCTCCATACGATGCAAACCGTGGCGGTATGCTTGTTGAATACGAAGGAGTCCGCGGATTCCTACCAGTCTCACAGCTATCTGCCGAGCACTACCCACGTGTTGGTAGCGCAGACAAAGACGAAATCCTACAACGTCTTAACGCTCTTGTTGGTCAGAGCCTCAAGGTTCGTATCCTTGACTGCGACCGCAAGGCAAACAAGCTGATCTTCAGCGAAAAAGAAGCAATTAAAGACGGTCTTGCTGCTCGATTCGAACAGCTTAAGATTGGTGACACTGTCACTGGCGTCGTCACCGGTGTCGTAGACTTTGGTGTATTCGTCAACGTCGACGGTATCGAAGGCCTTGTGCACATCTCAGAAATTAGCTGGGAACGTGTCAACAACCCGAGCGACTACGTTAAGGTTGGTCAGTCAATCGAAGCTAAGATCATTAGCATCGATAAAGAGCGCCTAAGCCTCAGCATGAAGCAGCTTACGCAAGACCCATGGCTTGATGAAGTTGAACAGTTCAAGAAGGGTGAAAAAGTCGAAGGTACCGTAACGCGCATTACGCCGTTTGGTGCATTCGTACAAATCAGCCCAGCTGTTGAAGCACTTGTTCANNCTTAACGAACGCAAAGAATTTGTCGTCCTTGATGTCGACAAAGAAAACCGCAAGATCTCATTGAGCCTTGCTGACAAGAAAAATAAATAGTCCCGTGTAACTAATTCATGGGTAATTCCACCTGCAAGCTGCACGGAGGAGAAAGGAGCAAATCATGAGTCAACCAGAAAAAGTATTGGTCATTGCTGATTCAATCACTGTAGGCGAACTCGCGGAAACGCTCAACCTGCCGGTAACGCAGCTTGTAGGAGAATTGTTCAAGAATGGTATCGTTGCCACGATTAACCAACGAATCGACTTTGAGACCGCTCAGATTATTGTTGAAGAGCTTGGTCTTGATGTCACGCTAAATCGTAAAGAAGCCGAAAATAAAACCGTTCAACGACTTCACATCCCATCTGACAAAGCCGTCGATCGTCCACCGATCGTCGCTGTCATGGGCCACGTCGACCACGGTAAAACGAGCCTTCTCGATTCTATTCTGCAAACTAAAACAGTCGATGGCGAAGCTGGTGGCATTACACAGCACATTAGCGCCTATCAGACGGTCCGTAAGGACCGTACGATTACATTGCTCGACACACCTGGCCACGAAGCGTTTGCTGCGTTGCGTCAGCACGGTGCCGCGCTAACCGACGTTGTTATTATCGTTGTTGCTGCTGATGACGGTGTAAAGCCTCAGACTATCGAAGCAATTCGATTTGCCCGCAGTGCGAACGCCAAAATCGTTGTTGCAATCAACAAGATTGACAAAGAAGCTGCTAATCCAGAGATGGTTAAAGCACAGCTGGCGAGCGAACACCAACTCAACCCAGAAGAATGGGGCGGTGACGTCGTTATGGTCCCTGTCAGTGCAAAAACTGGCGAAGGGATCGAAAAGTTGCTTGATATGGTGTTGCTTGTTGCCGACATGGAAGAACTTAAGGCGGACATCGATGTCCCTGCCGAAGGTCTTGTCATCGAAGCGCACATGGAAACTGGTCGTGGATCGGTCGTCGGCTTGCTTGTCGAGCAGGGAAGCCTTAAGCCAGGCCACTTCTTGGTTGCCGGTACGTCATATGGTAAGGTGCGCACGCTCCTCGACTTTACGGGTAAGACTATGAAGGCGGCAGGTCCGTCTACGCCAGTTACAGTGACTGGATTCAAGGAGTTGCCTCAGTTCGGTGATGTCTTTACCATTGTTAAGAGCGAAAAAGAAGCTCGTATGATGGTTGAGCGCGCCAAAATCGAGCGCGAAAAGAACATGGCAAGCACCAATGTTACGGGTGCTGACCTGCTGAAGATGATGACCCAAAAGCGTGACGTGCAAGAATTCAAGGTTATCGTTAAAGCTGACGTACAAGGGTCTTTGACCTCTGTTATGGATAGTCTTCGTCTTGTCGAAACCGGCGGTCAAATTACGATGCGAATTATTGGTAGTGGCGTGGGTAGCGTTACTGAAAATGATGTCCGCCTAGCAGAGAGTAGCGAAGCGATTATTTATGGTTTTAATATCGATCTGCCGCCAGCTGTTAAGCGACTAGCGATGCGCGATAAAGTGCAAGTTCGCTTGTTCAAGGTTATTTATGAACTGCTTGATGACGCTCGTAGCAGCATGGAGCAAATGCTAGCACCTGAAGTCGTCGAAACCGAGATAGGCAAGCTTACCATCAAGGGTATCTTCCGCACTATGAAGGAAGAGGTCATCTGTGGCGGTGAAATGACCGAAGGTAAGGTGACGGCAAGCGTACTCGCCCGTGTGATGCACGGTGGCGAGCAGGTTGCCGAAGTCGAGGTTGCTCACGTTCAACGCCAACAGCAAGAGGCTAAAGAAGTCTTCGAAGGCGAAATGTGTGGGCTTAACCTTAAGACACACAAAAAGGTGCTTATTGAAGAGGGTGATAAGCTCGAATTCTTCACTCGCGAACTCGTTAAGCGTACGCTTAAATAGAGTTTTAACCGACTGTTTAAATATACCGCCCACAGAGGCGGTATATTTTGTGCCATACTATTGACTTTCTATCACGATTATGCTAGTATAAACGCATAATCAAAAACAAACATACAAACATCGCTAGCCACAGCTAGGGAAGGACATTCCACCACAATGAGTGAAACAGCCCCACAAAGCAACCCCCTCCTCGACAATTTTGAAGCCAATAAACTTGCTTATCAAAAAGAAGTTTTCGAGGCATCGCTTTACGGCCGGGCCGGTAAAACTGACTTTAGTGACGAGGCAAAGAACCGCCTAGAAGAAGGCGGTGATTATGCGCGCCACCTCGCAATGCTTGAGAAGCGCCAAGAGGCTCAGGATAAGCAATTTGCCGACGGTCGTCCTTTTGTTGAAGCAGAGATAGATAATTCACGCGCAAATCCGTATAACTATGACAATTTGCATGCAGAGGCTCTCGAGATGAATGCCGCTATAGATACTGATATCAACGCTGAACGCGATGCAAAGGCCGCTGCCCAAGAGGCATGGGTTGCTTCACTAATGCAAAACGATCCGCACGTTCGCCAGATGCAAATGATTGCAGAAGACATCGCTCGAATCGGTGGCACTGTCGTCACTCCTGAAAACGACGCTAAATTAGCCGAGTCGTTAAAAGACAAAGAAGATCGTTTGCAGGAATTACTCGTTAAGTTTACTGAGCAGAGTAACTATCCTAAGGCAGGCGTCGATGCGATTACGAGTCGCCTTATCGATATGACCGAACCTGCGCCCGCAGAGGCCGACGACGATGATTCTGATGAGCCCGGCGTTGACGCTGCCGAACCAAAAGCAGACACCACTGATGCTCCAGAAGCCGATGCCGCTGACAAAGCCGACGTTTTGCCCGCTTCACTCGATGTAACTCCTGATGCCGTTGATGTAGATCAGCCTGCACCATTGGATGTAACGCCTGATGCTACTGACGCCTTGCCCGCGCCTTTGGACGTTACGCCAGACGCTGACGCTAGCGCTGCCGACGCATTGCCTGAACCACTTGCAGTCACTCCTGACGCTCCTCGCAAATGGAGGTTTGATGAGATTCTTAACCATCCTGGCGACTGGTCACGGAGCCGCAAGGAAGCGTTGAAGGGTAAATTAGATAAGTTTCGCGGTCGTCCGACTCGTGAAAAGGCCAAGATTATTGGCGCTGGTATCGCGGTTACTGCCATTAGTATTGCCATCTATCAGCTCGGTAAGCAAGGATTCGACACGACGCCAATGACAGAAGTGGGCAATAAACTTGCATCCTCTGCTGCCGGTAGTGATGCCGCCGTCCTCGGTGATAGTATGAATATGGTTAGGACTGCTGGGGAACACGCATTCTCAGCTGCTGGTGACGCTATCTCTGGCATAGGCGAAGCGATTACCTTTAGCGCCGACGCGCTGACCGTAGTCAAGGGTGAAGGTTGGACGAGAACCCTAACTGAAGCTGGCGTGGAGCCTAACGAAATCTCGTCATTACTCAAGAAACTTTTGACAACTACTGATCCTGCAATTAAGGAATGGGTATACACAATGAAGGACGGCAACCCTGGTATTAGTCATTCGGGCCAGATGCCCGCCGATGTGCTACAATCGATTATGAAGATGCGCGGTTAAACCGGCGCAACGTAAGAAGAAGGATATCACATGTTTCAATTAGATGACAAATTTCTACAAGATGTAGGCCTCGGCGATTTGCCAGCAGAGCAGAAGCAAGCATTTCTCGATCACTTTCGTGAACAACTTGAACTACGTGTCGGTACGCGATTAAGCGAAGGCTTGAGCGACGCTCAGCTAGAGCAATTCGAATCGTTTATCGATCGTAATCCTGAAAAGGTGAGCGCGTGGGTAACGGCAAACGTTCCTAACTATGCCGAAGACTCAATCTACCAGCAGCTTAAGTCTGGTGCGCCAGCCGATGTTCCTGAACTCGTTATTTTATCAGAGTATGCATCGTTGAAGTGGCTCGGGCTTAACCGCCCTGATTACCGCGACGTTGTTGCGCGTACTATGGAAGAGCTTAAGACCGAAATCATCGCGAACCGCGATGCAATCCTCGGCTCAAATTAGTTAAATCGTGTAACCGCGCAAGAATTCTTCGCCGGTCATAGTGCGCCCGCTCGGGGCAATCAATTCATCGATAGATAAATAGGCACCGTTCTGACATTCAACGTCGAGCGGTGTCTTTTTTGTCATCACTCCATGAGCCTTAGTGACGATAACATCGTGTTCGCCGAGCTGAAGACGGGTCCGTGGGAAGCCAAGATGAGCGCGAATGCGCGCTTCGGCTGCGCCCGGCGTGGTTTGCGTTGGTTCGAGGTACGAATCTTGCTTAGAAAGCAGCTTGCAGTAGGTAGCCGCTGCATCGTCTTGAGGTTGGGGCTGCAATGAACCGTCAAGAATAGCTGGCAGCTTACTGACCAAGAAGTTTGCACCAAGTGTGCCAAGAGTTTCGTATAATTCGGGCTTTGTTTCGCTCTGATCCAGCGCATAGGGGACTTGTGCGTAGATGGGGCCGGCATCCATGGCCTTACTGAGTCGCATAATAGTAACACCAGTTTTATTGTCACGATTGATGATTGCCGATTCGATTGGCGACGGGCCGCGGTATATCGGGAGGAGAGACGGGTGGACGTTAATGATACCGGGATTGAACAAGTCAATAATTTCTTGGGGAATGATTTTGCCATAGCTTACCAGTACGCCGGCGGGGTTATCGAATTGTTTGATATCGTCGATAATGTCGAGGAGCTTGGCAGGTTGCCAGACAGGAATGTGGTGCTGTTCGGCGAATACTTTAACAGCAGGTTTTGTAAGTTTTTCGCCCCGTCCACGACGAGTATCGGGTTTTGTAATAACGGCAGCAACGTTAAAGCCCGCATCAACCAGCGCGCGTAGGGAATAGAGGCTAAAGTCCTCAGTCCCAAAGAATAGAATTGTCTTTGATGTGTTCGTCATAATCAAGTGGTTGAAGTTCGCCGTTTTCATCGAGTTTGGCGAAAGCGGTCTTATCGTCGCGAATGTGGTCGATAAAGACGATGCCGTTGGTGTGGTCAATTTCGTGCTGAATGACGCGCGCTAAAAAGCCGTCGGCTTTGAATCGTACCTCGTTGCCGTCGATATCAAGTGCTTTGACGCGAATCTTTGAATAGCGTGGCACTTTGCCGTATACACCGTTGACACTAAGGCAGCCTTCAAATTCTGTAAGTAATTCGCCTTCGTATTTAACGATTTCGGGGTTGATGATGGCGACGAATTCGTGGATAGCTTTATCGTCGAAATCGCTGCGGACAATAACAACGCGCTCTAGGCGGTCTACCTGTACAGCGGCCAGTGCGGCGCTAATTTCGTGCGGGCGGGAGTTCTCCCAATCAAGGCTCGCATCGGTCATATCTTTGATCAATGCTTTGACTTCGTCGGTGACAACATGAACACGCTGCGATTTTGTGCGCAGGTGCGGGTTTGGTAGGGTTATGATATCTTCTTTTTTCACTTCTGAGTATTATACCAGATAACAGATACGATTTACAGTAGGGAGGCGGGGTCGAGATCAACTTGCCAGTGCGTTGTTGGGACGTCTTTGATGATTTCGAGTAGTCGTGCACGTTTGGGCGATTTAATGACGATTTGCCAACGGTATGTGTCGTGTTGACGTTCGTAAAATGATGGCGTCGGACCAAAGATGATGACGTCACCGTAGCGTTGCTTCAAATCTCGAGCAAGCGTTTGTGCATTGCGAACGGCGGCCACTTCGGTTTTGTACACGCAGGTTAGTTTAAGCAAATAGGTAAACGGAGGGAAGTGACTCTTTTTTCGTTCAGCGAGCGTATCTTCGTAAAATGATGCGTAATCCTGGGCGATACCAAGGCGGACGGCGCGATGATCGGGTTGGTAGCTTTGCACGATGACTTTTGTTGGATGAAGTGATCGGCCGACACGGCCAACAACTTGAGCGAGTAGCTGGAAAGTACGTTCACTGGCGGCAAAATCAGGCAGTGCTAGACCTGCATCGGCTTGTACCACGCCAACAGTCCGAAGCTTAGGTAGGTCGAGGCCTTTTGCGATGACCTGCGTACCGATAATAATATCGATAGCCCCGTCGTATAGTTCTTGGTATCTTTTTTCAACGGTATCTTCGTTTGCGGAGTCGCCGTCGAATCGAGCGATGATCTTGTCGGGGAAGAGTTTACGTAGTTCTGATTCGATGAGTTTTGTGCCGATGCCTTTATGGATGACTGATGCGGAGTGGCATTCTGGGCAGGATGTCGGCACGCGTTCGTTGGCGCCGCATATATGACACCGCAACGCGTGTTGATCCGCATGTAGCGTGTAGGGAACGAAACACCGTCCGCACAGCGCCGACCAGCCACACTCTTCACAGAGAGTCGTACTGGCACTACCGCGCCGGTTATGGAAGATTAATGCCTGATTGCCAGCCTCGAGTGTCGCAGCAAGCTCAGTTAGCAGCGTGTCCGAAAACAAGCGATGGCGCGTGAATAACATTTTTTTTGTCATATCAACTAGCTGTACATCAGGGGTGGTCGCGTCAGCGCGTGCCTTGGTGAACATCTCGATGATTGGACGCTTAGCTGATTGTGCAAAAAAGTATTCACTGACGAGGGGCGTTGCCGACCCTTGAATAACTTTTGCGTTATGATGCGAGGCGAGCACGCTCGCGACTCGTAGGGCTGAGTAGCGAGGTGCTTGATCTTGCTTGAAGCTGGGTTCATGAGCTTCGTCTATGATGATTGCGCCTATCGATGCGAGTGGCATGAATAGAACTGAGCGCGGGCCGATGGCGATGCGAGGCGCGTCGCTTGAGGCGGCATTGACCCAAGCGAGGTGACGTTCGGCTTCTGTCTGGCGCGAATGGGTAAGGATGACGTCGCTAAAATGATTTTCGAATTCAGATACGAGCTGCGAGGTGAGGGCGATCTCGGGTACAAGAATAAGCGTTGATTTGCCTTCGGCAATTTGGCGTTTGGCTAGTTCGATGTATACCGCGGTTTTACCGCTACCTGTAATTCCGTGCAAAATGGCAGTACCTGGAGTCATGGCAGTGATTTGATCAACGGCGCGGGTTTGTTGCGTATTGAGTAAAAAATGTGTTCGATCTCGTGTAGGGCGACCACTGTTAGCTTTACGTTCGCGACGTTTTTTGGTGACGCCACGAGGCAGTACTGTTTGTAGCACCGTCGCTAAATGAGTAGCGTAGTAGTCGCTCATCCAGAGCGCTGTCGCTACGAGTTGTGCGGGAATCATCGCAACGTCTAGTGCGGCCGTGATTTGTTTGGTTTCGAATTGGGGCTTAGGTGTCGCGGCAGTCACAAGTCCCGTTATGGCTTTTTTGCCAACAGGAATGGTCACCAGCTGACCGACCGATAGCTCGGTTTCTGATGCGTACGTAAATACATTACTCGTCGCACGAATAATTTGTAATGGTGCCACCTCGTAATGTCTCATACGCCTCATTATACCTTGTTTGAAACCACTAAAAACGTTAGTATAAGCATATGTATTTTGAGAATCGAGCACAGGCGGGCCAGATGCTGGCTGCCCAGTTGCTTGAAAGATATCGATATGAAAACTGCGCCGTCGTTGCGCTAAGTGATGGCGGGGTTCTTGTGGGCGAGCAAATCGCATCGCAACTTCACTGCATTCTGACGATGCTGCTTACCGAAGGTATCGAAGTTCCGGGTGAGAGCATGAGTTTTGGTGCGGTTTCTCAAAGTGGTAACTTTACGTATAATAGCGAGTTTTCTTCGGGAGAAATCGAAGAGTATACCAGCGAGTTCCATGGATACCTTGATGATCAGAAACGTCAAGCGTTCAGCCGAATCAATCGACTAATCGGCGACGGCGGAATGATTGATAAGGACATGTTGCGTGATCGCGTTGTTATATTAGTCTCAGATAGCTTTAGCGATGGTGCGACACTTGCGGTCGCGATCGATTTCTTAAAGCCGATTCGCATCCATCGACTCATCGTCGTGGCACCAGTTGCCACGATACCCGCAGTCGACATGTTGCACATTGCCGCGGACGAACTGCATATCCTTGATGTCAAAGAAAACTTCATGGGAGTTGATCATTATTTTGACGATAACGACATCCCGACACACGAAGAAACCGTCGCCAAGATAAACCAAATCGTTCTGAACTGGCGATAAAAACGCCTAAGTGGGGTTGCAATCTGCGTTGTAAAAATGTAGAATAAAAAGCAACAGTATTTAGGGAAGTGAATGCGAAGAATCCAATGTTAGACGTTTTTATTACATCTCGTGTGCGACGAAAGATAGTGGTGGTATACGCCAAGTATCCTGATTTTCATACACACGTTCGCGGTCTTGCGAAACTTATCAAGGAAGACCCGGGTAATATTCAGCGCGAACTTAAGCGTCTCGAAAAAGTTGGATTTTTACATGGTGAAAAACAGGGTAATACAAAGATCTACTCGACGAACAAGCAATTCCCAATCTTTAAAGAACTTCAGAGTATCGTTATCAAGTCGCAGCAACAGGCGAGCATTGGCCGCCCAAAACGTACATCAACTGATCTATAGTCTATGACATTATTCGAGCAAATTTTACAGGCTCGCGGGTTTGATCAATCAAATCGCGAGGAATATTTACATCCAGATTATTCAAAGCGACACGATCCCTTTTTGTTGCCAGATATGGGTAAAGCGGTAGAGCGACTCGTGGTCGCGCGCGAAAAGCAAGAAAAGATTACGATTTACGGGGACTATGACATTGATGGGCTCACTGCCACGTCGGTGTTATTAGATGCGTTAGAAAGTTTTGGGTACAGGTTCGTATCGGCATTTATCCCTAATCGGTTCGTCGAAGGATATGGACTGACGGTCGATGCTGTCGAGCGCATTGCTGCAGAGGGTGCGCAATTAATTATTACCGTCGACTGCGGTAGCTTGAGTGAAAAAGAAATCATACGCGCCAATGAACTGGGCGTCGACGTCATCGTTACCGACCACCATAACGTCGCTATCGTGCAGCCACCGGCCGTAGCGGTGATTAACCCTAAGCGTTTATTGCAAGACAATCCAGATAAGTATAAAGATTTGCGATTAATTAACTCGGCAGACGATGCGCCGCTGTATCCATTTTTAGATTTACCTGGTGTAGGCGTGGCATTTAAGCTTGTGCAAGCATTGCAAACACGAATTGACGGTCTGCCAATAGGACATGAAAAATGGCTATTGGATTTAGTGGCGCTCGGTACCGTATGTGACGTCGTGACGCTCGTTGATGAGAACCGTACGCATGTGTATTGGGGCCTAGAGGTGTTGAAAAAGACTCGCAGGCCAGGGTTGAAGGCGCTGATGGTGGTTTCTGCCGTTGAGCCTAGTGCGGTCAACGCGCGTAGCTTAGGGTTCGCACTCGGTCCAAGGATGAATGCGGCGGGTCGGCTCGAAACGGCGCAGCATGCGCTAGATATGTTAACTGCGCGTGAAGGTATGCTTGCACTCGAGAGGGCGCAGCTGCTCGATGAGATGAATATCGCGCGACGTAGCGAGCAGGATAGTATTTATAAAGCAGCTATCTTGCAGGCAGAAGAATACCGATACGACCGTGTGCTAGTGGTGAGCCATGCGGATTGGAGTCACGGCATTATTGGTATCGTCGCGGCTAAATTACTGGAGAAATATAAAAAACCAACGTATGTACTGCAAGAACTGGGCGAGGTGAGCAAAGGATCTGCACGAAGTTACGGCGGTTTTAGCGCGGCTGATGCGATACGTGCAAGTGATGACATCATTACTAAAGGGGGTGGCCATAAACTTGCGGCAGGCGTGACGCTGCCAACGGTCAATATAGAGCAGTTCCGTATACGAGTGAACGAACACTATCATTCACTCAACTTAGAAAATCAAGAAGCACTGTTATTGCCGCGCGAGGATGTAACGATAGCAGATTATTCTGAAGTCAACGAAGCATTGCTGGCTGATCTTTCGCGCATGGAGCCGTTCGGAAATGGCAATCCTGAACCGGTATTAAAAATCGCCGACGTCATCGTCATGAATACGCGACGGATGGGCGCAGAGGCTCAACACGTGAAGCTCGAAACCAAGGACTCACTAGGTAATACGCTGCAACTGCTAGCATTTAACGCTCCCGATCACTGGTTTGTTGAGCCAGGGACCTACGCGACAGTTTGGTTCCAGCCGACCGTGAACGAATGGAACGGGCGCAGGTCGGTCGAGGGGAGACTGCTGCATCTCGAAACTTCTTAACAGCCTGATGAGCGGATATTGTTGCATGCCTGTGGTATATCTGTTACAATAGGTAACGATATGGTACAAGTAACACGTAAAGACGAACGCGAAGCGAACGAAAACATCATTCGTCGTTTCAACCGCAAGGTTCTACAGAGCGGAGTACTCGCAGAAGCTAAGGCTTCGATGCGATTTGCTAAGCCGCTTTCGAAGACTGAGCGACGCCAAAAGGCAATCATCCGCAAGGAACGCAAAGCAGATAAATTGGCGAAGATGCGCCTAGGAATCCGCTAAGCAAATGGCGCTGAAACAGCGCATCATTGATGAAACGAAAGCCGCCCTTCTTGGCGGCGATCGTTTTGTTGGGGAGACATTACGAAATCTTAAAGCCGCTATCTTGAATGAAGAAGTAGCAACAGGCAAGCGCGACGAAGGGTTAAGCGATGAAGAAATCGAAAAAGTGGTTGCTCGCGAATTAAAAAAGCGCATCGAAAGCGCAAAACTTTATCGTGACAATGCTCGACCTGAGCTAGCTGAACCTGAAGAAAAAGAAGCTGAAATTTTAAAGGCTTATTTGCCTGCACAAATGAGCGAAGATGAACTAAGGGTGGTGGTAGATGCAAAAATCGCCGAAATGGGTGTCAGTGGTCCGGCCGCAATGGGCCAGGTAATTGGCGCCGTAAAACAGCAGGTAGGTAATACTGCCGACGGAGCAATGATTGCTCGCATTGTTAAAGACGCATTAGCAAAGTAACGACCGTAAGGAGTAAGACAAACACATGATTTTATTATTTGGTCCGACAGGTGCAGGTAAAAGCATGCAGGGACAAATGTTGGCAGTCCGCCAAGGATGGAAGTGGTTGAGCACGGGTGAAATGCTACGCAATAGTAGCGACCCTGCCGTCATCGAAGTGCTTAAATCGGGCGAGCTCGTTAGCGACGAACTGACGTACGAAGTATTCAATGAGGCAATTCAAGAAGCCAAGGCGAAGCAATATAAAAATATCATTGTCGACGGTTTTCCTCGTACCAAGGATCAGGCCGAGTGGCTAGCTGATTATATGGAACAAAACAACGAACATATTGATGTCGTTGTCGCACTCGAAGTTCCTGAAGGTGAAATCATGAGCCGGCTCGAGCTTCGTGGCCGCATGGAGGACACGCCAGAGACAATCGCAAAACGTATGACGATTTATCGCCAAAAAATGTATCCAGTCCTCGGCATCTTTGCCGAGCAGGGTATCAAGATTGTTCACCTAGATGGCACCGGAACTGCCGGTGAAGTGCATGACCGTATCTTCACAGAGGTCAATGAGGCATGTCAGCCCTCGTAACTGGCCTAAAGACGCCTGAACAAATTCAGGCGATGCGCGAAGGCGGTAAAATTATCGCTCACATTTTTGCTGATATCCGAGAATTTATTCACGCGGGCATGTCAGAAAAAGATGTCGATGCGTTCGTCGAAGGCCGCATTAAACACTACGGGGCGATTGCAACGTATAAAACAAGCGAAGTCAACTTTCCGGGCGTGATTTGTATCAGCACTAACGATGAAGTTGTTCATGGCGTACCGACTGACTATGTGTTTGAAAAAGGCGACGTCGTCAGCTTTGATCTGGTTGTCACCTATAAAGATATGAAGACCGACAGTGCGTTTACTATGGTCGTTGATGACCAGCCTACCGGTGCTGCAAAGCATTTGATCAACACGACAGAGCGGAGTTTATATGCTGGTATTGATGCTATCAAAGGCCCGGTATATACCGGAGATATCGCTGCGGCTGTCGAGAAGGTTTTACGCGAAGGTAAGCTGGGCATCATTCGAGAACTAGTTGGTCATGGTGTGGGGCTAAAGATGCATATGCCACCTGATATTCCGAACGTAGGGCGTAAGGGCACGGGTGTATTACTGAAGCCTGGCGACACGATAGCTATCGAACCTATGGCAACGTTAGGCAGTGAAAAAGTCGTAACGCTTGATGATGAATGGACGTTTGCTTCGCGTGACGGCACTCTCGCTGCACACTTTGAACACACGGTTTTGATTACCGAAAACGGTGCAGAAATAATTACTTCACTCTAGTATTTATCCGTAAGCTCTATGGTATAATAATGCATATGCAAGAAAATTCTCGATACGCAGTCGGCATTGATATTGGCACAACGACAGTCCGTTGTGTTGTGGGGCACATCGATGCGGCGACCGGCATCCCGACAATCGTCGGTGTCGGAAAATCACCAAACAGTGGTATGCGTAAGGGTACAGTCGTTAATCTTAACGGCCCCGCTCATGCAATCGATGCCGCCCTCGGCGAAGCTGAACGAATGAGCGGCTACGAAGTTAATCAGGCGACCATTAGTGTCAACGGATCTCATATTATCAGCACTAAAGCTGATGGAATGATCGCCGTCGGAATGGCGAATCATGAAATTAACGAAGACGACTTAATGCGTATCGAAGAAGTCGCCACAACGGGCAAGGTACCTGCAAACCGTGAGGTACTTGAAGTTGTTCCGCATAGCTATACGCTGGATGGTCAGGGGAATATCAAAGATCCTGTTGGTATGAATGGAACGCGCCTCGAAATCAGCGCGAATGTTATTTCAGCAATGGCACCGTATGTCGTTAACCTACGAAAAGCATCAGAAATGGCTACCGTTATTCCAAATGGCGTCGTGCCATCGGTGCTTGCTTCTGCGAAGGCAGTATTATCCGAGAGCCAAATCGAAAGCGGCGTCGCCGTTATTGATATGGGTGGAGCGACGACCAGCGTCGCAGTATTCGAAGAAGGTGATTTGCAATATGTAGGAGTCGTTCCTCTTGGTGGATCAAATGTTACAAACGACTTGGCGATCGGCCTTAAGACAGATCCTGAGATTGCCGAAAAGGTAAAAGTTGGTCACGCATCAGCCGCTCCTCGTAAGCAGACAGAAGGTATCAGTATCAAGCACGAAAAAGAAGTCTTTACTTTTGACGCGAGTGAGATTGACGAGATTGTCGAAGCGCGACTCGAGGAAATCTTCGAAGCTGTGCAAAAAGAACTTAAAAAAGCTGGTCGTGCTGGCCAACTTCCAAGCGGCGTTGTCTTGACTGGTGGTGCCTCACAAATGAAAGGCATGACCGAGTTCGCAAAGACGCAACTGGGCCTTGCGGTACGAATCGGCAAATCCAGCGGATATGGCGGCGTTGCTGACAATATCGACAAGCCAGAATATGCTACTGCAGTTGGCTTGATGCTTATTGATGCCGAAGGTGGCCATGGTAAAGCCGCCGCTCACCAGAAAGCGCATGGCAAGGCTGGCGCTGGTGTCGCTAAAGCTGCGAGCGGATTCTTATCTGATTTTCTTGGCCGATTCAAAGCCTGATAGATTACATTTACTGAACAATAATGGTATACTAGTATAAGATAGTTATTCGATATGAGTAAGGGGAGAAACGTACGTAATGCCTGAAATTAAACCAAGCGAGATACAGACCTTTGCCAGCATCAAAGTAGTTGGTGTCGGTGGAGCCGGTGGTTCCGCTGTAAACCGCATGAAAGACGCCGGCTTGACGGGCGTCCAGTTTATCGCCATGAATACTGACGCTCAGGCGTTGCACAACTCTAGAGCTGATATCAAAATTCACCTTGGTCATAATACGACCAATGGTCTTGGCGCTGGCGCCGACCCTAGCGTCGGTGAAGCGGCCGCTCGTGAATCGAGTGACGAAATTCGCGATGCAATCGAAGGTGCGGATATGGTGTTCGTAACCATCGGTGCCGGCGGCGGCACCGGTAGTGGCGCTGGACACGTCGTCGCAGAAATCGCTCGTGACATGGGCATCCTTGTCGTCGGTGTCGCTACGAAGCCTTTCAGCTTCGAGGGCGAAAAGCGTCGCACGAACGCTGAATGGGCAATTGCTCAGCTTGGCAAGCAAGTGGATACACTTATCACTATTCCTAACGATCGCCTACTTCAGACAATCGATCGCCGTACACCACTTCTTGAAACCTTCAAGATTGCTGACGACGTATTGCGCCAAGGTGTTCAGGGTATTTCGGAGCTTATTACCGAACATGGTTTGATTAACCTCGACTTCGCAGATGTGAAGGCGATTATGAGCAACGCAGGTAGCGCATTAATGGGTATTGGTCGTGCAAGCGGCGATGACCGAGCTGCGCAAGCTGCCCAGCAAGCAATCGAATCACCGCTTATTGAAGTGTCTATCGATGGCGCGAAGGGTGTATTGTTTAACGTTACTGGTGGCTACGACATGAGTATGTCTGAAATCCAGGAAGCGGCAGAAATCATCACGAGTGCTGTTTCGCCAGACGCGAACATCATCTTTGGTGCGACACTTAAGCCAGAGCTCGAAGATGAGCTTATTATCACCGTCATCGCAACCGGCTTTGACAGTGCATATTTCCACCAGCAGGCCGCTGAACTTGCTACCCCTGGTGCTGTAGACAAGGGCCTCAGTGTCGACAACGCTGTTGAGGCAATCGACATGGAGCTTAGTAAAGCTGATGCCGCCGCGGCATTCGCCGAAGAGCCTACTCACAATATCTGGAACCACGCCGCCGAAGAGGATGACGATGACACTCCGGCTTTCTTGCGCCGACGCAAGAAAAACAAGAACACTGACGAATCTTAGGGAGGATGAGCCATATGGCACTTAATTATAAAATCGGTGATAGCCGAGTTCTCGAATCTCGAGAGTCGGCTGACGGCATTACGATTCGCCGCCGTCGCGAAACCATGGATGGTACACATCGGTTTACTACCTATGAGCGTATTGAACACCCCAACCTTGCGGTGATCAAGAAGGATGGAACGCGTGAGCTGTTCGATCGCGAGAAGCTAACGACAGCCATTAGGCGTTCGGTAGGTAAGTTCTTCAAGTCAGAGATAGAGGTTGAAGAAATTATTAACTCTGTTGAAGAATCACTTTACGAACTTGGCGAGAGCGAAGTGTTGTCGAACCAAATTGGCGATATTGTTCTCGATAAACTTGCTGATAAAAACGAAGTTGCATATGTACGTTTTGCTAGTGTCTTCCATAAATTCAAGACGCTCGACGACTTTGTCGCGATTCTTGAACAACAACGATCAGGGAAGCGTAAATAGCCATGCGTGTGGTTGCTGTCTATAAACAAAATACCGACCATACCCGCGCTGTAGAAACGTTTCTGGAAGATTTTGCTCGTCGTACGGGCAAAGCCCTCGATACGCTCGACCCCGATTCTATAGAGGGAGAGATATTCTGTCGTGCTCATGATATCGTGGAGTATCCGACGATCATCGCTCTCAGCAACGAAAGCCAGATGCTATCTGTATGGAGGGGTGCGATAATGCCAACAATAAGTGAGGTGAGCTACTATGCTTCGCAAGATTAAAATATATTTTACTCATGACGATAAAAAGATTCGCGATGATCGATGGATTTTTTTAAGTATGCTCATCGGTGCCATCGGTAGCCTCATCGCGTCATTCGTGTTATCGATGGAGGCAATCGAGCTCGCTAAGAACCCAGACGCAATACTGAGCTGTAGCATAAGCGTCGTTTTGAACTGCGCGACGGTCGCGGCGCATCCGTCAGCCAGCCTATTTGGATTCCCGAATAGCTTTTTGGGGCTCATCGCTGAGCCGGTAGTGATCACAGTTGCGATTGCTGGCCTGGCAGGAACGAAGTTTCCTCGTTTATTTATGTTTGTCGCGCAAATTTGTTACACCCTTGGCCTGATTTTTGCCTACTGGCTATTTAGCCAGAGCTACTTCGTAATTGGAGCGCTATGTCCATGGTGCTTGCTTGTTACCGCTACGACGACGTTTGTGTGGTTCGCGATTACGCGTTATAACATTCGCGAGGATAACTTATACCTTGCTAAAGATGCGTCTAAGGCTGCTAAGCGGTTCGTTGCTAAGAGTTACGACAAAGTCATCCTGTTTTCGGTCGTCGCTTTAGTGCTCGCGGCTATCATTTATAAGTACGGTTCTGCACTGTTTTAAACATAAGCTTTATTTTTGTCGTAATTTGCGCTACAGTAATGACATAACCCATTTACTTAAGGAGGGAACAGTAGAATGGTCAAAGCAAAAAAAACAGTAAACTATAGTAAAGCATGGTACGCACTCGCGGTAGCGCGCGTAATGCTCGGCTTTATCTTCTTGTGGGCATTTCTCGACAAGTTGATGGGGCTCGGTTTCGCAACGCAAAAAGGGCAAGCATGGCTTGACGGTGTTTCACCAACGACAGGCTTTTTGAACTTTGTCGCAGGTAAAGGTGCAAACGCGGATTTCTTTACGCCGCTTGCAGGACAACCATGGGTTGACTGGCTATTCATGCTTGGTCTCCTAGGACTTGGCCTATCTCTAATTCTTGGCATTGGTCTGCGAATCGCAGCAATCGCCGGTACAGCAATGCTACTCATGATGTGGTTTGCTGAGATGCCGATGAAGAACAATCCTATCTTGGACGATCACGTAGTATACGCTGCGGTCCTTTGGGTAATCGCTTTTGCACCACGCAAGTGGAGCTTGACCGAACAATGGCTCAAGACGCCAGTAGTCAAGAAGAACGAGTGGCTCTGGTAATCGATTAGTCGATATAGTAAAATGAGGACGTAAAGACGTCCTCATTTTTATTGAGGTGAGCGGCTATCAACCGCGAAGTCTCGGGAAGAAAACCATGTAATGGTAATTAGAACCCGACGTGATTCGCTGCGTCAGAGCGAGCTAAACAAGCGCTAAGAGAACTACTTCTTTTGGAAGCGAGATGGTACCGTCCGATATATCGGATTCTCGCAGTCAAAGGAAGTAGTTTTTATTTTATAAAAAGGAGATGAACGTGAAATTCAAAGCCAACACACGACGACGAGCCCTCGATTACGAAAAAGATTGGGTTGTAACATGGAAGGCAAACAAGACGTTTGAAAAGTCTGTAGAAAACAGGCCAAAATCGGATAGTTTCGTGTTTTATGATGGTCCGCCATTTATTACTGGTGTACCACATCACGGAACGTTATTAAGCTCAATCGTCAAAGATACAGTCCCGCGATATCAGACGATGAAAGGTAAGCGAGTCGAGCGCGTCTGGGGATGGGACTGCCATGGCTTACCGGCAGAGCGTTACACTGAAAAGAAGCTTGGGCTCAAGTCGCGTGAAGACGTTGTTCAATACGGTATCGAGAAGTACATTATCGCTGCTCGCGAGAATATGGTACAGACGAGTAGCCTGTGGGAGGACACCGTTGATCGTATTGGCCGTTGGGTTGATTTCAAGGGTGCGTATAAGACAATGGACAAAGACTACATGGAGAGCATCTGGTGGGCCTTTAAGGAACTCTATGAAAAGGGCAAAATCTATGAAGGTGAACGTGTACTCATGTACTGTACGCTTGATGCGACACCGCTTAGTAAAGCAGAGGTAACAATGGACGCAGGTGCGTATCAAGACGTGACCGATCCTAGTGTTTATGTAAAGTTCAAGCTTGATGAAGGGGCTTCACTTTTAGCATGGACAACCACGCCGTGGACGTTGCCCGCAAACACAGCAGTCGCTGTGAACAAAAATATTGCATATGTTGAAGTTGAAGTCGGCGGTGAACGGTTGATTTTGGCAAAAGATTTACTCGATAAAGTACTTACCGATGAAAAACACGTAGTCATGGACTACGCAATTGTTCGCGATGTTAACGGCGCAGAGCTAGTTGGTAAAACATACCAGCCGCTGCTAGGTGTCGACAGGGGTGAAAATGCACACAAAATCTGGCATGCAGATTATGTGACGCTCGAGAGCGGTACGGGCATCGTGCACCTTGCTCCAGCATACGGTGAAGAAGACTTCGCGCTCGCACGTGAGCAGGGCATCCCCGTCGTACATACGATTGATGCGAACGGCGAATACACCGAAAGCGAATGGACTGGCCAGAACGTATGGGTGGCTAACAAGCCAATCGCAAAAGAATTGTTGTCACGCGGTATCGTATGGAAGATTGACTACTATCGTCACAGTTATCCGCACTGTCACCGCTGTGGCACTCGTTTGATGTACCGCGCGCACCCAAGTTGGTTCATGGATATCGATGGACAGCGCGAAAAGATGCTTGAACAGAACGCGAACATCAACTGGTTCCCGGCACATGTTAAAAAGGGTCGGTTTGCTAAGACGGTCGAACAAGCTCCGGACTGGAATTTGTCACGTGATCGTTTTTGGGCAACCGCGATGCCGGTTTGGAAGGGTATCGATAGCAACGGCAATGAGCATGTCAAGGTGGTTGGTAGCTATGCTGAGCTCAAAGAACTTAGCGGCGTCGAGCTCGATGACTATCACCGTCCGTGGGTAGATGATATTACGTTTGAAATTGACGGTGTTACGTACACTCGCATTGATAAGGTAATGGACAGCTGGTTCGAAGCCGGTAGTATGCCGTTTGCACAGTTCCATTATCCGTTTGAGAACAAACAAAAATTCGAAGAGAATTTCCCGGGCGACTTCATCGTTGAATATATCGGCCAAGTCCGTGCATGGTTTTATTACATGCACGCCATGAGTGTCGCGTTATTTGGCGAGAACTCGTTCAAGAATGTTATCGTGACTGGTAACGTGGCAGGTAACGATGGCCGTAAGATGAGTAAAAGTTATGGGAACTACACCGACCCTAACGAGCTGATGGACAAGTTTTCAGCAGATTCACTACGTTTCTTACTCATCGCGAGTCCATTGCTGAATGGCGAAGACTTTGCGTTGCAGGACAAAGAAGTCGGGGATGTAGCTCGTAAGTTGAGCATGATTTGGAATATGTATGACTTCTTCACGATGTACGCTGAAGTTGATGGCTGGGAATACGATGGAGAGCTGAAGGATCCGAGCGAAGAATGCACGAATCCGCTTGATATCTGGATTATTTCGCGTATGCACCAGCTTGTCGCCGAAGTCGAGAAGAACATGGATGGTTACAACTTGCCAGATGCGGTTAGCCCGATCCTCCCATTCATCGACGATGCGAGTAACTGGTTTGTTCGCCGCTCAAGGCGCCGCTTCTGGAAGAGCGATGACGACAACGACAAAGAGATGGCATACCGTACTCTCCACTACGTACTTGTGAGACTCGCGTATGTATTGGCTCCATTTACGCCATTCTTGGCGGAAGAGCTGTACCATAACCTGACTGGTGATGATGAATCAGTACACCTAAAGGATTGGCTGTCAGCCGGCCATGTCAACGAACTCGTCATGAACGATATGGAAACAGTACGTGACTACGTCAACCAGGGCTTGAGTCTCCGTGCCAAAGCGGGACTTAAGGTCCGCCAGCCGCTTGCGAGTGTCACGATACCTTTGCTTGGCGAACATGTTGACTTCGAGGCAATCTTGACTGAAGAGCTGAACGTTAAGAAGGTGATTGTTGGCGAACTGCTCAAGCTGGATGAAACTGTCACTCCTGAATTAAAACGCGAAGGATTGATGCGCGAAGTCGTGCGTTTCGTACAAAATGCACGTAAGGCTGCCGGCTTGAATGTCGACGATCGAATCGTGCTGAACCTGTCGACAAGCGAAGATCTATTGAAGCAGGCAATCGATGAGCACCTGGATGTCATCAAGGCAGAGACATTGACGGTTGAATTAGATAGCGCGCTCGACGGCGACTACAGTGATAGCGTTGCGGTAGAAAAAATGCCGCTCACGATAACGCTTAAAAAAGCGTAAGTGATATAATTGGAGACATATGAATCTACTCCAAAAAATAACAAAATTACGCAACCCGATTATAACGAAAATGCCCGTAATCGGTATCGTGCCTGCGTACGATATCGGTGTCAAGCTACCTGACTCAAAGGAGTCTATGTATCTTCGTCGAGAATATACGAAAATAATTGCTAGCGTTGGCGCCACGCCGCTTGTATTAAATTTCGACATGCCAATCGAGACGATTATTCAGATGTGTGATGGCATCGTGATAGCGGGCGGCGACGATATAGATCCGGCCTTGTATAATCAAGAGCGTCTATTTGTAGCAGGAAAACCACAAGAACCACGAGTTCGATCTGAATGGGAGTTTAAGCTTATTGCGGCGTGCGATAGAGAAAATAAACCTATTTTAGGGATATGCTACGGGATGCAGATGCTGAACATTTACTATGGAGGCACCCTCACTCAGGACATCCCATCTCAGCGTGCGAGTGATACGCCGCATTGGCGCACGACGCACGACATCATTTTTAAGCAAGATTATTTGGGATACGCTGCTGGTGATGAGCGCACTATTGAGTCGCGCCACCATCAAGCGGTTGATGTATTAGCCGATGGATTTGAAGTATGCGCCGAGGCTCCCGATGGACTTATTGAAGCGATACGGCGAGGTAATCGATTTGGCATGCAATGGCATCCCGAGTCAGATATCACTGGCGTGCATGTCTATCGAGCATTCGTCGAGCAGTGCTCGCCTGTACTAGCTATACTCCAACGCTAGCCACTAGGCTATCAAGGGCTGCTGGATTTTTTTCGGTTAAGCATATACACTGTAAGTATCGTGAAGGCTAAAATAAATAAGGCTACATCTATAAAACACCGTGCGCATCATCACGCACGAGCGTTGCTTGTCCCGCACAAAGGCAATCAATATCGACCACATTTGATTCGTCGTTATGGACTGCTCGCGATAGCCGCTCTTATTGGCTTTATGCAAATAAGCTATAATCTTGCGACAAGCGGCCTAGTGCTTGGCGAAAGCTCGACCGTTAATGTGCGGGAAGTCATAGCTGATACGAATAACGTACGCTTGCAAAATGATACGCCCGCTCTCGTCGTATCCGAAGAGTTGAATATGGCAGCGGCACTTAAGGCAAAAGATATGTTCGCCAAGCAGTACTGGGCTCATGAGTCACCGGATGGGGTGAAGCCATGGGTGTGGTTTGACCATGTAGGGTATAGTTATACGGCTGCTGGCGAAAATTTAGCTAAAAACTTTTCGACGAGTAGCGCGACGGTAACAGCGTGGATGAATTCGCCCGAGCATCGTAAGAATTTGCTTGACGATCGATTTACCGAAGTGGGTGTGGCGGTGCTACGCGATGACTTGAACGGCGAACCGACGACAATCATTGTGGCGCTATATGGTTCACCGGTGATATCCGAAGTGGCTGGNNCTCGCGTCGAGTGCGACGCTAAGCCCAATCGCGCGCATTGGCGTAGCGTTGCAGTCTATGACGCCTGCGACAATCGCATCGCTTGCACTGATGATGGTCGCGTTCATCGTGGCGATATCGGCGCACGCATACCGCCAGCGTATGCCGAAACCGATACAGCGTACGTGGCGATTGCACCATGGTGCAATCAAAGCAAATGGCATAGGTGCCATGATGCTCCTAGTCGTTTGGCTTTACTCGGGCGGCCAGATATAATAGTAGCGAAAGGGGAGTAATATCCTATGAAAAAACTTTATCGTTCTAAGACAGATCGAATGATAGCCGGCGTATGTGGCGGCTTGGCGAAATACTTTAACGTCGATCCCTCGATCGTTCGTGTCGTATTCGTGCTACTATTGCTACCTGGTGGATTCCCAGGACTGATACCATACCTAGTGCTTTGGGTGATAATTCCTGAAGACGCTTAGTGTTTATATATTTATGACAAGGGTAGGGGTGCATTGACTTTTTATAGTGTTTGTGCTTAAATAGAGGTACAAACGGTAATAAACAAAAATGTTAAAACTAAATCATACGCATCATCTACCGGTCCCGCATCTCTTTCATTCGACACAGAGGATGGAGCTGAGCCCTGTGCAAAGTGAGCGCGACGAATTAATCGAAGCAATCGAAACGGTCCGAGAGGAAGACGTTTTAAGGCTCGAGAATACACCCGACGTCGTCGGACTCGAAGATTTTTGGTCACATGTCGAGGAAGATCTTAAAAAAGATCCCGACTGGTTTAACT
>DJVK01000010.1:0-7365 GCA_002441145.1 Candidatus Saccharibacteria bacterium UBA6258 | reverse complement strand
CCTCCCTGAAGGCACAAAAGAGCTCACACTCGACGCACTCCTCGTAATTGATGGCGACACGACAACTGTCGGTGCGCCAACAGTCAAGGGCGTGAAGGTTATGGCAGAAATTGTCGAACCTAAAGTAGCCGGTGACAAAATTCGCGTCATTCGCTACAAGAGCAAGAAGCGCGTGAACACCCAAACGGGTCACCGCCAAAAGCACACGGTCATCAAGATTACATCAATCAAGTAATCACGAAAATCCCCCTAGTAGGGGGATTTTTTATTATGCTCATGCTACAATAGGGAAAGTACAAGAGAGGGAACAAACACGTGGCTACAGTCATATCTGTTACAAATCAAAAAGGGGGTGTCGGTAAGACGACATCGGCCATTAACTTGGCCTATTATCTTGCGCGAATGGGTCGTAAGACGTTGATTATTGATTTTGACCCTCAGGGCAACGCTACGAGCGGGCTCGGCATCGATAAGAAAATGCTCGAAGGCACGATGGCAGACGTCGTTCTCGAAACGAAACAGCTACGCGATATTATCATCGAAACTGAGCACAAGAATTTATTCATCGCACCATCAACACCGACATTGGCCAATACCGAAGTCGAATTGGCGCAGGCGAATCGCCGGTTTACGCGACTCAAGAACGCGATCGACAATGGTCCTGAGTACGATTTTATTATTATCGACAGTCCACCGAGCCTGAGTTTGCTTACGGTTAATGGTCTAATCGCTGCCCGTTACGTATTACTGCCAGTGCAGGCTGAGTTTTATGCCCTTGAGGGCCTAGGACAGCTGCTTGAGACGATGAAGCTCGTTCGCAAGAGCATGAACCCGACTCTTGATCTTATCGGCGTCTTGCCGACGATGGTAGATGGTCGCACATCGCTGTCTGGCCAGGTATTGGCTGAAATCACGAAACACTTCCCAGCGAAAATATTTAAGCATACGATTCCACGTAACGTGCGGTTAGCCGAAGCTCCAAGTCATGGTTTGCCAATTGGCGCCTATGATCGATTTAGCAAGGGCGCGCGTGCATATAAATCTGTAGCCAAGGAGGTACTCGAACGTGTCGGTTAAAAAAGGTTTAGGTCGAGGTTTCGACTCTCTCATCCCTACGGAACTGCTTGACGAGGAGTTCGATCCGACTGCTGCACAAGATGAAAGGGTAAGTGATCTTCGTCATATCAAATTGACCGATATTTCTGCCGACCCTGATCAGCCGCGCCGTACTTTTGATGAGCTAGCACTCAACGAGCTGAGCGATTCAATCCGCGAGCACGGCATCTTGCAACCTATCGTCGTAACGCCTCATGAAGGTAAGTTTATGATTGTTGCTGGTGAGCGGCGCTATCGGGCGGCTAAAAAAGCTGGCCTCGACAAAATTCCTGCACTTATTCGCACGCTTTCTAATCAGCACAAATTGGAATTGTCATTGATTGAAAACTTGCAGCGCCGAGATCTTAACGTGCTTGAAACCGCAACTGCCTATTTGAAGCTTCGCGATCAGTTTAACCTGACACTAGACCAGATCGGTCACCGTGTGGGCGGCAAATCAGTGAGTGCGATTAGCAACACGCTTCGCTTGCTACGCTTGCCAGATGCAGTGCGTCAGGCGTTAGCCGATGGCCGCTTGCGAGAAGGTCAGGCTCGACCGCTCGTCAACCTTGACGAAGATCTCATTGAACGTATTTTGCCACGCATCCTAAAAGAGGAGTGGAGTTCGCGTACGATTGAACAATATATCGGTTCGCTAAAGCAGTCTGCTGCCACCACCGCCGAAGAAAAAGTCCGAACCGTAGATACGACTCGCTACAAAACCGAAACAGCACGGTTTGAAAAGCGCTTTGCTGCGCCAGTTCAGGTACGCGCAAATTCACGTGGCGCTGGTCAGATTGTCATCAAGTTCAAGACTGAAGACGAATTCCGTCGTATCGCAAAATTACTTGAACCGTAATGTACGGCGCTTAGAAAAAATCGAATTGAGTGANNGTCCGACTACGTCATAGTAGGGGATAAGGCCGAGCCCGCTGCGTGAATCGTACGAATTATTATCGATGCGATTGTCACCGCTGACGAACAGCGTATCTTCGGTAACGATAGTGTCCACGAACCCGCTTGTAGGTGTTTGTGGTCCGACGCCGTCTTTACGCCAGTCGATATCCGGCTGGTAGCCATTCGGGTGTTCGTCGTTATATACGGTAAGCGTGCCGTCGTTGACGGTGACGCGCTCGCCAGGAAACGCGATGACGCGCTTCACGATGTATTCATCAAAGGCACCTTCGACGAAACGAGGATTCTTGAATACGATAATGTCGCCTCGGTCTGGCACGTAGGACTGATTTTGAACCTGAGCGGCAGTGATAGGGATGCGATTAACAATGAGTCGGTCGCCATCGCTTAAGGTCGTGTCCATGCTGTGCCCCTGGACGCTAAAACTACGAAAAATGAATGTGTTGATTACGATTGTGCCAATCATGACGAGCATGATGAATACGAAAAAATTCAAGATATCCTTGATATGTGGATGACGGGTAAGAAAGCTGGCTTCCATCACATTTACTATACAGTAAACAGGGCATAATTAAAAACAAAAACGTAAGCGTCACAGGTTCCATTATCAGCCTAAATCCGTTATGATAGTGAGAGTTTATGGCAAACAAACCATCAGNNATTCCTCGACGCTCACCGGGTAGAATCGGGGAGCATCATTTGCCTAATCGTCGGATTTCGCAGTCACCAGTCAATGCCGTTGGCCTGCAGCGACGCCGTGCGCCTGCGACAAATAACACCGAAGTCGCCACGACAAACGCGCTTGCCCCATCGCAATATGGGCTCACGCGCGAACAGGGGCTGTCGCGCTCTGATGTCGATGAATCGTTGCGTGAAATTGACTCGAATAGACCCATCGCTTCGACGCCACGAACGCGTGGCGGATTCCATCCTAGTCGCCGTAAGCTGATTAAGCGCATCATTCTTGCGCTACTTGTTTTGGGTGTACTGCTTGGCGGGTGGATAGGGATCAAGACACTACTCGCAAGTAACTCTGTATTTAAGGGTGATATTTTTGGACTAATTCAGTCAACGCCGCTTAAAGAAGATGCCAGCGGTCGTAGCAATATTCTTATTTTTGGTACCTCAGAAGATGACGAAGGCGGCGACCACCCGGGCGCTTTTTTGACCGACTCTATTATGGTGCTGAGTGTTGACCAAGATAAAAAAGACGCATTCATGGTGAGTATTCCCCGTGACCTATGGGTCAAGTACGGTACGGCGTGTAACTCTGGATACGAAGGCAAGATTAATGAACTATACGGCTGTTTTTCCGATAATGGTGACGAAAAAGAGGCTGGAGCTGTTGCGCTCGCTAAGAAAGTCGGCCAAGTTACCGGGCTCGATATACAGTACCAAGTGCATGTTAATTACACCGTCGTACGTGAATCGGTCGATGCTGTAGGTGGAATCAGCGTTAAAGTTGAAAGTAGCGATCCTCGCGGTATCCTAGACCGCAACTTTGACTGGAAATGTAATTACAAATGTTACTACGTTAAGTACGCGAACGGTGAAGTCGCTCAGATGGATGGTGAACACGCGCTTGCATTCATGCGTGCTCGTAACGCACAGGGTGGATATGGATTGCCTGGCGGCAACTTTGACCGTGAGAAGAACCAACAGAAGGTGATTGTCGCTCTGCGCGATAAAGCACTAAGCGCTGGTACGCTCGCAAACCCCGCTAAGGTTTCTGGTCTGATTGACGCGATGGGGAGCAACCTGAATACGAACTTTGCAACGAATGAAATCCGCACTTTGATGACGATTGCAACCGAAGTGCAAGCATCGTCGATTACGTCAATCAGCCTTGTCGACGAAGAAGAGCCGGTGCTCACTACTGGTAATTTGAACGGCATCAGCATCGTGCGTCCGATCGATGGAATTTATGATTATATGGGAATCGCGTCGTACATTCGTAAGCAAATTATCGCCGACCCAGCATCTAAAGAGGGCGCCAGTATCGTTGTCTTAAACGGTAGTGGCGTCACAGGTGCCGCACAGCTGGCTGCTGATAAGCTATCTGCGATGGGATTAACGATTATCGATATCGATAATGCCCCAGAGGGTGATTATCCGCGCCGCGTTGTTTACCAGCGCGATGCCACGAGTAATCCTGCGACTCGAGCAAAGCTGACGAAGCTCTACGGTGCCGCACCGATAACAGGTGTTGAACAGTTCGGCGTTGGGCTTGAGATTGATTTTGTCATCGTTGTCGGGCAAGCCGACACTCAAACCGAATAAAATGATATAATGTAAGGTAATCATGGATTTTTTGAAAGCTCATAAACGACGTTCACGACTTAGTGAGTCGGCCTATATCGCACTCAACGTAGCGATGGCAATTACATTATTGATTATCGTTCTTGCCGTTCAGTCGCCGTGGCTTGCATTCGGCGTCGTATTGTTAAGCAAGTGGCGTATATTCGCTGTTCGACCTCGATTTTGGTTTGCGAACCTAGTTGCCAATATGGTTGATATTATCGTTGGCGTCAGCATGGTCATATTACTGTATGGCGCCAGTGGCTACTTGTGGCTGCAGGTTGGCCTTACCGTTCTCTATACGATATGGCTGCTGTTCATCAAGCCACGATCAAAACGCTCGCTTGTGGCTGTTCAGGCCGCTGCAGCAGTCTTCCTCGGTATTACGGCACTCTCTATGGTGTCATATTCATGGGACGTCGTATTCTTTGTAGCAGTCATGTGGATATTCGGCTATGTCGTAGCGCGGCATGTAGTTGGGTCATATGATGAGCCGATGACCGAAATCTACAGCTTGATAACCGGATTATTGTTTGCGGAACTAGGGTGGATCGGCTATCACTGGTTAATTGCGTATCCGTTGCCCGGATTTGGTTTAGTAAAGTTTTCGCAGCTTGCCTTGTTCGTAACATTATTCTGTTTTGTCGCGGAGCGGTCGTACGCCAGTTATCATAAGCATGGTGTCGTTCGGAAGGCCGACATCCTGATGCCAGTAATGCTGACCGTCAGTATTATGATTTCGGTGTATGTCCTTGCCCTTATCAACGGCAGTGACGCGCTTTAGTTTATATTCATAAAGAGGAGGGTAGTAATTATGCCAGATAGTAAAATGCCACAAAAAGGTCTGATTAATCGACTGCGAAGATTTGTCATCGTACTTTTGGTACTAGTGGCCGGTATCGTAATCGGCGGCGCCAGTATGGGCGTGTATTGGTTCATTCAGAATAATGGTAACACTTCTACCGTGACTGAGCGCACTGTTTCTAAAGATGACGGCAACAAGTTAACGACGGATGAAGAGAGCGTTATCGCGAATGTCGTCGACAAGGTCTCGCCAAGTGTCGTATCGATCGTGACGAACGTCACGACGCAATCAATCTTTGGACTCGCTGAACGCGAAGCGGCCGGAACAGGCGTTATCGTGAGTAAGGATGGGTATATCTTAACCAACAAGCATGTTATCACCGGTGCGAATAAATTAGAAATCATATTGTCCGATGGAACGTCGTATACAGATGTCGCCGTCGTAGGCACAGATCCATTAAATGATGTCGCGTATTTAAAAATCGCTGGAGTGACAAATCTTTCGCCAGCGACTCTTGGTGATTCTTCGACCGTGCGGGTAGGGCAAGGTATCATTGCCATCGGTAACTCGCTTGGTCAATACCAGAACACCGTAACGAGTGGTATTATTTCGGGCAAAGGGCGCCCTGTGGCCGCGAGTGATGGCACGACACAAAGTACCGAACTACTAACCGACTTGCTTCAAACTGACGCAGCAATCAATCCGGGCAACTCGGGTGGCCCACTGCTAAACCGATCAGGTCAGGTTATCGGCCTCAATACCGCCGTTGCAGCAGATGCAGAGGGAATCGGTTTTGCGATCCCAATTAACGCGACAAAAGGTGCGCTAAAATCAGTCCTTGCTGGCAAGGGTGTGCAGCGTTCATACCTTGGGTTGACCTATGCGCAAATTACCGCAGACGTGGCCATGAAGTATAATTTATCAGTCAAACAAGGCGCCTATGTCGTTGGTAGCGAGGCATCTCCAGCGGTACGCCCCGGTAGTCCAGCTGAAAAAGCAGGCATTAAAGAAAAAGACATTGTTATTAAAATCAATGGCCTTACTGTCGGTGCACAGGGGAGCGTATCAAGTTTGATTGGCGAGTATGCACCTGGCGATACGGTAACGGTTACGTTATTACGCGATGGCAAAGAACGTGAAATAAAAGTCACGCTCGGAACCTTTAATAGCTAAGTTTTGCGCAGCATGACGATATAGTCCGTCGTTTCTATCGGCGTAAATCCGTGAGTACTAGCGTACGTAGTGATGCGGTCGTGTTGACACGGGTCGGCTTCGAGAAGTAGCAAGCCGCCAGGCGTGATCTTTGTTGTCGCCTGATTGATGAGCCGATAGATGAGCGCAAGGCCTTCATCGTCGGCAAATAGCGCGAGTTTGGGTTCGTGATTAGTTTCGGGCGACCGCTCCCAGCTTTGGTCGACGTAAGGCAGGTTGGCGATACAGTAGTCAATCATCCCTGCGACAGATTCGAGTAAGTCACTTTGTTGAATGACAACCTCTGCGCGGTGGGCTTCAGCATTCGCAGTGGCGACTTTTAGGGCATGGCGGCTGACGTCTGTCAGCGTAACGGTGAGTTGTGGGAATTCTAACTTCGCCGTAATACCAAGGCAACCAGTACCGGTGCCGACGTCGACAAGACGTGCGGCGTCAGGGGCGATGTAGGTGCCGAGGAGCGTAATCAACACTTCAGATTCAGGACGGGGAATGAGCGTCGACGGTGTAACTTTGAACTGGCGGCCGTAGAATTCTTTGTGGCCGATGATGTAGGCGACGGGCGTTCGATCGAGCCGAAGGTCGAGCCGCGCGTTGGCTATATCAAGCTCTCTTGGAGAAATGTCATCTTCGCCGTGTGCGTGAAGGTAGGTGCGTGACCTGCGTAGCGTGTGGGCAAGAATAATTTCAGCATCAAGTAAGGCAGAAGTAATGCCGGCAGAAGCAAGTTGTTCCGCGGCATCGCGAACCCAGGTTTTAATTGCTTGCGTTTTGGGCTGCGATTTCTCGTTCATAGGCTTGGAGATGCTCGATTAAGTCGTCGATGTTACCATTCATCGCGGCAGGTATATTGCTGCGGCTGTAACCTATGCGGTGGTCGGTAATGCGGTCTTGTGGGAAGTTGTAGGTGCGAATTTTTTCGGAACGGTCACCGCTACCGATCAACGAGCGACGTTCAGCTGTCGCACGGGCTGATTCTTCGTCAATTTTTTGCTGCAGCAGACGGGCGCGCAGGACACTCATGGCTTTTTCTTTGTTCTTTA
>DJVK01000015.1:58557-58781 GCA_002441145.1 Candidatus Saccharibacteria bacterium UBA6258 | reverse complement strand
GAATGGAATTATTGAAGCGTTTGCATTGAACCTCATGGAAGATGAGATCGGTGCCGTATTGCTTGGCAGCGACAAGAACGTTGCTGCTGGTGACTCGGTTCGCCTAAAAGGTGTCGTACTCGAAGTTCCGGTTGGCCCAGAGCTACTCGGCCGCGTGGTTAATCCGCTTGGCCAGCCACTCGATGGCGGCCCAGTTATCAAGACGAAGCAAATGGGTGCCGTTG
>DJVK01000015.1:0-58536 GCA_002441145.1 Candidatus Saccharibacteria bacterium UBA6258 | reverse complement strand
GTGACCGTCAGACTGGTAAGACTGCTATTGCCATCGACACGATGATCAACCAGGCTCGTCAGCAAACTGGCGTCGTAAACGTCTATGTTGCTATTGGTCAAAAGCTGAGCAAGATTGCTCGCCTTGTTGAACGACTAAAGCAAGAAGGCGTAATGGACCAAACTATCATCGTCGCAACTGGTCCTTCTGACCCTGCGTCGTTGCTTTACCTCGCGCCTTACTCAGGTACTGCTATGGGTGAATACTTCCGCGACAACAGCCAGCACGCATTGATGATTTATGACGACCTTACAAAGCACGCCGTTGCTTATCGTCAAATGTCATTGCTCCTTCGCCGTCCACCAGGCCGCGAAGCGTTCCCTGGTGACGTGTTCTACCTACACTCTCGCCTTTTGGAACGTTCATCAAAGCTAAGTGACGACCTTGGCGGGGGTTCATTGACCGCATTGCCTATCATCGAAACGCAAGCCGGTGACATTTCTGCATACATTCCTACCAACGTGATTTCTATCACCGACGGCCAGATCTTTATGGAAACTGACTTGTTCTACCAAGGTATCCGCCCAGCAATTAGCGCCGGTCTTTCGGTGTCTCGTGTTGGTGGTGCTGCACAAACCAAGACCGTCAAAAGCGTGTCTGGCCACCTAAAGCTTGGTCTTAGCCAGTTCCGTGAACTTGCGAGCTTTGCGCAATTCGGTAGCGACCTTGATGAAGCAACCAAGGCACAAATCGAGCGCGGCCAACGGTTGACTGAGCTACTTAAACAACCGCAATACCAGCCGATGAGTATTTGGGAACAAGTATCCAGCATCTTCGCCGTTAGCGAAGGCCTGTTCGATCACGTTGCAGCAAGCAAGATCAAAGATGCACAAAAAGCGCTACTCACCCGCTTATGGACTGATCACAAAGAGATGATGCGCGACCTGAACAAAGGTTCAGATAAGCTTGAAAGTGATTCAGAAGTCGGCAAAACTATCGCTAAGGTTGCAAAATCTACTGCAAAGGGATTTGAGGGCTAGGCCGTATGGCTAGTACTCAACAGCTCAAATCGCGTATCCGCTCGGTTAAATCGACCAAGCAGATTACTAAAGCTATGCAAATGGTCGCCGCAAGCAAGATGCGACGTGCACAAGACTCTACCAAGGGTTCTGCGCCATATGCGCGTGCGGCAAATGAACTGCTTACCTACTTTGCCAGCCTTGGTGAAACCGACGAGCACCCGTTGTTCGTTACGCGTAAGGTTAAGTCTCGACTACTTATTGTCGTCGCTGCTGATAAAGGCTTGGCGGGTGCATATAACACCAACGTCGTTAAGCAATACTTGAACGCATTGCGCGACGATGATCACAAGCATGTGACTAATCACACAATCGCAGTCGGCCGCAAGGCAGCGCAATTTGTTACGCGGTTAAAAGCTACTCAGGTTGTCGGTATATACGAAGACATGAGCGATCGTCCTGAAGGCCAGCAGTTCCACGCTATTCTTAATGCGGCAATCGGTATGTACGAGCGCCAAGAAGTCGACGCTGTCGATGTCGTGTTTACAAAGTTCATTAGCAGTATCACGCAAACTGCCGAAACCGTCCGGCTATTGCCAGCCGGGTTCACTAAGACAGAGGTCTCGAGTGATGTGAGCGAGGCGAAGTTTGAGCCAAGCATCAAAGAAGTGCTCGATGCAACCACGTACCGACTCGTTGGTTCGAGGCTATATCAGACGCTGCTCGATGCACGCGCTAGCGAACACAGTATGCGTATGCTTGCCATGAAGAACGCGACCGATAACGCAAATGACCTGGTAGATGACCTGACGCTAGAAATGAACAAGGCTCGCCAGGGGGCAATTACCCAAGAGCTGAGCGAAATCACGGCAGGTGTGGAGTCGATGAAATAATGAACATCACACACGCGAACAATAGTCACAATGAATTACAGAAATTTAAAGGAGAGAACGATGAGTAAAGACACAGGAACAATCATCCAAATCGTTGGTGTCGTGGTCGACGTCGAGTTCGCTGACAGTAAAGTGCCAGCCATTTATGACGCGCTCCATGTTGAACATGGCGGACGTACTATTACGCTCGAAGTCGCACAGCACTTAGACGAACACACTATTCGTGCAGTTGCATTGCAGAGCACTGAAGGCCTTAAGCGCGGCCAGGCGGTCACAGCGACTGGTAGCCCGATTAACGTACCCGTTGGTAAAGAAACTCAAGGCCGTATGTTTAATGTCGTTGGTGAACCAATCGACGGTTTACCTGCGCCTAAGGGCAAAACGGCGAGTATTCACCGTGAACCACCTGCTCTTTCTGAACAGACTAACAAGACCGAAATCCTCGAAACTGGTATTAAGGTCATCGACCTCATTGCTCCGATGGCCAAAGGTGGTAAAGTTGGACTATTCGGTGGTGCTGGTGTCGGTAAGACCGTTCTTATTCAGGAACTTATTAACAATATCGCTAAATTCCACAGTGGTAACTCAGTGTTTGCCGGTGTTGGTGAACGTACCCGTGAAGGTAACGACCTTTACTACGAAATGAAAGAAGCTGGCGTCTTGGACAAGACATCTCTTGTCTTCGGTCAGATGAATGAACCACCTGGGGCCCGCCTTCGCGTTGCATTGTCTGGCCTTGCTATGGCCGAAGCCTTCCGCGACGAAGGTAAAGATGTCTTGTTGTTCGTCGACAACATCTTCCGCTTTACGCAGGCCGGTGCCGAGGTCTCAGCACTACTTGGTCGCTTGCCAAGCGCGGTTGGTTACCAGCCGAACCTTCAGCAAGAAATGGGTGCCTTGCAAGAGCGTATTACGTCTACTAAAAAAGGTTCGATTACATCGGTTCAAGCTGTCTATGTCCCTGCCGACGACCTTACTGACCCAGCGCCAGCGACGACATTCGCTCACCTTGACTCAACAATCGTGCTTAACCGTGGTTTGACCGAAATCGGTATTTACCCTGCGGTTGACCCGCTCGACTCAAGCTCGACGATTCTCGACCCTGAAGTCGTTGGCGAAGAACACTATCAAACAGCCCGCGAAGCACAGCGTGTATTGCAGCAATATAAAGAGCTGCAAGACATCATCGCGATTCTTGGTATGGAAGAGCTTTCTGACGATCAAAAACAGACCGTTAACCGTGCTCGTCGTTTGCAGCGATTCTTGGCTCAGCCATTCTTTGTGGCTACGCAGTTTACCGGCAACCCTGGTGTATACATCAAGGTAGCCGATACTGTTAAGGACGTCAAAGACATCCTTGCTGGTAAGTACGATGACAAGCCAGAAAACTGGTTCTACATGGCTCCAGGCCCACTTTCTGAAATGAAAGACTAATACATAGTTGTGTATAAAACAATCCGTCAAATTGACGGATTGTTTTATTTATGATATAACGAAATGAGAGAAGTTAGGTTCCTAACGACGCAACTTGAAAGAAGGTACGCTATGAAGCGAACAACTCGTAACCGAGTGATGTATTACAACGACGGTGCGAAGCGCGATTTTGATGGCCACATCTGGGTCGCACTTATCGTTGTCGCTTGCGCACTCATCGCCTACTTGATCGCAAGGTGGGACGGTGTCTATGTGGTCGCGGTATTGACTACGGCGGGCATTCTGATCACGGTCTTGACACGAATGCGGGCTTTCAGTCCGCAATACGACCCTGACTTGACAGAGGATGAGCGCGATCGATTCGAACTGAACGCCGAAACGAAGCAGTACATGAGTACAAACGGCCTCGGTTGTTTGATTACCATCCTCATCGTGATGATTGCCCTCGTGGCGCTCATGGTCTACTGGCTCATCCGCTATCAGACCGTCTGAGTATGACGGAGCGGCGCGCAGGCAACTGTGTGTCCGCTCCGTTCTCGGAGTCTAACGTTCTCTGCCCCTCGTCAATCGAGGGGATTTTTGCTACTATAAGAGTATATGAATTTCGAACTAATTACGCTCGCCGGCAGCAAGGTGAACGAAAAAATCTATGAAGCCATCATTCCTACTGCAGATGGTGAGATTGCTGTATTCCCTGGCCACGAAGCTCTTATCACCGTAGCGGTTCCTGGAGTTATTGCAGTACGGCGCGACAAAACGCACAGTGACGAGCAATTAGAGTACTTTGCGATTAGCGGCGGTGTCGTCCAAATTAGTGGGGACCACGTAAAGATCCTTGTTGACGAAGCTGACCACGGCGAAGATATCGTTGAGTCTGAAACTAAATCGGCACTTGAGCGTGCGATGAAAATGCGCGATGAAGCGACTGATCAAATTGAACTTGAAAAAGCACACCAACTTGTTGACCGTCACGCGGTTCGCCTTAAGGTCGCAGACCTTCACCGCCGCAAACGTCGACGCTAAAAAGGATTATGTTATGGACAACCCTACTGAAGAAGTATCCCCTATTCGTATTATCAATTTAGGCCGTTTATCTGATAAACAATGGCCCGGTAAGGTATCTGCACAAGGTGTTGATATTGATGTCGTGGCGCTGAGCGAAACGTTAAACGATTACTATGTCGAGTCAAAGCCCGAAACTCGGACGCGCTGTATCGATGGCCGCAATGACCCAAAATTGAACGAATCAAACCTCGGTGCGCAAGTTCCTGGCGGTGCGCCTGGCGCGGCATTGGCATATCGCTTAGGTGTTGATCGCGACGATTTAACTCGCGGAACGTTCGTCAAAGACGCAGAGAGTATGATCGAGTCATATATCAGGATTGGTTTAGCCCCTGGTGGTCACCGTGATGATTCTAGCGTTAATGGCGTTGGGTGCGGTGCGATTGACGGTATCGTGCAAACATTGGAGTGCATGATTGACCCAGAACTTGTCGATGATCATAAACGCCTTGCAAGAACGCTGTTAGACGGTATGTTCGATCGTGATCATTATTTGCGCGTATTGGGAGCTGGGCTTGTGCTAAAAAGCCGAGTATCAGATTATTTTGCGGCGCACCAAAGTATCATCGATTTATTAGAGCAAAAATCACCTGGTAGCGTATCGGTGCTGGAAGGCATGCATCAAGAAGCCTTGGTAATTGTTAACCTCGTTCCAAACACGACGATGTCGTCGAACCGGTTCTCGGCTGAACACGATGGTTTGCAGGCATTTGGTTATGACTTGTGGCGCTCGAAGCAACTATCAGAAACGCTGTTCCCACTCCCATCTCAGGATATTGATCGCCAGCGATTCGTGACGGCGCGCGTCATGATTACCATTGCCACGTTAATGGCATTGACTGACGGTTCACAGCAACTGCTTATTCGTTTGCCTGAATAGCCTTAACTACTTCGCGGACTTCATTCGTGCTTTTTGTGTGCATCAATTGGTCACGCAATTCACTTGCTCCGTCGAAGTCGCGGATGTAAATCTTAAAGAATCGTTTGAGTGTTTCGAACGGACGGTTCGTCATGTGGGCGTATTTGTCGTATAAATCCAGGTGGGCGAGCAATAGGTCGAGTAGTTGTGCTTTGCGCTCCTCACCGCCTAATGGAGCTAGCGCAGATTCGTCGGCGAAAGCGAACGGATTAGTGAAGATTCCTCGCCCTATCATGACGCCATCGACGCCGTGCTTTTTGACAAATTCTAGACCATGAGCGCGGTCGCGAACGTCGCCGTTGATTACGAGTAACGTATTGGGTGCGATTTCATCGCGTAGTGCTTTAATGTCATCTATAAGTTCAAAGTGCGCAGGTACTTTGCTCATTTCTTTTTTAGTACGTAAATGAATAGTAAGTACGGCAACGTCTTGTTGTAGGATGCCACCTAGCCATTCACTCCACTCGTCGACACGTGAATAGCCTAGGCGGGTTTTAACGCTAACGGGTAGTCCAGATTGCTTTGCGGCCTGAATCATCTCGTAGGCACGCTCTGGCGTGCGGATCATGCCTGCCCCGCCACCAGCTTTTACCGCACTTGCGTCAGGACAGCCCATGTTTAGGTCGATGCCATCGTAGCCGAGCTCTTTGCAGTAACGAGAGAGTTGTTCCATGGCTGCAGGATCGCTGCCCCACAGCTGAGCGACGATGTATTGTTCGTCATCAGTTTTAACCAATCGTCCGCCGATTGCCTTGTCGCCAGCGTGCATCCAACCGGTGGCATTTGTAAATTCAGTAAAATATACGTCTGGGCGTTGAGCCTTTGTAACGACATGACGAAATACCACGTCGGTCACCGCCTCCATGGGTGCAAGGATAAAAAAGGGCTTTGGTAGCTGGTTCCAAAATGAATTCATTATATCTATTATCTCATAATATGGGTAAACCCGCCTCCTAATTAAAGGAGACGGGTGGTTTGACTGCCCGAGGGCAGCCCCGGCAGGAACATTGCTTGTCCTGCCGGGGCTATGTGGTCGTATCATGGCCGAGGGGGGTCTGCCAATCAACACCACAGAGATTCTCTAGAGGAATCTCGCCCTTTCACTGGGGTTTGTGGACGACGCTAGTAGCGTCGCTGTCCAGGTGTGCCCTTGGCCGAGTTCTCACGGGCCACTGCTGCATCGAGCTGAGCCTTGAGGTCGGCGAGATCCTTGCCCTTGACGCCGGTGCGCTCAGCTTGCTTGTATTGGTCGTACGCACGCTGACGCTGAGCGCCTTCGTTTCCACCGTGAGCCACGGCAACCCACCACCTTCTAATTGTGAAGTTATGTTGACTCGGGCGAGTCACTTATTATAATAGAACTATTCTCCGTACTTGTCAATCAAGGATGCTTCAAAAGCTAGCACGCCTTTGTAGGTGGCGTCGAACTCATCGATGGCCGGTAGCTCGAGTGTCGTTATGCAGTGCCAAACGGCTTTTAGGAGTTTTTTAAATTCGGTCAACTCTTCGTCAGTAAATGTCGCTTCGAGTGCGCAAATGTTGCCCTGCTTGTCTGGTTCGACAAATTGCAGCACGCCACCTGCAAATTCATACTTTGCGTAATCACGCGAGTTGCCTGTAAGTAATTGATAAAACATGAGTTGTTGGCGGTATTTATGCAGCTTTACCTTTTCGTAGTCTTGCCCGCTACCCTTCCAGTCGCGACTTGGCTTACCGGTTTTATAGTCGGTGACGGTGATTTTGCTGTCGGCAATATCTACAAGATCAAGCGATCCTGTTAAGCGAGCGCCTTCTACTACAACACTCTGCCCGCCAAAACCAAGTTCGGTTTTTTGGGTGGTTGTGAAGGTTGCATATTTTTCTTTCAAAAACACTGTCAGCGTCTCGGAGCCCTTTTTTAAGTACAGCGCGTGATCATCGGCTGATAAGTGCTGATTAGCAAGCTCCGTTTCAAAATCACCTAATACATCTTCGACTGGTCGTAATTGCTGAGTCGCAGTTAGATGATTGTGGGCGCGCTGTAGCGTAGCGTGGATTGCAGTACCGTAACTTGCACTCGCACTTTTGGCTTGCGGGAATCGAAGCAAGTTATTAATCAAGAAGGTTTGCGGGCCACCCCGGGTTATATCGATAAAATTATTTAAGTGCGTTGCGGATAGTTTGTAGTTTTCGAGTTGCGGTGTGAGCAAGTCGAGCATTGATTTGGTAGGATTGCGCGTGACGGTATCGTGCCATGATAACTCAGCTTGTTCAGTGAGGCGCTCAATAGACGAGGTTGGATGAATGTTTGTTTCGGTGAGGGTTGTTCCCACTAAAAAGCTCGCCCGTAACGAACCTTTGCCGTTGTCGTCGTGCGATGCGTAACTCATTGCTAGGTGCGTTTTAGCGCGCGTCATCGCTACAAAGAATAGACGCAAACGTTCGTCGTAGGTATTGCCTGCTGGCGCGATTGGTAAATTTGCTGGGTAACTAATTAAGCGGCTACGACTACGAACACGTTCACCCCATGCCGAGTCAATACTGCCCATAATATAAACGACGTCAAATTCAAGACCTTTCGATTTATGCGCGGTCATCAGGTTGACTGCGCCACTGAGCGTGTCACTTTTGCGGCGAACGCTCGTGATAGCGCTGCCCATCTGCCTATGCATACGTATGAACTCAATGAAATCTGCAATTGCGAGCGTTTCGTTTGGGTGATATTCGCGCAGTTTAGACCTGATGGTACGCAGGCCTTCGAGTGTCGCCAAGTAAGCATCGGGTTCGTCTTCTAAAATCGCTGTTGAAAAGTAGTGCCCGTACAGTGGCGAAATATACGCGGATGTTTCGGCATCGCTCGGGACACCAAGCAGTGTGTCGATGAACGATTCGAGCGTATCATTTGGTACACGCTGCGCAAGCGATATAATCCAGGTGTGCAGCGGAACAAATTCGGGCGCGCTCGCCATAGCTTCGAGCCATGTCATATGGTTGCGGTAGCCCTGTAAGCTTAATCGCCAAATAGATTCTGGACTGTAGCTGAATGCTGGATGAGACAATAGTTCTGGTAGCTTGCTGTCGACGACATCGTGCTTGCGTTCGTGCAGAGCGACGACAATCGAAGCAAGTAGTTCGAGGGCTTTAATGACTGGTATATCGAGGACGTTGTCGCGGCGCTCGTAATTGACCATGACGCCTTGATGGTAAAGGTATGGTAATAGTTCGATTAGTTCGTTGTGACGGCGCGCCAAGATCGCAATCGATGCCGGGTCTGTGCCAGCGTCGATACGCGCACGCACCTGGCTGGCAATCCATGAACGTTCTTCTGATAGTGATGGCAATTCGCACAGTTCAACAGACGTATCTACATCTAGGTGTGTCGTTAGTGATTTGTCGAGCTCGTCAATCGTTGTCTCGAGCCTTCCTTCACCTTGTACGATGACTTCGCGTGCGTGCTGAATAATCGGAGCTGTCGATCGGTAATTGTCTTTCAGCGTAATCAGCGCGGTGTTGGTATATTGTTCACGAAAACGGTGAATGTTATTGACGTCAGCACCCTGAAAGCTATAAATTGCCTGATCGTCGTCACCGACTGCCATAACATTTGGGCGCCCCTCGTTAGCTGGGTTGTCGGTTAGGTTAAAGAGGATCCGAAGTTGCGCGAGGTTGGTGTCCTGGAACTCATCAACCATTATGTAATGGAACTTTTCTTGCAAGTTAAAGCGCAAGTCGGGTTGTGTTTCCATGCCATGCACGACGTTAAGAATCATATCGTCGTAGTCATACAAACGAGCTTGTTCCATGCGCGATAAGTAGACGAAGTAGACATGCGCAATCGCGCGTAATTTGCTGTGCCGTTTGCGGTCTTTAAATACGAAGTTGCCATGCACATCTTTTTCGAGCCATTCGTTTCGCCATGCGGTGAGTGGCGTTGTTTTGTTAATCGCGCTAGCTGAATCGAAGGCGTGCGCCATGCTCAGTGCGAGTGCGTTGGCTAGCGGCGTGATACCACCCGGCAACTCTCGTCGCGGTAAGGTAGCGATACGCTCTGCTAGCGGTACGAACGTTGATAGCATTGTCGTGTTCATTCTACCGGCAAAAAGTGCCGATAAATCTTTTTCGACGCTATCGAGCACCTCGTCGTTCGAGTCGATTATTGCGAGTAGCTCATCACTTGTCAGACCGCTCTTTTTTAGCTCGCTGATGGCGCTCATCGCGTCGCCTAAGTGAGTGTATTCACCATTCATTTTACCTGCGAGCGGATTGGCATAGTCGAGCTCGTCAAAAATACTGGTTAGCAGCTCGTAGCTACTCAGCTCGTCGGCTGGCTTAAAGCTAGCGCCTTGGTAAAAATACTGATTATTCTGATTAATAACTTCTGTGCCAAAACTGTGAAACGTATGAATAGCGACTTTATATGCATCAGGGCCGATGACGCCACTTAAGCGTTCGCGCATGGCGTTGGCGCCACTGTCGGTAAAGGTAAGACATAAAATATTTTCGGGTAGTGTATCGGTTTTACGCAAGATATTTGCGGCGCGCATACTCAACAACTCGGTCTTACCTGTGCCCGGGCCAGCGATAACGAGGAGCGGTCCATCGATCGTGTCGACTGCTGCGCGTTGATGTTGATTGAGTTTTTTGTAGCGTGCTTCGAATGTATTCACTTTTCTATTGTAGCTGACGTGCTGACTTTCACGAAATACGCGCACATTTGACTAACAGATACAAAATGATCTGGATGTGGTATAATTTACGTTATGAATACCGGTGACTTATTTGATGATTTCGCGCTTGAACGCTCGATCAAAGATAGGTTTGGTGTGCCTCTTGAAGTAGACATGGTAATCGTTCGTAATGTCGAAATAAGCCGCTCTGGTCGCGCTACTGTGTTCCTGACAAAAAAGAAGCAGCTGTACTGTTATATTGATGGGCCGACTAAACTGCTGCTGGGCGACGTTAAAAAACTTGCGGCGCGCATGGGGCTTAAAGTCGAGACATACTTCCCGCCCAAAGGTAGGCCTAATTATTTTGATGATATTGGTAAAGATAAATTCAGAGATGTATTCCCTGGTCGACGCGATGTTCAGCCTGAAGACATCATTTTTTATCGCACGTTAGCGCCGTATAGTCCTGCTTTGCTCGCAATCAGCGAAGTCAAAGATGGGATTATTTATCAGGCAGACAGCGACGCTCGTGGTGGCTGGCGAATCGCGGCTAAGTTTGCTTACCGTCGCATCAAGACAAGCTAAAGGTTAGAGCACGTTGGTACGCCGGTGCCCCACCATGCTGCATCTACCTTAATACCGGTCTTGCAGATTGGCGATGCTTCGAGCGGGATACGTAGGGCGTAGGAGTCATACGCTGGTGCGCGCACATAATTGTAGGCGTTGCCCGTAGCATCGGTAATTGGCAAATTTGTTGTGTAGGGTGCGAGTGGTGTGACTAAATAGCTAACACTGCATCCTGAGTTTGGTCCGCCTGGACAGATGTTGGGGTACTCACCATTCGCAACAAAGTATCGATCGAGCGCTGTTTTTATCGCTACCGTATCCGCTCTTCTATCGCTATCGCGAGATTGCGCCTGTACGGTGCTAAATACAACCATGGTGATTGTCAGCAATACGCTGATAATAGCAATAACAATCGCTATTTCAACGATCGTAAAGCCTTTGCGGGTTGCGTGGTTCATGCGTTCATTTTAGCACAGGCACTATAAGGGCGTCGAACTACTTTTTATCGAGGATGACAAGGTGTTCGATGTGTGGTGTGCGTGGGAAGAAGTTGTAGCCCTTGTGAGCGCGGACACCGTAGCCTTCAGCGAGTAACGCGACGTCACGTGCTTGAGTGGCAGGGTTGCAGCTCAGGTAGATAATTCGGGATGGGCCAGCTTCGAGGAGTTTTGCAACGACATCTGCGTGCAAGCCGGCGCGCGGCGGGTCGATGATGATACATGCATCGCTGGTGATGTAATCTAGCGCTTTTTCGCTTGGTGCGAGTACTGCAGTTGCTGTGCCTTCGCGGCCGAGAGTCGTGATATTTTGGCGCATTTCGCGAACCGCGTCTTCGTTGACCTCGACGAGGGTAACGTGCGTGCCGCCGATTGTCAGACCGATGGTCCCGACGCCGCTGTATAAGTCGACGACTGGCTTGTCTTCGACCCATTCGCGCATATCTTTAAGTGCCTGTTCGTAGACAGGGATGTTTACCTGGAAGAATCCTTCTGTAGCGTAGCGGAATGGCACATCAAGGATGGCGTCGCTTAGAACGATGTCGCCGTAGGCGCTCATTCGTTTAGTGATACGGCTTGCTGGGCTGCGCGGGTCAGAATAGATTACCTCTCCACCTTGCGCAGTCAGTTTAGAGGCTTCGTTTTTGGTGATGAATTTTGTCGTGTGGGCCTTAGTGTAGAGTTGCCACACGCAGTTACCTTCTTGGTCGCAGCGAATAAGTAGCGTTTTAAGTGACCGTGCAGAAATACCCTTGCTGTGTAGTAGGTCTCTGATTTCGAGCGCCAAAGTCATCATTGAATCAGGTAGCAGGCTGAACGAATCAAGGGTGATTTTGCCTTTGCTACCGCGCCTAAAGAACGCTAGATCTAGCGTTTCGACACCAGTACTAGCGTCGGTGTCGCTGTACCAGCTGAATTCTACTTTGTTGCGGTAGTTTGTCGTTTTGCCATCGGTGTATATTTCGATGGCCTCGGGTAAAACGATGTCATGCAGCTCGAACGCTTCTTCGATGAGCGCCGCTTTGTAGTGTTGTTCTGCTTCGAATGTCATCATCTGCCACGGGCTCGTGGATAGATAACTGCCGGCATCGATTGGTTCGACGCGCTCCTTGGATGCTGTAAGGACGTTCGTTACGACGCCTTCAACAAAATGAGATTTCTTTTTTGTGATTTCGAATTCGACGGTTTCGCCAGGTAGGCCATTCCATACCATGGCTTTTTGGCCAGATTCGAGGGTGCCAATCGCTTGGCCGCCGCCAATCATGCGGTCGAGAGTTACAGTTTGAATAGGATATTGCTTGAAAGCCATTCCTATATTGTAACATCTTACGGGATAAGAGAGTAGAACAAGAAACCGGACGCGATGAACATTAGGGCAAAGGCCGTGACGACTCCTAGATTACTCCACGTACCGTTCTTATAACTACCCATGATTTCTGCGTTATTGCCTACCCTGAAGATCATCCATAATAGCGGAACGCTCGCGACTGCATTGAACACCGCGGTAAAGATTAATGCTTGAATCGGGTCGATGTTCATGAAGTTAATCGTTAGGCCAGCGAGAGTCGCAAGAGCGATGATACCGTAAAATCCGTGAGCTTTTTTGAACTTGCGGTAGTAGCCCTCTTTTATTCCGATTGCTTCGCTGATGGCATATGATGATGAGCCAGCAAGTACCGGTACCGCCAGTAAACCGACGCCGATGATACCTACCGAGAAGAGCAACTTAGCTATCAAGCCGGCGTGCGGGAAGCCGTCAACAAGAGGTTCGAGCGCCGATGCGGCATCGGCAGCAGTATTGATTTCGGTAATGCCATTAGCATTTAAAACCGACGCACAAGCGACGACGATAAACCATGCAGAGACAGCGGCTAGGCCCATACCGACGATATTATCAAGGCGGATGTCTTTGATAAACTGTTTGCTAATACGTGGAACGCCGGTGCCTGACGAAGATTTGATGCGATGCGACTCGACCTCTCCTTCTACGACTTCGGATGTATTCCAAAAGAATAGGTACGGTGAGATTGTCGTTCCTAAGATACCGACAATGATGTAGATCGTTTCTTTGCTAAATTCAAATTGAGGGATAAGTGTGCGGGCCAGTACTTCGCCCCACGGCTGGCCGACCAAGAACGCGGTTATAGGGTACGCGAATAAGACGATTGCGAGCCACTTAAGGATATTAGCGTATTGCTTGTACGGTACGGTGATTTGCATAACGACGGTTATGACTGCAAAAAAGATTGCCAAGCCTGTAAACGGCGCGGCTGGTATGAGTAATTGCGTTGCTGCTGCCATCGCGGCAAGGTCTGCCCCGATGTTTACCGTATTGGCAACTACTACTAGTGCGACGGCCGAAAATAGTACCTTGCGACTGTAATGCTTTTTAAGAAGTGCCGCTAATCCGTCACCCGTGACTGCCCCGATGCGCGCACAGGATTCTTGAACTGCGAGTAGCAATGGGAACATGACCGGGAATAGCCACAGCAAGCCGTAGCCGTGGATTGCACCAGCCTGCGAGTAGGTGGCGATTCCCGATGGGTCATCGTCTGCAGCACCTGTCACGACGCCCGGGCCGAGCACACGGACTGTACGCTTAAATCGACCGTATTGGTGACGTGCTTTGGCAAGGTTTGCTTCGTGTTGTTCGGCGAGCGAATGGTTATTGTGATTCCCTACTAAGTCGTGGAGCCAGGTGTACGGGTTGGACATGTCGTTATTCCGTTTATTGTGATTAGTATAATTGTATCTTATTTAACTGCGTTCTTCGCATGTTTAGCAATTTCTAATGATTCATCTGTAGGGATAACGAAAATTGGGCGAGATTTTGCCGGTTGACTGATGCGGTGCATTTTAAGAGGCGCGATGCATTCGTCATTGGTTACGCCGTCTAGGATAAAGTCGGTAAATTCTAGGTGCGCAACGATGCGTCTGCGCAAATAAGCAGAACGCTCACCTATCGTCCCGGTAAAGACTAGTATGTCTGCACCATTGAGCGAGACAAGCATTTCGCCGATGGCTTTATGTAAACTATGAATAAGTGTCGAGAGAGCCAGGTGCGCAAAGTGATCGCCTGCTGCTTCGCGATCAATAAGAGCGCGCAGGTCGTTAGAGCCGCCAAGCCCCATAAGGCCGCCTTTGGTATGCAGATATTCTTCTATCTGGTCGTCATCCATGTTCATAGCTCGCTTGAGGGCGCGCACTGCACCGGCGTCAATCGAACCGCTACGAGTCGCCATAATTACACCTTCGAGTGGTGTGAAGCCCATGGTAGTGTCGATGCTGCGGCCATGGAATACGCCAGTAACCGATGATCCGCTGCCTAGGTGGCAAACGATAACTTTAGGCGCTAACTTACCAGCGTTCCATAAATGATCGACAGCCGCTTCGACTGATAATCCGTGATAGCCAAAGCGTTTGATATCAAAACGATCGGCATCATGAATGTCGATGCCGTAGTTCCAGGCGTAGTTTGGTTTTGTGGCATGGAACGCGCTATCCGAAACACCGACAATCGTCGCGTCGTTGAACGCGGCGCGTAATAATTTGAGTTCGTCGAGCGTGGCGCTGATATGTAATGGCGCTAAGTCGTGGACTTCTTCTAGCTTGGCGACGACTTCGTCGGTAATGACATGGTCGTGCATAAAGTAAGCACTTGGTGCGACGACGCGTAGGCCAATCAGCGCGATATGCTCGCCTTGTTCGATGATACGTTCGGATTGCAATATCGAGACCAAGTGTGCCGCCGACTGCTGTAGCGATTCAAAATCGAGCGGTATTTGGTGTGACTCGTCGCTGACGTGCAGCGTACACATCAGCACGTCGTCTGTCAGTTCAAAGTGTAGTTGCGCACGCAACGTAAGGTCGGCGTCATATAAAGCATACTTCCGCGAAGCACTCCCGGGATTTGCTACGAGTAGCAAGCCATTTGTTAACGGGCTGGCCATGTCCACGCGTCGATATCTGGTATGTCGATACCATTCTTTTTGATGTATTCGGTGTTGGCATCAATCTTTGCTTGGTATTTTGCAGCTAAGTGCTCAGCTTCTTCGAACGGTATTACGCCATCGTGGCCAAGTTGCTTGAATGCACCCATTGCTAATTGGTAGCGGCTTGTAAGGTTGCGGACGTGCATATCAAACGGAGTTGTTGTTGAGCCAATTTCCATGTAGCCGCGAATATCAAAGCGGGTGCTATCGTGGGCATAGTTGAACAAGATTGACTTGATGGTTTGTGGGTAGCCATGGAAGTTGAAGATAACAGGCTTGTTATCGGTAAAAATATGATCGAACATCTGCTGGTTGGCAGTGTTACTGATCGTACCGAAGCCGGTCGTCGTAAGGCTCGACACGTTGACGCAACGCACGCGAACTTCTGGGCGTTCAGTCTTGATAATGTCGATAGCTGCCATCGTTTCTTTGACCGGGTAGTCGCCTGCCGCGGCCATGACAATGTCTGGATTGTCGTCGCTTGCGAAGTCCCAGATCATCAGGCCTGCCTCGATTTGTTTACGTGCTAGTTCGGGACCGAGCCAGCGTGGCTCGACGGTCTTGCCTGCAACAAGTGCATTAATTTGGCGTACACTGGTGAGCATCTTTTCGAGGACGACGAGCGTGCTATTGCCGTCTGCTGGGAAGTAGACGTCACTAAAGTTGCTTTGACGACGCAGAATGTCATCTATGAACCCAGGGTTCTGGTGGCTGAACCCGTTGTGATCCTGGCGCCATCCACTACTTGTGAGGATGTAGTTGATAGACGGGATAGTACCTCGCCATTCGACGCCACGACTTTGAGTAAGGAACTTAGCGTATTGGTCGACCATGCTGCCGACAATCTGCAAGAATGCTTCGTAGCTAGCGAACATTGCGTGGCGGCCGGTTAGTACGTAGCCCTGCATTAAGCCTTGCATATTGTGCTCTGACAGCATTTCCATTACACGACCGTCCTGGCTAAGGTCTTTGTCCCAGCTAAAGATTGGCCATTGCCACGAGCGGCTGACTGCCTTGAACACATCGTCGAGCTTGTTTGAGTAGGTTTCGTCTGGTGACATAAGGCGGAAGTTTTTACTATCGGCATTTAGGCGGAACACTTCTTCTAGGTACAGGCCGGTACGGCGCATGCTACTTGAGCCCATAGTGCCTGGTACGTGCGCGTCTTCCATGAATTTTTCGACTGGTGGCAGGTGTAGCGGTTGGTAGACTTCAGGCCCGCCGCGCGCATGTTTGGTCATGCCGATTCGTTTTTCAAGATTTTCAGGAATGATATCGTGAATAAAGTCGCCGAACCCCTTTTCCCCAGTAAAGAGTTCGCTGAACTTGTAGCTTTGTAACCATTCATTAAGTAATTTAAGTTGACCGGCGTCAGTTTTTGCGTCCATTAAGACAACTTGGTGAGCCAGGCAGTTACCTTCGATTTTTTCACCGTTAAGTTCTTTGACTCCCGTCCATCCCTTGGCGGTGCGCATGATAATCATCGGCATGCGTGGCGCGACGGTATCCTGGCTGGAGCGAACTTCTTGGATGACGTTGTGGGCCCAATCAAGAGCTTCGGCCATGACGTCGTGCGGGTTCGTGTCTTCGACTGTGGTATCAACGATACGTGGTTCGTAGCCGTAGCCGCTGAAGAGTGCCATAAGTTCATAATTGCTCATGCGTCCAAAAATAGTTGGTGCGGAAATCTTGTATCCATTTAGGTGTAGAATTGGCAAAACAACACCGTCTTTACGTGGATTAATAAGCTTGTTTAGGTGCCAAGCTCCGGCTGTCGGGCCGGTTTCGGCCTCGCCGTCGCCAACAAGACACGCGACCATTAGTTCTGGATTGTCCATCACGGCACCGTAGCTGGTGCTAAGCGCGTAGCCGAGCTCGCCGCCTTCTAGGATGACGCCAGGCGTTTCAGGGTTGGAATGACTCGGGTAGCCATATGGCCAGCTAAATTGACGGCACAAACGTGCGATTCCGTCGAGGTTCATTTGAAGGGTCGGGTCGAAGTGACTTAACGTACCTTCTAAGAATAGGTTGGCTTGAAGAGCTGGGAATCCATGGCCTGGGCCAAGGACGAACATCATATCTTGATCGTATTTTTTAGCAAAACGTGACAGGTGCGCGTAAGCGAAATTGATGCCAGGACCACTGCCCCAGTGACCGAGTAAGCGCGACTTCACGTCATCGTGTTTGACGTCCCTCGTCATCATAAAGTTGTCTGTTAAAAAGATTTGTGCGGCTGTGAGATAGTTTACAGCACGCAAATATTGGCCCATAGAGTGTTTTTCGTGGTTATTCATGCTAATGCTTAGTATAGACCATCCAAGGCATAGTTAAAAGTACTACACGAGAGTATAATAATATACACGTGCATAGATCGTGGGAACGGAGTCATAATGGCGAGTATTAAAGACATTGTGGAAACCAACAGGGGCTACGCAGACGCGTTAACCGAAGCCGGGGTTCGCACCACGGAACAACTACTTGAAGTCGGGGCGACATCGACCTCGCGGATGCATCTTGCAGATGAAACGCATCTCTCCATCGACACTATACAAGAACTCGTACACAGCGCCGACTTGATGCGCGTGCCAGGTGTCGGTAGCGAAATAGCCGAATTATTACGCCAGGTTGGAGTGACGACTGTTCCAAAGCTTGCCTATCGTAATCCAGATACTCTCTACGATGATATCGTCGAATACAACGATGCGCATCGCCTAGTTAAGAGTGTTCCCTCTACCCTTGAACTCGAAAAGTTCATTGCTTTCGCCAAGCAATTACCAAAACTAATTCATCATTAGTATCCAGCCGTTTGGCCTAGGATGTAGGTGCAAATCAGGTCACCATCTGTCGTATTGGCGCCTGTGTTGAGCGTTAAGCCACTGGTGGTTGCTGGGCACGTGCCTGCTGATTTGGTCAGTGCAAAATCGATGCGCGAATTTGCTCCGTCAATGTAGTAGTAGGCGCCACGATACCACGATGTCGTGCTGTTGGCAGAGGTCGTCATGGCAGGGGTTGGATTGCCCGTCAGGTATTTAGATATCTGGCTATAAAAAGTGGCGTTGGTCAGTATCCCAGTGGTTGCATTATCCTGACGACATTGGCCCGTCCCTGTTGTTGCCGATGACTCATCGATATTGTAATAGTAGTCTTTACCTAAGCAACTTGAAACGGTCGGGAATGTCCCGTTGCGTACCTTGTATTGCTGCAAAACCTTTGTCCACTGATTGACTGCATTCAGGGTCTGTGTATCTTTGGCACGATCTTGCGCTCCACGGTACGCCCCAATAAGAATCGTAGCAAGAACGGCGATAATGACGAGCGCGACGAGGAGTTCGATAACTGTAAAACCGCTTTTGCTTTTGTGCATGGATATAGTATACGACGACGTGGCTGGCGTTGTCACGCATTAGTGAAAAATGTTACTGCCGCACCGGTGGCAACTCGTTACTATAAAGGTATAAATCAAGGAGCTGAGCCATGATTGACTTGTACCGAACCGGCGACTATAAGCTTATCGAAACTAAGGGTAATACCAAGATTCTCTACTTGGATGTCGATGCGTACGCATGGGTCGAGCTTGCTGGATTAGGCGAAATTCTCGTTTCGTCACACAAGCAGCACAAAGCAGACTGCGTGCTGTCGGTGGGCAAATACCGCATTCTCGAAGTGCAAGACGAACCTCATTTTTCTGATCATCTGCATCTAGAGCTCGAGGTTGGCGTTGACTATTGGCAAGGCTACTTGCTGTTAACCGGCCTCCCAGACGAACACCGTAGGCGCGTTAGAATTATACCAACGAATGAGGTTATAACTGGCAACAAAGAGGTCGAAACGCTGCAGCAAGCCTAGAGTGACTTCCCTGTAGTATAATGAAGTCACTTATCTATGAAGCGACTTGCCCATTATTCACAATATTTCTTGCGTAGCCCGCAGCTTATCAAAGAGCTCGTCGGGCATTCTTCGATTGGCAAGAATGACGTAGTGTATGACATTGGTGCTGGTAGTGGCGTTATTTCATCGGTACTCGCTAGTCGATGCAAATCGGTGGTCGCGATTGAGTACGAGCCGCGCATGGTAGAAAAGTTACGTGAGAATTTGCAAAAGTACGACAACATAACGGTGTACCAAGGTGATTTTTTGACAATGCCGTTGCCGGGCGGTCCCTATAAGATTTTTGCTAATATTCCTTTTCACCTAAGTTCCCCGATTGTGCGCCGGCTTACCGAAGCCGACAATCCACCAGGTGCTATTTACTTGATCGTTCAAAAACAATTTGCAAATAAACTACGCTCGAATACCGATCAGTTTACCGGGCAAATTGGTATGATGATTGGGCCGCGCTTTACGGTGCGTATACGCAAGCGGTTAGACCGTAAAGATTTTTGGCCCCACCCTAATGTGGATACGGTGATGGTTGAGCTGTTACTTAGGCCCGAACCACTTATTCCGCAAGATCGTATGCCGGCATACCGCCAGCTTATTGAAGATTGTTTTTCGGACCCAAAAAAGTTCGCAAAGACTCCACGGACTGCAATTGGCTTGCCAGCAGATATCAAGCCGTCGCAGATGAAGCTCGAACAGTGGGTCGAGCTATTCACATTAACTGATCGTCGCTAACAGATTAGAACTAGCTAAACATATTGATATTGCATTGTTTTTGTGTTATAATATAATTATCTATTAGCAGGCTTTGCTTATAGAAATCCAACAATGCCCTGAAGGGGGTGGTATGGTTGACTTCTCATTGGAAGCAGCCAAACAGTAAGTTCGATGTCAGGTGTGCCGGCTTGCCCGGTGTGATCCGACTCGATGTCATCACCGCGAAGATCGAAGCCGCAAGGGGCCACGGCCGTGACGCACAGTCGTCACGTGACTTCTTGGCCATGCAGTTCAAGAAGGCGTATGTCGCTAAGGCCGGAAGGCCGATTCGGCAATACATCGGTTACGAACGATTGACCTTCACGCCAGTGGAGAGCGCTGTGCATGAACAGCGACCCTGCTGCGACAACGACCGTTGCACTCAGTGCGACACTGGCTACCACGAACGGTGTCGGGACGGCTGTCAAATCGGCCGCTAATCGGTGATGAAACGGGGCGTAACTCTTACGAGAGCTACGCCCCTTTCACTTTTTTGGGTCAGCTTATACGCCAAGTAAACCTAAGACGTGATACATGACATATGCGGGCCAAACCGCTGCTTTAAGCAAAGCCAAAATCACCGCCCAAAAGCCTGCTGCCTGCTGCACGAAATAAATTGCTGCGCCAATATACGCAACAAACATAATAAATCCCATTGGTCCATGGTCGTTGATGACCTTTACTTTTGTATCATTTTTACCCATACTAAACCCCTAATTTCTATTGTTTATGCATGCGCCGTAGTAGCGGTTGGCGTTTTGCTGGCTTTTTTATTTGTAGCCCTAGCACCTGCAAAGTGCTTACGAACTTCGAATAATACGTATCCACCGAGCGCTAGCCCGATGACGCCACTTAGTAAACCGCCGACATCGACGGAAAAGATGAACGTAATCGCCACGACGACTGCATTAAGTAGTAGAGAGATGAATAGTAGATCCCATCCCTTCTTTTCACCCGCGCGTAGTGGCTTTACAGCCATGCCAGCAAGTACTACCCACATGGCAGTGAAAGCTAGCGTAACGATAGCCATGACTAATGCTAGTCCGCCGAGTGCCGCGCCTGCGAGGCCGCCAAAACCGGTCAACATTACTACGCCGACAACAGTGACCCATAAGATTGAAATCACAGCAAACGCACCTAGTATTGCACCGATCATTACGAGCCACCATACGTTTTTAGCAATCCAGTCCTGGCCATTTTTTGGTAGGTGTGGTGCTTTAGCGTACCACTCTGCCATAGTTGATTCGAGTTTACGCACTGCTTCCATAGTCCATCTCCTCTAGTTAGATATCTCTATAATACTCCGTTGTGTGATTAACGACAATGATTGTAGATGGATTGTTGTTTATGCGTGAATATTTAGTACTTGTAGCAGATCGTCAACAGATTCATCGAGAGCGAATTTTTCAATTGCGTCGTCACGTTCCTTTTTGGCTGCTGAACCCAATGCGATTGCCTGTTTGATGCCTGTTAGCAGTGCTACGGGACTACGTGGCGATACGAGTGTTAATAAACCGCAGTTTGTTTCGGGTAATCCGCCGATGTTGCTTGCAATCACACGACAGCCCGCATGTTGAGCTTCGATAGAGAGCATTCCAAATGGTTCGGCAAAGACGGACGGCATCAAGAGTATGTCGCTCCTGGCGAGCAGTTGAGCCATCGACATTACCGATTTTTGCGCAGGTATTAATTTTGCGTATGGATAATTCTTAAGTATTCGGGATATTTCCCTACCAACTTCGACGTGCAATCCTGCCTCAACGATAGTGACGCTGAAGTCTTTGTTTTGCGTGTCTTTTTGGTGCATCATTTCGAGGATGGTGTAGATTCCCTTTTCGGGGTGCAGACGACCGGCGAATAGTATCCGCACCTTTTTTGCTGGCTTAGGGCGTTTAACATTACTAAAAATCGGGTCTGCAAAGGGTAACACGATATTAATTTTGCTATTTGGAATACCTAAGTATAGCGCCCACTGTTGCCCGCTATAAACGCTTGTAGCAATGATTGTTTTACCGGCAGCGTGTGCGAGATATTTTTCGTGATCCGAAGTTTTTGGTATAGAACAGTGAAAAATAATAGTCGCTTTGTTTTTTGTTGACACGGGATATGCTTTGTTAACAAAAACTACAGTACCCGGCAGGTCGCTAATAGCGCTCGCATTATCGAAAGCGACAAATGGAATGTCGGTAAAATCTTGACGCCCGTCTTTAGTACCGTGCCCGATTGTAACAACTTGTGCATCAATGCCCCGGCGAAGTAGCTCGCGAACGTGACCTGCGGTATAGGTTTCAGAACCGCCGGTACCAGCGAGCATCGGCTCACCTGGTGGCCATACAAATGAAATCATAAGAACTCCTCGTTAAATGTTGAGGCTAAGTCAGATAAGAATACAAATGCGCTACAGGAGTTCCCTAAGATAATCTAGCTATATTAATTATATCACAAAAATGTAAAATTATCAACACGCCTACCTTTTTTAGTGAACTATAAAAAATCTGAAAGCGCTCATGTATACTAATAGAGAATCGTTATGCAAAAAGACCTCTCTATTCTGTCAATCAACATCGGCCATGGCATGTTGTTAGACGACCTCCTTGTATACGTTAAAAGTAAGATGGACTCTGTGCCCGTTTTTTGTTTTCAGGAGGCTGATGGTGCAGCACGCCCGCTTCTAGATGCTTTATTGTTGTCAAAATATACCGCATCCGATGCCGAAAAGGATGCCGGCGTGGAATTCTTTAGTCTTGCGACGTATGTGCGTCGAGATTACGCAGTCAACGAGACGAAGACGGTCCTCGCGAATCTTGCTGGTGCAGGATTAGCGCTAATTAGCACGATTGAAATTGCACCAGAAGCTTATGTATCAGTCGTTAACGTACACGGCCATCCCCGACCAGGGCATAAGCTTGATACGCCAGTGCGAATAGCGCAATCGCAAGCAATCATCAAATCGACTACAGCGAATGATTGTATGAATGTAATAGTCGGCGACTTCAATTTATTGCCTAATACGTTATCGATTGAGATGTTCGCACAAAACGGCTACAAAAATCTGATTGATGAATTTAACATACCAACTACTCGCAACGAAATAGCATGGCGCAAGTATCCGAATAATAAGCAGCTATTCGCCGATTATGCTTTTGTGCAGGACGACGACTCGTTACGCTATGACTTTGCTGTCGAGGATGTGGATGTGTCGGACCATTTGCCGTTATTACTCACAGTTGGCGTCACTATACCGACAGTATCAATTGCAGCCCGTAGCTTACCCGCATCAGTTTAGTAACTTCCGACTTAAGTTAACTGAGGGAATTTTGAATATCAGGAGCGATACTAAACGTCCCAGAACTCGTCGTAAGTGCCCTCGGGGCCGTTGCCATAGCTATTCGAAAACCAAAAGTGCCATGTTACGTCACCTAGGTATCCCGTACATCCGCTGAACATTCCCGTTCGCTCGACCTCAATAATTCCACTGGATACTGGCGCAGGAAGTACGGTCGTGAAGTTATTAGGGCACGAGGCAGGCACGAATATATACCAATGAACCGCAGTGATAGGTGCGCCGGTATTATTCACCTGGAATCTCCACTTATAGTCCGCAGTAAATCCTAGGTGTACTGGTGCTGAGCTTGGTGGGCCAGTTGCAGCAACGTATGATACTGGACCAGTTGACTCGGTAATCTGGTACGTTATTGGTGACGAAGAGTCGCGAGTTATTCGAAGATCAAACGTATCTGCTGTGCCTGAATAGTACGACATACTATTCCCGCCCGTAAACTTCAAGCAAAAGTTAGAGTCAACCGTTGGCGCTGACGGGCAATAGCTGACATCAAGTGCTGTAGGATATGTTGCGTGAACAGCCTGATAGCCTTTAAGCACATTTGCATTGTTTGTAGAATCCGACTGGATAGCAACGGTATCGGCGCGGTTCTTGATTCCAAGATAACTAACGAGGATCAGCCCCGCTAGGATTCCTAAGACTACAATTACGACTAGTAATTCAACGATTGTGAAGCCACTCGAGAATTTTGAGTTACGCTTCGATGCGTGATTGAGGGTGTGGCCGATTTGCGACATGTTACTTTAAAAAGACTTTCAACGTTCCTTATGCTTATGGTATAGCACGGCATGTACCTTAATGTCAAAGCAATTTATTATGCGATATAATGATTATCTATGAGCGAATTCCCTCCTACTTCTCGGTACAATCGTCGTAATAAACTAACTGCTATCGTCGCGGCTTGTGCGATTAACTTTGGTGCATCCGCGTGTGTCGCGGCAGTCGAGGCTCCAGTAGCAGCCCAAACTGAAGCGCCATCGATCGACTTCGAAAAAGAAACGGTCCGTGTTACGACCGAACAAGTACTGCGGAGCCTGGGTAGCCTTGCCATAACAGGTCGCGCGCCAAAGACCGGTTATTCCCCTGAACAGTTCGGTAGCTGGCGTCAAAAAGACGGTTGCGACACGCGCGATGTTATTCTTATACGTGACCTAGACGGTATAACGCTTAATTCAGTGACCTGCGAGGTACTGACGGGCACGCTAGTCGACCCTTACAGTGGCGAAGTGGTGCCTTTTGAACGTGGCGAAAACAGTGGTGACGTACAAATCGACCACGTAGTTTCTCGAAGTAACGCATGGCAGATGAGCCCACCTGAATTTAGGTCAGATACAAAAGCAGCCTACCAGAATCGAGTTGATTTTGCTAACGACCCAGTGAATTTGCGAGCCGTCAAAGGTGAAATGAATAATGAAAAAAGCGACGGCGACATAGCGACTTGGGAGCCACCTAAAAAGGATTTTCTTTGCGAGTTTGCCGCGCAGCAAGTAATCGTTAAAGATAAATACAACCTTCGTGTCACGCAGGCCGAACATGATACGTTCGTACAAATCCTTACGACATGCCCGAACGAAGAATTTGCCATTCCAAACTAATTTTATATCCCACCCCTACTTACGTATGACGTCATACTAGATTGTATAGGCGTATAATAAGAAGTACATAAACGGAGGACGTTATATGGTTGATGAATTACTAGGTGAAGATGTATCACTATGGGTAGGAACAACCAAACAAACACATTATCCGGAGCTTAACAATGATCAAACCGTGTACGATGTCATCGTCGTGGGCGGTGGCATAACTGGTATCGTGACTGCCTATAAGTTACTGCTTAACGGACTTACCGTCGCACTTATCGAAAAGCGTCGTATCGTAGATTGGACGACTGGCGGATCAACAGCCAAGCTAACATCACAACATTATCTAATTTATGACTATTTGATTAAACGTCATGGTAAAGATGCGGCACAAGCATTCGCCGATGCTAACCAGAATGGCATCGATGAAATAGAGCAATTAAGCGAGGAGCTTGCGATTGATTGCGACTTTTCGCGGCGTAGTGCCTATGTATTCACTAACGAAGATCAAAAGTTCGAGGCCATTAAGGCTGAGGTCGTTGCGGCATTAGAACTGGGGCTCCCCGCGAGTTTCGAAACGACTATCGAGCTCCCTTTTCCCGTTAAAGCGGCGATAAAGTTTAGCGACCAAGCGCAGTTCCACCCGCGGAAATTCTTGCTAGCGCTGACAGAGCAGTTTGTTGCTAATGGTGGAGTGATATACGAAAATACAGAGGCGACGAACATACGCACTGGTGAGCCGCACGTAATCGTGACAAACCAGGGCGAGCTTCGCGGTAATTCTATCGTGCAAGCTAGCGGTGAGCCATTTTGGGACAACGATATGCTTAAAGGTAGGATGTGGCCCAAAATGTCTTATGCTCTTGCGGTGAAGCTCAAAGAAGGTTCGGCATATCCGCAGCATATGTACATTACGACCGATGACCCGCTGCGTACTATTCGCACAGCGCCATATGACGATGGTGAGGTGTTGATATTCGGCGGCGAAAGCCATGAATACGATGAAGATTCGTATAACCCGGATGATCATTACAAAAAATTGATTGAAGATGTGTATAAAAGGTTCGACGTAGAAAAGGTTTTGTACCGTTGGCTTGCTGGCGATAATATGCCCTATGATCGTATGCCGTATATTGGCCCCCACCCAGATCACCCTTCTATTTATATCGTGACTGGCTATCGAGCGTGGGGCTTGGCCTGGGCGATGTCTGCAGCAGATGTGATTGCTGGGTATATAAGTGATGCGCCGGTTGAATGGGCGAAACATTTTAGCCTTGAGAGGTTGAAGGTCCCTGCGTTGGAGGAGGATAGGGATAAGGGTGTGTAATGCTTACCTTATTTTTGCTGTGATTCAGCGAGCCTTCTGTTCATTAGCACATCGTAGCCCTCAAATACCTCATCTGCTCGGTTTACGCCAAGGCTTTCTAAAACTACCCAAAGTTCTTCGACAACCGATGCGCCATCCGCTTCGAGGTCTGTCAGTTTTTCGGCTTCGATAAATACGCCAAGCTCGGTCACCTCGTCTACACATAGCTCGATACCGTTATACATTGCCTTTTGGCGGTATTTCGTAAGATCAGAATGTAGCCCAAAGCCTAGAATGTTGATAATTGTCTCGAGTTCCTTTTCGTCGGTAATTGCTGTTTCGTGTTCGATGCTATCGAGTCCACCCGTGTGTTGCTGCTTTAGCGTGAAGATTTTTTTCGTATCGTTTTCGGTGCGTATTCGTAGCCAAATTGAACCAGGTGCGTTATCGGCAATGCCTTTTTGGCCGTATACAACGTCGTGCTGTTTGATCGGAGCTGACAGGATGACGCCCGCATTTTGCAATGCGGTTAATAAGCTTTGCTTGTCGCTAACTTTTGCTTTGATTTCAATTTCTCTCATAGAGTATTATCTTAGCGCAGGCGGGGGTGAATGTGCAAAGTATTATTGCTGGAGGGATAGCGCTATGCTCCTTCGCTCAAAAGGGACGCGCGCGAGCACGAGTTTCTTTTTTCGCTACGCCGAACCGCCCGAATGTTTTGCTCTGGCAAAACCCATTCAGGGGTTCAAATCCCGTCGCAAACAAGAAAAACGACCCATCAGATGATGAGTCGTTTTTTCTTGGCTGGGGATAAAGAACGATATAGAACTTTGATTGGGCTTGAGGAGTTTTGCATTCTGCAAAAGTCAGGCAAAACAGCTCGTAAATGTCTAGAATAATTTATATGTTTGCATGATACACAGCAATCAGCCACGCTACTACCGCTATTACAAAAAAAGCAATAAATGTGAACATGACCGCAAGGGCTACCGTGCCTAATAGCATTACAGCTTTACTTGATTTTTTAGAAGCTATCGATTGGCTAAACAAGAGAGAGCCAACTAGCAGGAAAGTAACCATCGGAACTAGGGCGGCCTTAATGTCAAACAAACTTGGCGCGGCAATCATTAGCAATATGAAGCCTACGACTGTAATTGAATACACGGCGTACCCAAGGTTTTTAATCGTGTAAAAATGGTGTGTTTTTGTTCCGAAGTGTTTCATGTAGACACTATAGCATGGAATACGAAGGCCCGTAATCCGTGATATGAGTAGTCCCTCTGTGAGTATCTCACAGAGGGACTGACCCGACCCTACGTCAGTAGCAGTACCACGAGTAGGGGTCGTTGTAGTTGGTGTAGTAGGAGCTCGTGCCTTCCACGGCTGAGCAGTAGTAGTTCACGTCCGCTCCGTAGAACGGGCCAAGCCAGTACTGCTCGGGGTAGGCACGGTTCCAGCATCACCAGCCGTACACGTTGTTGGCGACGAGCTTCGCTCCCCATGACGTGCTGTGCATGTTCTGCTGGCACACCAGGTTCATGTTGACGAGAGTACTCGCCGACGCAGATTGGGGTGCTGCAAGCACGGGAGCACAGGCTGCCAAGAGGGCGATGACGCCCGTCGCCAGTCGACACTTGAAGGACATTGTCTCTCCTTTTGATCGGGTCACTGGGGTATTCCAGCCTTTTAAACTTATCAAGGATACGATACCGATACAACCATGAGTGCTATAGCACTGCATACGGGAATGGCCCAGCCAAACCATTGTATGAAATGCTTGATTGCATAAGTTGAAATAAATTTGATTAGAGAGGAGGGATTCGGTCACGTACCGCGACCCCGCAACTCCGCGCGACAAGCATAGCTTGTCCGGCAGGTTGCCTTGCGAAATGCCACTGGCATTTCTCACCCCCTCATGCTCCGCATTCGGAGAATCGAATCACTCCAATCCGAAGACATAGAAAAAAGACTTAAGTCAAATGACCTAAGTCTTTTTTCTTGGCTGGGATGGAGGGATTCGAACCCCCGAATGCCAGGACCAAAACCTGGTGCCTTACCACTTGGCCACATCCCAGTACGAGCGTGCAACGACAAGTATAACACAGATAAGCATGCTTGACCACTGCTAGCGGGGCTTAATTGGGCTTGGTTTTGCTCATCTGTTCGATGATACTAAGTATGCGCTCTAGCTTGGCTACTTGATGCTTGGCATGAGTGGTGCCGTACCCAACTTTTACAGTGCGCGCGTGTGACGGCAATGCCTTGAACATGTGTTCGTCGGTGTAATCGTCGCCTGCACAAAAGATGAATTCGCTGTCATGTTTTGCTGCAAGTTGCGTGGCAATGACGCCCTTATGAATCGACTTTGGTTTGACCTCGATAATCTTATTGCCATTATAAACACCAAGGCTTGAGTCGTCGGTTAGTGTTTTTAATTCACGACGTAAGTCATTATTACGGATGTATGCTAGCTCTGGTGCGACGCGACGGTAGTGCCAAACGACGGCAAAGTCTTTTTCTTCGACCAATGAACCTGCGGTCCGTGACGCATAACGCTTCATCGCATCAACGATGGTCGATTTATCAAATTGCTCGGTATTCTGTTCCCATTTACCTTCGGTTTTTATCCAAGCGCCATGTTCGGCAATCAATACGATATTCGGCATTGATCCAAACCACATTTCGAGTACTTTGCGAGGGCGGCCGCTGATTATACAAAGTGTTGTTCCCGCTTGTTCACTGATTCGTCGCAGCTGAGCCTTAATGCGGATGCTTGGTTGCACTGCGCTAGCGCGGATACTCGTGCTGAATCCGTGCAATGTGCCGTCGTAGTCGAGCAAAACAAGGCGCGATTTTGCGTTTGAATACCCACTTATTATGTCGGTAATATCTTGCTGTTTTAAGCGCTTTTTCATCGCACCACGATGGGCGTCACTAACGCGCTCCAACTGGGTAATAAAGTCGCTACCCCACTCTTGAACGGTATATTCTGAAATTCGTGCCTGCATCGCATCGAGCCGTTGCTTTTGTTCTTTACGCTTCATTGTAAGTGCTTGGTAAATGGACTGCGCGATGGCGGTGACGTTATTTGGGTTAACTTGCAACGCTTCGGTGAGTTCGTTGGCTGCCCCTGCCATTTCGCTCAAGATCAACACACCCGTGCGCCTACGTTTTGAAGCTACGTATTCTTTGGCGACAAGGTTCATACCGTCACGTATCGGTGTGACGAGAGCGACTTCGGCTTTGGCATAAAGGGCGACGATATGTTCGAATGGTAGGTTTTGGAACTGGTACGATATCGGCATCCAATCTGTCGTGCCGAATTGACCATTGATTCGGCTAACTGTTTGTTCAATCGAGTCGCGCAGCAATTTATAGGTTTCGACTTCGGTTCGCGACGGTACGGCAACCATTAATAAGGTGACCTTTTTAAGGTATTCGGGATGTTCGCGCAAAAATAATTCGAATGCTTCGAGTCGTTTTAGGATACCCTTTGAATAATCTAGCCTATCGATAGAAACGATTATTTTTTGGTCACCATAGCGCTCGGCAAGGCATGCCATCTCGTGTTTGGTCTCGGGGCTGTCGACCGTGCTGCGGAATTTTTTGTAGTCTATACCAATTGGGAATGCGTCTACCTTGACGCGCCGGCCTTGGTATTCGATTATCCCCTGTTCGCTCGACACTCCTAGCAGGTGGTTGCAGCTGCTAATAAAGTGACGTGCGTAATCGTAAATATGAAAACCTAACAAGTCGGCACCAAGTAGGCCCTCAATAATTTCTTTGCGTTCGGGCAGCAACCGATAAAGTTCGTATGATGGGTACGGAATGTGTAAAAAGAACCCGATCTTACTATCGGGCAACGCGCTACGCACCATCGACGGCAATAACATCAAATGATAATCATGAATCCATATCGTTGCATCGGGGGCGGCTTGTTTTTTAACCGCCTGCAGATACTTTCGATTAACAGCGCGGTAAGCGTTCCAATATGCATCGCTGTACTGCGCATACGACTGGAAGTAGTGGAATAACGGCCACAGCGTATCATTGGAGTAGCCTTCGTAAAAGTCCGCGATTTGTTGCGATGTAAGATGCACCGGAAAACAGTTATATTTACGTAATTCTTTTGTGATCTGCGCTTTTTCACTTGCGGTCAAATCGTCGCTAGCTATTCCCGGCCAGCCAATCCAAACCTGATTTTCTAGAGTAAGCGACGACATAGCCGTTGCTAGCCCACCACTACTCACACTAAATACTAGCTTACCCTCTACGCGAGAAACGCTGACCGGTAAACGATTCGAGACGATGACAAAGTTGCTCATGTTGTATGTAGTATAGGGGTCTACACCGTTGACAGCTGTGAAAAATATCACTAGTATCTAGATATACATGCATAAGCTATTTTTATCGAGCTTTAAAGGCTATAAATACAAACATTTCAAGACAGATTTCATTGCCGCACTCGTCGTGACTGCCATAGCGATCCCTGAATCGCTCGGTTTTGCCGCAATTGTCGGCTTGCCTCTACAAGCTGGTCTATACAGTGCGCTATTCGCTCCGATAGTATTTGCCATCTTTGCATCGACCCGCCGTTTGGTAGTTGGTGCCGATAGTGCCACGGCCGCGCTGGTCGCATCGGGTGCTGGGCTCGTTGCTGTTGCAGGTACCGATAATTACCCAGTCGCTATAGCTGTGCTAGGGTTATTGACGGCATTTTGTTTGATAGTAATGGCTGTTCTAAAGATGGGATTTTTAGCAGACCTTATTTCTCGTCCAGTGCTTGTCGGATTTTTAGGCGGCGTTGGTATCCAATTAATCGCTCATAAGTTCCCTGAAATGCTCGGGCTAGAGCCTTCGGGTAGCCTTTGGCAGCACGTATTGTCTATCCCGCAGAATCTTGATCAGATTAACGGTATGACATTGACGATATCGATATTAGTCGTCGGGGTAATACTATTAACACGTAAGACGCGCATCCCCGGTGAACTTATCGCATTGGTACTCGCGACACTATTTGCCTTTATGTTCAACGTCGGCAACTTTGACGTGAAGCTTGTGGGCGAATTGCCAGCGGGTATTCCGTTCCCAGTGCATCCATCGATGACGCTCGGTATGATCGTGACGTTATTCCCTGCCGCGCTTGCCATTGCGTTGGTCATTTTGGCACAGAGTTCCGCGGTCATTACAAGCATGGCTGGTCAGCACGATGAAAACCCACGCATCAACCAAGACTTGCTAGCACTTGGTTTCGCAAACGCCGCCTCAGCATTCACGCATGGTTTTGCAATTAACGGTAGTCCACCGCGTAGCTTAGCAGCTGATATGGCAGGCGCAAAATCGCAAATGGTAAACGTGTTCATGGGATTACTAATTGCGCTCGTGTTGTTGTTCGGCACCGGCTTATTCGTATATATGCCATCAGCCGCGTTAGCCGCCATCGTCTTTATGATTGGTATTCATTTGATACGCGTTCGTGAATTGCAGTACATCTGGCACGCTCATCGTACCGAGTTTTTTGTGGCGATGATTGCGCTCGGTGGAGTCGCATTGTTCGGCGTCCGCCAAGGACTACTGATCGCAGTGATCGTTGCGCTGATGGAACGTTTGCGGCGCCAGTATCGCCCGCACGACCAAGTGTTACTACGTGATGGCGAATTATCTGAATGGGCACGCGAACGTATTGATGGTCATCACCGCCATAGCTCTCACCCGCCGGGATTACTGGTGTATAGTTTTGACGGTTCATTATTCTTCGAAAACGTTGCCTACTTTATGCACCGACTAAAGCGCGCGATAGATAACGCAAAAGAACCCGTACATTATGTCGTGGTTGATGCCGGAGCAATCGACAGTATCGACTATACGGCTGTCGAAAATATGAAACGTCTGTATCGCCAATTAAGTGCCGATAATATAAAAATTGGGTTTGCCCACGTGTCGCCTAACCTTCGCGATCAATTTGACGCATTTGGTATGACAGACCTTGTCGGTGCCGACCATATTTATTCAACACTAAATGCTGCGATCAAATCACACCCTGGCAATAAGCGCACAGCCGTCGATATGGTCAAATATCTTGGCCTTAAGCACGGTAGTTACGTCGTCATCGGTGGCGCAGTTCTTGAAGTACTTAATCTGCGTACTACCAGTGACATAGACCTTGTTGTGAGTGACGAAGTATACCGTTACTATCGCGACGAAAAGCACTGGAAGGAATACGTTCAGGACAACGGTAAAAAGATTCTTACACGCCACGGTTACAACTTGATGCATATGTGGATGGGGCGCGACCTTAAAAAATTGAAACGTGACGCATTTGATGTAGACGGTGTGACCTTTATGAACATTGATCAACTTATCGATGCTAAGAATAACCTTGCCCGCAAAAAAGACTTGGCGGATGTCAGGTTACTGCTAGATTATCAAGCTCGACACAAGAAATAGCGGTTAAACGGCCTTTTTAAGGCGATTGACGCTACCTTTGTTAAAGAATCGCCTACCAATCCATTTGTGGGTTTCGATGACGATGAGCGGCGCTGCAAACGCGATGAACGATGTATAAGCAAGGTCGCCGAGGGCAACAGGACTTACATGAAGAACCGTACCGAGTGGCCCAAACAGGGCGAGCATTTGTAGGCCGATAGCAACTGTGAGCCCTACGTAGAATGCTGGGTTTAGTTTGAAGATGCGTCGCCAGATAGGTTCGTAATCGCTACGTGCACCAAATGCGCTTGCCCACTGCATGACGACGAGTGCGCTAAATGCGATCGTGCGAGCATAGGCTTCGCCGTAGCTCATGTACGATGCGTATAGAGTCAACGTGACAGCAGCCATGGTTGATGCAATCAGGATAGTGCGAGAGAGCATAAAGCGGCTCAGTAACGGTGCGTTGGAACGCTGTGGTGGAACGTTCATGTTGCGCTTTTCACCTGGTTCGAGACCAAGCGGAATGACGAGGCAGGTATCGGTGGCAAGGTTGATCCAAAGGATTTGTACTGCGGCGAGCGGTAGCGGCAATCCGAGCAATAGTGACCCAAATGTAACGAGTACTTCACCGAGGTTTGTTGAAAGCAGGTACATAACCATGCGTTTAATGTTGGCGTAGACGGTGCGGCCTTCGTGGACTGCATTAACTATTGAACGGAAGTTATTATCAAGGAGGATAATGTCGCCGGCATCTTTTGCGATTTGAGCACCGCTGCCCATTGCCACGCCGACATGTGCGTTAGTGAGTGCGGGCACGTCGTTGACTCCATCACCTGTCATGGCTGTGATGTTGGTCTTTTTAAGAATAGTTAACAGGCGATGTTTTTGCTCAGGTATGACGCGCGAGAAAACGCGAATTGAGTCGATTGCTTTTTCGAGGTCCTTGTCGCTCATCGTACTAAGCCTTCGACTATCGAATACTTCGTCGCGCGATGTTACTAAGCCTAGTTGCTTGCCGATATGGAATGCGGTCTCGAAATGATCGCCCGTCACCATGCGTACGACAATGCCGGCACGCTGGGCGGTTTGTATCGCGCCTTTCGCTTCGGCCCGCAAGATGTCGGCGACGGCAACGAATCCATCAAACTCTAGCTTATGCGAACGCGGTAGAGCTTCGAGTGAACTAAGTGGTTTGCTAATTGACGTATGTGCGAGAGCGATAACCCGGTACCCTGTCCCGGTCATGTGGTGTAGCTGTGCAATTGCCCGTTCACGTTCGTTTTCGGTTAGATCACTGCGTTCGATGACGTGTTCGGGTGCACCTTTGACGTATAGTGTCGTAAACTCGCCAGCGTGCCATACGTTGCCGCTCATCGCGACGGTATGTTCGAATTGAAATGAGCTTATCGGCGCTGTGCGGCCGACCTGTATGTCGTGCTTTTCGCGATACTCATAAAACGCCGTATCTAACGGGTCGTGACTTTTGTTCGATGCGGCCATGATAATAGTATGAGCAAGGGTTTTGTGAGCTTCGGCTAGTTTGCCGTTAACGCTCCATACTTCGTGAACAGTTAACTTATTTTTGGTTAACGTACCCGTTTTGTCGGTAGCGATCGTCGTGATGGTGCCGATTGACTCTATGGCGCTCATCGTACGGACTAGTGCCTTGCGCGCTGCCATGCGTCGCATACCCAGGGCAAGAATGACCGAAATTGCGATAGGAAGACTTTCGGGAACGGCGCTTACTGCCAGTGCAATGACAAGGCGTAGCGCTTCGCTGTATTCGATGCCCCGGTACAGTGCCAATAAGAACGTAACAATAGCGATTGCAGAAACGCCAATAATAACGCGTGTAATAAGTGTGTCGATTTTTTCTTGGACTGGGCTTGTCGACTTAGCTTCAGTAGATAGCGCCGCTAACCTACCGAACTCGGTGCTGTTAGCCGTCGCGACGACAACTGCCTTGGCGATACCGCCGATTGTAAACGACCCTTGGTACACCATGTTGCCCCGTTCGTAGACCTCGCTCTTTGCGGATACGGGTTCAACGTACTTTTCTATTGGCAATGATTCACCGGTAAGCTGAGACTCATCGACCCTGAACGAGCGTACTTCGAGCAACCTGGCATCTGCCGGTACTTTGTCGCCTTCTTCGAGAATAATGATATCGCCTGGGACGAGGCCGGTCGAGTCGACGGTAAGTTGAACGCCTTGCCTAATGACAGTCGCTTCGAGTTTATTCTTTTTTTGCAGTGACCTAAGGATTCGTTCCGTCGAAAAACGCTGTACATAATATATAGTGGCGCTGACCATGATGATGGCGGTGATGATCATGGCGTCGATGATCGCATCATGATACAGGCTAATGGCGGCGGCAACGAAGAGAACGATGATGAACACTGAACGGAAGGGCTCTATTATTTTTCGCCAAAGCGGCTCGGTATGTACCGATAAGATATTGAGTCCGTATTCTTGGATTCGCTCCTGGACGGTCGACGGTGCGAGTCCGTTAGGTGTCGCGTTTAGCTCGCGGAGAGTCTCTTCGGTAGATAGTGCGTGATAGTCCATTACACTCTAGTATAGCAAAGCATGAGCGGTAATAGACATATGTAACTAAGTGCTGTAGACTTAAGCTATGGTAAAGAAGGCATCAACGAAAACTACTGCTAAAAAGACTACCGTCAAAAAGACGACGGTTGCTAAGAAGACTGTAAAAAAGCCAGCATCACGCAAGGCTCGTGCTAAGGCGCCAGTTTCGACGAAAGTCGACTACTACCCTAACCGAATGACAGTCGCCGTATCTGCGCTTGCGGGCACATTATTAGTGCTATTGGCATTGATCGCCGTACTCGGCTCGCAATAACAAGCATTTTGAGCGAATAAAATATAAGTAATACCTCATCTATACCAGATGGGGTATACTTAATATATGAAAGTACGTATAGAAATTGATACACGGACATTCGTGCGTTTTTGGCTCGTAGTAATAGGCTTTGCCTTCGCTATCCTAGCCCTTTATAGTGCGCGCACGGCACTTATTATTATCGGCACTGCCTTCTTTTTGGCACTTGCACTTAACGGACCGGTGAGCAAACTTGCTCGGCGCATGCCGGATCGTAGTCGAACATTAAGTACCGCGGTTGCTTTTGTTGCAGTCGTTGCCTTTTTGGCAGCGGTAGTATTTTTGGTAATTCCGCCAATCGTGCAACAAACGGCTAAATTTATCGAATCTGCTCCTGCCGCCGTTGCGACATTGTCGGAACAATGGCGTGGCCTTGGGAATATCATCGATAAGTACCACATTCAGCCGCAAATTGATCAAGCCGCTAAAGCGATTCAGGCAGATTCGACTAAATGGGCAGCAAGTTTTGGTCGTAACTTTATATCAGGTATCGGTTCGGCATTGGCTGTGTTCGCAGCAGCGCTACTCGTACTGGTACTGACATTCTTGATGCTCGTTGAGGGGCCAACATGGCTACAGCGTCTATGGAAGGTGTACCGCGACACTGATCGTATGGAGCACCACAAGCGACTCGTCAATAAGATGCACGTCGTAGTATCTGGGTATGTTACCGGTCAGCTAACGGTTTCGAGTATTGGTGCACTTTGTGCGGGTGCGACAGTGTTCCTGATTAGCCTATTTATCCCTGCCGTTCCAGCCAACCTGTCATTGCCAACGATTGCGATTGCATTTACGCTATCGCTCATCCCTATGTTTGGTGCCACGATTGCCGGTATCATTATCGCTATTCTCATCGGTATCAATAGCATTACCGCCGGTGTTATCTTTGCAATATACTTTATGGTGTATCAGCAGCTTGAAAACAACTTTATCTCACCTGCTATCCAGTCAAAGCGAATTGAGCTTTCGCCACTTGCCATCCTTGTGTCAGTGACGATTGGGTTGTACGTATTCGGTATAGCCGGGGGTATTATCTCGATTCCTATCGCCGGTAGTATTAAAGTGTTAATCGATGATTATCTAGAACGCTCACGTCGTGTGCGTGTAGAAAATGACAAGCCGCTTGCACGACTTGTCAAAAAGATTCAGGGCGACGAAGCTTAGGCGTAAGTCCAGATCGAACCAGATGGGGTATCGCGAACAGCGATACCCTTTTTGAGTAGCTCGTCACGGAGCTCGTCGGACTGTGCCCAGTCTTTTGATTCGCGGGCGCGTTCACGTTTGATGATTGCCATCTTCGCATCGTCGGCGATGTCTGGCGTCGATGATTCTAGCTGAAGGCCGAGTAGCTCATCGATGGTGCGAATGAATTCGACCAGGCCGTGTTGATGAATTTCATCTAATGAATGGGCATCAAGCATGCCGAACGCTTCATCAATGATACGCAATGCTTCGGGCGTATTAAGGTTATCGGCGAGGGCTTCTTTGATTGCACCACTCGAGGCGAGCAGCGATACGCTGCCGGTTTCGCTGTCAGTCTTTTTACTATCGGCGCCTAAGCGGTCGTGCGTCTGGTGGCGTAATACTGCGTGGTCGCGCCAGTTTTTTAGGCGGTTTTTAGCTGCCTCAAGGTTATCAAAGGTAAAGTTGCCTTCGTTCGAGTACTGACCCTGTAAAATGAACATACGCAGGTCCATAGGCGAGTATCCACGCTCCTCTAAGTCGGATAACGTGTATCCATTGCCGAGTGATTTGCTTACCTTCCCACCGTCAATTTTGAGGTGGTTATTATGTAACCAAAACTTAGCGAATTGCTGATCGCTTGCCGATTCGCTTTGCGCGATCTCGTTAGTGTGATGAACTGGAATGTGATCAATGCCGCCCGTGTGGATGTCGATTGTCGGGCCAAGAATACTCATGGCAATCGCGGAACATTCAAGGTGCCAGCCGGGGAATCCCATGATGACTTGTTCGCCTGGTAGGTCAATAAGGTCATGTGGTGTTTCCCACTCCATATCGCGCGTTTGATCTGCCGGAGTAAATTTCCATAAAGCAAAGTCGCTTGTATTGCGTTTTTCGGCATTAAATTCGACGCGTGCACCGGCGCGCTGTGCGTGTAGGTCGAGCCCTGCAAAGTTAGCGTATGCCGGGAATTTGCTGGTATCAAAGTAAATCCCATCCGTCGTCTGGTAGGTGTAGCCCTTTTCTTTAAGGATGCGGACTAGCTCTAATTGTTGGGTAATGAAGTCGGTTGCTTTTACTAAATGTTCGGGTGGTATGAGGCCAAGCTTCTCCATACCGGTCACAAAATCCTCGGCATAAAACTCGGCGATTTCCCAAGCCGTCTTGCCTTCTCGGCGCGCGCCTTTTTCGAGTTTATCTTCACCCTCGTCACCGTCGCTGACAAGGTGGCCGACGTCGGTAATATTCATGACGCGTTCGACGGTATAACCTTGCGAGATCAATGTACGAACCAGGATATCCCAGTAAACGTATGCGGACCAGTTACCGACGTGTAGGTAGTCGTAAACGGTCGGTCCACAAGTGTAGAGCGATACTTTGTTATCAACAAGTGGCGTAAAAGTGTCGTCTTGTTTAGTTAGTGTGTTGTGTAGTGTTAGTGTCATAATCCCTCACTGCTTTATCGGTGGCATCAACGAGTTCTTTAACGATCGCATCGTAGCTGTCGTAAGCCCTAAAGCCTGCAGCGTATGCATGACCGCCGCCACCGAAGAATCCTGCGATTACATCTGCGACGGGCGTGTTACAGCGTAACTTACCGGTAACTTTACCGTCTGGATAGGTTTTGATCGCACAGGTGACCTGTACGCCCTCAACAAGGCGCATTTCATCGAGTACGAGCATACTCGGATTGTATTGATCACTGTATTCCGCGATGTCTGACCATGGAATATGTACAAGCGCGAGTTTACCTTCGAGCAGATATTCAATACGGCCAATCAGCTCGCCTTTGTACGCAAGTATTTCTGGTGACTTTTTCATGAACTCACGGCGACGAGCTTCGATAGCTGCATTGCTTGCACCTAGGCGGATGAGCTCGGTCGCAACCTGAAACGTGTCGGCAGTCGTGTTTTGCGTCGTCAGGCCTAGGCTGTCGCTCATGATGGCGATAAGCATATTCTCGGCTGCTTGCGGGCTGATAGCCCACTTCGACATGCTTGCAAGGTTATAAATTAGTTCACCGGTCGCAACGACATCTTGCGATACTAGTGTGTGGTCGAAGCTGAGTGTCGATGCGGTTATATGATGGTCGAGTACGAGTACGGGGTGGGATTCGAGGAAATGGCGAACGCCGGGTGTCTCAAGTACTTTGCTGATGAGCACGTCGGCACTGGTATCGACGATGATTGCTAAGTCTGCATGCACGTTAAAGTCTGACTGCACGCGGTCCCAGCCTTTGATGTAACGTAAATATTTTGGAATATCGACCGGGCAGTACATCTGTACTTTTTTGCCTAGGTCGCTCAAGATTTCTTCGAGTGCAACAGAGCTACCGACACTGTCACCGTCGGGGTTTTCGGCCTGAATAACGACAATCGACGTTGCCGCTTCGATAAGGGTTTTTGCTTGGTCTAACATTAGTCTCAGTATAACATAATGATAATAGATGACCGAGGTGCGCGACGACTAATGAAGTGTGCGACGGCCCTCGAGGGCGTGCGTCAGCGTAATCTGATCGGCGTACTCTAGGTCGACGCCAACCGGTATGCCACGCGCCAAGCGACTTACTTTCGTATCGAGCTTTGCTTGCTGCATTTGGCGTTGAATGAATAGCGCTGTAGACTCACCTTCTACGCTTGCGTTCGTCGCAATAATCACTTCGTCCACGCCATCCTTTTTGATGCGCTCGATTAGTTCGGGGATATGCAATTGCTCAGGGCCGACACCATCAATCGGTGAAATAGCCCCACCTAATACATGGTATGTCCCGCTGTATTGGCCGGTACGCTCAAGTGCGACGATATCAAGTGGCTCTTCGACGACGGCAATCATCTTTTTGTTGCGATCGTCATCACTATAAAGCGGCGACACGTCTTCGTCTGGGTCGATTAACGCAAATGTTACCGGGCATATTTTAACACCCTCGTGGAGTGCTGCGATTGCCTGCGATAAACTACGCGCCGTACGGTCGTCTGTGCGTAACAAATAGTACGCGTAGCGTTCTGCAGTACGTGCGCCCACACCCGGGAGTCGCCCGAGTTCATCAATAACGCTAAGTAGCGCTTTAGGCAGTAGTCGAGACATTATTATAGTCCGAGGTTGCCGAGGCCACCCATGAGCGGCTTCATCTTCTCGGCGGCGATTTCTTGTGCCTTCGCCATGCCATCGCGGATAGCGATTTCGATCCAGTGTTCAAGTTCGTGAATGTCTTCGAGATCGACGTATTCAGGGTCGATTTTAACACTCTTCACTTTAAGTTCGCCGGTAATCTGAACGATGACAGCACCATCGCCTGCCTCTACTTCGACGATTTCTTTTGCAAGATCTTTTTGCGCTTTGCGAAGATCATTCAACATCTTCATTTGATCAAAAGCCATAACTAAATTTCCTCCGTGAATTACTCTGTAATATTATACGTTATTTTGCAGCAGTTTTATAGATGTAGAACCGGTCACCATCTGTTGCGCGCCAATTGGTAATAATCCTGTCGACTTTGTCGACCGCCGGTTTATTTGCGATGTACGCCTGACGGCTATAGATGACATTGACGGGTGCGTTGACGATATCCGTAGATGCCGCAAAACGTTCGTCGTAGTGTGCGACAAGATTATAAAAACCGAGTTCGCTACTCGTCACCACGACTCGTGTCGACTTAGGGTTCGCGTACGACTCGCCTAATTCTTCGTCAAGTAGTCTTAAGTCATGTGAATAGTGGCTCAAAACTTCAGGATTGTGCTGGTAGTTGTACATGTAGCGTACAACGCCCGACGCCACGAGGCCGAGTACTAAAATCGTGAGTGGAATCAAGCCAGCGATTCGTGCGTACGGGTTACGTGGGAATAATTTATACCAGTCGGTGATTAGCGTTGCGATACCAAGCGCCAGCATTAAGATGACAAGTGGGAATATATAAGTTATACGTTCTGGGTTGAGGAGAATGAGCGGGACGGTCAGCAGGCCCCATGTTAGCGTGATGTAACTACGCGCCGTGTATTTATAGGTTAGTAGCTTGTACATACCGACGGCGGCGAGCAAAACAACACCTAGTGAATAGAGTGGGCGCAATGTTGCATCGTTTGAGGTTCCCATGAAACCGAAGACATCAGTAAGTGTTTTGACGACATTCTCCTTGAGTGATATATCCCCCGTTGGAATACCGAGGAGCGTAAAAAGGGTTGTTTGATCGACGATGGAGGCATAGATAAGCGGTGTGATGGAAATAAGGCCAAGTGCCACAGCTAACGCGAGTCGTGGTCGATTAAATCGAGTGATTATGTAGCGGATATGCGGGTGGAAGAACGCTGTCGTCATGACGGCGATCACGAGATAGATGCCAAACGGCGTGTAGAGTATAGTGGCCATGAACACGCCAGCCAGTACCTTCCAGAGCGTTCCGAATAGCTTATTGCGGGTGACGTAGGTTGCGGTAAATAAAATCCATATTGCTAAAAAGCTATACATGATTCCTGGTGTACCATCTTGTGACAAGAACAAAAAGTGAGTGGTTGTCACGGCAAGGATGGTTGCAAGGATGGCTACATTACGACGGAACCACGTACGAGTCAGCAAAAAGACACCAACGCAAGTCAGAGTTCCTAGGATAATTGACGGTAGCTTGATCGTGAAGGTTGAGATACCAAACAGGTTGAACCCGATGCGCTGCATGATGTGATACGGAAGGTCGATGACCATGTGTGGCTCGATACTTTCGATTGAAAGTGAGCCGCTCTGAATACTGGATTGCATTTCAGCTTCGCGCAGTCCGCCGGGGACGTAGAGGCTGGCGATGGTCAAGAGTATACCGATGAGTAGGATGGCGAATGTATAGCCAAACGCGTATCGCCATCGGTAAAGAACGTAATCTGTAACGTGTTTTTGCATAGGTTATATCAATTATAACACGCTACTCTCGGCATACGGTGTAGTATTACTCGTGACGTTTGTCGAGCGACATGAACCTGAGTCGTTCTGGGTGGAAATATAGTTGTACCTTGCCGACTGGACCGTTACGGTGCTTGGCGATAATCAGGTCAGTAATGTTGGCAACTTCAGGGTTATCTGGCTCGTAATAAGCGGGACGATAAATGAATGATACGATGTCGGCATCTTGCTCGATCGATCCAGATTCACGAAGGTCGGATAGCTGTGGAATCGGTGGTGTGCGTGATTCGACACTACGACTTAACTGTGACAATGCGATAAGTGGAACGTTAAGTTCGCGTGCGATCAACTTAAGGCCACGGCTGATTTCACTCACCTCTTGCACGCGGTTGCCGTTGTGGTTGCCCGACCCTTGCATGAGCTGCAAGTAGTCGACGATCACAAGCCCGAGCGGCTGGTCGTGAGCGACGCGGCGTGCCTTGGTGCGCATTTCGAGTACTGAAAGGCCTGGCGTGTCATCGATAAAAATCGGCGCTTCGGCCATTTCGCCCATTGCCTCTGAAATCTTAGAAAAGTCTTCATCACTCAAGTTACCGGTACGGATATTCCAGCTGTCGACACCGGATGCGTCAGCGAGCATACGGTCGACAAGTTGTTCTTTGCTCATCTCGAGGCTAAAGAACAGTACGGGCATCTTGGCGATGGTCGCAACGTTATACGCAAGGTTTGTCACGAGGGTGGTCTTACCCATGGCAGGACGCGCGGCGAGAATGATAAGGTCGCTACGCTGCAGGCCGGCGGTCATATTGTCGAGATCACGGTAACCGGTGCGAATACCACGCAACGCGCCCTTGTTTCGGTGAAGCTCTTCGATGCGGTCGAAACTTTCGGTCAGGATGCTTTCGATACTGACAAGATCTTGCTTGAGTGATTGGTCGGATACGCTGAATAGTTCAGCCTCTGCCTTTTCGAGTAGTTCCTGAGTGGTCGTCTCTTCGTCGAATCCCATTTCTGAGATTTCGGCACTCGCTTTGATAAGGCGACGACGAACGGCCTTTTGGGCCACGAGCTCGGCGTAGGCGTGCGCATGCGATGAGGTTGGTACGTAGTTGGTAAGTTCGGTCAAATATGATGAACCGCCAACTGCGTCGAGTTGGTCACGCTTTTTAAGTTCTTCAGTTAGTGTAAGTAAGTCGACCGGTTTGTGCTTTTCGTAAAGGCGCATCATGCCGCCAAAAATCGCACCGTGTCGTTTATCGTAAAAGTCTTTTGGTGCGACAAGCTCAGAAACGTCGGCGAGGATTTCCTCGTCGATTAATACGGCACCAATCAAACTCATCTCGGCGTCGAGATTTTGTGGTGGCACCTTCCCTGCTGATACTTCTTTTTTGTCGGCCATTAGATAGAAACTTCTTCTCCTCCACCCATCATAGCAACAATAGCGGCGGTTTGGCTATCTTCGGGTGGTTTTGGCGTATCGAGAATAATGATTTCGGCAGAATCGTAGCCCATCTTTTGCAATGCCTCACTAAGTAACGGAACGGCTTTGTCTAACTTGTTTTTATTAAATTTGCGACCACCGTAAATAACCAGCTTGCTGCCGTCGAAGTCGTGGCCGCAACTACCGAGCAGCGTAAACGTACCGATAGAAGGCTCTTTGATTTGGCCTAAAAAGTCTTGCCATGGGAACGCGACGCTATTAGTAATAACGACTGATTCAGGAGGCGTTGGAGCTTTTTGTGGCATTGACGCTGGCGTATGTTTGGCCGGTGCAACTGCTTTAGTAGGTTTTGCTACTTGCGCAGGCTTGGTTTTTGGTGCGGCGGCAGGCTTCTGCGGCGCGGGGCGTGGCGCTACTGCTGGTGTAGGTACGCTAGGGCTAGCGTGGGTGCTGTTACTCGTCAGTGCAGTGAGCAACTTGATATGCGGCCATGCAGAGCGTGTGATTTCGAGTAAGCTGTCGAGTAGCGATAAAAGGTGTGGTTTTTCGAGGATTTGTTCGCGTATGGTACGAATCAACTGTTCGGCAAGCACGATTGCAGGGGTGCCACGCTTTTCGCTTTCGTCGACTAATTTGACGATAGTCGGCAGATCGTGAGCGTCGTAGGCAGTAATTAGCTGATCGACGGTGTCGGCTTCGGCAAGGCCAAGCACGTTTTCGATAAGTCGGCGCGTGATTTTACCATCGCTAATATTCTGTAGTTGGTCAAGCAGGCTGATGCTATCCCTAAAACTCCCCTTACCATGAACGGCAATAAGCTCCAGTGCTTCGTCTTCGATGTCGATGTTCTCGGTAGTTGCGATCGAACGCATATGCGCAACGGCATCGCTAGGAGCGATTGACCTAAAGTTAAACCGTTGTACGCGGCTGATAATAGTAGCAGGTAGCTTTTCGACGTCGGTGGTCGCTAAAATGAATACGACGTGTTCTGGTGGCTCCTCAAGCGTCTTGAGAAGTGCATTGAACGCCTGCTTGCTGAGCATATGCACCTCGTCGATGATATAAATCTTTTTATTTGCAGATACCGGCGCGATTTGCACCTTTTCTCGCAGGTCACGAACATCCTCGACACTGTTGTTGCTAGCGGCGTCGATTTCAACGATATCAAGGTGATTCGTTTCTTCGTCGTAAGGTAAGTTATTAATCTCGTGAGCAAGGATACGAGCGATAGAGGTTTTGCCGACGCCACGCGGCCCGGTGAGCAAATAGGCATGCGCAATTTTGCCCGATTTGATCGAACGCTGCAGAATATCGGTAATATGTGACTGCCCGACGATTTCGTCGAGTGACTTGCTCCGATATTTACGATATAGCGCTTTCCCCATTACATTTATTGTAGCCCTAAATCCAAATTATGGCTGTTGTGATTCTAACTTAGCCAAGTTATAGCACGCACGACACAGTGATCGGTATTTTGTGATAACTTCTTGATCAAGGTCTTCTTCGCCTTCTTGGTTGATCGCAACTTGTTCGCCTTGAAATATATATACGTCATTGATGAGCCGTGCGTTGTAAGATGCGTGATTATTGCAGTCACCATCATCTTGCCAGCCGTAACAGTCGGCCTCTAGTTCTATCGACCTGTCTGCAAGTGTTGACGCGGCCTGGCTCCCTGCGAACGGCTTACCGAGAAAGTCGGTATCAATACCAAAAGTATAGACGCTAAGTCCATGTTCGTTAACGAGAACGTTTGCTTGTTGAACTTGTTCGACGCTCATAAAGTTTACTTCATCGATAATGAGAGCAAGATTATGCGCTACGCTGCCCATGCGAACACGCTGCTCCTTTTCTTTTAGAGTGGAAAGCGTTTTTTCGACCAGGTTATCATCCGGGTGTGTTATAAAGTCGATGGGGCGAGTAACCTCACCAAAGCGTGTTTTGATTTGTTGCCCGGCGCGAGTATCTTCGTCAGGCTTGGTGATTGCGTAAATAGTCTTACGACGATCCAATGTCATTGCACGTTGAATTGCCATCAACGTCTTTCCACTTCCCATGACACCATGGGTATGCACAAATTCTGGTTGCTTCATAGTTCCCCTGTCTCCACCTTGTATCTAATAGCTAGTATATATCAAAATACCGCCAGCATAGGCGGTATAAATGATGTAATNNTCTTGTGGCACGATGATCGTAACTTGGTCGCCAATGTTTAGGCGGAAGTACGTTACGCTTGCAAGCAAGATGCGGTACTCGCGACCGCTTGCTTCGACGTAATATGCACCATCATGTTGCACGAGTGTACCGATAATCTGTTTGCGTTCGATTGGGCCGATTTGCTTGTAGATAAATCCGCCGTCGTCAGCGATCGTTAGCTTAAGAATGTCGCCTTCGACAAGCTTAGACTTACTGGCGTAGTTTGCTGGTACTGGGTATGACTTGCCGTCAGGGCCAATCATGACCTGTCCGTCAAAAACACCTTCGATTACTTTACCGCTAACGTCTTCGCGGCTGCTTGTAGGTGTTACGACGTTGCCGTCGTCACCGATGATACTAATTAGTAGTTCTTTTGCAGCAGCGAGGTTAGTTTCAGCCTCCTGAATAAGCGATTTGAGTCGCTTTACTTGTTTTTCTGGTAATTCAGACATAATGCTCGCAGTTCCTTGTCTGTTTTTTGTAGTATTACCCTCATATATAGCGCGTATGGGCCGGTATGTCAAGTATATGTGGATTTTCCACAGTGATTTATGGGGTCGCGGTCAAACTGTTGTAAATATTGATATTTACTAAAAGGACACACTGTAGTCGCGGCGTGATGGAGCTGCATGAAGCGCCTCATTTTGCCCCGTGCCCAGTACACAAACAGTGCCTGTTAGGTGTGACAGATTTTTTAATGCGGTCATTCCCACCAATGTTGTGCGTTCGTAATTTGGCGTGTCGGTACGCAGTAAGTCTTGACGGCTATGGTCGTAGCTGTTGACTAGTTCGGCGACGTCGGCATCAGACACGGTGTGCACTTGTAGGTTTGGGCGCGTACGACAAATATCAAACGTATATTGACCAATTCGTCGCACGGCCGATCCGCCATAGAGCGCGTTGGGGTTATCTGCTGGTGTCAGAATGTCGCGTGCTAAACTTTTGCTTAGGCTGTTGCTCCCGTAGGCTTGTACGGCGTGTACGGTCACGTCCTCGCGACCATGCTCGTCTAGGCGTTGCAGGATACCAGCGGTTAGCCCCGCACCGCCAACGGGTGTGACGATATGCTTTATGCCTGGGTCGCTTGCCAACAGGTCGTCGACGACTGTTCCCTGCCCAGCGACGACATTGAGATCATCGTACGGGTGTAGCATATCCCCTGGTTGCATCAACGCCCACTGTAGTGAATCGTCGAACGTGGCACCTGTTACGTGGACATCGAGTTTATGCGATGGCCATAATTCATGAATACGTTCGCGCTTTGCCGGCGGCGCACTACGTGGAACAGCAATCGTAGCGAGCATCTCGTATTGTCGAGCCGCTAAAGCGGCGCCACGTGCATGATTGCCGGCTGATGGTGCGATTACATGGTGGCTACCCTGATTTACGAGCTGATCCATAGCGACCACAGCACCGCGCCACTTGAATGCGCCAGCGGAATTGTCGCTTAAGTTAAGCAGCTTGACTGCCGTAAGGCCGTAGTGCCGTGCATAGTACGGCAGTTCGTCTGACAAATATTCTAATCGCGTCTGGTCATCAAACGCGCCGCGGTGCATGTCAATAATCGCGAGCGCCTCGTCGCCGGATACGGGTTGGTGTGCATATGCGAGTTCGCTTGCATTGAGTGACATGATACTTCCTTTCTTTTACTACAAAAAACTCCCGGGCGATGCCGGGAGTCCATAGATTTCTTTATTATTTAGATATGAACAAGCAACGCCGCGGGTTGAAGGCGGATAATAATAATGTTGCTAATAATCATGTTGAGAAAACTCATAGGTTAAGTATACGCTTGTTTTTATGAAGCCGCAACCAAAAACGCCCCTACTGGGGCGTATAAGGTTAACATACGGTCGATTGAAAAATGTTGAAATTAAGCGAGTTCGACAGTAGCGCCAGCTTCTTCAAGAGCTTTCTTGGCAGCTTCTGCTTCGTCTTTTGAGACCTTTTCTTTAACTGGTGCTGGTGCGTTGTCAACGATAGCCTTAGCTTCGCCAAGACCAAGACCTGTAAGTTCTTTAACAGCCTTGATAACTGCGACTTTTTGTGAACCTGCGTCCTTCAGGGTTACAGTGAATTCACTTTTTTCGTCAGCAGCAGCGCCTGCGTCAGCAGCAGGGCCAGCAGCAACAGCAACTGCAGCAGCAGCTGGCTCGATGCCGTATTCGTCCTTAAGGACGTTCTTTAGTTCGTTTACTTCAAGTACGGTAAGCTTAGTTAGCTCTTCCGCAAGTTTCTTTACGTCTGCCATGATAGTAGACTCCTTTGTAATTCGTAGTTAATTTGATGTTTGCTTAGTTTAAAACTAAGCTGCTTTGGCCTCGACACCATCGAGCAATGCATGTAGATTGCCTGAAAGTGCGTTGGTAATGTCGTGAACTGGTGAAAGCAGTTGGGCGACGACTTCTGCGATAAGCTGTTCCTTGCTTGGAAGGCCAGCTAGTGCCTTGACTTCGTCGGTGCTTAACGTAGCACCTTCGCCGCTAAACGCACCGATAAGCTGTAAAGCTGGGTGTGTTTTTGCGAATTTGTCGAGGATTTGCGCAGGAGCGACTTCATCTGTACTGCTAACTGCGTAAAGCAATTGGCCAGTAAGTGCAGATGTGTCAACGTCTTTGTATGCATCGTGAGATGCAAGTGCGACGCGCACAAGGCGGTTTTTAACGACCCTGATTACGACGCCTGATTCACGGGCTGCACGACGGAGCTCTTGAACGTCTGCAACGCTTAGTCCTTGGTACTGTGCAAACACAGCCATCTTAGAGTCAGCGAGCAGTTCGCTCATTTCAGCAACCAAAGCATTCTTTTTATCGCGTGAAATTGCCATAATTAGAATTCCTTTTCTTTGGTTTATATTAATCGACCGTATTGTTAAGTTTCGACACTGCTCAAAAAAGAAAAGCCCTTGATGAGCACTATCAAAGACCTACTGGAAAGAATTAATTATTTCCTCGGTAGCGAATTAAGTGATTTCTCACAGCCACTGTCTCTGGTAATGTCTATGGCGAAGTATATCAAATTTACTCGCCCCTGTCAATCATTGGCGGTAGTGGTTAGACAAAACGTGCGAAATCTTATATAATGGGTACGATTATGTCCGAATTGTCAGAATCCCTATCTCGATGCGAGGTCCCGTCTAATAGCGGTGCCCTACTTTCGTTATACCGTGATATTCCTGACCCAGCTGGTTATGTTGAGCTCGGCGAAATCGAAGGACACACTCCGTACGGTCCGACACCATGCAAGCCGTTTGCTCCAGAAAGCCGTGGTTTTCAGACTGCGATCCTGCATAACCTAGCAGATCTCGCAGCCACGCCTTACCCAGAAGATACGCCAAATTCGGTCGCATCCGCTATTGAGAGTGACTTTTTGACAGGATTTGTACGCCGAGAAGAGAAGAACCACCATCATTATTTACGCTGGTCAGAATTTGGCGGCAAAGACGGTGCCGATGAGATTACATTCCTTCGACAAGATGATTATTTTAACGATATCATTACTCGTGCTGAGCGAGGTTACGCAACCCCGGAAGAGCTTATTCAGCTAATGCAAAATTCGACGCTCCATGCGACTAACCTTGCAAGCATAGCGATACCTTACGGCCGTCGCGCACAGTATGTTCCAGAGATGCGAGACGTAATTAATGATGCCATCATCGAACATGGTGGTATCCTTTATGATGCAGAAGACACTAGTTACCGCAATATTGAATTACCTGCACGCCACGCTGATGTGCGCGATACGTTTACGCCACACGAAGGAACGAACTGTGTCCGAACAGATGTCGAGATTCTTGATTTGGATGTTTTGCTGACGACCTACCTACGTGACGTCGGTGCGTATTATTCACATGATGGAACGCTATGTAAGGTAGTTGAGCGCCAAGCGGTCGCTATCCGTACAGATGAAGCGAGCGGATTCCCACAAGATCTAAAAGAACTTCTTAAACAGCCGGCCGACTCAGAGGACTTCATGTCTGCGTGGAACTACGTGAGCGAGGTGTATATCCAAACCAATGCCGAAGAGCTGTTCCTGATTCCTTTATCGGTTAGCGTATTCACTCATCGCGATGAAAAAGCGTCTAAATTGACTGTTGGAATGTTGTCGGAATACCAGTTGCGCCAAGAAGCTGAGCAAAAAGCGCGCAACGTACAACTGACCAACGTCGCTACACTACTTGCGAAATTACAATCGCGATAAATTATAATTGGAAAAGCTTTTTGATATTCGCTTGTACGTCAGCGATTGAACGTGCCGCATCTACCGTAGGTATACCTAGGTCTTTCGCAATCGCTGGGTATGCAGCCTGAATTTTTGTCTGAAAATCGTCATCGCGTGATTCGAACGTATCGGGATTAGTCAGTGCGCCACGCTGCTGTATGCGTTGTTTGCGTACGGCATTGTCGTAATGAGTCAGAATCACGGAAAGGTCAGGTTTCATGTACTGCTCATCGGTAAACTGCTTAGTAATGGCGGTGATTTGATCAACATCCATACCCTCACCGTATCCTTGGTATGCAAGCGTTGACCAGTAGTTGCGGGTGCAAATGACCCACGTACCCGCATTAAGTGCTGGTTTTATGGTTAGCTCCCATAATACGTGCCTATTGGCGGTGAATAGCAATATATTTGTCATCGGGGTGCGTTCGAGTGTGCCGTTAAGCAGTGCGTCACGTATCGCCTCGCCCATTGGTGAACCGCCGGGTTCTTTGATGTGCAAGACGTTAATACCCCGCGATTCTAGGTGAGCTTGTAGCAGCTCCGCTTGCGTGGTCTTGCCGGTACCGTCACCACCTTCGATGATGATGTATTTACCGGTTGCCACTATAGTAGCCCTTCGCTAAGTCCCTCGACGATTGCCGGTAACTTGCGAGCATCCTTGTAGGCGCGTGGCAGCATGTCTTCGGGTTTCCAGTTAGCGATGAGCTCTTCTAGGTTGTCTGTAGTTTGGTATTTGCCACTCATGCCACTGCGGCCATGGCTATAGTCGCCCTCAACTGGTCCAGTTTCGTGGAACACCAATTGACCCATGCGTTCGCCCACTGGCAATACGACGGCCTCGTGCATATTTAAGTTGTAGATTTCGAGTGTAATGCGATTGATATACCCCGGGTCTACCCAACCTGCATCAAAACATACCGCAACACCGTTGCGTCCCCAGCTACTACGCGCACGTACTTCGGCTGCGCCACCATGAGCACGGATCCCCATAAACTCGTGAGTGTGTGCTAAAATTCGTTCACCGGGACGAAGAACAATAATCGGGTGATCTTCGGGAATATTTTTGAATAATTGATATCCATATTTGTCGCACCATTCTTTGTGCGGCATTGCTTTAAGCGGGCCTTTAAAATAGCGCGCTACATCGTCTTGATCGAACGGATTATAAAACGACGAATCCTCGTCCTTTTCTTGCTTGTAAAAGTAGTAACCAAGCGTAAAGTCGAGACTTGCCTCGCTGACGTGCTTTGGATTAAATGGCACGCTTACAATGACGTCGTCTTTGATTGCTTGTTTGATATCGGTATTGCTGTATACGCTCATCTGATTTCCTGTAATGTTTTGAGTTTATGAATGATTAGCCTGTGGTTCGGAATTAAATTGCGACCGGTGCTTTGATTGGTGAGTGCGATTCGTAGCCAATGATTTTTATATCCGCACGTGTGAATTCGGTGACGTCCTTCACAGCAGGATTTAGTTCAATTTGTGGCAACGGCAAAGGCTCGCGCGAAAGTTGTTCGTCAACTTGATTCAAGTGATTAAGATAGATATGAGTGTCGCCTAGTGTGTGAATGAGCTTACCAGGTGTCGTGTCGGTGGTCTGCGCCATCATAGTAAGCAGCATCGCGTATTGCGCGATGTTGAATGGCACACCCAAGAACATATCAGCACTGCGTTGAGCCATTTTCATATCGAGCCGCCCGTCATTACTCACGTAAAACTGAAAGTTATAGTGGCACGGAGGTAAGCCGGATTTACTCATTTCATCGATATCTGCAACATTCCAGGCGCTTACAATGTTGCGACGTGAGTCGGGATTGTTGCGAATGGTATCTTGCGCATTGCTCAGTTGATCGACGCCATTAAACGTTCCGTCTGGCCAGTGGCGCCATTGATAACCATACACAGGACCAAGGTCGCCAAATTCTTCGGCAAATGCATCATCGGTTTTGATTTGCGAGAGATAATCTGCCATTTCGGCTTGCCATTCATCAGAACCTTGCGGCGGCAGTGCTTTGCCGGTTTTCTTCATGTAGGCGACGAATGGCCATTCATTCCAAATATTTACATTATTTTGTGCGAGATACTGTATGTTGCGATCGCCGTGGGTCATCCACAAAAGTTCGTGGGCAACAGTGCCGAGTGCGACACGTTTAGTTGTTACGGCCGGGAATCCATCGCGGAGATCGTATTCTTTTTGGCCACCGAACTTACTTAATGTACCGGTTCCCGTCCGGTCAGTTTTAACCTCGCCAGTTTCGCGTACATCGCGAAGCAGGTCCAAATATTGTTTCATGTAATCACCTCCCCAGGTAGTATCATGTTTGTTTTTTGTATTGGTAATTCCAGTATGCGCTACATATAGCGTGTACGGCAATACTTTTTATGCTAAATTACAACAATAAGTACGATTTGCATTAATAAAACCGCCTAGTGTTACCTAGGCGGTTTTATTAGTACCAGATATGTACTAGTTAGTCTGGTTTTCTACCTTCATGCCAGGACCCATGGTCGTAGCAACGGCAGTAGCCTTAACAAATGCACCCTTTAGGCTTGATGGTTTTTGGCTCTGAAGGCTAGCGAAGAATGCGTCTGCGTTCTCTTTTAGCTTAGCAGCACCAAAGCTTACCTTACCGATGCTTAAGTGAATAGTAGCTTGCTTGTCAACGCGGTATTCAACCTTACCGGCTTTAGCTTCGGTAACGGCTTTAGCGACGTCGGTAGCAACCGTACCACTCTTAGGGTTTGGCATAAGACCACGTGGTCCAAGCAAACGAGCGTACTTACCAAGTTTTGGCATGTACTGTGGTGTAGCAATAAGAATGTCGAAGTTAAGATCTTCTTTTTCGAGCTGCTTCATGAACTCTTCGTCACCAATGACATCTGCACCAGCTTTTTTAGCTGCAGCAAATTCTGATTCTGGGGCGAAAACGGCAACACGAACAGTTTTACCAGTACCATTTGGCAATGAAACCATTGCGCGGATGTTCTGGTCAGCTTGGCGTGGGTCAACACCTAGGCGGATGTGAAGTTCAACGCTGGCGTCAAACTTAACTGGGCTAGTTTTAGTAGCAAGTTCAAGAGCTTCGGTTAGGCTGTATACTTTGTTGGCGTCAACGAGCTTAGCGACTTCTTGGTATTTTTTGCCACGTCGTTCGATCATTGGGCGAACTTTTGGCGCTGCGCCCTTTTTGCGTGCATCAACTGCATCTGGGTCGGCTGGGCTTGTGTCGCCAGCTTCCTTCTTAGCTTCTTTCTCGGCCTTTACTTCGGCTTCCTTGATAGCTTTATCGCTGCGCTTGCCGGCTTTAGCGACGACAGCTTCACGTACTTCGTGCTTTTCGACACCAGCAATAGCTGCCTCGATTTCAGCGATAGTATTCTTAGCTGTGACGTCGAGTTTTAGTTCGGCGGCTTTTTCAAGTAAATCGGCTTTTTTAGCCATATTTATATGAATCCTTTCTGTGGTAGTAACGGCGTTTCTAGCGCCTCCCATCATTGATTGATTATGTGTGTGATTATAACAAAAACGAGTAGGTTTGTCCAGCGCAGATTGTGGCCGCTCGGCTCGATCGATGTTTGGCAAAATGTACGCGAAAACACCGATTTTTTCTGAGGTACTCATGTCAACGCTTGACATTAGCATTGTGCTCGTGGTATTATCAAATTTGTGTGTTTTGTAGGACGTGGAGTTTTTACAATCACATTTCCCATAGTCAACGCTATTAGAAATAACAATTCTATGGGGGTATAAGGAGGGAAACGAATGCGTTTCAATACAACCGTGGCAGCACTAGCGATCATGCTAGTAGTCCCAGTTTTCGGCACAGATAATAGTTACGCCGAAACTAAACCAAAATCGAACACGACAACAGATATTAAGAAAACGGAAGTCAAAAAGGCTGAAAAAGTTGCTGAAAAGGAAGTCACAGTAACAGTTGCAGCCGGCGACACGCTCAGCTCAATCGCTGAAGCAAACCAAACTACTTGGGTCCGTATATTTAACGCCAACGAAGCTATCGCTAACCCGGACGTTATCAACGTCGGTAACGAGCTTCGAATTCCAAAGGCAGAAGAAGAGCTGACTGACCGTTACGGCGCATTGATCGCCGAACAGGCAGCGCAAATAGCCGCTCAAGCTGCTGCTGCACCTGCACCAGTCGCAGTAGCGCCAACTGCAACGACAGTTGCTGCATACTCGCCTGCGCCTGCTCCAGCACGCGGAGTCACGAGCGTTGCTAACTCGGGTAACCGATATGCATGGGGTAACTGTACATGGTACGTATTCAACCGCAAACCGAATATCGGTTCATTCTGGGGCAATGCAAATCAGTGGATTGGCTCTGCGCAAGCAGCTGGCTTTTCGACAGGTTCTGCACCAGTAGCTGGCGCAATTGGCGCTCAGGGTAACCACGTCGTGTACGTTGAATCAGTCAGCGGCGGAATGGTTAATATCTCTGAAATGAACTACGCAGGCGGCTTGGGTGTTCTTCACTACCGCACCGTCCCTGCGAGTGACTTCTACTACATCTACGCCTAAGGTGTAGATTCCACCACTCACCCACCACAGCTAAAGTCACCCCTTCCCCGGGGTGATTTTTATATACGAAAAACGCCCCTGATGGGGCGAGTTCGTCCGTTCTAGCATACGCTGAGCAGAGTCCATGTTCCGCCGCTTTGGCGAAGACAAAAACTTTGCTGACCATCACTCATTGTGAGGGTCGTCGCGCAATTTTCACCGCGACGGATGGTTGCTCGGATGCCCTTATCGATAAAACAATAAGTGCGACCCGCCCATTCCATTCGCTTTGGGTAGGCGCTCATGTCGCGACCAAACCCTACTGCGGTAACATAAACCGGACTGTTAATTGTACCTGTCATAGCATACTCTCCTATGGTTAAAAGTGATTAAAGTGGTGGAGTATGAACTACAAGACCGCAGATTGACGCCACTTTACGCCGGCTACGTTGTTGTCTGAAGTAGTGATTGTGAAGGTGCGGCGCGTGCCGAACCTGATGCGAATTACAGTTTGGTAGTGGAAAAGCCGCGTGGCCAGTACTACCATAACCTGTCTCTATTGTACCTCGGCATACAGTACGACGGTCAAGACTAGAAATACATCAAATACATTGTGAAAACGGGTATTCGTGAAAACTATCCTGCGTAATCGCCGCCGCTGATGCCAAAGTAAGATTCGAGCGCTTGGATCCCCTTCGCTTTCATATCCTGGGCAGTTGCAGTACCTACATATCGCCAATGCCATGATTCGTGGGCGTAGCCAGTAATTGATGTCAGCCCCGCTGGGTAGCGCTCGATATATCCATAATTTGCTGCGTTTTGTTGTAGCCAGGTATATTGTGCTGTCGAGCCAAAGCAATCAAGGGCGCATCCGTTCGTCTTAAGGTCGGCAGCGAGGCCGGTTTGATGTTCACTATACCCAGGGCGGGCGCTCACGGTGTCGGCTGCGGCAATACTACCGTTCGTCGCGACCCAGTAGCTATAGGTTATGACTTGATTTTCGTATGATCGATAAGTACTGGATAGGTCAAACGTTAACCCTGCTGCCGCTGCCGCATTCATCATGGCAATCAACTGATTGGCGGCTTCAGTTCGAAGCAGGTACCCATTGACTGATGCCAAGTCTGACGGAGCGTAGTTTGATGGATTAAAACAGTGTTTTTTGTTAATGACTGCAGTTATTGAGCCTGGATTCGCAACGCCGCATAAGGCTGTATTAACTTGCAAAGGTGCAGATGTGGCTAGTTTCTTTTTATCTTCTTCGGCGCGTGCTTTTGCCTCGGCTTCTGCCTTACGAGCCGCGTCTATTTTGCGTTGTACGGCAAGTGCTATTTTTTTATCAAGTACCTTAAAGTCTGCTTGTTGCTGTGCGGATTGTTTTTTCGCATCATCAATTTGCTTCCAGTTAGAATACGAAATAAACAAAGCCGTGAACGCAACGGCCAGTAAAAGTATAAGTAGTGTTACGATGTGTCTGCGCACCCAAGAATGTTGAGATACTGGGCGTCGGCTGGTAAAAGATTTTTGTCGCATAAGCTATATGTATTATAGCTCAAGAATATAAAAAGCCGCCATTACAGGCGGAGTGGTGGTCGTCTGCCGCGCCCCTCCCTATGGTAGGGTGGGCGCGACAGACGCGGTTGTGCCTCAGGGGCAGGAATTGGAGCGGCGCTCCCGAGCCTCTTGGGTTAGAGTGCTGCGACGGACAAGCCGCGCGACGACCGCGCGGTCTGCTGCCTTGCGCCGGTTCTCGAGGTAGATCGGCACGTGTGTCTTCACGGTCGCTGCAAAAGCGAGGATCAGAACGATGGCGCCGAGCAAGGAGATGCTCACAAGGGTTCCTTTCGTTGAAACGGATACCCGCGCGGTTGCGGGGTATAACTATATTATAGCATAAAAAACAAATATAGGCAATATAAAGCACCCCTACCAGGGGTGCTTTATAAGTTTTAACTGAGTGACTATTCAGTAACTTCGACGCCCATACTGCGTGCAGAACCGGCGATGATCTTGATGCGACCTTCTTCGTCGATTGCGTTTAGCTGGTCTTTTTTAGCTTCAGCGATTACGGCTAGCTGCGCGCGTGTAATTGTACCAACTTTTTCTTTGTGTGGTACTGCGCTGCCCTTTTTGATGCCGATAGCTTCGCGAATCATGTCGTCAACTGGTTGGCCGAGGCTCTTCCATGTAAACGTACGGTCTTCGAAGACTTGTAGGTGAACGATAACGTCCTTGCCCATGTCAGCTTTTGTTGCGTCGTTGAATGGGTTGATGAAATCCATCATGTTAAGACCCCATTGACCAAGCGTGCTACCAACTGGAGGGCCAGCGGTCGCGCGACCGGCAGGGATACGGAGTTTCAAGTTTCCGATAATTTTCTTTGCCATTGTAAGTTCCTTCTCGGGAATGCCCGTTTCCCAAATTTGATCGAGCAATACTAAATATTTGTTGAAGCGATATTTAGTGCGTAACAGTGATAAATTATAGCGCAAAACCGAGTTATTTGCAAGGGTTACCGTAAAAGAGCGCGTGCGAGTGTAGGTGCATCGCTTCGATCAAGCTCATGCAAGTACGTTAAGTATGCCGATGCTAAATCGTCTGTGCTAATAGCCAGTATGCCGTGCTCGACGATAACGTCACGCAGATGCTCTTCAATAACCGCAACAATCGGCGCCTGGATTACTTCTGGCGTGCTCATCAGTGCTTCAACGATCTCGTATGCTTCTTGGAATGTCAGTGTCTTTGTACGTAGTTGTTTTTTGATATCATCAATTACCGTAACATCGAGTGGGCCGAAATAGTCGGGATGTGCACTTGCGACCCATACTGCCATTATGGCACTCCGTAAGCGGTCATTTTGAGCGTAGTCATCCATCAGGTCGTGTATGTAGCCTAGCACCTCGTCGTATCCCACGATTGCATGTTCCGACTGCTCGATGGCATATGAAGACTCGGTTTCGTAAGATAAATTATATACAGTTAGGGGCGCAGCGTCATCGCCACTGTAGCCTAGGTTTACTCCGGTTACGGCGATTACATCTTCAAGAGGGTCACGGCCTGTCAGAACAACAATAGGTTCGCCGATATGCGAATTGAGCGACGTTTCGAAGGCCGAAAGGTCGCGGACGCAATCATGATTGTCGTCTATTTGCTCCATTGTATATATTTTACCATAAAAGGTATAAAATAGCAATGGATACAAAAACACCCCACCGATACGATGGGGTGCAACTGAAAGCCAATAGATTAAACTTTTTTGACCTGCAAAGCATCGAGCTCGACAGGAGTGTCGCGGCCGAACATGCTGACCATGACCTTTAGCTTACCCTTTTGAGTGTCGATTTCTGAAACCGCACCATCGAAGCCCTTGAACGGACCGTCGGTGATGTTAACGACTTCACCTGGCTTGAAGTCGATCTGGTGCTTAGGGTCTTCGACGCCCATGCGCTTCTTGATCTTGCTGATTTCGCTCTCAGATACTGGAGTAGGCTCGGTGCCGCTACCAACGAATCCGGTAACACCAGGAGTGTTGCGAACGATGTACCATGTTTCGTCGGTAAGCTTCATCTCGACAAGTACGTAGCCTTGGAAGATTTTAGCTTCGACAACTTTGCGTTTGCCGTTTTTGATCTGAATTTGCTTTTCTTTTGGGACCATAGCGTCAAAAATCTTGTCAGCCATGTCGACTGCCTGGATGCGGGTCTTGATGCTGTCAGCTACTTTTTCTTCGTAGCCGCTGTAAGTGTGAATCGCGTACCACTGTCGCGTAGAGTCATATCGGTTTTTTGTTGCCATTATTATTAACTTCCCATGATTAGTTTAAATAGATATTCGAATGCGACGTCAAGGAGTAGGATGACGACTACGAAGAAAAGCGTGAACGCTAGTAGCGCACCGGTCATACTCCAGGTGGCGCGGCGGTCTGGCCAACGCACTTGGCGTAGTTCGTACCACGAGCCCTTGAAATACCGGATGATAGGCGCGAACGGATTAAAGCGTCGCTTTGGTTCGGTAGCAACATTTGCCGCTTTAGCAGCAGGCTTAGCCTTAACCTCAGCCTTCTTGGCTGGCTTAGCAGTTACTTTTTTAACAGGCTTTGCAGCTGTATCTTTTGCACTGATGCGAGTGATTTTTGTTTCACCCTTGGTTTTTGCAGACTTTGCCACTCCGTGTTTTCTCCAAATTAAATAGCCTGCTTACTGCAGACTGTCAAGTACTATAGTAATCTACTAAGGTTATAAAGTCAAGCTCGCACTCAACGTTCGATTGTTCGAACACAGAGTGCGAGTCAGGAGGCGGGCGCCTGCTCGCTATGAAGTTATTTAGCGGTCGATATCAAGCCATACGGCGACTTGCCATGCAGCCACCCATGTGGCAGCCTGCCGAACATTCTCTGGGGTGTAGCCAAAGTTTACGGCTTCAACAGCAACCGACGCCATCACGATAGCCGCGAGACTGCCGGTCTGCAGTTGAACTGGTGCTGGTACTTCGACGACTCCCGTCATGAACGTTTCGCTAATGTGCTCCTTTGCTGCGATGAGCGCCTTCTGCAACAGCGACAAGCTGTAGTGTTCCGTTGCCGGATCATGAATGTCCCTGTTCAAATCTTGCGTCATTGCATCGAGCATGTTCTGCATAGTGACGTTGCGCATCTCGCCTCCTGATTGTGGCGCATCACCTATCACGGTGTGCGTACGAGAAGCAAGTCGGCTTGACTGCTTCTGTATTTATTATCAAACTATTTATATTGTGTGTCAAACATGACGATTACTCTACCGTGCCGCCAAAGACCATGAGCATCATCATGATATAATATTGTTGATGTTACTTAATTACTTAATTCTCCTACTGACCGCAGGGCTTACGGGTACGATGACCCTGCAACTCATAAAAGCA
>DJVK01000017.1 GCA_002441145.1 Candidatus Saccharibacteria bacterium UBA6258 | reverse complement strand
GGTCACAAACTCGGTGAGTTTAGCCCAACTCGTAAGTTCCGTAAGCACGGTGGAAAGGATAAGAAGTAATGCCTGACGCAACTACACAAATAGTACGCGCTTACGCTAAGGGCGTCGACCAATCTCCACGCAAGGTTTCACTTGTTGCGAGCCTGGTACGTGGCCGTAGCGTTGCAGACGCACTTGTCATCCTAGACCACACTCCAAAGCGTGCAGCTCTCGTAGTCCGCAAGGCCATCGCGAGTGCAGCAGCTAACGCAAGCAACAACCACGGCCTGGATGGCAAAAGCCTCCAGATCTCAACGCTTTCAGTCACAGCAGGCCCACGCCTTAAGCGATTCAAACCTGCGAGCCGCGGTCGCGCATTGCCATTCCAAAAGCGTTCAAGCCACATCCTTGTAGAAGTATCTGGTGTTGAGAAAGCTAAAAAGAAGCCTGTCGTTAAGGCAGCTGTAGCGGCTGAAAAGCCAGCAAAAGAGGAGACTAAGTAATGGGCCAAAAAGTAAACCCTATTAGCTTCCGCCTCCAAGTCCACAAGAACTGGAGTTCTCGTTGGTTCGCCGGCAAACGTGAGTTTGCTAAATGGCTCGCGGAAGACATTCGCATTCGCGACTTGATCGAGGCTAAATTTGCTAGCCGTCCAACGATCAACCGCATCGAAATTGAACGTTCAGCAAACCTTATCACTGTTACTATCCACACTGCGAAAGCTGGTGTCGTGATTGGTCGCGGTGGTGCAGGTGTCACTGAGCTTAAGAAAGACATCGAGAAGATTGCTTCTCTACCAGTACGTATTAACATCGAAGAAGTTAAGCGCCCAGAACTTGCTGCAAAGCTTGTTGCTGAAAACATCGCACGCCAACTTGAACGCCGTGGTAATTTCCGACGCGCAATGAAGATGGCTGCATTGAACACTATGAACGCAGGCGCCAAAGGTATCCGTATTCAGGTGGCTGGTCGTCTTAACAACGCCGAAATGGCTCGCCGCGAAAAGATAATCGAAGGTTCTGTACCTTTGCACACTCTTCGCGCAGACATTGACTTCCACTCAGCACGTGCAAACGCGCCAGGTGTCGGTATCATCGGTGTTAAGGTATGGATCTACAAAGGTGAAAGGAGCGATAAGTAATTATGTTGCTTCCTAAGAAAACCAAGTTCCGTAAAGTTCGTATCGGCAAGAACGAAGGTAACGCGACTCGTGGTCACTATGTAGCTTTCGGCGACTACGGTCTCCAAAGCCTCGACAACGAACGTATTACCAGCCGCCAGATCGAGTCTGCACGTCAGGCTATGACCCGCCACATTAAACGTGGTGGTAAGATCTGGATCCGTATTTTCCCTCACACCCCAGTCACTCGCAAGGCCCTCGGTCTTAAGATGGGTGGTGGTAAGGGTAACCCAGAATTCTTTGTCGCCAAAGTTAAATCTGGAACAGTTATGTTTGAAATGAAGGGTGTTACAGAAGAAGTAGCCCGCGAAGCAATGCGCCTAGCTGGTCACAAACTACCTGTTAAGACCAAGTTCGTAAAGCGAGAGGAAGCGTAATATGGCAGCTGAAAAGAAACCAGTAGCTAAGACAGTTACCAAGAAAGCCTCTGAAGTAAAAAGTGTTGAAGCATTGCAGACAGAACTTGCCGCTAAGCAGCAAGACCTCTACGACGCAAAGCGTTCACACCAGGCCGGTGAACTCGTGAACCCACGCGTTCTCGGTACGACACGTAAAGAGATTGCCCGTATTCACACTGCCATCCGAGTAGCTGTGAACAACGCGCAGAAGGAGAGTAAATAATGGCCAAGACATTGACCGGTATCGTGACTTCGGACGTCAACGACAAGACTATTACCGTCACTGTTACTAGTCGTGAAACCCATCCTATCTACGGTAAGCAGTATACTGTCAGCCGTAAATATGCTGCTCACGACGAAAACAATGACGCGAACAAGGGAGACCTAGTCCGTATCGTTGAAGCTCGCCGAGTTTCGAAGAACAAATCATTCAAACTTGAGACAATCCTCGGTCGCTCTAAGGGCAGTATCGAACTCAAGGAAGACGAGGTGAAAGCGTAATGATCCAGCAAGAATCTCGTCTAAAAGTCACTGACAACAGTGGTGCAAAGGAAATCCTTTGTATTCGCGTTCTCGGTGGCACACGCCGTCGCTATGCACGCGTAGGTGACATTATTGTCGCTACCGTCAAGCAGGCCAACCCAACAGGCAACGTTAAGAAGAAATCAGTTGTCCGCGCCGTAGTTGTTCGCACCCGCGACCAAATCCACCGCAAAGATGGCAGCACGATCTCTTTTGACGACAATGCCGCAGTTATCATCAACGACGATAAAACGCCTAAGGCAACCCGCGTATTCGGCCCAGTGCCACGCGAACTTCGTGATCTTGGCTACGCTAAGATCATCAGCCTTGCGCCGGAGGTACTATAATTATGGCTATCCGTATTCGCAAAGATGATTTAGTTAAGATCACAAGTGGCAAGCACAAGGGTGTTACAGGGAAAGTTCTTTCTGTTAGCACTACTAAAAAAGCCGCTCTCGTAGAAGGCGTAGGCCTTGGTCACCGTAACGTAAAGCCTAACCAGCTTAACCCACGTGGCGGCCAAAAAGACATTCATGTCGCTACACCTCTTCACAAGCTAGCGCTTGTTGTTGACGAGAAGACGAGCAAGACAAGCCGTGTAGGCTTTGTCGTAACTGCAGGTGTCAAAACCCGCGTTGCTCGCCAACTAAAGAATAAGGAGATTAAGTAATATGGCTAAAGCAGCTACTACTTCTACTGCTCCTCGCTTGAAAGCCTTGTACGTCGATACGTACCGCAAGGAACTTCAGGCCGAATTAAACCTCGACAACGTACACCAAGTACCTACTCTCGAGAAAATTGTGGTCAGCGTAGGAATCGGTAAGAACAAAGATGACAAGCGTCACTACGAAGCTGTCAAGAACACGCTCGTGAAGGTAACAGGTCAAGCACCTGTCGACCGCATGGCTAAAAAGTCAATCGCTGGCTTCAAGATCCGCGCCGGTATGAACCGTGTCGGTATCAACGTAACGCTCCGTGGTGCTCGTATGTACGAATTCCTCGACCGTTTCGTAAACGTCGCATTGCCACGTGTCCGCGACTTTCACGGTGTAGGCACCAAATTCGACAAAGGTGGTAACTATAACCTCGGTATCACTGACCAATCTATCTTCCCAGAGCTTACGTTCGAAGAAACTCAATTGGTTCACGGTATGCAGGTAACATTTACAATCAAGCAGGGTGACAAGGTTAAAAGCCGCGCACTTCTCGAAAAATTTGGTCTTCCATTTGAGAAGGAAGGAGACAACCGTTAATGGCTAAAAAATCTATGATAGCTAAAGACGCAAAGCGACAGAAGATGATTCTGAAGTTTGCTGCAAAGCGCGCTGAGCTCAAAGAACTCGGTGACCTCGAAGGTCTACAAAAACTTCCAAAGAACAGTAGCCCAAGCCGCTGGAAGAACCGCGATGTTCTCTCTGGTCGCCCACGTGCTTACATGCGAAAGTTCGGCCTTAGCCGTATCAACTTCCGCGAAAAAGCAGTCAAGGGAGAAATCCCTGGTATCACTAAGAGTAGTTGGTAAGAAAGGAGAATCGAACTATGTCACTACAATCAACTGACCCAATCGCCGATCTTCTTACCCGCATTCGTAACGCGGCCATGGTTGGCAAAAACGAGGTACGAGTACCTACCAGCAAACTTAAAAAAGTTGTTGCTGAACAACTCGTGAAAAACAAGTACCTTACATCTGTTAAGCTTGAAGACGGAAAGCCACGCGGCACTCTTGTCATCACGATTAACAAACCAGGTGCGAACAGCGTCATCAACGAAATCACCCGTGTCAGCAAGCCTGGCCGCCGTGTCTACGTTGCTGCAGCTGACATCCCTAAAGTAAAGCAAGGCCGCGGTATCGTTCTTGTCAGCACCTCAAAGGGTGTCATGACCGGTAGCGAAGCTGTTAAAAACAAGCTTGGTGGCGAATTGCTACTTAAGGTTTACTAGAAGAAAGGTAAAAATATGAGTCGAATCGGAAAACTACCAATTGAAATTCCGTCAGGTGTGACAATTACGGTTGATTCAGATGTTCTTACTGTTAAGGGTCCTAAGGGCGAATTGACAGTACCTCACCTGAGTGACGTAACTGTTGCCGAAGACGACGGCAAAATGATCGTTACACGCAACAACGAGGAGCGTATCGCACGTGCCCAGCACGGTTTGCAGCGTGCATTGCTTAACAATGCAGTCGTTGGTGTCACTGAAGGCTTCGAAAAGAAGCTTGAAGTTAAGGGTGTCGGTTTCCGCGTTGCTACAAGCAACAACGTACTAGACATGAGCCTCGGTTTTAGCCACCCGGTTAAATACGTGGCCCCTGAGGGTATCGCACTTACTAACGACAAGATGGTTATCAGCGTCGTTGGTATCGACAAGCAGAAAGTCGGCCAAGTAGCAGCGGAAATCCGCTCACTTAAGAAACCTGAACCTTACAAGGGCAAGGGTATCGCATACGTCGGCGAAGAGATTTTGCGTAAAGCAGGAAAGACAGGTAAATAATCATGGCAACACCACTCGCTAAGAAATTGTTGAACAAAAGCCTTCGTAAGGCACGTGTTCGTAGCAAAGTCAGCGGTACTGCTGAACGCCCACGCCTGACTGTTACTATCAGCAACATGCACATTTCTGCACAACTTATTGACGACGTCAAACAACACACGATTGCTAGCGCAACGACAGTTGGTACCAAAGCAACCGGTACAATGATCGAACGCGCGGCTGTCATCGGTACAGACATCGCCAAGAAGGCAAAGAAAGCTAAAATAAGTTCAGTCGTCTTTGACCGCAACGGCCGCCAGTACGCTGGTCGCCTAAAAGCCCTCGCAGACGCTGCACGTAATGAAGGATTGGTATTCTAGTATGGCTGAAACACAGCAACCTACTACACCTCGCCAAGGGGGCCGTGGCCCTCAACAGCGCGGTGGTCGTCGCGATGACCGACGCAACGCTGCCCCAGAGGCACCAAAAGAATTTGAAGAAGTAGTAATCAACATCGACCGCGTCTCGCGTGTCGTTAAAGGTGGACGTCGTTTCCGCTTTAAGGCACTCGTCGTCGTAGGTAACCGCAAAGACAAGGTTGGCGTTGGCGTAGCTAAGGGTGCAGACGTTCAGACTGCAATCGCAAAAGCAACTGATGTTGCTAAAAAGCACCTTATCACTATTCCTATCGCTAATGACACTATTCCACACGAAGCAGAAGTCAAGGTATCGGGCGCTCGCGTCTTGGTCAAGCCTGCTGCCCCTGGTACTGGTATCATTGCCGGTGGTGTCGTACGATCAGTTATTAGCGTAACTGGTATCCGTAACATGCTTTCTAAGAGCCTCGGCTCTACTAACAAAGTCAACATCGCTTATGCGACCGTTGAAGCACTTAGCACGCTTGTCGCTCGCGACAACTGGCTAAGCAATGTTGGTAAGACAGCTAAGAAGCCTGCAGCAAAGAAGGAGACAAAGTAATGAAATACAATGAACTCCAAGCTACTCCAAACAAAGATCGCAAGCGCGTTGGTCGCGGTATCTCAGCCGGTGGTGGTAAGACTGCTGGTCGTGGTACTAAGGGTCAGGGATCTCGTACAGGTAAGAAGCTCCACGCAATGTTCCAGGGTGGTCAGAACGGTCTCCGTAATGCCATTCCTAAGAGCCGCGGATTCAAGAGTCTTCGTACACCTGCACAGGTCGTCTATCTTGATCGTCTTGATGAACTTAAGGGAACCGTTGATAACTTTGCATTGTTCGAAGCTGGTCTCATCGCCACTCCGTTCCACAATGTTAAAGTAATCTCTCGTGGCGAACTTTCAGCAAAACTGACACTTAAGGTACAAGGTGCCTCAAAGAGTGTAGTCGAAGCTGTAAAGAAAGCTGGTGGAACGTTTGAAAAGACGCCAACACCACTCCCAAAGAGTACGAAAGAAGCCGAAGCAGCTGACAAAAAGTAATTTACTCGATTACTACAAAACCCCGGATAACACCGGGGTTTTTGTTTTGGGCAACGTAAGCTCTATTGATTATTGTTGCTAAGTGTGATATAACAATATATGTATTATTCCACCGACAAGAGGATTGATGATGGACATTTCACAGATTGAGCACGACGTGCAGGAGCTCGAGAAGTACAAGCACCTCGTTCGCGAGGACTTCGTCAAGTACGTCGCCGAGATGTACGCCCACGCGATTCACACCGATCGCGCCAAACGGCAACTCGTCGGCGCTACGGCTCTCACGCCCGCCGCGACAAGGCTCTTCCTGAAGGGGATGGGCTGCTCGTCGATCGACGTCCTCGTCGATGAGTTCAACAAGCGCATCCCACCGAACTTCGGCTACGTTGCTACCTCTGCAAAAGAGGGCCCCGACTGGAAGCTCGTCTGGGCGCCGCGCAACACCTGACCCTGCACCCGATTGGTTGAAGACTCTGTCTCCCGAATGGGTGGCGGGGTCTTCGACTTTTGAGGGGTTACTATGATATACTATTTCATGAATTATATCGACTGATAAATAGGGAAGAATAGACTGACATGAACTGGAAAACCGTTTTCCGCTCACTCAAAAATCGCGACATGCAAAAGCGTTTAGGTATCGTTTTTGGACTAATCGTTGCGTACCGATTTTTAGCACACATTCCTGTGCCGCTTGCAGAACCTACCAAACTTAAAACGATCATCGAAAACGTCGTCAGCAGTAGCGACTTTGGCGGATTCCTAAACCTAATGAGCGGTGGCGCATTGAGCCAGCTTTCTATCGTGCTTGTTGGTATGAGCCCGTTCATTACCGCCTCCATCATCACACAGTTGCTTACCAAAGCGATCCCACGCCTCGAAGAACTGCATAAAGATGGTGAATCTGGACGTCGCAAGATCAACCAGTGGACGCGCATTGTGTCTGTACCGCTTGCCGTGATCCAGTCGATTGCCTTTATCTACATCCTTCGTCAGTCAGTGCTCGCTGGCAGCACCGCTGGAGCAGTTGAGACATCGCCTGTCGAATGGGTAGTCGCCGTTACGGCTATGACCGCTGGTGCCGTAATGCTTATGTGGCTCGGTGAACTTATGACCGAACAGGGTATCGGTAACGGTATCTCACTCGTGATCTTTGCGGGTATCATTAGCCAGCTACCAACAACTCTTAGCAGTATTATCACATCGCTATTCGACACATCAGCAGGTAAGATGAGCGTCTTTGGCTGGTTTGACCTCCCGGTTAACCCAACGGCCTTTTGGGTAGTTGCAGGGGTTAGCTTGCTGGCGTTAGCTATACTCTATGCGCTCGTAAAAATTAACGAGGCACAACGAATTATTACCGTAAACTACGCTAAGCGAGTCAGTGGTAACAGTGCATACGGTGGCATCAAGAGCATTCTTCCGGTCAAACTAATCGCCGCTGGCGTCATCCCAGTTATCTTCGCCGTTGCCTTCCTTAGCCTCCCTGCATTCTTGGGCCAGGTGCTCAAGGCCACTAACAATCCGCAATATGCCGAATTCGCCGCTAACCTCATCAAATGGTTCCAGGCACCGACGGCGGCATCGTTTACGGGTAACGACATCGGCGTTATTATCTATCCGCTTGCATATTTCATATTGGTAATCTTGTTTACGTACTTCTACACAGGTATCGTGTTTAACGCGAACGAAATTGCCGAAAACCTGCAAAAACAAGGTGGATTTATCGAAGGTATCCGTCCAGGCCTACAGACCGAGAAGTATCTTTCACGCACGGTTAACCGACTTATCCTGTTCGGATCAATCGCTCTTGGCCTCATCGCAGTCATGCCTTTTGCCATCGATTACGTCTTTGTTCAACTTGGTATTAATGCTACGAACCTTTCCATCGGTGGTACGGGGCTGCTCATCGTTGTCACCGTAGGGCTCGAGACGTTGCGCCAGATCAATTCACGCGCACTCATGGTCACCTACGACGATTACAAGTAATCTACGTTCCTAGGGCCCGCTAAACACCTCTCATGGCGTATTTATACCAACGGGAGGTGTTTTGTTATTGACTAGTAACCATAATGAGATAAAATAGAGTTATAGCTGATTAATTACAAACAAAATTAATTGTTTCTCCTCTTTACATATGCACCTCTGTACTTTATAATGTACTACTGTATATCTATGGCAAGTCAAAAAGAAGTTATTAAACTAAAAGGTAAGGTAGTGGAAGCACTGCCTAATACTCAGTTTAAGGTGCAACTTGAGAATGGCCTTAGTATCATCGCTCACATCAGCGGTAAAATGCGTAAACATTATATCCGTTTGGTACCAGGCGACACCGTAGAAGTCGAGTTGACCCCTTACGATCTTACGAAGGGCAGAATCGTCTTCCGCGCAAAAGATTAATAACCGAGTACGTTATACAAATCACACGTTCTCATTAACCGGGATTTTTCCCAGGAAGGATTTTATACGCTCATGAAAGTTCGTGCGAGTGTTAAAAAAATCAGTCCCGATGATCAGTTGGTTCGCCGTAAAGGCCGCCTTCGTGTCATCAACAAGAAAAAACCTAAGAATAAGCAAAGGCAGGGTTAAGCATGGCTCGAATTTCTGGGGTAGTTATACCCTCAGAGAAGCAAGTGCAGATCGCATTGACGTATATTTACGGCATCGGTCCTAAGCACTCTTCGACCATCCTTGCGGCGGCAAATGTAAAGCCGACCACTCGGGTGAAAGATCTCACCGAGGCTGAAGAACAGCGCATTCGCGAGATAATCGACCGAGATTATACGACCGAAGGTGACTTGCAACGCCTGGTGACCAACAATATCAAACGCTTGAAGGACGTCGGTGCATACCGCGGACTTCGCCACAAAGCAGGGCTTCCGACTCGCGGTCAACGTACCCGAACGAATGCACGAACTCGTAAGGGTAAAGCAGTCGCAGTCGGTGGAGCACAACCTAAAGCAGCATCTAAGACGTAGGAAAGGACTTGAATTATGGCAGACGCTAAATCAGCAACAGCAAAGAAGAAGCAACGCCGATCAGTCCCGACTGGTCAGCTGCACGTACAAGCAACATTCAATAATACGATTGTTACTTTCTCAGACAGTAAAGGTAACGTACTCGCAGCTTCTAGCGCGGGTGCCTGCGGTTTCCGCGGAAGCAAGAAGGGTACTGCATACGCAGCCCAAGTTGCAGCAGAAAAAGCAGCCGAAGCAGCTAAGAGCGGCTACGGAGTCAGCGGCGTTGATGTATTCATCAAGGGCGTTGGTCTTGGTCGCGACGCGGCAGTCCGCGCACTTGGCAGCTACGACATTACTGTAAATAGCATTAAAGACGTTACTGGTGTACCACACGGTGGTGTACGTCCACGTAAGGCACGAAGGGCATAACCTATGGCACGAGATACTTCCCCAATTGTGAAGCAAAGTCGCCGTGAAGGTGTCGCGCTTCATCCAAAAGCATACAAGGTAATGGCTCGTAAGAGCGGTATTCCAGGCCAGCACGGTCAGGGCCGCCAGGGCAAGCAAAGCATGTACGCAACTCAACTTCGCGAGAAGCAAAAAGTTCGTCGCATGTACGGACTGCTCGAAAAGCAGTTCGCAAAACTGATGGTAGAGGCATCACGCAAGCAAGGTCTTGCTGGTGAAAACCTTCTCCAATTCCTCGAGCTTCGCCTCGACAACACCGTTTATCGCGCAGGATTTGCCACTAGCCGCCGCGCTGCTCGTCAGCTCGTCGGTCACGGTCACTTTATGCTCAACGACAAGCGTGTCGACATTCCATCAATTCGCGTTAAGGCTGGCGACGTACTTACCGTACGTCCAAAGAGCACAAAGTCTGGCTACTTCAGCCAAATCAACGATATTAACGCCAACACGGTTCAGGGCCCATTAAGCTGGATCAAGAGCGACGTTAAGAAGATGAAAATCGAAGTAACCGGTATTCCAAAGCGCGAAGAAGCAGAATCTGATATCAATGAGCAGCTAATTGTTGAGTATTACTCACGATAAAAAGGGTAAGGAGATAACCAAATGTCTAAAGTAATTCACAATCCAGCTCTCGCACGTGTCGATGACACTGCCGCTAACGCAGCAGCATTCGTCATCGAGCCACTACACGCCGGATATGGCAACACGCTTGGCAACAGCCTTCGCCGTGTTCTCCTATCAAGCATCCGTGGTGGTGCTATCGTAGCTTTCCGCATGGAAGGCGCGACCCACGAATTCACGACTGTTCCTGGCGTTAAAGAAGATGTCGTTGACATCATGCTTAACCTAAAGGGCATCAACGTAAAAGTACACAGTGACGAACAAGTCGAACTCCGTCTTGAAAAGAAGGGTGCCGGAGACGTTACTGCTGCAGATATCAAGACTAATGCAGATGTAGAAGTCATGAACCCTGAGCAGGTCATTTGTACTATCGACGACCCTAAAAAGTCTGTCGTTATCGACTTAGTAGTAGAAGCAGGACGCGGCTACCAGACCATCGAAGAATCAAGCAAGAATCGCCTACACAGCGACATGATTGCTCTTGACGCGATGTTCAGCCCTGTCACTCGTGTTCGCTTCAAAGTTGACCCAACTCGTGTCGGCCAAGAAACCAACCTCGACAAGCTAGAAATCACCGTCGAAACAGATGGTTCACTAAGCCCACGCGAAGCGTTTGAAGAAGCTGCCGCTATCCTCGTCAACCAGTACACAGCACTTGCTGGCGCTACAACCGTAGAAGCCGCACCTGCACTTGGTACTAACACCGACGAAGACGTCAGCGAACTCAACACCCCAATCGAAGAACTCAACTTGAGTGCTCGTACAGCGAACGCCCTCATCAACAACGAAATCCGCACTGTTCACGATCTTGTTACTCTTTCAGAGCAAGACCTTCGCGAACTAAAAGGTTTCGGCAGCAAGGCGCTCGACGAAGTCAAAGATAAACTAGCGGAGCTGGAACTGTAATATGCATCGACACGGATACAAAGGACGCAAATTCGGTCGCGAACGCGATCAGCGCCGTGCGTTGCTTAAAGGTCTTGCCACTAGTTTGGTAATGGAAGAGCGTATCGAAACGACACTTCCTAAGGCTAAAGAGCTCGTACGTTATATTGAAAAACTAATCACCAAAGCCAAAAAAGGTGACCTACACAACCGCCGTATGGTAGTTGCCGGTCTTAGCACGCAAATTGCTGCCTTTAAGCTTGTTGACGCAATCGCGCCACAGCTTACTGGCCGCACAAGTGGCCACGTTCGTGTACAACGAACTCGCATGCGTGTTGGCGATGGTGCCCAGATGGCTGTCATCGAATTCGTTGACGACCTGAAGGAAATGCCGAAAGAGGAGGCTAAATAATTATGGCTGCCTACAAGACATTTTCACAGAAGCCAGCAGAAGTAGAACGACGCTGGATTCTCATCGACGCAACTGACGCCCCACTAGGCCGCGTTGCAACACAAATTGCTAAATACCTTATCGGTAAATACAAGCCAACCTACACTGCGCACGTAGACGGCGGCGACTATGTCGTTGTTATCAACGCTGCAAAGACTGTAGTTACTGGTGAAAAAGAAACCGACAAGATTTACTACCGTCACTCGGGATTCCCAGGTGGAATCAAGGATGCACAACTTAAGGAAGTTCGCGCGAAGTTCCCAGAGCGCATCATTGAAGCCGCGGTAAAGGGTATGCTTCCTAAAAACAAGCTTTCTCCTGACCGTATGGCACGCCTGCGTGTATTCCCTGGCGCTGAGCACACACACACTGCTCAAAAACCAGAGAAAGTTGAGGTTAAATAATCATGGCTGAAGCTAAATACGACTACGGCCTTGGTCGACGCAAGAGTGCAACTGCACGCGCACGTCTATACAAAGGCAAAGGCAACGTTACGATTAACGACAAAACTGCTGCAGACTACCTATCTCACAACAAAACTCTTCTAGCAGAAATCAGCGACCCACTTGCGGTTGTTGGCAAGCAAAAAGAATATGATGTTACGATCCGCGTAAGCGGCGGTGGCCTAAGCGGTCAAGTCGACGCGATCAAGATGGCAATTGCCAAGGCGATCACGGTTGGACACGCTGACCTACGTGGAACACTTAAAAAGGCTGAACTATTGCGTCGCGACCCACGCGAAAAAGAACGCAAGAAGTACGGCCTTCGCAGTGCTCGTAAACGCGAACAATACTCGAAGCGTTAATTCTGCTCTCGAACAAAAAAATACTCCTCGTTACTGGGGAGTATTTTGTTTTCAAGTATACTAAAGTTATGTGGCAAACGTTATTACACAAATGGCTCAAAGTTCCCTATACGCTTAACGCGGTAGAATACCAATCGCCCAAACATCCTACGGCGACCATCATCATGCTTCATGGCATTGGTAGTTCACATAGATTATGGAAAAAGACTGCAAAGCAACTACCGCCCGATGTTCGCATCATTGCGATAGACCTTTTAGGGTTTGGTGCATCACCTAAGCCTCACTGGCAGACATACAACGTAAAAGTGCAGGCAGATTGCGTCGCAACGACACTATTCGGCATGCGCGCCGTAGGGCCGATTGTTTTAGTAGGGCATTCTCTAGGTGCCTTAGTATCGGTCGAATTCGCACGCCGCTACCGTGTGATGACAAAGTCACTCGTACTTGTTAGTCCGCCATTCTATAACCCCGAGGAGCCATCGAAACATCTAGCTTACAAGCCTGATGCTATTCTGCGCAAACTGTACCAGATCATGGCAACCCGGCCCGATGATACCGAGCGTATATTGCGCTTTGCGGGCAAGTACAACCTGATCAATAGCGGCTTTACCCCCGAAAACATCAGTGTACCAGCGTATCTGGCCACCCTAGAGGCCGCGATTATCAACCAGACATCGTTGCAGGATGCGCTAACAATCAAGCGGCCAATGCACATTATTTCGGGCAAATTAGACCCCGTGGTTCTTGATCGCAACATCAAAACGATCATCGATGCTAACAGCCGCGCCTCATGGACAAGTGTTGTTGGCGGCCATGAAATAATGGGTCTTATGCAATCATCAGTGGTCAAAGCAGTAAAGCGGGCAATACAAGAGGCGCAAAATAAGGTATAATAGGGGGAATATGAGTAAACCTGTAATCCTTACCGGCATTCGTGCCAATAATGACCTTCATATCGGCAATTATTTTGGCGCTCTTTTGCCAATTATTGACATGGCAAAAACTCGTTCTGCCGAATTTGACGTTAATATGTTTATTCCAGACCTTCACAGTTTTACAACGCCAATCGATCACGCAATGCTGCACGATTCAATCATGAATAATGCACGCGTTTTTGCTGCCGCAGGATTACCCCTCGACAACGATTCGATCCACTTGTATCGCCAGAGCTACGTACCGGCACACAGTGAACTCACCGTCATTCTAAACAGCTTTGTCGGCTTTGGCGAAATGAGCCGAATGACACAGTTCAAAGACAAGTCATCGAGCCTTGGCGCAGATCGCGTAAGCGTCGGATTGTTTGATTACCCCGTACTTATGGCCGCAGATATCTTGCTTTATAACGCTAAATACGTTCCCGTGGGCGAAGATCAAACACAACACCTCGAGATCACCCGTGACATCGCAGAGCGCATGAACAACAAGTTCGGCGAACTATTCGTAGTACCCGATGCAGTAAAAGACCAACATGCGTTCTTTGGCAAAGACCAAGGCCTGCGCATCAAAGACCTTGCGGATCCTACAAAAAAGATGAGTAAATCAGACGAAACAGGCAAGGGAGTGATCTTCCTCAGTGACAACCCTGAAGCAGCTGCCAAAAAAATCATGTCTGCAACAACCGATGACAAAGCGTCTATCAACTACGACAAGCAAAATCAACCGGGCATCACAAACCTCATCGATATCTTAGCGCTCTTGCGCGGGGCGAACCCACACGATGTCGCAGGCGAGTTCCAAGGGCAAGAACGTTATGGCGACTTTAAACAAATCGTCGCCGACGAAATGGCCAACTTCTTACGAGAGTTCCAGGACAGGCTTGCAAATGTTGACGACCAAGCAATCGTAGCCAAATTAGAATCATCTGAACAAGCAATGAACCAAATAGCAAATGAAACACTTCTCCGCGTCCAAGAAGCCGTCGGACTAAGAGATAGGAATTAACCATGAAAATCACCTCAAGCGACTTGCTCGCAATCCTGCGACGCTTTAAGGTCGCCGACGCAAGCAACGTGCCACGACACATCGAGCACGTAAAGCAAAGCAACCCTACACCAATTAACCAATTGGTAACGTTTAGGTTTAACCGCGACTACTACTATGTACTGCTCGACGAAACCGCCGAAGACAATGCCGATTACATCATGAAACAAATCAGGACTGCCAAGAATGACGCCGAGGGTACGATTCTTGAAAACCCCGTCACCGATCTTACAACCTACGGTCTACCGTTCAAGGGTAAAGACGTGTATTTGTTCCAGCTGATGAGCGGTAAGCAACGTCTCGACGTGTTATTAGCCGAACGTCACCCCGAAACATCACGCAGCACATGGCAGAAGCATATTAAAGCTGGCCACATCACCGTCAACGGCGCACCAGCCAAGAGCGCCAAGCAAGACGTTACCGCAGCCGACAGTATCGCTATCGCCATCCCAGATGGCACAGACTTTAGCGAACACGAACTACCAATTATTTATCTTGATGATAACGTCATCGTCGTCAACAAGCCGGCTGGTGTTCTCACGCACACCAAGGGGGCAATGAATGATGAGTTCACTGTAGCTGAGTTCTTTAAGCGATACACGACGGTCGGCCTCGACACCAACCGCCCAGGCATTGTTCACCGTCTCGACCGCGACACGAGCGGCCTTATCGTCGGTGCGCGCACTCCCGAATCATTCGCCATCTTAAAAGCACAGTTTGCTGACCGTAAGGCTAAAAAGTATTACGTAGCAATTACCGATGGTATCCCAAAGCAAGCCAAGGCTAAGATCGACATTCCTATCGGCCGTAACCCGAATGCGCCGAGCACCTTCCGTGCCGACACAAAAGGTAAAGCAGCCGTGACAGACTACGAAGTGCTCGCTACGAACGGCAAACATGCGCTTATCGCATTGCATCCGCTCACCGGTCGTACGCACCAGTTGCGCGTACACCTGCAGCACCTTAATACACCGATTACCGGTGACCGTGTATATGGCAAAACAGCCGAACGACTGTTCCTCCACGCGTATAAGCTTGAACTAACCGTTGCACCCGAAACCCGCATGACATTTATCTCACCAGTCCCACACGCGTTCGAGGCGTATTTCCCAGAGGTAAAAGATGTCACCGCTGGTATATAATACCGAATCAGAAACACTCATACACCAGACGATCGGGACGTTGCCGCACGCCATATTACTCGAGGGCGTGGTCGGTGTCGGGCTCTTTACTCTCGCTAAACATATCGCAGGCAATGACCTCGCCGACGTCATCGAATCGACAACTATCGATGGTGCATTAGATAAAACTTCAAAAGGTATCATACGCACAACGCAGATTCGATCACTCTACGAAATTACGAAGGGGAAGTCGAAGCAACGTCGCGTATATATTATCGACGAAGCAGATAAAATGAATACGACTGCGCAGAATGCTTTTTTAAAGCTGCTTGAAGAACCAGCAGTGAACGTGCATTTTATTTTAACTACTCACACACCGCACAAGCTCCTACTGACCATCCTGTCGCGTGTGCAAAAATTACACATCCGCGAAGCAAGCGATAGTCAATCTCACGAACTCATCACGGCGCTTGGTGTTAGCGATCAACGGCAAGTACAGCAGCTATTATTTATGGCAGGTGGTCGCCCAGCCGAAATAACGCGCCTAACCAGCAACCCTGCTGAGTTCGAAAAGCGCGTCACCTACGTCACCGATGCGCGAACTCTGCTGCAAGGGTCTATCAACGATAAGATTAAAATCGCCAATAAATACGCATCCGACAGGGCAGGGGCATTATTGCTCATAACCAATGCACAGTCGATTCTGCATTTCAGTATCACCAATCAACCATCGCGCGAACCAATACTCGCTGCCGATAAATTGGCGACGATTTACGACCGTATTGCCGGTAATGGCAACGTACGCATCCAGTTGCTCTCCTTTGTGGTATAATTAATAGGAAATGTTTGGACTTATTCTTGTAGTTGCACTTGGAGCGTGGGCAATCTGGCGACCAGAATCCATCGAGGAAGCTGCTGCTGATTTACCACAAAAACTTTCAGGTAAACTTGATAAACTTTGGGACATCGCCCAAGAATCTCTTCGCGACCGCAAATACCTGCGTGCCGAAAAAGCGCTGCTTACCATTTTGCGTGTCGACGAAAAGAACGCCACAGCCTACAACCGCTTAGGTATTCTCTACGCAAAACAGCAAGCCTTTAGCGACGCGATTGAGTGTTTCGAGATTGCCCAAAGCCTAGAGCCTAGCGCATCGAGCCTTCATAACGTCGGCCTGATTTATTATGAAACAGCGCACTACGACAAAGCCGCACTTGCGTTCGAACAAGCGCTAAGTATGGAAGACGATCTTGCCGCAAGACACATCGCCTATGCCAAAGTACAAGAAAAGCTAGGGCACAATAACCGCATGATCGAATCACTTGAGCGTGCCGTCGAAATCGAACCAAGCGTACAGTCGTATCACATCCTGGCAGATGCCTATAGCCGTATCGGCGAAGGAGACAAAGCAACTGAACTTCGTGAACGCATTCAAAAAGCAATCGCGTCTAAAAATCCACCGCAAAAACAAGTACACCAAGTTCGCAAAGTTGTTATGTAACTCTTGTCATTCTGACACTTTTGCGATAAAATTGTATTTGTACTTTTCAATAGATATGCCGCTTTAGCTCAGTTGGTTAGAGCAGCTGTTTTGTAAACAGCAGGTCTACGGTTCGAATCCGTAAAGCGGCTCCACGATAAGCCAATGAACACTCGTTGACTTATGTATGGATTACATATCCGACCCCTATGCTGGAGTCGTCTAGTGGCAATGACAGGAGACTGTAAATCTCCCGCTTTTTAGCTTCGTAGGTTCGAGTCCTACCTCCAGTACCAAATTAAATAACCCTCTATCGCAGAGGGTTATTTAATTATAAGTTCAAAATGGAGCCACGATCGGGGGTCGAACCCGAGACCTCATCCTTACCATGGATGCGCTCTACCNNTCTACCAACTGAGCTATCGCGGCATGTATTGCGTTGCTAACGCGGCACTAGCGTAAATTATAGCATATGACTAGGCCGTCGAGAAGTATCTCGGCGGCCATGTGAGTGTCAGTTCGATCAGAGTTCGATGTACGAGCCCGCATAGAGCCCATTTTCCTCAAACGAGCGGTCTTGAACCTGTTCTTGACCCAACCACTCGGTCGTGATGTACGAGGCTACGGCCGCCTCCAGAAGAAGAGCCGTGCCAACGATGTTGACCGTCGCCTTAACTACAGTAGAGATCACGTTATGCATGATGTCCAACCTTGGGTAGTAGGTGTTACACTTACTATTACATTATACCATATATACAGCAATATTGTCAATGTACGGTATACTAGATATATGGCATCACAATCGAGTTTTGATATAGAGAGTACATACGATAAAGCCGAGATGAACAACGTTCATCAGCAAGTCGAAAAAGAAATCGCCAGCCGATTTGATTTTAAAGGCACACCTGCCCAAATCGAATGGATGAGTGATAAAGGTGGCTTTAAAGTGATAGGTAGCAATGAATGGCAAATTGACGCCATAATTGACATTATCCGTA
>DJVK01000019.1 GCA_002441145.1 Candidatus Saccharibacteria bacterium UBA6258 | reverse complement strand
CGCGAGAAATACGAAACCGTCGTACCTGGGTATCACCTAAGTAAAAAGCACTGGAACACGATTTTACTTACAGGTCAGTTGAGCGACGATGAGGTCAAAGACCTTGCGCGCCTGAGTTATCGACTAGTTACTGAGTAGCTATTTCGTCGCGTCGAAGTTGGCGAGCGATTTTAGCGTGATGTCGATGTTGGCAATGCTGGCGTCGCAAAAAGTATCAACTGATTTGCTATTACTGGTCGTTTTAAGCTTGTTGAGCTTGCTACGTAGTAGTGTGAGCTCGTAAGTGATTTGTGTCGCGTAGGTGCGGTCGAGAGTGCCACGCTGATACGAATCATCGAGTTTTTTAGCGAGCGTTGCGCCGTAGGCCTTTTCGGATGCGGTCAGCGTTTTGTTGGCGTCTTTCGTGACATTCATGCCGCGTTCTTTCATGAGCGTCGTAAGGTCGGTGTTCATGGTCGTCAACGCCGAATTAAGCGTCGCGTTAGTTTGTGCGACGTCATTTTCTTTAAGGTGATTTTGCTGAGCAGCGGTGACAGTTGCAAGTGTGTTGATGCGCACTTGGATCGTCTTGGCTTGCTCGCTGAAGTCTGGGCCGCCAGCGTTGATCATCATAAATACGACTGCAAAGACTGCCATTAACACGCCACCGATAAGGGCGAAGATAGCAAAACGATGGGATTGCTTTGCCTTAATTTCTGGTGCGATGTGATTAAGGTAATCAACAGGAAACTCAGCAGATGGCTGGGTTTGACTCTGTTGCTGATATGCCTGAGACTGCGCGACAGGCTGCTGCTGCGGATATGGCTGTTGAGGGCCAGGAACTTGAGTGGGGTCGTATCGTGGCGTAGGTAATGGGTTGAACTGCGTCGGTCGTACTGGCTGCGGTTGCATTACATTCTGCTGCCCGGGATAACCCGGTTGACCATTTTGAACAGGCTGCGGTTCGCGCGGGGGAATCGAAGATTGTTCGTAAGGATTCTGCGGGTTCATATATCCCCATTAAAGCATATGCGGTAACAGAGGTAAAGAGTGATATAATAGAATCATGGATGCCAAGGAGGAAGTGCGGGCCAGGCTGAACATTGAAGATATCGTTGGCGAGTACGTTCAACTAAAACGTGCTGGCAGGAACTTCAAGGGGCTCAGTCCATTCAGCGGCGAGAAAACGCCGAGTTTTTTCGTGAGTCCGGACAAGAACATTTGGCATGACTTTAGCTCTAATAAGGGCGGCGACGTATTTGCATTTATCATGGAAGTCGAAGGCATGGATTTTCGCCAAGCGCTTGAACATCTGGCGCGCAAAGCAGGCGTTGACCTATCGATTTACGAAGACAAAGGCACGCAAGAGCTCGCGCGGCGCAAAAAACGCCTGCTCGAAGCCAACCGCTTTGCGGCGCAGTTTTATCAGCGAAATTTGTTGGGTAATGCGCATGCTGTCGATTACGTATTTAAAAAGCGCGGCTTAAGCCGATCGATCGTCCAGGATTTCCAGATTGGGTACGCGCCAGATACAGGCAGCGCACTTGTGAACTTTTTGACGAAAAAAGGATTCAGCAAGCAGGAGCTGGCCGAAGCAGGGCTGACAAATCGCTTTGGCGGCGATATGTTTAGAGGCCGCATGATGGTGCCGCTAATGGACGGTACGGGGCAAGTAATTGGTTTTACCGGCCGCATCATCATCGATATCGAAAATGCGCCAAAGTACCTGAACACACCGCAAACGTTGCTCTACGACAAAGGCCGGCATGTTTTTGGGCTTAGCCAAGCAAAAGAAGCCATTCGCGCACAGAATTACGTTGTTATCGTCGAGGGTAACCTAGATGTGGTTAGTTCGCACCAAGTTGATATTACGCAGGTCGTCGCAACGGCGGGCACGGCTATGACCGAGCACCATTTGCGTGCATTAAAAAGGCTGACACCCGATGTTCGATTAGCATTCGACGGCGACAAGGCGGGTATCGCAGCGACCGAACGTGCAATCGCAATAGCGTCGCAGGTTGGCGTCGAACTGACGATTATTTCGTTGCCAGATAGCGCCAAAGACCCAGATGAGCTCATTCAGGACGATCCAAAAAAATGGCAAAAGGCCATCGACGACAAGCAACCAGCCGTCGATTGGATTTTGGCGCAGTACAGCAAGCGTGTCGACATGACATCCGCGGCAGGCAAGCGCGCCTTTACTACGGCCGGGCTCGCAGTCGTACGCACGCTGGGTGACCCGGTTGAACGCGAGCATTACGAGCAAAAATTAGCCAGTATGACGCATTCGACGCTAGACGCGGTGCGCGCCAAATCGCAACAAGAACAAATCCCACGCCAAGTTCTTAAAGAAGTTAAGGCAGGGCAGGGCGAAAAGGTGAACGATGACTACGCCTACCTAGACAACCTTCTAGCAATCGCGTCTACCGATGCGCCGAGCCAAGAGCTCTTTGCGCACATCGATATCGATATGATTCAAGGCGAGGAACGGCAGGCATTGGCGACTTATTTTGCGCAACATTACGGTAAGGTATTGACAGATACGCCAGAAGAGTTGCAAAAATACGACACCTATGTAAAAATAGTACTATTACGAGCCGACACGCGATACGCAGATTGGGACAGTAACGATCGTTACTTCGAAACAGCGCGCTTGATACGGCAGATCGAGAATGAACACAAGAAAAAGAAAAAAGTACTATTAGATAAACAGCTTCGACAGGCCGAAGCTGACGGTGATGAAGCTAGGGCCAACGCATTGCGTGCCGAGCTGATTCCCTTAATTAAGGAGATTGCGCGTGGCAAACGATGACCAAAAACCAATTGATGCACCCGAAGAACTAATTATCCCGGATATCGAAGAACCGGCGATTGATGAGCTACTCGAAGAAGAGGAAGACACCCCCGAGGACGTTTTAAATAGCGGCCAATACTTTGATGACATTAGCGACGACTCGGTTCGTCTACACCTGCGTGAAATTGGTAAGATTCCACTACTTTCTGCCGAGGAAGAACTTGCACTTGCACAGCGCGTGGTTGCGGGTGACAAAAAGGCTAAAGACAAAATGGCCGAAGCCAACATGCGTTTGGTTGTTTCGATTGCGAAGCGTTATTCAGGTCGTGGCCTAGACTTTTTGGACCTTATTCAAGAAGGCCACACCGGCTTATTGCGTGCTGTTGAAAAGTTCGACCCAGACAAAGGATTCAAGTTTAGTACTTACGCCACGTGGTGGATTCGCCAAGCGATTACTCGTGCGATTGCCGACCAGGCGCGTACGATTCGTATTCCTGTGCACATGGTCGAAACAATCAACAAGCTACTCCGTACACAGCGTCGCATGACCCAAGAACTTAACCGTGAACCAACCATCGAAGAACTCGCTAAAGAGCTCGAAATGGAACCAGAAAAGGTTGAGTACGTCATCAAGATCAAGCAGGACATCAGTTCGCTTGATGCCGGCGTTGGTCGCGATGGTGAAGATGAAGATTCTGTCCTAGGCGACTTTATCGAAGACGAAGACGGTGCGACTCCAGAAGAATCTGCATCGAACCAGTTACTTAAAGAACAGGTTCAGTCGGTACTTTCGACCTTATCTGAGCGTGAACAAAAAATTATCAAGATGCGTTTCGGTCTTGAAAACGGCAAGAGCCACACACTCGAAGAAGTTGGCCAAGAATTTGCCGTTACGCGTGAGCGTATTCGTCAAATCGAAGCGAAAGCGTTGGCTAAGTTGCGCAAGCACAAAGACGCCAAGAAGCTCTACGAATACTTGCAATAACATCGCAATAAAATACCCCGGAATATCCGGGGTATTTTATTCGCTCAAGGCGATACTAGTTAGAAAAGAGGTCTTCTTCAGTTGTTGCGGATGGAGCCTCCTCGTATACCGAGTCAGTTGCTTGGTATGAAGAATCTGTCTCTGAGTAGGCGGCGGTTGCGCCAAGAATCATGAGCAGCACGATACCTATAAACGTGAGTACTGCCAACACCGTGATAACGATACCCCAAGCAAGGCTGACCGTTCCGAGTGTCGTAGGCATACCTGCTTCGCGAGATTTATTTCGTGACATGACGCCCAGAACAATACCAGCGATACCGATGCCCATGACGTTGGTAATAATGCCGATGATTCCAAGTGTTTGACCTGGGTTTTCTACATACGGCGTCGCGGGAGCTACTGGCTGGCTAGCGACAGGCGCTTCGGGAGCTGGTTGTGTTGGTTGTTGCGGTGCTTCGTTTTGAGTTGGTTCTTGCATGGATATCCTCTAATTAATGGTTTAAGTATAACATAGGCACTACGTCGCCAATGACCTATTCGTTGAAGTGCAAAAAGGCGAGTTCGTCGTCGATTTGTTTGTGCAAATTATCGAGATCTTTATCATTATGGATGTAGTGATCCGCGATAGCGATCGGGCCGCCTTTTTCGAGGTTTTCGATTTCTGCCCAGTCGCGCGCATTGGCTTCCTCGATAGTTAGCGGGCGAATAGGCCGCAACGTTAAGCGGTGATGGCGTAGTTTGCGAGGTGCAACGATGGCAACGACGGTTAACTCACCAGGGAAGGCGTGTTTAAGTACCTTGTATTCAGTCCAGGTATATAATCCGTCGGCAATGATACGCTTTTGGCCTGCGTCAATAAGGTGGCGGATTTGCTCGACGATGCGATTAACGACAAAGTCTTTACCTTCTTTTTCGCGGAGTTCCTCGCGGAATGGTTGTTCGTTTTCTTGGGTGTGTTCAAGGCCTGCTTCGGTCATAGCGTCTAGGACAATACCGCCAAAGTAAACCTTTGGGTAGCCCTTCGCACTAAGGTAATCGACCGCTTCTGATTTGCCGGCGCCGGGAAGCCCGACAAAGGCGATAATTTTTACGTCTTCGTGTTGATGGCTCATATGTCTATTCTATCAGATGAGGCCGGAGAGAGTGGTATCTAACGCGCTTTGGTGGGTCGGAGCGTTGCGGTAAAGTGATAAAAGTTGTATAATGGGTATTAACTATGAATGTGGAGTATCATCGTGCGAGCCGGCGATAGGCTTGAGTATACTGACCCGTCACGCGGTAGCGACTACCGAGACATTTCTTCGGGTAGCTTAGAAACCGATGCGCGGCCAGAGCCTATGACTGTGGAACGACTTCATGAACTGTATGACGATGTCACCAAGCTAACGCGCGAACAAGTGGCTGAATTGTCGATATTAATCAAAGCGGGCGTGGCCGCTCAAGATCAACTTGGTAATGATGAAACAGTATTTGATCCAGATTTAGCTGAGGCCTCTCAGGTTGGGGCGTTTGCGAGAGAAAAACTCGTTCTCGCTAATCTGGGTCTCGTAAGGATGGTAGTAAGTAAGCGAATGAATATGAATGCTGGATTAGCAGACTATGACGATTTATCTCAAGAAGGCTATATTACGCTCGACAAACTGACGCATAGCTTCGATCCTACTAAGGGGTATAGTTTTTCAACATTTGCCGTAAAGGCACTGACCCATAGCATGATTTCTACGAGCTGGAATCTCCGACGAGGCATCAGAGTAGATGGCCATGTTCAACAAGAGGGTAGTATGATTAATCGCTCTAAAGCACAGCTTGCCGACGTATTACATCGTGAACCAACGATAGCCGAGCTTGCCGCTTATACAAATTTGTCTGAGAAGCGAATCAAAGACGTGTATCAGTACCTCGAACCTGTCGCGAGCCTCGATTTACCGCTTTCGACGGAGGGTGAGGGTGACAGCACATTAATTGACGCTATTGCCGAAAGCGTGCACGAAAAAGTCGATGACACGGCTAGCCAGATGGTCGGGCGTAATGATCTTGGTGTCGCAAAGTTAATCGAGTTTTTACCACCGAAGCACCAGCATATTATGAGAGGGCTCTATGGTCTTGATGGAATCGTAAAAAGCCCCGAAGAGCTTGCCGAAGAGATGGGTATTGGCCGCGAAAGCGTTAAACGTTCGTATGAACGCGCGAAAGCACGCATTCGAGCGTTGGCATATATGGACGATGCCGGGAACTTGGTCGTATCAGACGATCGTGACACGCCAATCGCGAGTTAACCACCCCTATCAGCTACTCTGCAGATAGCGTATACTAGGTATATGACGAAGCGGCTGGTGATTATCGACGGGAAAAGTGTATTTTATCGCGGATATTATGCGATGCCTAATTTAAGTACGGCCGACGGTACGCCGACAGGTGGCGTGTATGGCTTTGCGGCACTGTCGCTAGAACTTATCAAAAAGCTAAAGCCCGACTACGTTTGTGTAGCCTGGGATAAGCCGAAAACGAACATCCGCAAACGGCTCGAAATTTACCCAGCTTACAAAGCAAATCGCAAGCCCGCTCCGGCGGACTTTTACGCACAGATTCCTATTTTGCACGAACTGTTGAGCGCCTTCGGCTGGCCATTGTACGAACTCGACGACTACGAAGCCGACGATATCATGGCGACGTTGGCGCACAAAGCGAGTGATAGAGGTATCGAAGTATGCCTGATTACCAGCGACCTTGATGCATTGCAGGCGATCAATCCACTTGTTCATGTGTATGCGCTTAAAAAAGGCCTCACTAACATCGACTTGTTCAAGCCTGAATCATTCACCGAAAAATACGGTATTCGTGTCGACCAGTTCCTAGACCTTAAGGCGCTAAAAGGGGATTCATCTGACAACATCCCCGGTGTTCCTGGTATTGGCGAAAAGACTGCGATTCAGTTGCTCCAACAGTACGACAATCTCGAAAATATTTATGACAACTTATGGCAGGTTAAAGATAGTGTTCGGCGCAAGCTCGAAAGCGGTCGTGAAATCTTAGAGGTAAGTAAAAAAGTCGCAGAGCTATGGTTCGATGCGCCCGTCGAACTGAACCTTGAAGACATGGATGTAAACGATCTTGATACGGCGAAGTTGAAAGAACTGATGACCAACCTAGAGTTCCGTAGTTTATTGCGTAATTTACCCGACCATATGCGCGACGTGCAAGCCGATGGCAGTATGGTTGTTGATACCACCTATAGCCCCGCCGAAGACGTGAGCAATACGAATGCTCGCGCCATTTTGACGATGGCGAAAGAACTCGTCGTGTGGCCTGAAGGTGATGATGTTTGGTTGAGTCACGAACGCGGCAAGGCAGCAAAAATGACACGCAAAGAAGCGAGTGTTATTTTGCGTGAGGTGCCAATCGTGGGGCACGATATCAAGCTATTCCTAAAAGCTTTACTCGCCGATGGCGAGGCGCAACTTCCTGAAGTTCACCATGATACATCCCAAGGTTCATTCTTGCTAAACCCACTTCGTAAATCACGTGAGCTTAGCGACCTTGTTGGGATGGAATCCATCGACGATCCTAAAGTTGCCATCACGGCAATATGGGCGTTATTTGACCAACAAAGCAAAGCGCTCGACGAGCTGCCAAAGCTGGCACATGTCGCGCGTATGATTGATTTTCCGTTGATCCGCGTGTTGGCGCGCATGGAGCATCACGGCATCATGTTGGACGTCGCTAAGTTAGAAATCATGAACAGCGAATTGACTCGAGATATCGCCGATATTCAAGCGCGTATGTTCGATATGGTCGGACATGAATTTAATATTGCCAGCCCGTCGCAACTTGGCGAGGTATTGTTCACTAAACTGCAGCTACCGACGGCGGGTATCAAGCGTGGTAAAACAGGGTATTCGACTGGCCAGAAAGAACTGGATAAATTACGTGGTCAGCACCCAATCATCGAACTGATTGAACAATTTCGTGAATTAACGAAATTGCAGAATACGTACGTCGATGCCTTGCCGAAACTCGTCGATGAATATGGGCGTATTCATACGACATTCAACCAGGACGTTGCCGCAACTGGCCGCCTTTCGAGTACCGATCCTAATTTGCAAAACATCCCAATTCGCACCGAACTCGGCCGCAAGATTCGCGACGCATTTGTACCTGCGCCAGGCAATGTGTTCGTTAGCGCCGACTACAGTCAGTTCGAGCTGCGGCTCGCTGCCGTGCTATCGGGCGAAGCGAAGATGGTCAATGACTTTAACGCAGGCACTGATATCCACGCCAAAACAGCTAGTGAAGTGTACCGGATACCTCTCGACAATGTCACAAAAGATATGCGCCGAGCCGCGAAGGTGATTAACTTTGGCGTGCTGTACGGCATGAGCGCTCATGGGCTTGCTACCGCTGCTGGCATGAACGTCGTTGAGGCAAAACACTTCATCGATGAATATTTCCGTATCCGACCGAATATTCGGACGTACATTGATGACACGATTAAAAAGGCTAAAGACGAAGGTTATGTAGAAACATTGTTCGGGCGTCGTCGTCCGACACCAGATGTTAAGTCGAGTAACTTTGTTGTTCGCATGAGCGCCGAACGCGCTGCGGCGAACATGCCGATACAGGGGACAGAAGCCGATCTTATGAAGATGGCTATGTTACGCGTGGACGACCATATCGATGGTCTTGGTAAGCAGCTGTTGCAGATTCACGACTCGATTTTGATTGAATGTCCTAAAGAAAACGCCGAACGCATCAGCGAGATCTTAGTCGAAGCCATGGAAAACGTCCATCCAGAAATTGGAGTCCGTTTGCAGGTAGACGTACACACCGGCGCGAACTGGGGCGAAGCGTAGGTACAGCGATGAACGTAAGTATCATCAAGCTTAATCCTAAGGCAAGCTATCCGCAGTACCAGACCGAACATGCGGCTGGGATGGATGTCATGGCGTGCATCGACGCGCCAGTCGTCATTGCTCCGCATGAGCGCGCCATTATCCCAACCGGTTTCGCTATCGCACTGTCGCCAGGCTACGAAGCGCAAATTCGCGCACGTAGCGGTATGGCCGCAAAGTTTGGTATTATGCCTGCAAATGGTGTCGGAACAATCGACGCAGATTATCGTGGCGAAGTGGGCGTTATTTTATTGAACACGAGCAATCAGCCGTTTACGGTCGAGCCAGATATGCGCATCGCACAAATGGTCGTGACGAAATACGAATCGGTCACATGGAATGAAGTTACCGAGCTTGATGAGACAACGAGAGGGCAGGGTGGATACGGTAGCACTGGCCACGAAGTAACGTCGCACAAATAATCGCTAAGCTTGCTATAATGAACTCAAATGGATAAACATAAACACATTCAAACGGAGCACGGGTATGTTTCATAGAGTACGCAATCACTGGCGACAGTTCAGGCCGTATGAACGGCAGCGCCGAAAATATAAAAAAATATACCCTAAGCGCGATATTCGACAAGACAAACAATACTTTATACCGCGCGAAGAGCCGGTATTCACTTGTGCGACAAATGATATTTTTGATTGTGCCGAGCAAGAAGTCGTAGCGTTGCTTTCGAAGCACAACAAGGTCAAGACACTCGACCACGAAGTAGAGCATTTACGTAAAAAGTTCTTTCATACCAAGCAGGTTCAAGATGGCTTGGCGGCGTTACTTATACAGGTGCCACGAGCTGTGTTGGCGCAGCTGCAAATGGATCAGCATCCTCATGGTTACCACGACAAGCACGCGCGCTTATTTGAACTGATTGATTTTAACGATACCCTCACAGAAGTTGTCATAGCGATGCACGACGACGATAGGCGACGTTTCGATTCGAGGGTAAAAGAGGCAGCTGATCGCGTTTGTCGCCGTGTTGGTGCCCCGTGTTTTAGCAACGAGCAGTGGGAGGCGATTGTTCGTGGGCTGTCCCGAGAGATCGCAATATATGTCGCCGCACGCGATAGCGGGTTCGATACTGCGATGGGTAGTCGCACGCAAGATGCGTTAGGTGTTGATGTGCAAATTCGCGATCCTGAATCGGGCAGATATATTAATATCGACAGCAAGACGCCGTCGGCATTCAGACATCGACTTGAGGTACTCGTCGACGAAGGTCGACTAACAACGCAGGAATTATTAGCGGCCGATGAACGTAGCTATGCCGTGGTGCATAACGGGCACGGTGGTCGTACAGTAACCTTGATTTTGCTCTGCATTCTACCTGATTTGTTCGGTGAAGTTAAAGACTTTGAATTCGTTGATCCAACGCCAATGCGCGATATGTTGAACCGTCTGATTCGTGACCACGGATTAACTGACGGTATGTTCGGCGTCTCATAATATTGCAAACACTAGCGTGTTACTTGCACTAATTCTAGATTAGGCGTATTACTAATATATAAACATAACTAGTTTTTTCACATAAACATAACTCCGAGGGGATACGATCGTATGGAGAAGGTGGTGAACGAGACGACGGTTGCCGAACGCGGCGAGTTGGATCATGATGAAACGATTTTAAAGTTAGCGTTGCGTTTCATGAATGAACCTGATGAGTCTGAGCGACTAGAAGAATTCATGGATGCATACATTCGAGATGATAGTCAGACCTATTTAAAAGATACACGAAATGGTGAGAATGTCAGGTTTAGTGTTGTTCACGGTACGTTTGTTGATGCCGACACGGGGACGATTTATCAGATGCGAACAGATGCTTCTGGGTATCATAAAGAAGTCTACAAATGCGAAACCGAGCGCTTTTACGGAGTGCTAGCGACGCCAGGGCGCGTTTTTGATGCACGATCAACCGGCGACTTTAAAATGATTAGCGCTGACTACTATGCAGGCGATAATCACAGAACGAACATGCGCCCGTTGCTCGAATCACCGAGCGGATACGAGCCCGGTCACTCAATCGAACAATTGCCGAATCGTAATAGCCTTCGTATGCAAAAAAATGACGACGGTTCAGTTGAAGGATGGGTGAACGACGGCATAGCCGAGCAAGAGCATCGGGTGTATTCACTCGACGAGGTCGTAGCAAAGATGCACACCATTCAGACGGTGCACGCCGACTTTGAGCGCCAGGCAGCTGAACTCGAAGCGTCTGCTGTGTTCGCTGGTCAGGTAGGCCACCGAGCGGTAGCCCTAGTGGAGGCAGCTTGACTAGCGGAGAAAACTATTGACTTTTTATAGCGTTAGTGGTATCATATAATTATGTATAGAGGATCAGGCCCAAAAATTGTCCCATTAATTATCGCCGTGCTAGTCGTGGCGCTGATCATTGCTGCTTTAGTATCTGTCGGTCGCATGCTATTTACTGGTGGCGGATCGGGTGACTCAGCTGCTCCTACCGAAGATTCCGGAACGCTCCGTGACGCCGTTGTTAATACCGGTGACGCACGCGCTGTCCGCCTAACCGTACGCGGCCCAATCGTCGCCGATGAGAACTTCCGTTCGTACCAGATTACCGTTGCGCCAGCCTTTCGTACGTATACGCTTTACTCAGGATACCTAGACCAGGTTGTCGATGAGCGTACGTTCACGAATAACAAGCAGGCATACGAAGAATTCGTTTACGCACTCGACAAAGCCGCTATTGGCAAGACACGCGACGCAGACGATGCTGACTTTAGGGGTGTCTGTGCAACGCAGGGTATTGCCTTTAAGTTCGATGCACTTAACGATAACGACGTAAAGCAATCAGCCTGGACATCTACCTGTAAAGGTTCGAAGGGAACAATGGGGTCAAACATCGCGCAAATCCACGCGCTGTTCGGCAACCAGATTCCAAACTTCAAAGCACAGTTTAATAAAATCTACTAAATAAAAGAATTCATCTAATACCGCGTATAATAGCTACTATGATACGCGGTATTATTTTTGATTGCTTTGGCGTGCTGTATGGCGGCAGTCTTTCGACGTTGGTAAATATGTGCCCGGCAGACAAGTTAGATCAGCTCCGCGACTTGAGCAAGCAGTCGGATTACGGATACATCGACCGTAGCGAGTACGTAGAGGGCGTGGCTACGCTAGTAGGGTCGAGCCCTGATGAAATCACCGAACTCTTGCGCCACAAACACATACGTAACGAACCGTTAGTCGAATTCGTCGCTCAATTAAAAGGGCAGTATAAAATTGGCCTTTTGAGCAATGTCGGTGCCGAAACTATTCAGTCGTTATTTACCCAAGACGAATTGAACACATTATTTGATGTGGTCGTGTTATCGAACGAAGAACACATCACTAAGCCTCACCCCGAGATATTCAAGCTGACGGCCGAACGAATGGGCCTTACTGCAGGGGAATGTATTATGATTGACGACCTTGATAGCAACTGCGAAGGCGCCGAGATCGCTGGCATGCAATCGATCATGCATACGACCAACGATACGACCCGGTTGTTATTGTCAAAGATTCTTAAAGAAAATGCTTGACTTTAGCTTAACCGCTATGTAATAATCGCGTCAGATACTAATAAAAAAGGAAAAACACATACATGAAACAACCAATTAAATCAGCTCTTTCGGTAAGTGCGGGTGTTGTTGCGGTAGTCGGTCTTGTTTTAGCCCCTGCTGCGGTTAACGCCGTTTCAGATACAGCTAATACAACCGTCAACGCAACCGTCGGTTCAACAATCACCGTCACGACAACTGGTGATCCAGTTACCCTTGCTATTACCCCTACTCCAACTGGCTCGCTTTCAAGTGGTTCAGATGTTGTTACGGTAAACACGAACAACGCGGCAGGGTACGTACTTGCTTTATCTGATTCAGACGCAACAAATACCCTAACAAACGGTACTGATTCGTTTACGTCACACGCTGGTACGGTTGCAGTACCTACTGCGCTTGCGAACAACACGTGGGGATTCGCGGTAGCTGGTGGCAACTTTGATGCTTCATATGCTGCAGAACCTAACGCACAGGGAAGCACTACTAAGTGGGCAGGCGTCCCAGCATCGGGAGCTCCTGTAACTATCAAGACAACTGCTGCTGTTGCGACTAATGAAACCACTACTGTGTGGTATGCTGCCGAAGCTACAACTGCTATGTCAAACGGTACTTACACAGGAGTTGTCACGTACACGGCAACCACTAACTAATAGGTACTATCAGTGCGATTTATTTATTCTTTACAACGCACTCGGGTAACAGGGCTAGCAATAGCCCTGTTATTCGCGAGCGTCATCACCGGATCTTCGGCCAACGCAGTCGGTGCCGAAAGCATTACGTTATCACCAACGACTCAGCGATATTCGTTTGACGCTGGTGATGTCATCACAGACGAAATTATTATAGTGAATGACGGCGATACGGCATACGATGTACTTATCTATGCAGAGCCGTACGGTATCAATGATACGACCGATGATCCGACCTATGCAGGAACGACTAATGCCAACGCTGACTTGTATGAATGGGTTCAGATTCCGAAAACTCGATGGCACATCGAAGCAGGTAAAACCGTAAACATCCCTTATGTCATTAGATCGAGTGCCACTGCGGCACCCGGCGGTCACTATGGCGTCATATTCGCCGAGATTCAACCCGAAGATGGCGACACCGGCGTAAGCGTTGCGCGTAAAAAGCGTGTCGGTACCGTCGTGTATGCTAAAGTTGCCGGTAATATAATCGAATCAGGGTCAGTAACATCGATGACACTCGATAACTATCAGACACAGGCTCCACTCGTCGCCTCGGCAGATGTTAAAAACGCAGGCAACGTGGACTTTTTAGCGAAAGTTACCATGACGATCAGGGACGTGTTCGGGAACGTTAAGCATAAAGGGGTCATCGAACGGAACGTCCTGCCGGGCATTACCCTAACGATGGACGCTGCCTGGGACAAGCCAACATGGATCGGTTTGTATAAAGTACAGGTGAGTAGTGAAGTACTCGATAAAACCGAATCTAAAGATGCGTATGTACTGCTCGCACCCGTCTGGTTCATCTTTACGGTAGTCGCAATAGCGTTAGCTGGAGTAGTGTATGCCTTACGGCGTCCACGTAAATCATCTACTCGGCGTTAAGCCGCGATACCTAAGCTTCGTCGGGGTAGCGTTACTCAGTATGTTCGTGGCACTTGCACCGAACATCGCTAGCGCCGAGGATTCAATTATTGATGTTACCGTGTGTACGGCAAGTAGCCAAGCATCCCTTGTTATTACTTCACCGAGCCCAGATGCGAAGGTCGCATCGCTACCGGTAGCCGTATCGGGTGAAATTACCTTGTTGTCGCAAATACGCGTGTACGTTGATGATGTCTATGACGCTACCATCCCCGTCGATAGCGGTGCAACGACCTTTACGTATAATTTAACGACAAGTCCTGGTAAGCACGAAATTCTTTTTGAGGGAGTCGCAATATGCGGCACGAATCCATCAGACACGCGGATGCTGACATATGTTCCACCACAGCTACCGCCACCAGCCGGCGGCACTATCGGTAGCGTGCCCGCAGCGACTAATACATCGAATAGTACGGTTTCGGGCGAACCGGTTGCTCAAGGCGGCTCAGCCCCGCTGACTATTGCTGGGGTTGATGTGGCCGATGTCGTTTCGGATATCGTATATAATTCAATGGTTGCGCTAGATTTTGCCACGCCCGAGTCACTAGAAACGCTACCGGCCATGATAACCAGGTTTGCCTTGATTACGGCGGGAATGACAGCGATGGTATTTGCCGTTCCGTTGGTAAGAATCATCTCATCCGCATTGCCACGCCCTACGATGGGTGGAATTGGCGCTACCGGCAAGTCGATCGCTATCCACCCGCATACGCATCAAATCGTACGCGTAGTTGGTGCGATTATGTTCATTATTCCGATTATCTGGAACAGCTAGTTCAGCATACCGTAAAAGATTTGCTATACTATAACTAGCATGAGGGGAATTACATCAAAGGGAAGTATGATAATGCTGGCGGCAGTAATTTGCGGCAGCTTTGGTCTGACAGCGTCGGCCTCTCGATTTAGTTCGACAAGCTACTTAATTGACGCGAGTGTCATGAATAGCGCGGGTGGCATGGGTACGTCATCAAGTTACAAACTCACAAGCAGCGCGGGCGAGAGTATCGTCGGCGATGGATCGAGTGGTAGTTATAAGTTAGGGGCAGGATACGTTGCTCAACTCGAGCAGCAAGCTACCCCTTCGATCAAGCTGACTACCCAGCCGAGTGGACTGGTGGCCTACTATCCGTTTGACGAAAATGCAGGCACGTCCACGACTAAGGATGAGTCGAGCAACACTGCTAACGGGACGCTCGTTAACTCGCCATCATGGACGACGGGTAAAATTGGCTCCGCACTCCAATTCAACGGCTCTACGCAAGCGGTAGATATGGGTAATGGTTCGCAGTTTCAGACGACGCAACATACGGTAAGTGCGTGGGTCAAATATACTGCCAGCACGTCTGATCAAGTTGTAGCAGGTAAGGGCCTGTCGTACGCACTTGTTGTCGGTTCAAAACCGGGCATCAGGGAGTTTTCGGGTGCTCCGTCTACATGCAGTTCGCCCGCTGCCTCGACAAATGATAATGCGTGGCATCATATCGTGGCTACGGTCGACGACGGCGTTACTAACGGGACGAAATTATATCAGGACGGCACGCTCGTACAGTCTTGTACGGTAACGATTGCCGCACAAACGGAGAACTTCGCTGTTGGCGCGCTTGATGCAGGTGCGAGTTACTCGAATTATTACACGGGGGCGATTGATGGTGTTAAAGTGTTCAACCGGATTATGTCTGCCGATGAAGTGGCTGCTGAATATGCGGCACAAAACGGCGGCACGCCTACGGGCATCGGGCTAGCGACCATCATACCGGGTTCGCCGATTAGTTCAGGGCTTACGGCAATTATTACCACGACCAACGCGACATCATACAGCCTCGCGATTAATCAGGATCATAACCTACAAAAAGGTTCGGATACTATTGCTGCAATCTCGGGCTCGATAGCAAGCCCTGTGGCATGGAGCAATGGCACCACCAAGGGATTTGGGTTTACTGTCAATTCAAGTCCGACAGTGTATGGATCGTGGTCAAATGGAACCAATTTTGCTGCCGTGCCAGGAGCATCGACGGCTTTTTACGTACGTAACTCTCCAACAAGTGGAGTAAAAGAAGCCGTAGGACTTATTTTTAAAGCCGATACTACGTTCGCTAACCCAGCAGGTCTTTACCAGAATACCGTGACGGTAACAGGAACAGTTTCACCGTGAGGCAGGCGTTCGTAGGATTGCTCGTAGCCCTATTGATTGCATTTGGTATATCGACCAATGCGGGCGCGGCTTCAATAGAAATGCGTCCGACACTTGTGACTGACTCGATAAAATCTGGCGAACAAAAAAAGGCATTCGTTGACGTTATTAATCCGACAGGCGAAAAGATTATCGTATCATTCGAGGTTCAGGCTTTCAGGCAGATTGACGATAATGGAACGCTGCAGTTTTACGATGATCCGCAAATTAAGCAGGGGATCAAGCTGGATTTAAATGAAGTGGAATTATTAGGCCACGAAGCAGTGCGCATGTATTACGCGATAGATAGTGGCAGGTTACCTGTAGGTGACATTACGGCTGCGATATTCGCAACTATCAAGCCAAGTACGCAGGCACCGGCGGCGAATGCCGTGCGCGTCGGCACGTTGCTTGTTATCCAAAACGACACCGCTGAGCGCAATGCTAAGGTGACCCGTCTCGAGGCATCGCCATTGCAATTTGGTAACGAAGTTGCCACATCGTTTGCCATTAGAAACACCGCTAGCGATAATACGCGAAGCAGTTTCTTTCCAAGTGTAACTATCGGCACGAATCCGTATGGCGCGCAGACTGTCGATGGCCCATTAATCGCAGCTGGCAGGGAGCGTGTAATTGATTATAAAAAACCAGGCAATTATTTTGGAATTATGCAAATCAAAGTCGAAGTGACGGGTAGCGTGAAAAGCACATATGTCTTTGCAATTACTGGTTATTGGCGTTGGTTGGCTCCGCTTTTGGCTGTCGTGGTTGGTGCTATAATTTTCTTCGTAAAAAAGTACCGAAAATAGCCCTTAAGACTGGATAAATAATACCGTAAACGGTATACTTTAAAGAGGCCATAAACTCTGTTGGGGGGAGTGGACGAGCAACAATAAATAGGGTGTTATTATAAGCTCAATTCGGAGTAAGTTACTGGTGATTTCTACGCTACCACTAATAGCGTTCTTGGTAGCGTTCTTTGCGTTTTCTACCCCTGTTCATGCTATCCAGACCGTCCCGTATAAAATGAACTTCCAAGGTCGCCTAGCAGACGCTACCGGTACGCCGAAGGCGGACGGTACCTACAACATTATCTTCCGTATCTACAACAGTGCTAACACTGCCGTCTGGACTGAATCCCACCTGGTCTCGAACACTCAAGGTGTTACCGTTACCGGTGGACTGTTCACCGTCCAGCTTGGTTCGATCACAGCCCTCAGCCCAAGTCTCTTTAACTCAGCTACCGCTAACCAGAGTGGCATGACCCTCGAGGTAGAACTCCCAACCCCCGCGACCGCTACCAGCAGCAGCCCGTCTTGGACTGAAGGTGCCATGACTCCCCGCAACCCAATTAGCACCAGTGCTTACTCGTTCAACAGTGACACCATCGACGGCATCGACAGTGCTGACCTTGGCCAACTGGGGACTACTAACAGCTGGACCAACACCAATAGCTTTAGTGGGGCGGTGACTTTAACGCAGAATAGCACTAGCGCCCTCACCGTGCAGAACTCATCAAATGCAGCCGTTCTAACCGTCGATACGAGTAATTTGCGTGTCATCGTGGGGTCGCTTACTAATGGAATCGCACTAAGTGATACGGGTATCATTTATTCTGGTACCGCCCGACCTTCGAATACAATCACGCTCTCGCCAGAATATGCCGGTGCGACATTTACGCCTGACGGGACAGCCAATCTAGGAACGTTAACGAGTGACTTCTGTTCGGGCAGCAGCAGGATCAATATAAACACCGCGGCTTGTAGTGCTACGGCAACGCACAACTATTACCAGTGGACTACAACCGAGGCGTCCAATCAAGATTATGATATTTACGTCCGCTACCAAATGCCATCCGACTACGATACTGGATCAATGACTAATCTATTAATCTGGGGATGGGGAACGTCAACGACGACAGAGGTCGCTACCGTTGCTCTCTACACCGATACCGTAGCGGCAGCATGTTCTACAAGTTCAAACGCAGTAACGGCTAACGGGGCATGGAATACGGCGGTTGTCGCACTGCCGCTTGGGTCTTGTACTATTAACGCGGGCGACTTGGTGACTTTTAGGGTGAGAGTTCAGGCTGGCCAGTCAAAGATAGTCCGTGCAGGCGAAATTCAGTTCACATATAAGCGGAAGTCTTAGGTAGTAGGGCATGGCACTAATCGTACACGGTAAAAGAGGAAAACTGCGGGGTATATCGCATCGCCTTACCGTTAAGCGAACTACATTGCTAGGCGCAGTACTATTACTGCTGGGATCTGCCGTGATGTTACGTCCAGCCGAGGCTGCGATAACGGTACGTGCGGTAAGTACCGCAGATAATGCAACTGGTAGTACGAGCATCGCACTTACAATGCCAACAGGGGCAACCGCTAACGATGTGCTTGTCGCTGTTATTACGGTTCGCGGGGGAACGGGCGTAACGATATCGCCGCCGAGCGGCTGGACGCAACGTACTACCAACGACAGCACCACCGTCTTAAAGAGCGCCACCTTTACCGGAACGCAAAGTTCAGTAGGCAGTGGGCCGTATACATTTACGCTATCTAGTTCGCAAAAAGCTGCTGCAGTCGTGGTAGCGTATAGTGGTGTAGACACTACTAACCCGGTAAACGCAAGCGGCAGCCAGGCGAACGCATCTTCGACAACGATGACATCACCAGCGGTATCATCAACGGTGGCGAACGCGATGGTGGTGGGGTTATATGGTAATGCCGTCGCTACAACGTTTAGCGCTGGTAGCGGAATGGCACTTGAGGGCCAAGTTAGCTCATCGGGTGGAGGCGGCGGTACAAAGAAGGTGACGACCGGCGTTCAAGATATCTTGCAGGCATCGACCGGTACTACCGGCACCAAGACGATGACAGCCTCGACAGGAGCTGTTAGTGTCGGCCATACGCTCGCCTTGCGGCCAGCTACGGTCGTATCGCAATCGGCATATCGATTTTTTGTAAATACGAATAGCACGACCGTAAGCACGCCGTACGCGGCTACTAATCAAACTGCGACGATACCAAAACAAACGCCGTTTCGACTGCGATTAAACCTTGGTATAGATAGTAGTGGGGCAGACTTGACGGTTGCCAGTGGAGCCACGTTTGAACTATATTATGCAGAACTCACCGAAGCAAATTGTGCAGTACAATCTTTTTATGGAAACGTAACATCTGTCGGTAATGTCGGCTTCTATAATAACTCGTCGGTTGCGGACGGAGCGGCATACGTTGCAAACGCCACTTACGATCCTACGCGTTCAGGAATAACCCCCATCGGCCAAAAGTACCACGAGGCAAATCCGCTGAGCGTGGCGAATAATGCTGTTGCTGGGCAGGACGCACTATGGGATATCGCTCTTACGACTAGCGCATCAGTTGCTCCTGGCGAAACCTATTGCATAAAGGCTATAAATCTAAACGGCACCTACAGCGTTTATGCACAGTTTACTATTGCTGCGCCTACCGTAACTCAGGCAAACTATAGATTTTTCGCAAACGCCAATCAAACTACACCTGGTAGCCCGTTAAGCTCGCAGGATGCTGTAGGATATATCGCTCCCCAAACCCCATTCCGACTCCGCCAGCGATTAGCTGTAGACTCTCTTCAGCTCGGTGCGTCGGAGCTAAATTACAAATTGCAATTTGCAGAAAAAGTGGGTACCTGTGATATCGGTTTTACGGGCGAAACGTACGCTGACGTCATGACGCCTCCCGCCGGTGGAGGTGCGACAGGATCGGTCTTGCTCTCATCAGCTACGAGGACTGCGTCTCAAGTTACCAAAAGCGGATCGACCTTCTCATGGAGCCAACCGGCGCGTGCGTCGGGGTCTAACAATAGTTATGCCAGCGCTGTACCAACGACCCTAAATGATACGACGCACTATCTGCAGGTAGCTGCTGACTTGCCCGTGATTCCCGATGGCGCTATTATTAAAGGCATTAAGGTAAACATAGAAGGTTATACTAATATGTCATTGGGTGGAGGTGGCGATATTGACCTATTTCTCGACGGCGTCGGGCCCCTGGCCACCAAATCGTTTGGCTTAAATTTTACCGACTCAATCACTAGTTATGGTTCGTCGACTGACACATGGGGTGTGGCATGGTCGGCGGCGCAGCTAAATAGCGCGGGAGCGTTCCAGGTGCGACTGTGGAGTGGCTTGACTGTTGATAGTGGTAACGGTATATTTATCGACGATGTTGACGTAGAGGTGTTTTATGAGGAATCCGTTCAAACTAATAATGCACTTTCATATAATAATAATGCCATACCTGCTGATGGCGCTACGATCTCGTCAACGGCGAACGACCCAGCGAATGCCGGTCGGTCTACGGTGTATCAAACGTATCGCGAAACAGATCCATTTACAAACAACGTCGCCGCGATACCTGCTGGGAGTGATGGCATGTGGGACTTCTCGCTTACTAGCAGTGCCATTGCGCTTGATAAGACGTATTGTTTACGAGTCGTAAAGTCAACTGGATCGCTACTGAATACATACGCGCGACTCCCTGAAATAACCTTTAGTGCTGGCGGAGGTCCAACTGGCCCCACGCTTGACCAGCAAATGCGAGGCGGTGGGTCTGTGATAAATGGCACAAAGGGTAACTTGATTTGGTAATGGTATAATAGAGTAATGCCAGAGTTGCCCGAAGTCGAAACTGTATGCCGTGGGCTCTCACTTCTTATTACCGATAAAACAATCAAAATAGCGACGTGTTTTGATTCGCCGAAGAGCTTCCCGAATGATATACACACAGTTGAGCAGTTTATGCATGGTGCATCGATTATTGATATTCGCCGTCGTGCAAAAGTCTTGTTGATCGATTTAGATACTGCGTATACATTAGTGATTCACCTAAAGATGACAGGGCAGTTGGTGTATCGGGGTGAACAAGTGTTTGGTGCGGGTCATCCTAACGACAGCCTTATTGGCGAGTTGCCGGATCGTTCAACTAGAGTAGACGTAGAATTTACAGATGATTCACATCTGTATTTTAATGATCAGCGCAAGTTTGGCTGGATGAAATTATATCCGACGCTCGAGGTGCCGAACATAGATTTCATGCAGCGTGTGGGCCCCGAGCCGCTCGAAGATTCGTTCGGTGCCGCAGAATTTATCCCGCGCATTCGGCGACGTAACGGCACGTCAATCAAGGTAGCAATATTAGACCAGACCGTTCTTGCGGGCGTCGGTAATATTTATGCAGATGAATCACTGTGGGGCGCAAAAATCCACCCGTCAACGCGAGTTAAAGATGTCAGCGATTCACAGCTGGCAGAGCTAGTCCACGAAATAAAATACGTGATGAACTTGAGCATCGAAAAAGGGGGCAGTACCGATAAAAATTATGTGAATGCCGAAGGCAAACGGGGGAGTTATATCGACTTTGCGCGAGTGTTCCGTAAAGAGGGCGTCGCCTGCCCGCGACACCCAGATGTCGTCATCGAAAAGATACGCGTCGCTGGGCGTGGCACGCATATCTGTCCGGTTTGCCAACCCGCCTAGGGTTCGCTTATGCGCATAGACATCGTATACTAGGGTGAGTGATATATCTTATAGCAGGTGACAACGCGTATCGAATCGAGCAAGAGTCTCGGGCTATCATTCATGGTTTTGACGGCGAGGTGATTACGCTGGACAGTACGACGTTGGACGCTAACAAGTTGGCCGATGTCGTTCGTGGCGGGNNTCACTGTTCGCAAGCCAACGATTGATCGTGATAAAAGATGCATCGGCCAATAAGCTGGTATGGGAAAAGCTGGGCGAGTGGGCGAATGAAGTCGATGACAGCACGACGCTGATATTGATTGAGCAAAAGGTGGATAAGCGCACCAAGCCCTACAAGGCAATCGCCAAGCTAGCGACGACGATCGATGCTGCACAATGGACTGATCGCGACTGGCGAGCCGCCGAAGAATGGGTTGATAAAACGGCGCATAAGGCAGGAATCAAACTATCTCCGGGCCAAGTGAGCAACATGGTACGACGAGCGATGATTCCAACTGACAAACCGGGCAAAATGGCGATTGATCAAATGATGCTATATACGGCACTGCGATCGCTATCGTCGCTCGATGTAGTTAGTGACGATGCCGTCGCGACGGTACTGCCGGTGAGTGCAACTGAGAACGTATTTGATTTGTTAGAACATGCCGTGCGCCGGGATACAGGTAAGGTACATGTGATGCTTGACGAGCTACGTCATAGCGAGGATGCGCACATGGTGTTCGCGATGATTGCATCACAGTGGGCGCAACTCGTCGCGGTGTCATTCGCGTTATCCGAAAACGGTGCTAGCACATCAGAACTTGGCATTCATCCTTTTGTCGTTCAGAAACTGACGCCGCTCTCACGCCAGGTAACGCGATCAGATATCCACGCCATTACGCAGTTGTGTGCAGATATCGATGCGGGCATGAAGCTATCGACAACGACACCTTGGAACGCGGTCGACCGATTTGTCCTCGGCATAACGTTGCGGTAAGCATCGAACGGTAAAATAAAATCCCCCGCATCAGCAGAGCGGGGGATTTNNTTTTTAGCAGCAGGCTTAGCGGCTGTCTTAGCAGCTGGCTTTTTTGCTACGGCTTTAGCGGCAGGCTTGGTAGCGGCCTTAGTAGCAGGTTTAGCTGCAGCCTTAGGGGCTGGCTTAGCAACAGTCTTTTTAGCAGCAGGCTTAGCGGCTGTCTTAGCGACTGCTTTTACGCCAGCTTCTTTTGCGATCTTTGCAAGACCAGCCTTGCGGCGTGAAGCGGTAGCTTTTTTTAGCAAGCCTTTTTTGACAGCGGTGTCGAATTCACTCTGAGCTGCACTGAAAGTTGCTGCTGATGGAGCAGTAAGAAACTCTTTGACTGCTGACTTGATGTCTCGCTTGATACCAACGTTACGTTCGCGGCGAACGGCGGTCTGCTTCATGCGTTTGATGGCTGATTTGATGATTGGCATTGTATGTCCTTTACCTCTAGTAAGTTTGTTATTTCAATCAACGGTTGATTATAGACGAAAATCACCTGTTTGTAAAGTGTAAGTAAAAATGTTGACGATAGTAAACCTCTTATGGTATAGTGTATCCAAACTCTAAAGAGCAAAAAAGAAACATAGGAAACATAATGACAGACACCAGTGTTAAGCAGCAGATTGTCGACAAGTTGAAAGACAGTAGCAATATTCTCGTTACTGTTAATACGAACCCGACCGTCGATGAACTGAGCGCAGCGCTCGGAATCACGTTGCTTATCAATAAACTGAACAAGCACGCCACCTCTGTTTTTAGCGGTGATATTCCGCCTGCTATAGAGTTTTTAAATCCTGAGAAAACGTTCGAAAATACCGTAGATAGCCTGCGAGATTTCATCATTGCCCTCGACAAAGAGAAGGCCGACCACTTACGTTACAAAGTAGATGGCGACATGGTGAAAATTTTTATCACGCCGTATCGTACGACGATTTCTCAGGATGACCTGGATTTTAGCCAGGGTGATTATAATGTCGAAGCCGTACTGGCGATCGGTGTTAAAAGCGAAGAAGACCTCGACAGAGCACTAGTCGCGCACGGGCGTATTTTACACGATGCAACTGTTGCCTCGATTTCGCTTGATAGCGATAGTAACCTTGGTGAAATCCAGTGGACCGATGCCACCGCGAGTAGCTATTCAGAAATGCTGATGTCGCTCGCTGAACTGTTCAAATCTGACAAGAATTTAATTGACGAACAAATCGCGACCGCATTTTTGACCGGCATCGTCGCGGCGACCGATCGCTTTAGTAATAGTAAGACAACATCTAAGGTTATGACGATGGCCGCCAAGTTAATGGCTGCTGGCGCTAATCAGCAACTGATTGCAACGAAGCTGCAAGAGGGAAGCGTGTTAACGCCAGCTCCTGAACTAAGTGACAAGCACTACGGTGATCTTGTCGAAGGTGAACGTACTAAGGTAAATCGCGAAGAAGATAAAGAAGCTACTAATGAACCAGGTGCCATGGGCGCGTTATCGATCTCGCACGTTCCTGAAGGTACGATTGACGAAGTAGCCGAACAAGTCGCAGCTAACAACCAGCAAGAAGCCGCACGTGCCGCCGAAGATAAGCTCGCCGAGCAACTTCGCGCATCATCGACAGGCTCTGTGCTTCCGACCGTTGCAGAGTTGCAAAAAGACATTGCAAAAGAAAACGAAGCCCTCAATCAGCCACTACCAGAACCGGCACCACTGCGTGGACCGGTAAGCACTGACCAGTGGCGAGCAAAGACTAATGATGACATGGCCGAGCCAAGTATGGGCGGAACGCTTAATGCAACCACCGAACAGGCTGCCGACGACAAGCGTCGTGAAATCGCTGACGATCGTAACCGCTTATTGCTGAGTCACGATGGTAGTGCGTATATAACTGATACCCCAGCGTTCCAAGCACCCTTGAATTCCGTAGCTAACGGCCCGACGCCAGAGCCAGAGGTTAAGGATATCTTTGCAGAGCAAACTGATACGACGATGCACGCAGGAGCCATACAGCCGCCAGCGCCCGTAACTCCACCAGCGCCAACGCTTGCTGAAATTGATAAGCAAAACCGTGCGGTTCACGAAGACGCCTTAGGCGCTGTTCATGCCGCGTTTGACGCGCCCGAGCCAATGCTTGCCTCTATGCCAATAAGCGATCCGTACGCGCCAGGTGGGCTGCCACCGTTGCCGCCAATGCCAGATTTTTCAACATTACCTCCGTTGCCAGGTAGTCAGGCGACTCCTCCACCGATGACCGTCCCAGACTCACTAGGTGCCATTTTGCCACCTGCATCACCACTGCCTAACCGCCCTGAGACGCCTAATGATCCATCGCAATTCAGGATCCCTGGTCAATAAGAATTAGTCAAATAATAAGCCCCATCTCACCGATGGGGTTTTTCTTGGTACAATAGTCGTAATGACAGATGGAATTATTCTTATTGATAAACCCGCACACATGACAAGTTTCGGCGTCGTGGCACGTATACGGCGCGTACTTAGTCGCGAGCAGGGAAAAAAGGTTAAGGTAGGCCATACAGGGACACTCGATCCGTTCGCGACAGGCCTGATGATATTAGTAATTGGCAAAGAATGTCGCAACGCAGGTAATTACAGCAAAATGGACAAAGTGTATGAGGCAACGTTCCATTTGGGCCAAGAAAGCACGACAGGCGACCCAGAAGGCGCGCTGACGGATATTTCTGACATCGTGCCGACCCGTGAAGAAGTTGACGCCGCTATCGCGCAGTTTCGCGGCGAAATCGAGCAACGCCCACCGATATTTAGCGCAATCAAGATTAATGGTCAGCGCGCCTATCATTTAGCTCGTGATGGCAAAGAAGTCGAGATTCCACTCCGCACCATCACAGTTCATTCACTCGACGTCATTGACTATAACTACCCAGAACTTAAGGTCCGCACGCATGTTAGTAGTGGAACGTACATACGTAGCTTGGCGGTAGATATCGGCAAGGTGCTTGGTACAGGTGCTTACTGTACGCAACTCCGCCGTACGCAGATTAGTACATGGAGCATCGCTGACGCGAAGAAGCTTGAACAATTTGGTATAACGGATTAGGAGGGGCTATGTATCACGAACTTTGGAATGGTAGCGCAAAGGCAATCGTATCAACCGACGGAGGCTACGTTACTAACTTATCGAATGACAAAGGTGATATTTTTTACCCTAAGCGCACGTTAAAGGCGGCTGACGGCAGCGAGAAGTTACGCGGCGGTTGCCATGTGTGCTTACCGAATTTTGGACCTGGGGGCGATAGCGGGCTTGATCAGCACGGCTTTGGTCGAACGAGCGAGTGGAGTGTTGTAACGGCTACCGAAACGTCTATCGAACTCGAATTCTCGCAAAATGAAGGTGATTATAGCGGGCTGGTATCGCACCTGGCGTATGTATTAGCCGAAGATAGTTTTGCAATGACGCTTACCATAAAGAATCAGGGCGCTAACCCAATGCGGCTTGCGCCGGCATTCCATCCCTACTTTGCTTGCATGGGTGCGGACGACGTGATGCTCGATGATCAGCGTCAAATACTCGATGAGCTAGGTGAAGCGATCTTTTTTAATGGAAGGACTCATCAGCTTGTGACGCCGACGCACGACATCACGCTTGTTTCTGAGACCTTGCCGACATGGGTTAAATGGACCGATCGATTAGGACAGTATGTGTGCGTCGAGCCGTCGTATGCCGGCTTTGCCTTTTTGGAGCCAGTAGTCGATGAACAACTGCTTGAACCAGGTGTCGAGCGCGCTTATAGCGTCACCGTACGCTGGCGCCCTTGATATTTATCTCCAATACTGATATAATTCGTACCTATGATAACAAAGGACAACAAAGCTAAGGCAATTGCTTTGACTCAGGTTAGCAAGGAAGACGTCGGTAGCCCACAGGCTCAGGCGTCAATCTTGACGGCTCGTATCAAAGAGGTGACTGAACATCTTAAGGCCAACAAGCACGACAATATGGCTCGTCGCGGTCTGATTCAGATGGTAGGACGTCGCAAGCGACTCCTCAAATACCTCGAAAATACGAACTTCGAAGCCTACAAAGCAACTGTCGCAAAACTCGGTCTACGCAAGTAACCACCAAAAGCTCCCCATCCAGGGGAGTTTTTGTTATACTATCTATCACATCACTCGCGCACATCGGGACGAGCCCGATCAATGGCAATCTATATCAATCACACCAATAAGCGATTCTTAAGGAGTACCATGAAGCACGAAGTATATTTATTGCCCGAAGATAGGGAGTTTGCTGAAAAGCGAATTATTGAATTAGATAAAGAGATCCAAAATCTTGGGCCGGATTTTAATGACGCGTTCTCGCAAAGCAGCGAAACGTGGCACGACAACTCGCCATTCGAAGCTGTACGAGATAAACAGTCGATGCTGGCAGCGGAGCTCCACAAGTTGCGCACGCTAGTGAGAACAGCGACACTTGCGCCGCCCAAGGCAAAGCGTGGCACGATTGCGATTGGTAATGTCGTGACGCTGAGTAACGGCAGTCGGTATAAGATTGCCGGCGACTGGACGCATCAGGCAGGGCACCATGTAGATGACATGCATATCGTCAGCCGGCATGCTCCGATTGCGTTGGCATTACTGGGCAAAAAGAAGGGTAGCGCTGTTGCGTTCGGTAACACCGAGGCAACAATAGAAGCTGTCGCGAGAAATTAGTCGGTAACGGTTTTTTCCCAGATGCCGCTTTCCCAGCGATAGGCTTCGTTGCCGGCGTTTGCATCGTCCATGCCCATGCCGACAAGCCACTTGTCACCGGCATCGAAGCCACAGTAGGTTGGGATGATATCGTAATGCCTCTCGACATTCTTTTGCGCTAAGACGGCGATCTCAACTTTGGTGGCTCCGAGGCTTTTTAGGTGTTCGGATACGAAGTTGGTTGTAATGCCCAAATCGAGTACATCATCGATGACAATGACTGGTCGACCCGCGAGGTGCTCTTTTGTCTCGGGCGATAGGTTAGTTTTAATTTGTGGGCTACCCGCATGTTTGGATGTGCCGTACGTACGGACCATCATGTAGTCAATCTCGGGTTGAAAGTCAGGGGCTTGATTGGCCATGGCGAACATCAGTTTGCTGGCAAATGGCGCCGCACCACGCAGTAGGGCGACAAAGAGAGGGTTTGTCGTCGAATGATTGGTAATTATTTCTGTAGCGATGCGTTCGATAGTTGCATCGACTTCTCGGGGTGAGGCAATTTGTGTGTATGATTCGGGCATACTCCATTTTACCATGCATGCTACCGGGGTGCGATGTACAGATTCGACCGCGTGGCGTATAATACAACTATCACATCGTGTGCGATTAGGTGGTGGATAGAATCATTTTGAACACAAAATTTTGCTACCCGTTACTTACTCGCAAATTTAGAACGCGAGTGAACGAAAGAAGGAGGCTCAATTTATGAGTATTATTAACCCGACTGGTAAGGAGATTATTTCTGTTACCACTGATTTTTGCGGTCGTCCGCTCAAGCTCGAAGTCAACCGTGTTGGTTTTAGGACCACTGCCAGCATACTTGTAACCTATGGCGACACTGTCGTTCTTGGTACCGCAATGGTTGGCAGCAGGCCCGTAGTATTGGATTACTTCCCATTAAGTATTGACTACGAAGAAAAAATGTATGCAGCTGGTAAGATCAGCGGTAGCCGCTTTATCAAGCGCGAAGGTCGCCCAAGCGATGAAGCTATCTTGATCGGCCGTTTGATCGACCGCCCAATCCGCCCACTGTTTCCTAAGGGATACCGACAAGAAGTCCAGGTTGTATCGAGTGTTCTCTCGATGGACCCTAACTTCCGCCCAGACATGATTGCGATGATTGCAGCCAGCGCAGCATTGATGCTAACTGGTACGCCATTCGACGGTCCTGTTGCCGGACTACGCGTTGGTCACGTCAACGGTGAGTTCAAGGCGTTCCTTAACGCTGACGAACGCGACCAGAGCGACCTTGACCTTATTGTTGCTGGTATCGAGAGCGGTATCACGATGGTCGAAGCCGGTGCAAACGAAGTATCTGAAGAAGTTATTATCGACGCGATGACATGGGCACAAGAAGCCCTTCAGCCTGCGATTACATTGCAGCGCGAACTCGCAGCGAAGGTCGCACCTGTCGCCCAAGAATTCCAGCTCGTTTTACCTAATGACGACATCCAAAAAGAAGTCGACGCATGGGTCGAAGGCAAGCTTGGCGACAACCTGCGCAAACCTTACCCAGAGCGCAACGAAATGGTCAACGAACTTCGTTGGGCATTCCACGAAGCCATGACCGAAGCTCACGGTGACGATTACAAAGCATTACACGACGAATACGACGAAGCCTTCACGATGGCAGTTCACAAGGATGTCCGCAAGGGTATCGTTGAAGACGGACTACGCCCTGACGGTCGTAAGCTCGAAGAAATTCGTATGCTCAGTAGCGAAGTTGGTTTGTTGCCACGTACTCACGGTTCAAGTATCTTTACCCGTGGCGTTACCCAGGCACTTAACATCATCACGCTTGCACCACTTAGCTACGCCCAGATGGTAGACACGATGGAAGTCGATGACGGTGAACGCCGCTACATGCACCACTATAACGCCCCAGGCTACACCGTTGGTGAAGTCCGTCGCTTAAGCGGCCCTGGTCGCCGCGAAATCGGTCACGGATACCTAGCTGAACGTGCATTGAGTGCTGTTCTTCCAACCGAAGAGGAATTCCCATACGCTATCCGTTCTGTTACCGAAATCATGAGCCAAAACGGCTCGACATCGATGGCCGCTACGTGTAGCTCGTGTCTTGCGCTTATGGACGCAGGTGTGCCGATCAAGGCTCCAGTATCTGGTATCGCCATGGGACTTATGATGGACGGTGACCGCCCATACGTACTCTCTGACATCGCTGATGCCGAAGACTTTGCTGGTGACATGGACTTCAAGGTGACTGGTACTGCCAAAGGTATTACCGCACTTCAAATGGACATGAAGGTTCACGGTCTGCCTATCGAAATCCTTAAGCAGGCGATTGATCAGTCTAAGGCTGGTCGTGCGCATATCCTAGAGCACATGCTCACTATCATTGCTGCGCCTCGTACGCACTTGAGCCCATACGCACCACGTATCGAAAAGATCAAAATCAACCCAGACAAGATCGGTGCTGTTATTGGTAAGGGCGGTGAGGTAATCAACAAGATTACTGCCGAAACCGGTGCGATGATCGACATCAAGGATGACGGCCTCATTACGGTCGCATCGAGCGACACCGCATCAATCGAAAGGGCGCTCGAATGGATTCGTGGACTGACCGAAGAGCCAGAAGTCGGTAAGATTTACACTGGCCGCGTTGTCACTATCAAAGACTTCGGTGCGTTCGTGAACATCATGCCGGGTACTGATGGCATGGTACACATCAGCCAGCTCAGCGACGCTCGCGTCGAACAGGTAACTGATGTCCTGCACGAAGGTCAGACCGTTAAGGTTCTCTTGACCGGCATCGACGAAAAGGGCCGCTTGAGCCTTACGATGAAGGGTGTTGATCAGAACTAGTGAATATTTTCACTGCTCGAGCAGGCGGTGATAGGTTAATATAACCTTATGGTTACAAAACTATCACGCTTACTCAAGAATCCTTTGGTCCGACAGGGTATCGCCTGGGGCGCACCAATCCTGCTAGGATGGTTGCTCTCGAAGTTAGATAAAAATTCTAACACCGGGCGTAAAAAATAACACTAGCCCCTCCCCGTAAAGGAGGGGTTTTTGAATAGGTCTCGTATAATAAAGATATGACCACCAAAGCTGAACGAATGGACGAACTCAAACAACGTATTCTCGAAGAGGATGTTTGCCTTGGGCTCGCAGCGCAAGCAACGCAGCTCGTGATGGGCGATGGTAATTTGGATGCCGAAATCGTATTCATCGGTGAAGCGCCGGGCAAACAAGAAGATGCCCAGGGATTGCCGTTCGTCGGTGCAAGCGGTCGGTTTTTGAACGAAATGCTGGAATCTGCCGGCCTCGTGCGAAGTGATGTATACATTACGAATATCGTAAAGTACCGACCACCGAACAATCGTGATCCATCATCTTCCGAAAAGGAGGCCTTTTTGCCGTACCTTTTGCGTCAGATCGAAATCATTCAACCAAAAGTGATTATTACGCTCGGCCGCCACAGTATGGAATACTTTTTGCCCGGTGCAAAAATCGGTAAGCTCCATGGCCAGCCACAGCACATCAACGTTGGCGAACAAGAAGTGATTATGGTCCCGTTATATCACCCGGCAGCAGCTCTCTATAACGGAAGCATGCGCCAGGTACTTATTGACGATTTTAAGTATGCAGCAGTAGTATCGCGCGGTAAAAAGTAAAACACCGCACGGGGGAATGCGGTGTCTACAGGTGCCATTTTGATCTACTATTCTGTAGGAGCGGTTGTCACAGGAGCGGTAGCTGGTGAATTGTTGTTCATTCCAAATAGATAGGGGAGTCCCCAGATCGCTAGTAAGATTAATATTACGATAGCAACGACCGCAACGACAGGTCCTGCGCTGCTGTTGCGTTCTTTCTCTACGATTACGTCGGCCATAAAACCTCCTAATTAGTTGATCTTGTCGTAACTATAGCAACATCTGCTTAAGGGTGATGCGAAATATTTCACATATCCTTTATAAACTACAATAACCCTTACGTCATATCGGTTATGCTTGTTGATTCGTGCTAATTCTGCTATACTTTAATTACTAGCAAAGAGGGGTAGACCGACTATATTCCTTTATCACCTCTATATGCCTCATATTATTCGAAATTATTTATTTATACATTAAAAAAGGAGAAAAATAATTTATGGGTCAACGAAGACTCTCAAAGCCACAGGGCGACGACCAAGCAAAGCGCCCGATGCAGGCTAAACCAAAATCAAATAACACCGTATTAAACGCGACGACAACCCGTAAGGGTGAAGTCTTCCGTGCGCAACGCCGCACGAGTGAAGGTGTTAACATGCAGGCCTCACAGCACATCATCAATGTGCCAGTGAACAAGTCTATGTACAACGGCTATGGTGGCCGCCAGTTCAGCCTTGCTGATCAGCCAAAACGCCCACGAACACCACGCCCGACGCTTAAGGTCATCCCAATCGGTGGTCTTGGTGAAATGGGCATCGGTAAGAACATGGCTGCTATCGAATACGATAACGACATCATTATTATCGACATGGGATTCTTATTCCCAGGTTCTGACTACCCAGGTATCAACTACATTACCCCTGATACAACCTGGGTCGAAGAAAACAAGCACAAGATCCGCGGGCATGTCTTTACACACGGACACCTTGACCACATCGGCGCCTTCCGCCACATCATTCCAAAAATACCTGCACCTGTTTACGGTAGCAAGTTTACAATCGGTATGCTGCAGCGAACCATGGAAGAAACTGACGGTAGCTTTACACCTGATTACCGCGAACTTAACCCTGAAAATCACGACATCGTACAAATCTGCGATAGCTTTAGTGTCGAGCTTATTCGTGTTAACCACTCGATTCCAGATGCGACAGCAGTCGTCATCCGTACACCGATGGGTAATATCTTGAGCTCAGGTGACTGGCGCATCGAAGACGAGCCTGTCGATGGTAAAAAATTCGACTTTGAACGAATTACCGAAATCGCGACCAAAGAAGGCTTCTTGCTCTTTATGAACGAATCGACCAACTGTGAATCAGATGGTACACACGATCATGGTGAGCACGACATCCAACGCAGCATGGGCGAAGTAATGGAAAAGTATCCGAACAGCCGTGTCATTATCAGTAGTTTCTCGAGCCAGTTGCACCGTATGCAGCTTATCCTCGACGAAGCGAAAAGACACGATCGCAAGGTTGCGTTTGCTGGTTACAGCATGATCCAGAACCTCGAAGTCGCGCTTCGCACTGGTATTATCAAGGTTCCTAAAGACACCGTCGTTAAGATGGAAGACATCATCAAGATGCCTGATGCCAAAGTTACCATCGTTTGTACGGGTAGCCAGGGTGAGTTTAGTGCCGTGCTTAACCGTATGGCAACGGGTTCACACAAGTTCATCAAGATTAAAAGCTCTGATGCAATCGTCTTTAGCTCAAATCCGATTCCTGGTAACGAAAAATATGTCGTTCGCACTATCGATGGTTTGATGCGCGAAGGCGGTGAAGTCATTCAAAACGGCAAGACGCACCTTACTGGTGTCGGCCCACTTCACCTTAGTGGTCACGGTTACTACGAAGATCACATTCGCGTTATTAACGCCGTTAACCCTAAGTACTACCTGCCAAACCACGGTGAATTCCACATGCTTGTCCACAACGCACGGCTTGCCGAAAAAGAATGTGGTATCCCACGCGAGAACATATTCGTATGTGACTCAGGTGATATCGTCGAATTCGATCACGATGGTGCTCGCAAGATCGGTCGCGTCCCATCTGGTGGTACGATGTACGACGATTCTGGCGCAGTAGTCAGCGAAGTCGTCCTAAAAGACCGCATTCACATGTCACAAGAAGGTATGTTCGTCGTTGTCCTTACAGTCGCACGCGGTAATGGTCGCTTGTTAACTAGCCCAGACATCATCAGCCGCGGGTTCATTTACCTACGCGATAGCGAAGAACTTATGGGCATGATTCGTCAGTACCTTAAGCAAAAGGCCGCACGCAGCTTTAACGGCAAGTACGACCTAGACGTCATCAAGAAAGAAATCAAAGATGAAGTCACGCACATCCTTTACGACCAGACGCATCGCACGCCAATCGTTATCCCTGTGATTAACGAAATCGGTATGTCATCTGGTCAAAAGCAGGGTAAGCAGCAACAAGATGGTGGCCAGCAGCGCCAACAGCAGTCGCAACAATCTCAACAGTCGGGCATGCCCGCACCGTCAAACCGCCAGTTTCCACCAAAGCAGTATCCAGATACTGAAGCGGTAGAACCAAAGGCTACTCCAGAAGCTCGCTCGTACTAACACGGCACTTTAAAGTAATAGAATGCCTCACATATGTTAGGCATTCTTGCTAGCGTGAATAGGGAGGGGTATTGCAATTTGTAGTAATTTATGCTACAATAGAAATATATCAATCAGATAACAAACAGAGTACAATAAATAACAGTTATGGCTAAGAAAAAAACAACTCGCCGCAAGGGCGCGAAAAAGGTAGAATCACCACAGCATAAACTCCCGGCTGGCTTTTGGTCCCAGGTTTTGGCTGTTTTGTTAATTACGTTCTCTATATTACTTATCGTCTCGTGGTTCGGGGCAGGTGGCCCAATCTTTAACTGGTTAGGCCAGTTTGCACTCGATACTATTGGCTGGGCGGTATATATACTCCCAGTTATCAGTATTTATGTCGCTATCGAGGTATTCCGCGTCGAGCGCAATAAACTGCCAGCGGTCATGAAGTTCGCCGCGCTATTGCTCGTTTCGTGGTTCGCAGGCCTGTTCGGTTTGATGCGTCAGGATGGCGCCGACTCGACTGGTGGATTTATCGGCGACACTATCAACAGTGGAATGCTTGCACTCGTAAACGTACCGATTGCCGCCGTTATTTATATCGTATTTATCATTTTGACGACACTCTTCGTCATGCGGGTGTCGCCGGGCGATGTATTCGGTAGATTATGGAGCATGATGCAGACGAACAAGTTCGAAGATGACGCGAACGTCGCCGTTATGCGCAAAGCCGCGCAAGCAGAAGTGAAGGCGAATGCACCAATGGCTGACTTTAAGCTGAATGCCGGCGTACCAATGCTGAGCGCCGAAGATAGAAGTCGCGATGCTAAAAAGCAGGCCCGTCTATCGAGCATGCGTGGTAGCATTACCCAAGATAAAGAAGCCGAAGAAAAGGCCGCGATGCTTGCTGTTAGCGATCCTAATTGGAAGTCACCAAGCATTGACCTGCTCGAAAAAAAGCAGTCGCCAGCCGACCCAGGTGACATTCAGCAGAACGCACATATTATCCAAGACACATTACGTGAATTTAATATCGAAGTCGAGATGGAAGGCGCTAACTTGGGGCCGAAAGTTACTCAATATACGCTTAAACCGCCAAGTGGTGTTAAGTTGACACGTATTACTGCCCTCGAAACTAACCTGGCGCTTAACCTAGCTGCATCGAGCCTGCGCATCGAAGCCCCAATCCCTGGCAAGAAGGCCGTTGGTATAGAAGTACCTAACGTAAAAGCTGCCGATGTTCGTATACGTGGTATTTTAGACACTCCTGAATGGCACAAGGCTGATGAGCCGTTGGCGTTCGCTATCGGTAAAGATATCTCTGGTTCGCCAGTTATCGGCGAGCTCAACAAAATGCCACACCTTTTGGTCGCTGGTCAAACGGGTAGCGGTAAGTCGGTCATGATCAACACGCTGCTTTGTAGCTTGCTTTACCGCAACAGCCCGAGCGAAATGAAGCTGATCCTTGTCGACCCTAAGCAAGTCGAAATGGCACCCTACCAAGATATTCCACACTTACTGACGCCTGTAATCGTCGAACCCGAAAAGACCATTAGTGCTCTTAAGTGGGCCGTAAACGAGATGGAGCGACGCTACAGTTTACTTGCCGAAGAAAAGGTGCGCGACATTAAGACGTATAACGATAAGATTAAATCGAGCGGCAAGCACATTTCCGTACAGGACGAAGATGGCAACATGCAACAAGTCGACGAAGGCACGATGCCATACGTCGTTATCGTCATCGACGAGCTAGCAGACCTTATGATGGTCGCAGCGCGCGATGTCGAAGCGTTGATCGTCCGTTTGGCGCAAAAAGCACGTGCTGTTGGTATCCACTTGGTACTTGCCACACAGCGTCCGAGCGTCGATGTTATCACCGGTCTGATCAAGGCCAACATTCCTGCTCGAATCGCATTTACCGTGGCTAGCCAGGTTGACTCTCGTACTATTCTCGACCAAGCCGGTGCCGAAAAGCTACTCGGCCAAGGTGATATGTTGATAAAGACATCCAGCATGCCCAAGCCAAAACGTATCCAGGGTGCATGGGTGATGGACGAAGAAGTCACAAAGATTACCGAACACTTGCGTATGCAATCTGCACCGCAATATAATGACGAAATCATTAGCCAGCCAGTACAGCTTAACGGCAAGGGTGGCGTAGTGATGGACTTTGACCGCGAAGGCGGCGACGACATGTTTAAAGACGCTGTACGCGTCGTCATCGATAGCCGCAAGGCATCAACTAGTTTATTGCAACGTAAGCTCCGTGTCGGCTATGCGCGTGCCGCACGTATCATCGAAGAGATGGAAGAGCAGGGAATTATCGGCCCGGCCGATGGCGCCCGTCCGCGCGAAGTACTCATCAGTAGTATGTCAGATCTTGACGGTGGCTCTGACGACGAAATGCTCGGCTAACCCGATTATTAGGTTACCTCTGGTAATTTATCAAAAATTGATGTATAATAACTAAGTTATCAACCTAAGTTTATCTGAAAGAAGATAAACATCCATAAGGATTCCAAAGGAGGTTCACTTATGAAAGAGTACGAACTAACAGTTCTTATTCACCCCGATCTAGAAGTAGATCTAGAAGCGCCCCTCGACAAGGTGCGCAAACTTGTCACCGACAACGGTGGTAAGGTGCTCCGTGAAGACAACTGGGGTAAGAAAAAAATGGCTTACCGCATCAACGGTCAAGATTTTGCAGTGTACGTCAGTATGGACGTCGAGCTTCCACCCGAAGCACCACTCAAAATCAGCAACACGCTAAACATTACCGACGAAGTACTTCGTTACCTCTTGGTAAAAGTTGACGTAAAGGGCCGCAAGGCACTTGAAGACGCTAAGGCTCGCGCCGGTGCATCGAACGACGAAGACAGCGAAGAATAATTTACAAGAGGGAGAATAGGGAGATGGCAAAAGGATTTAGCAAAGTTATCCTAATGGGTAACTTGACACGTGACATCGAAATTCGCACGACCCCAAGTGGTCAGAGCGTTGCGAACTTTACCCTCGCGGTAAGTCGTAGCTGGAAGGGCGCCGATGGGCAAGCCCAAGACCAGACAAGCTTTATCGACTGTGTCGCATGGGGTAAAAGTGGTGAAATTTTGGCACAGTACGTGCAAAAAGGTAGTCCACTTCTCGTAAGCGGCCGTCTTGACCAGCGCAGCTGGGACGACAAAGAGACCGGTAAAAAGCGTTCGAGTGTCGAAGTGTATGTAGAGGACTTCAACTTTGTTGGTGGTGGTCGTGGCGATAGCCAAGAATCATCAGCTCCTCGTAGCCAAGGTGCTAACAAATCACAAGATGTAGTAATTGAAGATATCGACGACAAGCCAATTGATTTGTCAGAGATTCCATTCTAGGAGAATAAGAAGATGATCAAACGATTTAAAAAAGATGCACCAGTGTTCTTTGACTACAAAGATGTCAAGACATTGCAGCGTTACATCAACGTTTACGGCCAGATCGAACCAGTCGCAAAGACCGGTCTTTCTGCCAAGCAGCAACGCCAGTTGGCCGGCGCTATCAAGCGCGCACGCCACCTTGCAATGATGCCATTCGTTGCACAAGGATAATTAGAGTTTAGAAATTGGCTATTGGACACGGTGGCACAACGCCACTCGGCCAGTAGCCATATTCCATCTTCTAATAGTAATAACTGGAGATTTTTATTATGTACCAACCAACTGATTTAAAAAAAGGTGTCGTCTGTCAAATTGATGGCAAGCCGTATCGTGTGATCGAATATAACCAGAAGGTCCTAGGCCGCGGTGGTTCGATTGTTAACGTTAAGCTAAAGAACCTTATTGACGGCAGCGTCATCCCTAAAACGTTCAAAGGCCAGGACAAAATCGAAACGGCCGAGGTGAGTAACAAGACCGTACAGTATTTGTACAATGACGGTGAGATTTACTACTTTATGGACCCAGAAACGTTTGAACAATTCGAACTGCAGGCAGATATCATCGATGAGGCCAAGGGTTACCTAAAAGAAGGTGATTCGTTGTCGCTACAATTCTTTAGTGACAAGGTTATCAACGTCGAGCTACCTAAGAACCTTTTTTTAGAGGTAACGTATGCCGAAGATGTCGTTAAAGGCGATACCACAAGCAACGTGCTTAAAGATGCGACCCTCGAAACCGGAATTATTGTTAAAGTACCTTCGTTCATCAAGACTGGCGACATTATTTCTGTCGACACTACGACTGGTGAATACCGCGAACGCAAAAAATAATCTGCTTCCATAAACACCGCTTACGGTTAGTGATA
>DJVK01000020.1 GCA_002441145.1 Candidatus Saccharibacteria bacterium UBA6258 | reverse complement strand
ATCGCCCTGCTAGGCCTACGAGTTTTGTTCTTTTTACTCGGCGCCAACCAAGGTTCGCCATTTGTTGACTTTATCTACGCGATAAGCGGCGTCTTTGCATGGCCATTTTATGGTATCTTCCCGCAACCGGCCTATGGCGTATCGGTACTTGATACCGCCAGCCTTGTCGCGATGGTCATTTACGCGCTGATTGCTTGGGGTATCGCCCGATTGTTTACCCTTGACCGCACGCACGCTGCTGTCTAGGCCTAGTCACACCTTGCATAATCACTACCCTCGCTACGTTTGGCGGGGGTAGTTGCGTGTATTGGGTGTGCTATACTGACAGTAACCATAATCAATAAGGGAATAACATGGACGCACAGAGCCAATCAGACAAGCCTTACGATGAAGAACTTTTTGACAAAGTCGTTGATGAAAACGAAGGGGTAGCGATACCTGTAAATAACAGACCAAGCGAGCAGCCAGTTTACGCACCGGCACCAGTTGCCGAAAGCGAACCAGCGACAGCAGTTGCGCCGCAACCTGTGGTCCCTAGCGCAGTTCCTGCCACTACGGTTACCGTTCCTGCTGCCGCTCCTGTGCAAAAGCATGGGTCAGCTGGAACACTTGTATTGCAGTGGATTAGCTATGCATTCTGGGGTTGGTTTGCCGCATCTATGACATTCTTGGCTGGCGTAACAATCGCGTACTTCGTGAATGATCAAGGTCGCAGTGGTGGCTGGGAAGGNNGAATTAGCTTATCCATTGGCATCAGTTATCGTCATGCTTATCGTCGCACTTGCGGCTGATATGTTTTACGCACGTCACGAGCCAGAGCACAAATCTGGCGGTTCGAGCGTTATCATGTTAATCCATGCCGTAATCTACACCCTCATAACCGTCGGTGCGTTGATCTTCGCGACATTCTCGCTCATATCAATGCTGATTGATAGCGGATTTGCTGGTGATGCGAATGGACAGCAAATTGCTCTATGGACATCACTGACATGTGGCGTGCTATTCGCTGCACTAGTCGGCCGCATGGTCTTAGCGGGCAAGCGACCAGTAGTTCGTAAAGTTTTTTGGGCTATAGCGACAGTCTCAGCAATCGTACTGATTATTACCGCTATTACCGGCCCAGTAGCGCGTGCAAGTGCAACGCGCACCGATCGACTTATCGAAACTGCATTGCCGCAACTTGCTTCAAGCATTAAAGAATATGCCGATCAAAACAATAAGTTGCCACCTACCTTAGAAGATGCTAAGAGTATGGCGCCATCATATTACCGAGATAAGGTAAGCCAACTCGTCGATCAAGAGCTGGTTACGTACAAGCCGAACTTACAACCTGCGGCAGATAGCGAGGAGCAATTGTTCGCACCTGACAACAGTAGTTCATCAAAGGGGGTCAAAATTGCCCCTAATCAATATGGCACCGATAAACGATTTTATTATCAGCTTTGTGTAACGTACAAAGAGGCAAAAAAGAATGATGGATATAGCTCACCTTATGAAGGCGAATCTAGCTACGATGTGGCTCCTTCGACCTACAATCACCCTAAGGGTAATGTTTGCTACGATTTAGTTACAGATTACAATTACGCATACTAGTTAGATTATAAGCTACCACGAAAAAGCCCCACGCTAGGTGNNAACCAGCTGAGCTACGGTGCCATATGTACTGATAGAGTATACCAAAGGTTGGAATAATTTTCCAGAGGGGCTAGGGGACTAATTCGTCTAAAACTGCCCGTGGGGCGCGGCTAATTGTATGGTGACCGGTTTCGACCCAGCGTAACTGGATGTTAGTAGGCAAGTGGGCCGCTTCGAGATTTTGGCGGTAGACTCGCCTATCGTAGGTGCCATTGATAACCACGGTGGGATGGGTGGTTCGTTTCAGCAACTTAACGGCGCTGGTCGGTTCGATGGTGTTTTTAAGCGAACGCGTGCGGGACGGGTAAGTGTGATGGACTGAAAACGCGCCCTTAGGGCCTGGTGCAAATTTGCCGCGTAACAGCAGTTTGGCAATTGGCCAAAAAAGGCGGGCGAGTGGGGAATAAAGCATTGCGCGATATACCCTGCCCGTTTTCATTACGACTCCCCTAGCCTGTTCGGGCGTTTCAAAAAAAGGCATGTTGCAAAGTATTAATTTGCTGACAAGTTTAGGATTTGTAATTGCTAATTGTGACGAAACCAAGCATCCCATGGAATGTCCCATAATGATTGCCGGCTGATTAATTAATGGCCGCAGCGTATCGGCGACGGCTTGGGCGTGAGTGGCAAGGGAATAATCTGACGTGTTCGGTTTGGGAGACTTGCCAAACCCTAATAGGTCAATGGTTATGACTTGGTAATGTTCGGTTAATTGTGGAACGATACTGTGCCAATAATTGCCATCGCTTAAATAGCCGTGGATTAATACCAACGGCTCCCCTGTCCCATGAATAGTGTAATGCAACTGCACAGTACTAATTATACTGCACGTACCGTATTAGTTTTGCGCGCCACTAATGTCGTAGCCGCATTCTCGGCCGCCGGTCCAAGCATAGTAGCTGGCGCTAGCGAGTTTCATCGGGCATGTCGACCCCTTGATTCCATAAAAGACGGTCGCGTTCCTGCCTGACGTATTGTAGTCGTCATACACGACCCCGCGCCATTTATAGTACCAAGTACCGCTAACGAGTGGGGCGTCTGGTTTTAATACAGGTAGTAGTGGTTTGAATGAAGGACCAAGGTATGGGCCGAGGTCGTTCATGAGAGTAGTATTGGCGGCATACCACACACTCCATGTTGCCCCACCGTCGCTGGTGCGTATGGCACAGGCGCCAGCTGGGAAGTCGTCCTGAGCCGGGAAGTCGCTGATGTTGCCGACGCACACCCATCCCGCGAGTGGCCATTGCCCATGCTCGGAGTAAAAGTTTTTAACAGCTTCATAAACGGTTTGCACCTGTGCGACGGTACGTGTTTGTTCGGCGCGGTCGGTGGTACCGCGAAACGCAACGACGGTGATGGTTGCCAATATTGCTATGACCGAAACGACGATGACAAGCTCGGCGATAGTGAACCCTTTTTGATTGGTTGCCCACGATTTCATGAATGTAGTATAGCATGAGCGGAATGGTGGTTAGTAGATAGTATGTGGTAGCTGGTAGATAGTAGATAGCTCATAGCTAGTAGCTAATAGCTAATAGCTAATGGCTAATGGAAGATAGCGAATAGTAGGTGGTGAATGGTAGGCAGTATTTGGTAGGTAGTAGATAGCTAAGTGCTATAATAAAAGTACTTCCACGCGATACTCACTGGCCTATCGGCTAAGCGTCCCTCGCGAACGGATCATCAATTGTCTTCGGGCTAGCGCTAGAAACGGGTGCATAAGAACGGGCAATACATTTCAACAAAACGTTTCTCTAACTAACTTTTAGAGGATTTTTGAAATGAACGATGAAACTTATTTGAATGAACGCGTACAGGTGATAGCAAGCTTTGGCGAAGGACTAGAGGTGTGTATGCCGCGCCGGATTAAGCGGGCGAACGGCAGGGAGATCGATGTTACCGAATTGGGCTTGAGACATCCAACGACTGCTGGGCGCCGGACGGTACACGTATTTGAAGTGACAGACGGCGGGGCAGATTACCGGCTAGAATTTGATACCGAACGGTTAACGTGGACCTTAACGCGCGAGGCTGATCACTATGAATAACGCGTATAATACTTCCCGCCCGATGGTCATGCATATCGACCTTAATAGTTGTTTTGCGAGCATCGAACAGCAGGCGCGCCCAAAACTGCGAGGCAAGCCGGTGGCGATTATTAATCGCAATACTGAACATACGGCAATCGTGACTGCCAGCTACGAAGCCAAAGCAAAAGGTGTTAAGGTTGGCATGAAGTTCAGGGAGGCACGTAAATTATGCCCGGGTATCATCGGTATCGAGAGTGACCCGGCGAAGTACCGCTATGTATACCGCAAGCTGGTGGACATCATGAGCGCGTACTCCCCTGCATTCACGATGAAGAGTATCGATGAGGGGGTGATAGACTTTGCGCAGAGTAGCGAACAAATCAAGAGCCGCGATTTGGTAGAAGTGGGGTATGAAATCAAGCGGCGATTACGCGAAGAGGTTGGCTGTGCGATGCGATGCAATATCGGTATCGCCCCTAATAGATTTTTAGCTAAGATGGCAGCGAGCCTGCATAAGCCCGATGGTTTNNATGTAATTACGAGCCATAATTTACGGGATATCTATAGGGGACTGGATCTGCAGGATTTGACGGGGATCGCTAGTCGTAACGAGCATCGCCTGAATAGCGTCGGTATCTACACTCCCCTTCAGTTCTTAGACACCGATCCTGAAATTTTGCAAAAGATAGTGTTCAAAAGTATCTGTGGGCTACAGTGGCATCAACGGTTAAGGGGTTGGGAAGTCGACGATGTTGATTACGACCTAAAAAGTTGTGGCCGGCAGTACGTGCTAGAATCGCGAGATTTAAGCCGGCAAGAAATAGCCATGAGATTGCATCACTTGGCAGAATCGGTCGGAGAAAAGCTGCGATCACAGGGTAAAACGGCCAGAGGAGTGGGGATTTACGTTAAAACGTATGATAGGGGATATTGGCATCAAAAATACTTGGCTCCCCTGCCCTTTTATTCTGACCAGGCACTATGGACGATTGCATCACGATTATTCATGAATGCGCCGGCTGCTGGAATTAGGGAAATCGGCGTACACTGCTATCACCTTCACGATGACATGGGTGATCAATTAAGTTTGTTCGGCGATGAATTGGCGCGCGAACAACACATAACGTTGGCGATAGACGAGATTAATGCTCGGTATGGTAATCGCACGATCCACAGCGCAAGTACGCTCGGCACCGGGTTTTACGTCAAGCAAAAGATACCGTTCGGCAGTACTCGCTACCTATAGTGGTTATGCTATAATAACCGCATGAAATTATCGACAAAACGAATGGGCGGATTTACAATACCGGAGCTAGGATTCGTCGTGACGCTGATCCTTATTTTGTCGCTCGTAACAGTCACCGCTTACAGGGGTGTTCAGGCTCGTTCGCGTGACTCGGTGCGTAAGTCTGACATTGGGCAGTTAGTGAAGGCCACGCAGCAGTACAAAATCGCAGTCGGCGATTATGGTGAAGCCGGATGTGGCTGGTCGACGGCCGCGAGTATAGGGTCTGGCTGGCTACATCAAGATTACGACACGACAGGTCCACGATTGGCCGTCATCGATTGTTTAGTTACGGGTAATTATTTAGATAAAGCGCTTAAAGATCCGAGCGGTCTTAATAACTGTAACGGCTTGACATGCCACGCCTACATGAAGCTCAGCTGCCCAAGCACCGGCGCGAACCCCGGCGTATGGTTTGGTGCGCATCTCGAAACGCTACCGCAGACTACGACTGACACCGATGGTACTTGCCTGCCAACTTGGGATACAGGTTACGGCATCAACTATTTAGTCAAGGTGGACTAATACGGTGAATAAGACCGTTATCATGATATGTATGGGGCTCGGCAGCACTATTGGAAGTGTCACGCCATGGCTTTTTGGTGATCACGATTTATTGAGCGCATGGCCGATTATCGGTGGCCTTGTTGGCGGCATAGTGGGCATTTGGCTTGGCGTGAAGCTGTCAAAAATGCTGAGCTAGCATATACTTATATCTATGGCTAATTATCTCGTGGCAGTCAGTGGCGGCGTCGATAGTGTCGTACTGCTTGATATGTTGAGCAAGTCGACGCATCGTTTGATCGTGGCTCATGTTGATCATGGGATTCGCAGCGATAGCGAGGCGGATGCGCGCTTTGTTGAAGCGTTAGCAAAAAACTACAAGTTGCCATTCGTGACGAAGCGATTCGAGCTTGGAGCATCGGCCAGTGAAGAACAGGCAAGGGCGGCTCGGTATGAGTTTTTATTCGAGCAAGCAAAACAGTTTAATGCGACAATCGTTACGGCGCATCACCAGGGCGACTTAGTTGAAACTATCGCCATTAACGTACAGCGCGGTACAGGCTGGCGCGGGCTAACGGTACTGAATCGCAAAGGCATTAATCGCCCGTTGACGGCGCTTACTAAACAGCAATTATACGATTATGCGTTGCGCAATCACCTTGAATGGGTCGAAGATGGTACGAATGCGACTGATGCTTATCAACGCAATAGATTACGACGGTTGCTAGGGTCGAGGTTAAATCAGCAAAATAGGGAACGATTAAGCACATTGCGCGCTAAGCAAATCCAATTGCGGCGAGACATAGAACACGAATCGTTGCGGATTATTAAAAGCCACGCAGCATCGCGACATTTTTTGACCCAAATCGATCATAACGTGGCTGTTGAATTGTTGGGGACAATCATTGATCAGCAAACCAGTATTCGTCCAACACGCCCGCAACTCGAGCGTGCGCTGATTGCGATAAAAACGGCAAAAGCGGGTACAATTCACCATGTCGGCGACCGCATCGAACTTCATTTCACCCCTCGTGCTTTTGCTGTGAAAGTAGTATAATTTAAGGGATAATTCTATTGCAGTCAACATTATTTCTGAAAGGACAAGATTTTCATGGTGAAACGACCAAAAGGTAAACTAAGTAATACTCTTCGGCTAAGCTTGTTCTGGGCAATTTTAGTGCTATCTACACTTGCTGTCTGGGCAATTGCGTCGCCGCACGCAGACCTAAAAGAGGTTGCTATCTCTGATGTGGTGCGCCGTGCTAACGAAGGCGAAATCAAGAAGCTCGAAATTCAAGGCAACGAAGTCAAGGTAACGCCGAAGACTCAAGAAGCAGCGACCGAAAAGACTATCAAAGAAGATGGTAGTATCTACGAACAAGGTCTCGAAAAGGGCAAGACCGAAGTGTTAGTTACTCAGCCATCCGAAACCGGCAATGCGCTATGGGGACTTGCATCAATCATTATCCCGGTCGTATTGATCGCGGCATTCTTTATGTTCATGATGCGCCAAGCACAAGGTCAGAATAATCAGGCTATGGGCTTTGGTAAGAGCAAGGCTAAACTATACGGGCTCGACAAAGAGCGCGTAACGTTTGCGGATATCGCGGGTAACGATAACGCAAAGCAAGACCTCGAAGAAGTTGTAGACTTTTTGAAGCACCCAAAGAAGTACGAAACACTCGGTGCCAAGATTCCTAAAGGCGTCTTGCTTGTTGGTAACCCCGGTACTGGTAAGACTATGTTGGCACGTGCCGTTGCAGGCGAAGCGAACGTTCCCTTCTTTAGTATTTCTGGTTCTGAATTCGTAGAAATGTTCGTCGGTGTCGGTGCTAGCCGCGTCCGTGACTTATTTGCAAAAGCTAAAAAGAACTCACCTGCCATTATCTTTATCGACGAGATCGATGCCGTCGGCCGCAAACGTGGTAGTGGTATGGGCGGTGGTCACGATGAGCGCGAGCAAACCCTTAACCAGATTTTGGTTGAGATGGATGGGTTCGAAACCGGCACTAATGTCATCGTTCTTGCGGCCACTAACCGCGCCGATGTACTTGACCCAGCACTCTTGCGCCCAGGTCGTTTTGACCGCCGCACGAACATTATGTTGCCAGAGCGTCGCGACCGCGAAGCGATTTTAAAAGTTCACTTTAAGAACAAGCCAAGCGATGATACTGTCGACCTTGATAAGCTTGCGGCAAAAACTGCAGGTAGTTCGGGCGCTGACTTAGCAAACATCGCTAACGAAGCGGCTATTATCGCTGCTCGTCGCAATGCTAAAAAGATTAGCAACAAAGATCTTACCGAAGCATTCGAAAAGGTAGCGATTGGTCCAGAGCGTAAAGCAAAGGTCATGAACGACAAAGAAAAAGAAATGACCGCTTACCATGAAGCTGGCCACGCGATTGTCGGACACGTTCTGCCAGATAGCGACCCTGTTCACAAGGTAACGATTATTCCACGCGGTGGTACTGGCGGTGTCACGTGGTTCTTGCCGCCAGAAGACAAGAGCTACACGAATGTATATGAATTTAAAGACATCCTTGCTCGTGCGATGGGTGGTCGTGTCGCCGAAAAGATTATCTACGGCGCAGACGGTATCACCACCGGTGCAGGTAGCGACTTACGCAAGGCAACCGAAATTGCTCGCGATATGATTCGTGAACAGGGAATGGGCACAAAGCTTCGTGACCAGGTGTTCCACGAAGACAATGGCGGCATGGTATTTGATAAGATGACCCACGAACGCCCTTATAGCGAATCGACCGCGCAAGAAATCGACAAAGAAGTCGAAGCGTTGATTCGTGAAGCAAGCCAGCGCGCTGAACTTGTTATCAATGAAAACCGCGATATACTTGAACAACTTAAAGACGCGCTCCTCGAAGAAGAGACTCTCGAAGAAGACCAGGTACACAAAAAGCTAGCCAAGGCGTCAATGCCACGGGAGGCGGCGCTGCACTAGGCGCCGGCAACTATGGCTGCAAGCAGAGTTCGTTCCGTCGTCGCACGAGCGAATAGTAAACTGACCGTCAAATGGGCGGCAGTTTTGCTGTCTGCTTCGACATTGGTATCGAGCCTGCTTGGCCTGTACCGTGACCGTCTTTTGAACGGGCTGTACCTGGATAGTTATGCGGTCGGCATCGACGCGTATACTGTAGCGTTTACCATCCCGGACTTCATGTTCTTCTTGCTCGTTTCGGGTGCACTGAGCGTGTCGTTTATTCCAGTATTTAACCAACGGCTTGCGAAGGGTAATAAAAAATCTGCCTGGGAACTAAGTTCGAGCATGGTGAACTTTATGGCCATGGTCACACTTGTTGCAAGCGTGTTGATTATGATCTTCGCCGAGCCGCTCGTGCGATACGTCGTAGGGCCGGGACTTGATGAGTCGGGTCGTGCGCTTGCAGTTAGTATGATGCGCGTTATCGCGGTTAACCCATTCTTGTTCGCGGTCGCAACGGTAATCGCCAGCATGCAGCAAGCGGTCGGGCGATTTACCTTTTACGCTTTAGCACCAACAATCTATAACATCGGTATTATCATCGGTGCATTGTTCTTTACACATGGTATCAATATTTTTGGCTGGCAAGTATTCGAAGGCGGAATCATGGGCGTGGCACTCGGTGTAGTGCTCGGATCAATGATGCAGCTTGTCGTAAGTTCGGTTGGTCTACTCGGGCTTGGGTTTGATTATCAGGCAAAGGTATTCTGGAAGAACAAAGGATTTCGACAAGTGCTACGGCTGCTGCCGGCGCGTTCACTCGACCAGGGTATGGATTATATCAATGGTATCGTCGAAACGAATATCGCATCGCACATGGCAGACGGAACAATCCGTGCCTATCAGCAGGCTTCGTCACTGTCATTGATGCCGGTCAACCTGATTGGCGTGGCAATTAGTAACGCCGCATTCCCACGAATGACCGAACGCTTAAGCGAGGGCCGCGTTGACTTGTTTAAAAAAGAATTACAGCAGACCTTGCGCGTTATCATTTGGCTTGCGCTACCTATTGCGACCATCACCTACTTTGCGCGTGGATTTATCGTGAACTTTATTAAGAACGGTGGTAACCCGCTGATCTCAGGCTTACTTGGTGCGCTCGTTATCGCTATTCTCTTTAGGACTATTTATCACATTGCTGCTCGTACATTCTATGCCCAGCAAGACACTAAAACGCCATTATACATCTCGATATTCTCAATCGGACTCAATGTCGCTTTGGCATTATTCTTCACGATGCGCCTCGATATGGGAGCGTATGGTCTTGCCTGGGCGCAGTCAATCGTTGCAGTTATCGAAGTCGCCATCTTGTTCGCCGTCATGTCTATCCGTATGCCTGGCGTATTCGATAAGGTATTCGTGCACGCGATTGGGCGAATGGCCAGTGCGACGGGCTTTATGGCACTTGTAACGTATATGTTCGTGCTGCTGTTCCAGTTGCGTAGCGACGACCAGAGTTTCTTGGCAACGTTCCCGAAGTTTACCATCATCGTATTGGTAAGCTTTGCAGTATATGTATGGATTTCTAAATTAATGAAATTAAGTGAGGCTGATCCCGTGGTGGCTAGGGTAATGACGATCCTCTTTGGGAGAAAGACATAGTGAAACAGGAAGATATTAGGAATTTTTGTATTATCGCGCACATCGACCACGGCAAATCCACACTTGCCGACAGGATGATGGAACTGACGCATACCGTTGAAAAGCGTGACATGAAGTCGCAGCTGCTCGACAGCATGGACTTAGAGCGCGAAAAGGGAATTACCATAAAGCTTGCTCCGGTGCGCATGATCTATAAAGGTCACGACTTAAACCTCATCGACACGCCAGGGCATGTCGACTTTAGTTACGAAGTTAGCCGAAGCCTGCAGGCCTGCGAAGGTGCAGTTTTGGTGGTTGATGCTAGCCAGGGAATTCAGGCGCAAACATTGGCAAACGTGTATCTTGCACTTGCGGCTGATCTGACAATTATTCCGGTTTTGAATAAGATCGACTTACCCGCTGCCGACGTTCCGCGTGTTAGCGCCGAAATCATCAACCTGTTAGGTTGTGATGAGTCGGACATTCTCAAGATCAGCGCCAAGACTGGCGAAGGTGTCGTTGACGTATTAGATGCGATCGTTGAACGCATCGCTCCGCCACAAGGTTTGGCTGATCAGCCGACGCGCGCCTTGATTTTTGACAGTTACTACGATGATTACCGTGGCGTTATTTTGTATATGCGTGTCATTGATGGATCAATTAAAAAAGGTGACACCATCGAAATGCTGGCGACGAGCGCGCATGGTTTGGCGCTCGAAGTCGGTACGCTGAGCCCGATGATGAAACCTAATGAAGTCATCGAAACTGGTGAAATTGGTTACATCGTCACTAACCTTAAAACCACGCGCGACGCGAAAGTCGGCGACACCGTAACGGTCCGTCGCAACCACAGCGACGTTGCATTGCCGGGTTACAAAAACGTTAAGCCATTCGTTTACGCTGGATTCTTCCCGGTATCAAACGAGGATTACCAAGACCTTAAAGACGCAGTCGAAAAGCTAAGCCTAAGCGACAGTGCGCTGCAATTTGAGCCTGAAAATTCACCAGTACTTGGATTCGGCGTGCGCATTGGATTTTTGGGATTGTTGCACATGGACATTATTCGTGAACGCTTGGAGCGCGAGTATAATCTAGATCTCGTTGTGACGAACCCGTCGACCGACTATCAAGTTACATTGTCGTCGGGTCAGGAGCTCGACATCAAATCAGCCTCAGACTTGCCGGACGTTAGCCGAGTGACACAGATTCGTGAACCATGGATCAAGGGCGAAATCATCGTTCCGCAAGAATACATCGGTTCGGTAATCCAACTAATCGTGACCAAGCGTGGGTTGCAAAAGAACCTAAGTTACATCGACGAACGTGCATTGATTAGCTTCGAAGCGCCCCTCGCCAATTTATTGACTGACTTTTACGACCAGCTCAAAAGTGTCACCAGCGGTTACGGATCGTTCAACTATGAATTAGATGAATATCGTGTCGAAGATTTGGTACGCGTCGACTTTTACGTATCGGGTGAAATGGTCGATGCATTAAGCGTGATGGCTCACCGCTCAGAATCCCAGGCCCTCGGCCGAGATATCGTCAAAAAACTCAAAGAAGTCGTTCCGCGACAGGCATTCCAGGTTTCTTTGCAGGCAGCTATTGGTGGTAAGTTTATCGCTCGCGAAGACATATCTGCCTACCGCAAAGATGTCACGGGTTATCTGTATGGTGGTGACGTATCGCGCAAAAAGAAGCTGCTCGCTAAGCAGGCAAAAGGCAAGAAGCGCATGAAGCGATTTGGCAAAGTCGACATTCCATCAGAAGCATTTACCGTGATGCTCAAGAGAGATTAAGGTATACTTTATCTATGGAAGACATTGATAAGCTTATTGCCGAGTATCGTCCGAATGACGAAGGCGTCGCCTTGTTGCGCGCGACCAAGACTGTGTTGCTTGTCGGTATTACCGGTGCAGGTAAGAATACTATCCGTAGCGAAATGATGAAAACAGGGGAATTCCACGATTTAGTGACAAGTGTGACTCGTGAACCTCGTTACAATAATGGCGTATTAGAGCGTGATGGCGTTGAATATCACTTTTTGACACAGGAACAGGCCGTCGAAAACCTAAAAGCTGGTGAATATGTTGAAGTTAGCCCTGTTCACGGCCGCGTTTACGGTGTGACGGTCGAGGAAGTTCGACGGGCATACGATGCTGGCAAAATCGCATTGAGCGATGTAGACGTGTTGGGTATCGAAAAGTATAAAAAGCTCTCAGACGATGTGATTGCGATCTTTTTACTGCCCCCAAGCTACGAAGAGTGGCAGCGGCGCGTACAGCAGCGCTACGAGTCACACGAAGCATTCCTTGAAGACTGGCCTAATAGGCGTGAAAGTGCCGCTAGGGAACTGCGACGCGCGCTAGAGGCGCCATATTACCACTTTGTTATTAACGATACGCTGCCTGAAGCCGTAAGCGCCTGTTTGCAGATTACGCATAGCGACGACAAGTTCCACCGTAAAGATGACGAGAAACGTTTGCTTGCTCGGGACTTGCTCGATGACCTCCTGGCTCACGAGCAGTAGTACTTGGCACTCGTATTGCACGAGTGCTAGTTTCGCGCTATAATGCGTGATATGACTGACCGCCAAAAAGCAATTCTCGCCGCTATCATCGAACAATATGCAGAAATTGCCGTACCAGTTGGCAGCGTAACGCTTGCCAAATTATTTGGTGTATCAAGTGCCACGATTCGTAGCGAAATGGCACGTCTCGAAGATATGGGTCTTATTATGCAGCCGCACACTAGCGCGGGTCGTATTCCGACAGACATCGGCTACCGTAGCTACGTTAATGGCATCACCGAAGCGCAAATGGCAGAATTGCCAACCGGTATCGATCGCAGTGCGAGAGCAATAGATGCCCGCGTTAACACGCACGCTAAAAAGGCCGATCGTGCAATTCGTAGCGCCGTTGATAGCCTAGTAGAACTTACGGGCAACCTGGGTATCGCGACTATCGGTAGTGAACTTTACATGAATGGTATTGGCAACTTGTTTAGCCAGCCCGAATTTATGCACGGTAATCACGTACAGGCAGTCGCTCGATTGCTCGATAACATCGAACCGTGGCTTCGCGAAGCGGCGCCGAACGAGCCTTTGAACGTATTTATCGGTAGCGAAAACCCGATAGGTAAATCAAGCGGAGCGACGTTAATTATAAGCCGCTTCCGTTCACCGTATAGCGACTACAGTTATATCGGTGTCATCGGTCCGACGCGCCAGGATTATGCGCGTGTCATGCGGCTTGTGCGCCATGCCGGAGCGATGCTAGAAGAGAGTTTATAACCCCAGATGACAGATAAGCTATGAACCAAGAGGAGACGAATATGGCTAAAAAGAAGACTGACGAACTAGAACAGCAACTTGCAGAAACCACTGCCGATCTTCAGCGTACTCGTGCAGATTTTGAGAACTATCGTAAGCGAGTCGAAGCCGAAAAGAAGGCAGCTGGCGACATGGGTGAAATGAAGGCGGTTATTCGCTTGCTTCCTGTTATTGACACGATTGAACGCGCGGTGCTGCACATTCCCGAGGATATTGCTGAACATAAATGGGTGCAAGGTGTTGCTGGGCTTGTGAAACAGCTTGATAAGGCATTATCTGCTATGGATTTAGCAAGAATCAATGCAGAGCCAGGCGCCGAATTTAACCCCGAACTTCACCAGGCTGTTCAGTTTGACGAAGAGGCTGAAGGTGACAAAGAGGTGATTGCCGAAGAGCTGCAAGCTGGCTACCTGCTTAAGGGCACGCCAGTGCGCCATGCAATGGTCAAAGTGACCAAAAAATAGCACTTCGTTGTAAAAAATCATACATTAGCACTCTTGACATAGGAGTGCTAATTTTTCTATAATATACACATTAGCAGTCTCGTATGTAGAGTGCTTACATAAATCACGAACTCGAACATAATAATAGGAGAGGAATACAATGGGTAAAATCATCGGAATCGACCTTGGTACTACCAACTCAGCATTTGCCTACCTTGTCGCAGGCAAGCCAGAAGTAATTACCAACGCCGAAGGTAACCGCACGACACCAAGTGTTGTAGCAGTAAATAAAGGCGGGGAACGCCTTGTTGGTCAAGTAGCTCAACGTCAGCGCGTTACAAACGCTAAAAACACTATCTATGGAGTAAAGCGCCTTATCGGTCGCAAGTTTGACGACGCAGAAGTGCAAAAAGACATCGACATTATGCCGTTTGAAATCATTAAGCACAATTCTGGCGTTGGCGTAAAGATGGGCGACAAAGAGTACACTCCAGAAGAAGTATCAGCAATGATCCTCAGCAAAATTAAAGCCGATGCCGAAGCATTCTTGGGCGAAAAAGTCACCGAAGCGGTTATTACCGTTCCTGCGTACTTCGATGACTCGCAGCGCCAGGCGACTAAAGACGCTGGTAAGATTGCCGGCCTTGAAGTTAAGCGAATCATCAACGAACCAACTGCTGCCGCGCTTGCCTATGGCCTAGACCAAGGTAAAGAAGAAAAGATCGTCGTATTCGACCTTGGTGGTGGTACGTTTGACGTCTCTGTTCTCGAACTTGGTGACGGTGTATTCGAAGTTAAGTCTACCAATGGCGATACTCACCTCGGAGGTGAAGACTTTGACAACGCAATCGTAAATTACTTTATCGATGAATTCAAAAAGAGCGATGGTATTGACCTTAAAAAGGATAACGCAGCAATGCAACGCCTTAAAGACGAAGCTGAAAAGGCTAAAAAAGAACTATCTTCTGCAAAAGAAACCGAAATTAACCTACCATTCTTGACCGCTGATGCTGATGGTCCAAAGCACTTTGAGTACAAGTTGACGCGCGCCAAGCTCGAAGAATTGG
>DJVK01000003.1:17440-42700 GCA_002441145.1 Candidatus Saccharibacteria bacterium UBA6258 | reverse complement strand
GACCTTCGGCTCCGCAAGCCGACGTTCTATCCAGCTGAACTACGGGTGCATATCCTGTATTCGTATAAAACGTCTACAGGTTGTAACTAGAAGGTGCAATCCGTTTAAAACGAACTCAAGATATAGTATCACATACCAGAGGTGGTGACAATACTCTGTTTAAATTCGAAGGCGTGCGAGCAGGCGGTCGAAGAGGTCTGGCGTGAGCTCTTTCATCGGCAAGCGGGCAGCGAACATATCCACGACAACTTCGCCAACTTCCTCTGGGAAGTATACGGTTTGCGCTACCTGAAATCGCTTGCGCGGAACAAGAACGATCGAGTGGTGACCTGCATGGGTTAATACGCTGAACGATTTGTACTGACTATAAGGGTATAAATTGTCGTTAACATGCAACCCCTTACGGCTAAGAATGTAGTCGATAACTGCAGGCGGGCGACGAACGTATACGACGAGCGCGACGGCCATGACCGGTATTAATATCGCGAAGGTTGGTGATTTCATCCAAAAGATTGCGACGGCCATCAGCACGAGAGCGACGATAACCATCGCGACGTACCACGTCGACGTGCGGTCATGTTGAATATACTCGGTAGCTTGCCAGCGAATTAGCGCCTGGTCGTCTTCAGATTCTTCAAACTGTCCGCTGTTCCCGACTTGCTGATCGTCATAATTATTTGGATCTTCGGCGGTAGGGGTTGCTGTATATCTCGTGTCATCTAGTGGTGCGGCGGCATCATCACTGTCTACCGGCTGATAAGGAGCCTGTGGGGCCGTTGCGCGCGGCTGTTGCCATTCGTTCTTTTGGTCGTCTCCAGGTTGCATATTTTTAGTATAGCATGAGCATAAAAGGTAGGAATAGATAGCAAATCAAATACATTCGGGAGATATCGGCAGATGCCTCCTTCGTTTGCTTATCGTCTCAAAAGTAAACTTTCAGACGATTTCACTGCACTGCGCCTAACTCGCCGCCGCTCGATTTCATCGAGCACGCGTAAGTTCAAAGCTCACACCCACAGCAAGAAAAATAGAGACCAAAAGGTCTCTATTTTTCTTGGCGGAGGAGGGGAGATTCGAACTCCCGCTACAGGTCTCCCCATACTAACGATTTAGCAAACCGTCCCCTTCAGCCACTTGGGTACTCCTCCGTATTTCAGGTGTATGGGCTCAAATTATTGTACCATATGTCACAAATCGAGTATAGGGGTGGTGGCAAGCTTTTTTGTAGGGTGTATACTAGGATAAGACTTGTAATACATAACAGGAGCATTACACAATGATAAAACAGTCACTCAAGTTATTCGCATCGTACGTTGTCGCAGCAACGACCGTCCTGGCACTCGACGTCGCCCAGGCGCACGCAGTAGGGGATATCGGCCAAGGAGCCAGCTCGGCGCGCGGCGAAGATCAGCCTATCGATTTATTTGGTGACATGGGTGTCTTCTCAAAAATCAGTAGCGTATTGCTCTTTATCGTCGGTGCTATCGCCGTCATCATGATCGTTATCGGTGGCTTACGTTACGTCATCTCTGGTGGCGACTCATCACAAGTACAAGCCGCTAAAAACACTATCCTTTACGCGCTTGTCGGTGTTATCGTGGCTATCCTTGCCTACGCAGCCGTCAACTTTGTAATCAATAGCTTCGTTCCGAGCGATGGCACATCATCCTCGTACGGCGCTTCAACTAGATAAAGCGGATTCTCAAAAAAACATAAAGGATGGCTACCTGTGGCCATCTTTTTATATGGAGGGGGGATAGTATGAGGGGTGGGCGGGATATCGCTCACTTCGTTCCGCTCCTCCGCTTGTTCATCACAACATGTGAACACGCTGTGATTTCACTTCGCTACGCCGAACCCTTTTGCTTCGCAAAATCGGGTTCGAAAATCACGTCAATTCTCCGCCAAGCAAAACGACCCCTAATGGGGTCGCATTGCTTGGCGGAGAGGGCGGGATTCGAACCCGCGGTACGTTGCCGCACGACGGTTTTCAAGACCGTTACCTTCAACCACTCGGTCACCTCTCCAGAGGCTACAGCTCATCATATCAAATTTTATTTGCTTTTTCTAGAGGTTGATGGGCAATTACCGCTACCCACACGTTAGTTGCGCCTACGTCTTTCAGCGCCTTCGCAGCAAACTCAACCGTCGCGCCGGTCGTTAATACGTCATCAATAACTAAATAGGTACTACTATGCAACGCGCCCTTTGTAGTAAACGCGCGCGACGCTTGTGTCTTGCGCTCTATTCGATTCGCACCTCGCTGAGCCTCATTATTTATCCGTTGCAATGCAGTGAAGTACTGTAAACCGCGGTGTTTAGCAAACTCTTCAGCAATCAGCGCACAATGATCATATCCTCGCTGACGGACATGACTGCGGACAGTAGGCACCGGAACAACAATTGTATCTTCTGGGAGCTGGGGTAATCGTTGATTCAATAAATCGGCGAGTACTTGGTATGTTGCCTTATTACGATTAAATTTGTAATCTGTAATCAAATCTCGTAAAACGTCAGAACGCGCACCCACACACCACAGCCGTTGGTATGGTTTTTGACAGCTTTTGCATAATGATTCCGTACTAGTGTTAGGTGAGTTGCATACAACGCATATTTCATAGGGTTCCGTAATGATGTCATATTTACAATATGGACATAATACCGCTCCAATTTCACCGCAAGAGCGACAGTAGTGGGGTGCAAGTGTGTCCGAAAGCTGTATTCTCATTGTATTTTTTACGTATCAAGACCTTATCTTGTTGATTATACCTCAACCATTAGCTATAATGTATCTAGACCAATTGTCAATAGAGCCTAGAGAAAGTGGAGGATATCATGGCCCGTAAGCAAAATGACGATCTTTTGATCGAAGATGAACTCGCTGCTGCATTCCTGAATGACGACAGTATGATTGATGACAGCCCGGCTGTTCCGCAAGAACCCGCGAGCGATGACGCTGGATGGACCGACTCAGAAGATGACTTCCCAGGTCAACTTGCTGTAGATGTATACGAAACCGACGAACGACTCATTGTTAAAGCCCGCACCGCAGGTGTTAACAAAGAAGACCTCGATGTAAGTATTTCTGACGGTATCCTTACTATCAGCGGAACCCTAAGTAGCGGTGACGACACCGATGCAACCAACTGGCACATTCAAGAATGTTACTGGGGCGAATTCAGCCGAACACTTGCACTACCTGTTCCCGTTAAAGAAGATGAAGTTGCAGCCGTTCTAAAAGATGGCGTACTTAGCATCAGCTTTAGCAAGGTAAAACAAGAACAAGCTAAAAAGATTACCATTCAGTAATACGAAGTTTCAAATATAAATAACCCGCACAATGTTGCGGGTTATTTATATTTGGTAGTAGAGCGAGAAGGGCAGGCAACATTACTCAAACTATTCGCCCTTGTTCGTACAAAAAAATACTGCGGCCATTTAGCCGCAGTATTTAAATTGATATAGCAGTAAGTGCTACGCCTGGTTTGCAAAGCTGCCGATTACGAAGTGAACCACTGCGTAGGCAAGGATTGCGACGATCAAACCGATGATTGCATAAAGAATCGTATTCTTAGCGCTAGTCACGGCAGAGCTGTCACCCTGTGAGATAGTGTAACGAACACCACCAATGATCAACATGATGACCGAAACGGCACCAATGATGAATAGGAGCACGTCGGTAATCTTCTGGAAGATACCGCCGTCTGCGAATAGCTCAGCTGGCTGGTCTTCACTCTTAGCACATTCGGCTGCGCCGTTAATTCCGCTGTTTACATCACAGTCTACTGCGTATGCAGCAGGCGCGACAACGCCAGCAACGCTTAATGCGAACGCAGGCACTGCAAGCAGAGTCAGAAGGTATTGCTTGATATTAGTTTTCATTTTTATCCTTGTTCCTTTCTTAGGATTAACTCTTGTTACTATATATACCAGATAATCACATTAATGTTAACACTTATTCGCTTTTGCTTACTATGCAATGAACGATGTGATAACGAAGTTCACGATAGCATATGCCAATAAAGCGACGATAAGGCCGATAACGGCATACATGATGGTGTTCTTTGCGCTAGTCACGGCACTCGAGTCACCGTTCGATACGACGTACTTAAAGCCACCAATGACAATCATAATGACGGCAACCGCACCGAGTACGAATAGTAGAACGTTAACGATTTTTTTAATAAGGTCACCAAGGTTGCCCGTTGCTCCGGTACCACCAGCTGTCGCAACGCCGCTTTTCACACAATCTGCGGCATTAGTACATGCGGCTGAAACAACGCCACCGCTACCAGCCTCATTAACTGCATACGCCGGGCTTGTCGCCAGTCCGATACCGACTATTGTAATTGCTGCGACAATCATTACTTTTAATTTATTCATCTTTTTCTCCTTATCCAAAGAAATTAACTACTGTTGTGACGATCAGCCCGCCTGCAACGGCGACTATTAGGCCAATAACTGCGTACATGATTGTGCTCTTCGCCGAGCTTACGCCCGCCGAATCTCCGCCTGAAACGGCAAATTTAATGCCGCCGACTACAATCATGATAACAGCTATACCGCCCAATATTCCAAGTGCAGCAAAAATTACTTGTTGCACGATATTTTTTGACCCTTTGTCTTTATTTAGGTCGTCTTCTTTCAGTAATTTACATTCTGCAGCAGTTAAGTTCGCTGAACAGTTAGGGTTAAGATCAATAGCGTGCGATGGGGAAGTTAACCCCATACTCATTACGATAATGGCAAAGACTGCGATAAGAGCGGTTTTCATTATTTAACCATCCCCAGAACAATATTAGTGATTACGAACGCCATCAATACAAGCACCAATCCGATGACAGCGCCAAGAATAGCATTTTTCGCGCGGGTAACTTGCTGCGAGTTACCGCCAGACAGGACGTACATAAATCCAGCAACGACAATGATCGCAACAGCAAGTAATCCTGCCCAAAAATAAATAGGCATTAAAACATTTTGAATAACGTTAGTATCTTTAGTTGGACCCGTGTAGTTAATGTCGCCCTTATTGATGAGCGCTGCAAATTGATAAAGCATGTGTTGCATGATTATTTGATCATTCCTGCGATTACGTTAACGATAGATGCGGATAATACTGCGATAACTAACCCTATTAGAGCATTGGTTATCGTCTTTTTAGCACCCTGCATACCATCTGACGATCCTGCGCTCGTTATGTAGCCGAACCCGCCCTTGATGATAAAGAATATCGTCACATATGCAACGAGTACCATCGCGGCTTGTACGATGTTCATAGCGATTTTCATTATTATCTTTACGACGTCTGGGCGCCCGTCAGAACCTTTAGGCATCACGATATTCGCACATGAGCTATCTTGCAAACCACGGTACCATGCTGGAATGCCAAATAGGGACGTGTTACATGCGGCAGACACTGGTGTAGCAAAACTTAGTCCCGTTCCAAAAGCGGTGACGGTCAGTGCGATGGTTAAAAAGAGCTTTTGTAACATTATCCGATAACTCCCCCTGGCACTAGCCAGTTTAGCGCCAAATACATCAATCCATAGGCGACGATACCAATCACGGTATTAGTTATGATGTTTTTGGATTTTGAAACCTGCTCATTGCTACTGCCGGCGCTTGCATATAAGATACCTGCGTAAACGAGCGCACCCACAGCAGCGATACCGACAGCGGCCGTTAATATGTTAAGCACCCAGATAAGTAGCAAAAAGACGCCGGATTTTTTAACATCTTTTTCGTTTTTTGCTGCATTACAGATTGCAGCAGGCAATATCGAGCAGTTCGTCGTAGATGTCGACGTAGTGCCGCCACCCGTGCCCGGTTCAACGACTGCAAGCGCAGGTGAAGCGACGAATAAACTACCAAATAATGCGGTCGCGACAAGGGGAATGGTGAACAATGTGTGTTTCATAATTTTTCCTATTATAGTACATAGTGTAGCCGTAATGACCAATATATGCAAAGGTATTGCGTTCATGGTTGTAAAAAAAGCTTGTACCATTGACTTTTACCCCTAAAAGTGGTAGTATTAATCTGATATGTGGGAACTGCAAAACAAGCTCTCGCACGGTAGAATATCGTTGCGAAGAATTTCACTTTTGGCCACAAGCTTAATAATGGCATTTTTCGTCACAGCTACGGTATTCACGACCCCTGTTCTAGCTGCAAACGCAGTCCGCAACCAAACTGGCGTCACATACGACGGAAAGACGTTTACACCTGCCACTTCCGACCAACTCCCTAAAAACCTGCCTGCAGGCACCGAAGGCTACATTTATACCGCAGATGGCAAAGCGTACTTCTTGTTAACATCCGGCGACAAGACCAAAGCAACATCTGCACAGTATGTCATTTACGATTCAACACCATCGGGCAATTACAGCAATCCGTCACCACCTGTCGCAGTAACGATCGTCAGCGCCCCGACATCAGTCGAAGACAGCAGGGGATCAACCTCTTGTGACACAAAGTTATTCGAAGGCGTTGGCTGGATTATATGCCCGACCGTTAACTTCCTTGCAAGCATGATGGACCACCTCTATGACGCGCTTGCGAGCTTTTTAGTAGTTCAGCCTGTGCAGACAGATACCAATAACTCACTCTTCCGTATGTGGGCAATCGTCCGCGACATCGCAAACATCTGTTTCGTCATCGCATTCATGATTATCGTTTACTCGCAAATCACGAGCATCGGCATCAACAACTACGGCATCAAGCGCATGCTACCTCGGCTAATATTGGCAGCAATCTTTGTAAACATCTCTTACTGGATATCTGCGCTGGCCGTCGACATATCCAACTTACTTGGCTACTCGATTCACGATATGTTCATGACACTACTTAAAGAACTCAACTCGGGTGAGCAGTATCGTGATATCACGTGGACTGCCGTCTCAACTGCGATTCTTTCCGGCGCGACCGTCGTTGGTGGGCTAGGGGCTTACGGAACTTACGCAATGCTCGCAGCTGGTGGCTTAAAGGCCTCAATTATCCTGCTTGCACCGATCCTCGTTGGCGTGTTGCTAGCCGTGCTAATCGCACTACTCATCATGGCAGCCCGCCAGGCACTCATCACTATTCTGATTATCATATCGCCACTGGCATTCGTTGCCTATGTACTACCAAACACCGAAAAGTACTTCGAGCGATGGCGCACGTCGTTCCTAACTATGCTCATGTTGTTCCCGATATTCTCGTTCATCTTTGGTGGCGCTCAATTAGCTGGGTTAGCAATAATCCAAAACGCACCACGCGATGGTTCGTGGATTAATATCGTTATCCTTGGCCTCGCCGTACAGGTAGCGCCAGTGGTTATTACGCCACTACTTATAAAGTTCAGTGGTTCGTTGCTCGGTAAAATTGCCGGATTCGTCAACAACCCTAAAGCAGGTGTTCTTGATAAAACCCGCAACTGGTCACGCGACCGCGCCGAGCTCGAAAAGGCAAGAGTACTTGCTGGCCGCGCTCCAAACCACCTGCTTAACCGTGGTGTACGTAAAGTAGATTACAACCGCCGCAAGCGCGAACGCCTCAAAAAGGATTACGGCACGATGGCCGATAATAAATTCGATGAAATCTGGAGCAAGCAAACGCGTTCCGACCCTCGTCATATTGACCACGAAGTCAGTATGCGATTATCTGTCGACAAGGTATCTCTAGAAAAGGCCAAATTAGATAACGTATACGAGGAATTAAAGGCCAATAAAGACGGTACCGGCATAAACGCCGCACTACGACACGACACTATTAAGACCGCCGAGAATATCTCGCTCGAAGGAATGCGCAAACGACAAGCCGAAAGCGTTTACCACGAAAATCTCAACAGCGCTCTTCTCCGTAACCAAAGTGACTTCAGTGGGGCTGCAATTCTCGATCGAGCTGCCGGCGTAGGCAGCCGTGATGACGTACTTGCTGACGTCATTGCCAAGGAACGCAAAGAATTCGGTGAGCACGCAAATGCACAGCTTGAACTCATGAGACACTTCAAGGTTACGTCCGCAGATACAAAGGCGCTTGCGCTTGGAGAAACTAAGGTCGAAGTTAAAGACAGTCATGGTAATGTTCACGTGTTCGATAGTGATGATGGTCCAGATGGTAAAAATCTTTCTGCGAAATATGTACGTGACGCTGCTGCCGAACAAATCTTTACCGTGGGTGCCCACAACGACAAGGTCGACGTCATTCTTGAGACATGGGGTAAAACAGATGCCGACGGTATAGTCCTTAAGGATGCTAGCGGCAAGGATATAAAGGGTAAGACATACGACTACCGCGCTACTATCCAACAAGCACTCATCAAGAGTGGCTTTGGTGGTCAATCTCCAGCCTTTAACGACAAGTCGCTCGACGCCATCCTTAAGGGTGATTTCCAAGGTGAAGAAAGTCTGATTTACCATAGTATGCGCGAAATTCTCGAGGGTCGCATCAAGGGTGATACTATTGCACGCGCCAATGATACAGCACTTCGCTACTTGTTTAACAGCGCAGAAAGTACGGATCCTAAGTTTGAGGCTATTCGAAACAGGCTATCGGACTCCGACAAAGCCAAGCTTCAAGCTAATATTGACGAGTTAAGGAAGACGACCGATACCGTCCTCAATACCCCAACTATCCTTCGCGAAGCAAGCCAAGAATCAATCAATGTCATGAAGGCCTTCCGTGATGGTGATTTGGCGGGTAACCCGACATTCAAGGCCGATACATTCGATCCAAATAACGATCGTAACAAGCCTAAACCATAACCCTCTTGACATTTTTACACTAATCGTGTATAATCCACCCTATAGTGCGATAACCATATAAGCATATCGCCATAAGGAGACACACTTTAATGTCACGTCCATCAACTGCTGAATCAGCTCCATCAACTCCTCGCGGTATCTTAGATACTTTGCGCGAAAGCAAAACGGCGAAAGCCGCTGCTGCTCTCGGCCTTTCAGCTACGCTCCTTGCGGGTTGTGGTAAATCAGGCCCAGAAGGTTGGCCAGAGAACCCTTGTAATGTTGCGGAAGCAGCTGTACCCGTTTCGCAAGAAGACGGTTCTGATAAAGGTTGGATTTGTTCAACGGGCGGCCGCAACGATGGCCTTACGAATGAGCAGGCCGCTGGTGGAAACGCAGCAAACCCTGCCAATATCCCAACAGCTATCGACACCCCAACAACTGTCACTACGCCTACTTCAAATCCTGAGACATTAACTCCACAAGAGCGCGTCGATGCAGGGAACGCTGCAGCCCAGAATGCCTACGAATATCAAGTAGGCGGCAAAACAATGAGTTTTGAAGAACTACAAAAATACTTTGAAATACCTTCTAATGTCACTACCCCCGAGATCGTACTAGACCTCCTCGAAGAACACATGAACGTGGTAGCCAATGCAGGTAACGACAAAGAAGAGTACGAAACTAATAGAGCGCTTGCCGATAAGGCACGTGACGAAGATAAATTCGTCGTCCTACCGACAGACATCCATAGTTTCTACGGCGATGCATTTGCGGCATCTGCAGTACATCCTCAGATCGATGCTCCAAACGATGCGATTGGTGAATTAATCATCCCCGAGAACCTATTCCGATACACCCGTGAATTTGGTAGCACGCGCGACAATCCACAACCCTTCAAGGTCAATTACAATCTTAAATATCTTGAAGGCGCATATCTGCCAGCAAACCCAGATCAATTCCAGCCAACTCCTGAAATGAACATTAGGGTTAACTTTACGCGCACTCTTAGTGGCTCAAAAGAGGAAAGTACAATCAGGAACGGCACCAAAACTGAAGAAAAGTTAATTAGGTTAGTCGTACTAGACGGCAAATGGGTCGTCACTCAGACAGCCGATATCGTTAAATAATTGTAGTATACATATATAAAAGTACGCTCACCGTAAGAGCGTACTTTTATTTTTAGCCTATTACGCTTATACTTGTGTACATGAACCATATACGGAGAAGCGGGGGACTATTTGGCGTCTTAGCCGTATTTTCTGTAGTCTTAGCACTCTTTAGTAGCACTGGCGCATCGGCATGGAGCCAGACAGATGCAACGAATGTGGCAAAGAATATGTGGACTGAACCATGTAGATCTGCGCTTGAAATTAATGACTATCAAGAGGTAATCGCTTCGCTTGTAGCTATCCCAGCATCTGCAACACCTGCACAAATCGGCGGACTTTCGAGTGAATGGCCGGCAACTACGCCTCTCATCAACTCCATTAAAGGCGAGTACGTTGACCTTATTATGGGTAAAAGCTCAAAAAACTGTAATGATATCAATAAAATCGTCACTTACGGTAATAAGATAGCTAATAATAATACCTCCACCCCATCTACTCAAGCCGCTATTCAAAAAGCCATCATGGATCAAGTAAATCCAAAAATTGAGACCTGGGTAGATACGCTCTGTAAAGAGAGTCTCGATACACAGTGTCGATCCGTAAAGGAAGCAGAGATAAAAGCACTCGCGGCATCTTGTTACTTAGCCCCTACGACCACTACAAGTACAAAGATTACATCGTTAGCTGATCTCGAAAAATGCGCGGGTAAAAATATCGTCGCTGCTGCAACCGCACAACAAGATTGTGAAGCCACAGGTAAGGTATGGAACACGACCACAAAAGCTTGTGAAGAAAAGAAGGCGGGCACGACCAACTGTATTATTGACGGGGTAGGGTGGATTATTTGTCCAGTAGCAAATGCTCTCGCTACCATGACCGACAAAGTTTTTGGCTTGCTTAAGCTCATGTTAGAAACCCCACCTTTGTCAATCACGCCTAATGCAAGCACGAATCCGCTGTATGGTGCGTGGAGTAGTATGCGTAATATCGCGAACGTCGTATTCGTTATCGCATTCATGATAATCATCTACTCGCAAATTACTAGCGCTGGTATATCTAACTATGGCATCAAAAAAATGTTACCTAAACTCATGGTAAGCGCGATACTTATTAATGTATCGTTTTGGATATGCGTATTAGCGATCGATGTATCGAATGTGCTTGGATCGTCAATATATAATGTACTGTCTGGCTTTGCGACAAGCGGCACCGGCTCAGGCACGGCAACGGTAAGTTGGGTTTCTGTGATTACTGTATTACTTGGCGGAGCTGCAGCAGGCGCTTTAACATTCGGAGGTGTAACCATCGCAGCAACAGCGCTTGGCGGTGCGGGAGCTTTAGGAACCGCGCTACTATGGCTGGCTCTCCCAATGTTAATAGCGGTATCTATCGCTATTCTGATTGGCGTTACTGTGCTTGCACTTCGCCAAGCATTAATAATAATTCTTGTGTTCGTATCGCCATTAGCGTTTGCCGCGTATCTATTACCTAACACGCAAGTCTGGTTCGATAAATGGCGAAAACTCTTTACTACGATGCTAGTGTTCTACCCGCTCTTTGCTATATTGTTTGGTGGCGCGAGTATCGCATCGTGGGTGCTTCTTACTACCGCCAGCAAGGCACAAAGTACAGCGTTAACTGGCGTACTGTTACTAACAGGCTTACTTGTCATGTTCTTGCCACTATTCCTCGTACCACTACTCATAAAAACAAGTAGCGGGTTGCTCGGTAAGTTCGCAACGAAGATGCAAGGTGGCGTAAGTAGGGCGGCGAACCCACTTAATAAAATGGCACGTGGCCGCAGCGCAATGAATATGGGTCTCGCTAAAGGCCGGTTACTGACCGGTAGTACAACGGCAACCAATAGGTTTGGCCGACGCACTCTTGGATCGCGCGTAAATAGTTTAGCGCAAGGTATCGATAGTCGCAGCCGCACCGTCAAGATGATGCAAGATAACCTAGACACCACTCGTGACGCTAACTGGCAAGAGAACGTTGCACACGATCAAGATCTTGCCGCGCTCGACACAAGTACGCGTACACAAAAATTACGTAAAGATGGTAGTGACGCGTATCGAGAAGCCGACTGGCAAGAACAAGTGGCTCAGGACCACGGATTACACGAGCTCCATACAGATGAGAAGGTTCAGAAAGCGCGTGCCGGTAGCGCACAGCGAAGGCAGGAAAAAGAATATCTCGACACTCTCGCGCAAAATGGCCAAGAATTATACACAGCCGCCGGTATAGATCCCCAGGGCGAAGAACGCGTACTTGCATCCGTTGTCGCCGCTCAGCAAAAATCTAACCGAGAGGCTGTTGAAAACTCTAAGGCACTACTTTATAACGAAGACCCTGGATTAACTATTGAACGCGCTACCGCTCAACTGCGAAGGGCGAGTACTGACGGAGATGTCGTTGCGGGGCGCGCAGCAGCACAAGTACTTAGAGAGAGTGGAACGCCAGGAAAGCAGGCTTTACACGATACCGTTGTTCAACTAGAGCAGGGCGGGGGTATACATAACGACGTTGCACAGGGAGTTAAGGCAGACGGCCTTGCTTCGGGCGCTAAAGGCTATGACAGTGCAATAGACCGCTGGTATGCCGAAACCGATAAGGTTGACGCGAGTGGTGCGGTAGTCAGGGCGCGTACACTCTTTACGCTCGCAAATGACACCGGAAGCGCCAGTCGTCTTAATGAGCCAGAATTGGCTGGCCAGACCGCAAAAATACTGCAGGAATGGGAGCGTAATGGCGTACTCAGCAAAGAACAAGCGCAATCTGTTCTTGATGCTCACAGTCGCGGTACTGTACCACTTGATCCTGCTAAATTCGAGATCTTCACTCGCGCAGCAGCTGGAACTCCGATGCATGGTCCTGTCGGTCCACCTCCAGCCACACCGTAACCTACACCTCACTGAAACCCAATATCTGATATACTATAAGCAATATGGCAGTCTATAAGGTGGCACAAGACGTCGAAGCTGATGACAAGCTCATCGGGCCGTTTAGCTTTAGGCAATTTATCTACCTTATCATCGTTGCATTCGCTGGAGCGCTCGCCTGGGGCTTATCACAGCTCTTCGCGCCGCTAGCAGTCATTCCATTGCCTGTCATCCTATTCTTTGGCGCCTTAGCCCTACCACTGCGCAAAGACCAGCCGATGGAAATTTACATGGCTGCTATCGTTTCGTTCTATATTAAGCCCCGCAAACGATTATGGGTGCCGGACGGCATTGAATCGCTCGTCGAAATCACCGCACCAAAAGTCGTCGAAATTCACCGAACAAAAGATTTGTCCCAAACCGAAGCAGAGCGCCGCTTGTCGTATCTTGCTGATATCGCCGACACGGGTGGTTGGGCAATCCGGCACGCAGCCACACCTATGAACATGGCACCTGACGGTGGCGCAATGGTAAGCGATGTATTCTTCGAGGCACAACAAACAGTAGACGTTCTTGATGACGGTGGTGGGGTATCTCAAAATATCGATTCGATGATCAACCAGGCAGACGTACGCAGACGCCAAGAAATGATTGAACGTATTCATACAGGCGCAGCAGCGCCACAAACGCCAGCCGTAACCGCGCAGGCAGTCAACGATGCGTTCGCAAACCCGCAAATTACGGCACCGACCTTAATGTCAGACCCTTATGCGACACAATACGCAAGCCAATTCAGTTCACCAGCCGCACAAGAAGTGAGCGAAGCCGATAGGGCGGCACTTGCGTTCAACCCGTATCCTACAAACATTCACCAGCGCGTCATCCAGCCGATGAGCGCTCAATATCGCACCGCAGAGCCCCCAAAGCCACAACCAGCACCATCAATTGTACCGAATACCGACAATACACCTCAAAGCACTAGCGAAACTACCATCTTACCTGATATAATTAACCTTGCTAATAATCCCGATTTATCTATCGAGACAATACAGCGTGAGGCTAACCGCATCCAGAAAAAATCTATGGATGACGGTGAGGAAGTAGTAATTTCGCTTCGCTAAAACGATAGATACGTAGGCGTGAGGAGAGTGGGGAGTGCCGCCAAACAACCAACAACCGGTGAATCAAATGCCACAGCAGCCAGTAACACCTGGTGGTAATTTTGGAACCCCAAACCCTGGTCAACAATTTCAACCGCCAGTAGCACCTGCTAATCAGCAGCCAGTTCAAAATGGCCCAGCTCAGCCTGTTCGCAAACAGAACACGACGCAAAATAGCTTGCTTATGTCAGAAATCCGCGAAGGCATGGTCATTATGGGTGACGGCAGCTTTAGGGCGATTGTCGCGTGTAAATCAATCAACTTCGATCTTATGAGCTCGCGCGAACGCGAAGCTGTAGAATTTAGTTATCAAAACTTTTTGAATGCGCTTTACTTCCCGATACAAATCTTTATCCGTTCGCAACGTGTCGATATCGGCCCGTACCTCGATAGGCTCGAAGCTATCAGGCGCGCTCAAGACAACATGCTCCTTAACGTCCTGATGGACGATTACATCCAATTCATCGACATTCTTTCACAAGAAGCCAATATCATGGACAAAAGCTTCTTTATCGTTGTGCCATACTCACCAACAGGTGACCTTAATAGTGTCGTCGAACAGGGCAAAGGCTTCTTTGGTAAACTGTTCGGTAGCGATAAAACAGGTGGCGTGACAAAAATCGACAAAGCGACCTACGACAAAGCTCGCGACGAAATTAAAAACCGAGTCAACTCTGTTGTCGGTGGCCTCGCTCAAGTTGGCGTATCAGCCGTACAGTTAAGTACAAAGGAACTAGGGGAGCTATATTACAATATCTATAACCCTGACACCGCCGTACGCGAACCCTTAGGCGACTTCAGCAACGTAACTTCGACCTATGTGCGTAAAGGCACTGGCGACGCACCACGTCCAAATCTACAAGAAGGGCAGATGTAATGGCTAAGAAACTCGATCCAATTGACATCGCCGCAGAGCAACGCGCTCGCGAACAAGCAGAAGTAGAACAAGCCTTCATGAAAGGCATGACGACACTTCGTGACCTTATAGCCCCAAGTAGCCTCGAGATTCACTCGAGTCACTTCCGTATTGGTACCAAGTATGGGCGTACCCTTTATATTTACGGCTACCCACGCGAACTCTACACTGGTTGGTTAAGTGGCCTGATTAACATCGACCAAGTACTCGACATCAGTATGTTCGTTTACCCTGTCGAAACCGAGATCGTTTTGAACAACTTGCGCAAAAAAGTTACACAACTCGAAGCCGACATGTCGATCAATGCCGAAAAGGGTCGTACTCGCGACCCAGGGCGCGAAGCAGCACTTGCTGACGCCGAAGAACTCCGCGACCAGCTACAAGTTGGTGCCGAGCGATTCTTCCGCTATGGCCTTTACGTCACTATTTATGCTGATAGCCTCGAAGAGCTTGGCTTTGTGCAGCATAATATCGAAACATTATTTGGTCAGCAGCTAGTATATAGCAAGACCGCAAGTAGCCAACAAGAACAAGGGCTTAACAGCACGATCCCGCAAATGACCGACCAACTACAGATTCGTCGCAATATGAACACAGGGGCAATTTCGACAAGCTTCCCATTCACCAGCGCCGACCTTACCCAAGAGAAGGGCGTATTGTACGGCATTAACATGCATAACAACGGCCTTGTCATCTTTGACCGCTTTAGCCTAGAAAATGCCAACATGGTTGTATTCGCGAAATCTGGTGCCGGTAAGTCGTTTACTGTCAAACTTGAGGCACTTCGTAGCATGATGACCGGCTCTGATATCCTTATTATCGACCCAGAAAACGAGTATCAAAAGCTTAGCGATGCCGTAGGTGGTAGTTATATTCGTCTTAGTCTTAATAGCGACACGCGCATCAATCCGTTCGATCTCCCACGTGTTATTGACAGCGAAGAAGCCGACGACGCATTACGCGCCAACCTCGTAACTCTCCACGGATTACTACGCTTAATGCTCGGTGGCAGCCAGGTTACAGCAACCGGCCAAATCATGGCAGGTCTAACGCCAGCCGAAGAAGCTGACCTCGACCAAGGCCTGATCGACACTTATGCACGTGCCGGTATCACCAGCGACCCGCTTACACACGGTTCAACTCCGCCAACGATTGGCGACCTTTACGATACATTACTCCACATGGGCGGCACAGGCCCAGCTTTGGCGCAACGCCTACGCAAATATACTAGCGGCACGTTTGCCGGTATCTTTAGCCAGCAGAGCAATATCGACATCAATAACAATATGGTTGTCTTTAATATTCGTGACCTCGAAGACGAACTTCGCCCGGTCGCGATGTATATCGTACTTAGTCACATCTGGAACATTACACGAACCGTACAAAAAAAGCGCATGCTTATCGTTGATGAGGCATGGCAGTTAATGAAGTATGACGACTCTGCAAACTTCTTGTTTAGCCTCGCTAAACGCGCTCGTAAATATTACCTTGGTCTCACGACTATCACACAAGATGTCGAAGACTTTATGGGTAGCAAGATGGGCCGAGCAATCGTCGCCAACTCATCAATGCAGCTACTACTCAAGCAATCGACAAGCGCGGTTGACGTACTCGCCGACGTGTTCAAACTTACCGAAGAAGAACGTAAACGGTTAGCCAACTTCCCAGTAGGGCAAGGGTTATTCTTTGCTGGCCAAAACCACGTTCATATTCAAATCATCGCCAGCCAAACCGAGCAAAAGCTTATCACGACCAATCCAACCGCCATGCTTCAACAAGAGCCACCTACGCCAGGACAAGGAGTATAATAAAACAAAATGGCCACGCAATCAGACGACAACGATAACCTCGATAAGTCATACGATAAAGACTTTGACCCTACTGCACGTGCCAAAGAGCTAGCTGACGCCGAGCAATCCGGATCAACCGATTCGTCCGAAGGGGATAACCGCGAAAGTGAGTTCACTGACCCGACAGATACGGTACGCGAACAAGAAGAGGCTTCTGATGCCAACTGGTCAAACAACTACAGTGGCCAACAAAAATCTAAGGGTGGTCGTTTTAATCTTAAAAAGAGTGGTGTACCGATGCTTATCGTCAGCTTTTTGCTGAGTATGGCTGCAATTGTCAGTTTTTTCGGCGGCCCTGGTCTTCTTATCGTTCATATTACCGAAATCATGACCGAAAAATTCAATTACCAGCAGGCAAGTATGAGTATTCGTACCAGGAAGATACTTGAATCTAAGGTCAACAACTCTACGACTGGTGTTTGTAGTAAAGTCGTCACTATTAGGTGTAAGTTTGCATCATTCTCCGATAAAGAAATCGAGAACTTCCGCAAAGCGGGAATTGACATGAAGATTGATGAAAATATGCGCAAATCATTTGGGCGTACAAAAATCACCTCGATGGAATTTGAAGGTAAAGCAATTCCACCTTCTAAATTTATTACAGAAATGACAGCCAATCCCACCTTTGGGGCAGCAGTAAGGCGCGGGTTCAACCCAAAATACGCAGCATTTAGCGCGGCCGATTCTGCTTGGTCCTTGGTTAAGGGAAGATTACGCCTATCCGAACGCGCACCATTTAGTGCAGATATGACCGACGAAGAACGTACGAAGACAATCGATGAGAAAACCAGGAACGGCGACCTTGATCCAGCGCGTACAGCAGTGGACGATCCTAACTGTAATGCAGATTGCCAAAAGCAACGTGCAGCAAATAATGCCGCGCTAGACGGGATCGACGATTTAGCCGACGATACCACGGATGGCACAAAAGCAAGTACGGCAGTGCTTGAGTCAATTCAGTCTGGAGGTAACTGGACGACACTGTTGAATGGGCTCAAGGTTACAGGTATAGCAGACGATGCTTGCATGGCTCTTGGTATGTATAAGGCCGTTGCGATAGGCGCTAAAACAATACGCGTAATGCAGATGGCGGGCTTTGCTATGATTATCTTTAAAGTAGGCAACATGATCAAAGCCGGGGACGCCACTGCAGGGGACGCGGCATTCATCGGATCTATGCTTACGTCTATTTATAGCTTCCAAAACGGTACAAAATCAAAATCCGCGACTGATTCGTTCGGCTATAGATATGCCGCTCACGGTGATAGAGGTATCGACGATAACGCAACGCAATACCTTGCAGGTGGTGGTCTTGGTGGTAAAATGAGCGGCGCCCTTAATACGATTTACTCTGCAATTCCAGGTGGTAAAACAGGAGCCAATGCAACCTGTAAATTCCTTAATAATACTTACGTGCAAATCACTTCGTTGGTAGTAGGTATTGTTCTTTGGCTCATACCAGGTGGGCAGGCAATATCTGGTGCTAAACTCGCCGGCCAAGCGGCCTTAGCTATTGCGATGTTCGCAGCGCAAGCATATTTACCGGCCTTACTTGCAGACTTAGTAGCCGGGCGATTAATCGATGAGTCATCAATCGGTGAATCTGCCGGTAACATCATGACTGGTGGCGCGGGTGGAATGCTCTCACAGGCCGCTATTGCAGGTGCGAACCCACCCATGACCGTGCCGCAGGCTAAAGAATACGCCCTTGCAATGGAACAGGAAAAGCGCGAATACGCCGCACTCGACCGACTTGAATATAGTCCATTCGATGCAACCAATCCTAATACATTCATGGGTAGTATCTATGGTCAACTCGCTCCGTCAATCGTTCAAATACAATCAGGCGGCGTAAGTGGTGGATTAGCGGTAATGGGCGACATCTTTGGTTCGACATTTAGTAATATGATTCCGAAAACAAGCGCGGCGGGCACCGAAGAGTACGATGAATGTCAGGATATGGACTACGAGGACCTAGGCCTTGCAACTGACCCGTTCTGTAATCTTGTCCCGGGTATGGATCCGAAGCTATTGCAAGATGACCCGGTAGTCATTGCTGATCGTTTAATTGCAAAAGACCTCATCGATCCAGTATCCGGTTTACCAAAGGGTGAATACGGCACATTCTACAGCAACTGTATCGCACGCGAGATTCCGTTTGGTACCACAAGCGAAGACTTTCAGACATCCGATGGTCGTGAATGTATTTTGGATGACAGCAACTCAGTGGCGCTCGTAGCAAACGACACGTCGAACCTACTTGCCGCTAGCGACGAAGAGCAAACTAAACGAGACATGTACGTTCACGCTATGAACATGCGAATCAATCACACAATGGAAAATGGCTACGATGCACCTCCAGCACAAACGGCACCGCCAGAAGCTCCAGCAACGAGCGGTGGAGACATAACGTCAGCTGGCTGGACAATGCCAATCAAGGGCGCAAGCCTCGGATACAGATGGCACCAGCAGGCACCAAAAGGACTCCACAAAGCACAAGACTTCATGGCACCAATTGGTACTCCTATTTATGCCGCGCACGATGGCGTCATCACAATGAATCAATATATGGGTGCCTGTGGATATGTATATGTAATAAAGGCAACGAACACTCCGTACTGGATGGTTTACCAGCACGTTACGACTCCGTTGAAAGAAGGTACGGCAGTAACGGCCGGGCAACAAATCGGTAAAGTAGGGCAGTTCTGTGGCAGTGGACACCACCTTCACTTTGGTATTGAAACCGCCAACCGGTATAGTGTCTATGCTGACTCTGGCTCGAGCGACACATCAATTAATCCAATGCCACTTATAACGGGGAACTAATAATGAATCAATCTACTCGAAACATTCTTATCATCGGCGGATTCGCAACATTTGTCGTACTACCTTTGGCTATTTGGAGTATCCTATCAATCTTGCAGAGCAAGCCGGCGACACAAACGGTTGACCTTTCGTCAGATACCGCGATTATAAATACAATCGAGCAATATAACGGTAGCGATCAAACTTACGCCGCCTCAAATATGCGAGTTGAAGAAAAGAAGGTAATCGAAAAAGACTGGATTATTGCTCATATTAGGCTACTCGATCAAGTTGATAATAGCGACAGTGCTGTATTTCGCGCCTTACTACACTCGACTGGCGCTCAACTCGAGCTTGCAGCGTACTCATTCGATACCTTTCATGATGAAGATTTACCAGCCGGTGTTCCTAAGAGTGTCAGTAGCCAATTAAACAAGCCGTTCACTGAGATAAAGGGCGATGATGAAAAATAATCTTACCGCCATGATTAAGAAGTCGGTATTATTTACGCTCGCTTTCGTATTAATTGGCACAAACGCATCAGCGATTGTTGACCATAATTATTTTAGCGGCAACGATATACTGTACTACGACCCAACCGCATGCGAAGTCGTCGCGACAAATGGGACTGGCGAGGCATTCACAGCAGTCGCAGGTAACGACGTCGCCGAAAAGGTATACCGGTTCTTAACCTCTACAAGTTTCAGTGGCCTCGGTAATAAGCCATTCAGCGCACTGCAGGCGGCTGGCGCGCTAGGTAACTTCCAGCAAGAATCATCAATGAACCCGGCGGCCATCGAAAGTAATGGCGAAGGCCATGGGCTTGCACAGTGGTCATACAGTCGCAAGACGACGCTGTTCGCACTCGCCGAAAAAGAAGGTAAACCCTGGAGCAACCTTGAAGTTCAGTTAAAAATGATCTTCAACGAAATAAACTCACCGTACGGCAAAATGCTCCTTGATAAAGGGTTTGCGACTGTCAGCACCCCACAACAGGCATCATATATTTTTCAGGTTGTATACGAGGGCGCGGGTATACCTAACCAAGCAAATCGCGACAGCGCTGCCGTTGCGTATTATAAAAAATTCAGTTCGATGGCTCCGACAGTCAACACCTCGACAACTCCATCACCTACAGGTGACTCGTGCGGCGGAGTTGCATTGTCGAGTAGCGATAATACGTTCGCAAGTTATGTTACTAAAGATGGCTTTGGTATCTATAATCAACTTGACCCACGCTGGGCAAAGCTCCCTTACACATCGAGCACGACCATCGGTAAATCAGGCTGTGGGCCAAGCGCGATGACGGCAATTATTTCGGCGCTTACCGGCAAAGCAACAAATCTCGTGGATGTNNGGGACTATACGTCCCTGGCGTTGGATCGAGTTGGCAAGTAGGCCCTGTACTCGCTACCGAATATGGCCTCAATTATGAACCTCTCATTAAGTCAGTCACTGTCATAAATAACGCACTTCGCGCAGGATCATTAATTATCGTTTCGGGTAGCGGCTCGGCACCTTTCACATCAGCAGGCCACTTTATCGTCATTCGTGGTGTCACAGCCGATGGCAAATGGTTAATTGCAGATTCCAACGGCCAAGCAGGTATCACTAATAGTGAAAAGGCTTGGGACCCAGAATCAATTATGGTCAACGCAAGCGACAACTTTTACGCAATTTCAAAATAGGAGCCTTTAATGCAACAAGATATCGAAAAACAGCATGCAAAAAGAACTAACCGCATTATTATCGCAGTTTTCGTAATTGTGAGCATATTAATAGCAGGTGGTATGTATTGGGCATTCAATCAAGAGCAAAAAGCGCCCGCTGAAGATAGCCTACGCCAAACGACCGAAGTCGACCCGACAACCGGCGAAGTGTTGACTACTACTGAAGGCAAGACACCGGAACGTTATGGTGAAATGGCGAATACTCCCGTACTTCTTGGATTCCAAGAGCTCCTAACAAAAGGCGCGGCATTCGATGACGTTGACTCGAGTAAGAAATTAGTCAGTGACTACATCGCCACAAATGATTATAAAGATAATTCTAAAGTTAGCCTCGACCCAAAGACATTAAAGCAAAGTAATGACGAAGGTATTGCCACATACACATTTGACCTCGTAGTAAATGACGAACAACGACTTGCCGTTAAAATCGTATCAAACATGATTGGCAATTTAACACTCACGATTAGCGACAAAAGTGGCAATCAACTCTATACCGTTGATAAGACGTTAGAATAATACAAATTACAAAGCAATTGTAGTGGTACCGGCAGGTAAGCTGCTCTTATTTAGTGTGTGCGCTGATGTAATAATCAGCTGATTATCTTTTAGTGCCGACAACAGATGTTTTTGTCGTTTATCGTCTAGCTCACCAAAAACATCATCCAGTAGTACGAGAGGGTATTCTTCGAAATAATTATACATTAATGCCGCTTCTATATACTTGAGAGATACGACGATCGTGCGCGCCTCGCCACGTGAGGCGCTGTCTGACGCCAGTCTACCGCGCATCGTGACAGCAAGGTCATGCCGGTGTGGGCCGGCGCTAGTATTACCCAACATGCGGTCTCGTTCAAAATTCACTTCGTAGTGCGCAAGCAGCACACGTGATGTTGCCGGGTGGCCTGTGTATGTCGCTGTGATATCTTCGTCAATACTCGCGATACTTTTATAATAGTCGCGCAATTGGCTATTGATGATTTCGGTCAAGGCGATACGGGCATTAATAATATATGCGCCACACTCGCTAAGTATGACGTTCCACGAAAACAAGCTATCGGGCGTCACGTTAGGTTGTTTAAGTAATTTGTTACGTTGCAACAATGTGCGCTCATATCGGCGCAATAATTGCGCATATTGTGGGTCATATTGCGAAATGACCGTATCTAAGTATTTGCGACGCCGAGCAGGTGATCCATCAATTAATCGCAAATCGTCTGGCGTGAATAAAATAATTGGTTTCTTATATTTAACGGGTAAGCGAACAGATTTTTTATCATCAATTACGAACTGTTTCTTTTTTGCTTCGCCACGGTAATCAAAAATGACCGTTCTTGCTAGTTCACTATCATCACGTAAATCAACCCGATACCATTTGCGTTTCATATTCAAGATATCACTGTCGACACCTTTGAATGATACACCCCGGTAAGCGACGTACACCGCCTCGAGCAATGACGTCTTGCCAGTACCATTCATTCCATGAATCAACGTGGTGGTCGGTGAAAACTCACACCTAAAATCTTCGTGATTACGAAAGTTCTGTACACGAAGAAATTTTAGTTTCATTATTTCCTAACTCTTAAGTGGCATGATGATGTGCGTGTAGTTTGGATTTTTTTCGACAACTGTCAGTACACAAGGGGATAGCTTACCCGAGAATCTAAACTGAATTGATTTACCGTCAAGTACGCCGAGCGCTTCACTGACATAACGTGAGTTCAGAGTAACCTGGCCCTCGTTATTAACCTCTGCTTCAGCACTGCTAGTGTTTTCACCGAGTTCTGATGCAATAGAATGAATACTTAAGTTCTGGTTTTCTTTATCTGCAGTCAATGTAATACTACCGCCAGATTCACGAGCGAATAGCCCGGCGATCTTAACGATGCGCGTAAAGCCATCGATAGGTAATGTTACAACCGTTTCAGACTCTTTAGGGATTAACTGGCGATAATCAGGGTAATTGCCGTCAATCAAGCGACTCGTTATCTCGGCTTCACCAACTCTAAAGCGTACTTGAGTGTTATCAAACAAGACTTCAACTTCATCAACGGTGTCATTTAATGTTCGCAGTACTTCTTGCAACGAAGCAGTAGGGACGATAGCAGCGATTTCGCTCTTGGTTTCGAGTAAACGTCGCTCAGATAATCGATATCCGTCAGTTGCCGCTAAATATAGGTAACCATCAACTGAGTGCCAGTACACGCCCGTTAGCACTGGTCGCGTTGAGTCAGCACTACTCGTAATGACAGTTTGGTTAACAGCTTGTTTAAAATCAGCGCTCGCAATCGTATATTGTACAGATTCGCTTTCATCGATAGCAGGGAGTTCAGGGAACTCATCAGCATCAACACCATTAACGACAGATTTATAGCTACCTGATGTTAATGTCATATGTGCACCTTTAGTAGTCAAGTCGACTGTGCCTTTTGGTAAGCTAGATACAAACTCACTTACCAAGCGAGCGGGTAGGGTGATTGATCCCTGTTTAACAACTTTCGCACCAATATAGTACGTTGCTGCTATTTCAAGGTTCGTTGCTGCAACCAATAATCGGTTACCTTCGGTTCGTAAAAGAATATTACTTAAAATAGGTAACCCTGTTTTACTACTTGCTACTCGACCAACTGCCGTTAGCGCCCGAGCCAGGTTTTCCTGAGTCACTGAGAGTTCCATGTTATTAGTATTCTCCTTCTTTTTTAAAATTCGTGATGCTTATTATAGGTCCTGTGGAAAATGGGTAAAACTTTTGTTCAAACAGGGGTAGAATAGCTGAAAATAGTGTGGAAATGCCTGGGTGTAAAAAAGGTACAACTATAGGTAAAACCTGCGCTTCTGCACACATGGTTTGTGCATTCGTAACTATTGGTTGATAGCTTGTGGGTAACGTACCACAGCTTGTACCTGCACTTACCCATAGGCTATTCACAGACTTTCCACAGGTATTAAGCATAGAGTTTCTCCCTAATTTCGGCCACTTGCTCGCGAATCATGAAATCAATCTTGATAGACTTTTCAATTTTTTCGACTGAGTGAATGGCTGTCGTGTGATCTTTACGACCAAGTTCGTTGGCAATGCGCGGGAAGCTGAGATGTAGTTCACTACGTAGTAGGTACATAGCAATCTGTCGCGGTACTACGATATGCTTGTCGCGTTTACTGCCGCAGATTTCTTTACTATCAATCTGGAAGTGGCGAGCGGTTTTATCAACGATCTGTTTTGGTGTCACGTGCTGTGGGCGACTATGGCGAACATTGCCTATTAACCCTTCGGCAGTGGATACATCTGGCGTGACACCACGCATTTCGGCATAAGCGAGTAACTGATTTAATGCACCTTCTAGCTCGCGAACGTTCGTCTTAATGTGCTTCGCTAAATATTCAACGGTTTCACGCTCGAGAGTAACCCCTGACATAGATGCTTTTGTCTCGACGATCGCACAACGTGTCTCAAAGTCCGGCATTTGGATATCAATTGCCATACCCCATTCAAAACGGCTGCGTAGACGTTCGGTCAGGGTAGGGATACTGCGTGGTGGCTTATCGCTACCGATAATGATTTGCTTATTTGCTTGGTGAAGGGCATTGAATGTGTGGAAGAATTCTTCTTGAGTCTTTTCTTTGCCAGCCAAGAACTGCATGTCATCGACTATCAATACATCGACATTACGATACTTATCGCTAAAGCCAGATTTTTTAAATCGAATACTCTCTAAGAATTCTTTCACGAAGGTCTCTGAACTTATGTAAGCTACATTCGCTTTTGGGTCGTTACTAATAATTTCGTTACCGACTGCTTGCAAAAGGTGAGTCTTACCTAAACCTACGCCACCATAGATAAATAATGGATTATATTTAATACCTGGGTGATTGGCAACTGCTTGGCAAGCTGTATAGGCAAGGTCATTGCTCGAACCAACGATAAAGCTCTGGAATGTGTATCGCGGATTAAGTGTCGTTGCTGGTGTCTTTGATTGACGCGGCGTAGCTGACGAAGGACGTTTATCTAATAGGTCATCAACTCGTGTATCGCGCCCGTTGTCGTGTTCACCAGTCGTTTCACGGTTAATGATACTCTTCTT
>DJVK01000003.1:0-17283 GCA_002441145.1 Candidatus Saccharibacteria bacterium UBA6258 | reverse complement strand
AAATTACCATGCGAAACAGAGAGTTCAATTTCCCCCAGAACACTCTGCCACAATGCGTTATGCATGCGTAATGATCCCTCCGTTTTCAAAGATTTACTCCTCTCATTCTATATAAGAACGGAGTTTTCCACAACCTCAGGGTGTTGTGGATTTTCTCTATGTCTTATTAGGCAGTCAGGGGTACGACTTATCCACAATTACGCCCTACCTCTGTTATTTTGGTGGAAAAGTAGGGTAGTTTTGTGGATAAGTAATATACGCACGATATATTATTGACGAAATATCAAGCAAATCTTGAATAAAAGGGGATAATTAGTTATAATACTGGAGATATGCCAAAACGAACGCACCAACCACACACACGACACCGCGCACGTACGCACGGTTTTCGTGCACGTGTCGCAACCAAAGCTGGTCGTGCTGTTTTGAAGCGCCGCCGAATTAAGGGACGCGCAAAAATGAGCATCTAGCCAAGACTACCGCCGAATCAGGCGGTTTTTTTGTGTATACTAGTAATATGTTAACGAAACGCCTCAGATTCCATGGACATGGGAGTTTGCGCTACCTGTATAAAAACGCAGATGCGTTTCGTTCACGTATGTTTACGGTAAAAGTTATTCACAACCCGCACCGCAAGCATTCGCGTTTTTCTGTCGTCGTAAGTAAAAAGGTTCATAAGTCTGCCGTTGGCCGTAATCGTATCCGCCGCCGGGTGTACGAAATACTGCGTAATGAATATCCACATATCGTCGGTATTCACGATGTAGCTATTATTGTGACGAGTGGCGAAGCAATTACTGCTGATCACGACGAAATCAAAACGACCCTTCATGAACTTCTCGCTCAAGCGGGTGTGTATAAATAGATATATTTTTCCACCGGTGGTATACTAGGGGTAGAAATTAGCCGGAGTTGTTATGTTTGAAACCCTTGTAGTAAAACCGATTTTTAATGCCTTGATGCTGCTTTATAGCGTCATNNGGCGGTGACTTTGGCGTCGCGATTATTTTGTTTACGATTTTAATCCGCTTTGTCATTTACCCGCTTGTTAAAAGCCAATTGCACCAAACCAAGATGATGCGTAAGCTGCAGCCAGAACTTGCCAAAATCAAAGAGCGTGCCAATGGTAATAAGCAGCTCGAAGCGATGCAACAGATGGAGCTATATAAGCGCTATGGTATCAACCCGTTCCGCTCAATCCTAATCTTGCTTATTCAGTTACCAATCTTTATCGGCTTGTATCAAGTGATCCAAATCATCACACTGCACCGCGAACGCGTAGCTCACTTTATGTACGACAGCCTCGAAAACATTCCTGCTATCCACCAGGTAATCCAAAACCCTGATAGCTTTAACCGCACGATGCTCGGATTCATCGACCTTACGAAAACCGTATTTAGTAATACCGGTGTCGACATCGCTTTGCTTGCCCTTGCTCTTATTTCGGCAGTAACGCAGTATATTATGACCAAGCAGACAATGCCTACCGGCGAAAATACAAAGCGTTTCCGTGACATCATGGCCGAAGCGGCAGCAGGTAAGCAGCCTGACCAATCTGCAATGACTGGCGCGATGATGGGTGGCATGATGAAGTTTATGCCTGTCATGATGTTCTTTATCATGATTGGCCTTCCGGGCGCATTGGCGCTATACTACACGGCATCGAACCTTGTCGCAGTCGCCCAGCAACATCACTTACTCAATAAGGATGTCGAAGAGATGGACGAGCTTGCCGACGAAGTGATCGACGCTAAGGCAACCAAGAAGTCAAAGGCAACGGGCGTAAAGCGCGCCAAAGGTGCCAAAGAAGCACATATTACCCGGATAACAGCTAATGATACTCGCAAATCAAAGGGGAAGAGGTCATGAACGAAGAACAATCAGTAGAATTCGCACGTAAGTTTTTACAAGACATCATATCGTTCTTTGGTGAGAATATTGACGTAACCGTCGAAACCGAAGGTGACGTAATCGAACTATACGTCGAATCATCAGATTCGAACAGCATTCTCATTGGCCGTAATGCCGAAACCTTACGTAGCCTGCAGTATATCGTATCAACTGCACTTCGTAACCAGGATGCTGCGCTTACCCGCGTGAATGTCGATATTGCTGACTACAAAAAGCAACGTGAAGAAAAGATTGCCGAAAAGGCTCGCGGCTGGATTGAAGGCGTACGCGCTACCGGTGATTCATATATCGCCCGTATCAACGCCGCTGACCGCCGCATCGTTCACCATGTCGCTGCCGAATACGAAGACATCGAGACCTTCAGCGAAGGCGAAGGTCGCGACCGTCACTTAATTATCGCTCAAAAAAGCAGCTAGAGATTAGTAGATAGTAGGTGGTAAATGGTAGGTAGTAAAAATATCTACCATTTTTCGTATTCCATCTACTATTTACTACCTACTAAATACCACCTACCATCTACTACTTACTACCTACTAAATACCATCTACTACCTACCATTTACCACTCGCATATACACCGCGTGCGTCTGCTCTGCCATGCGGCGCCATGAATACTTAGCGACTTGCGCATGGCCGCGTTCGATCATCGATGAACGGAGTGAATTATCCGAGATTACGCGAGTAATAACTTCTGCCATAGCCACTGTATCTTTAGGATTAAAGTATTCCGCGGCGTCACCTAATACCTCGGGCATACACGATGCGTTACTTGATACCACGGGTGTACCGTACGCCATCGCCTCGAGGGGTGGTAGGCCGAAACCTTCCATGAGTGAAGGGAATACGTACGCTCTGGTTTTAGTGAATAGCCAGTCACGTTGAGAATCGGGTAGAAAGCCCGTAAAGTGGATATTTTTGTAACTTTTCTGCTCACCGTAGCGTTTGTTTGCTTCGGTATCTGGGTTCATGCGGCCAACTAACACTAAGCCAAGGTCGGGATATTTATCAAGCAGTAGCTGATGGGCGTCCATGAGGCGACGGATATTTTTATAATCAGGCTGTTGGCCGACGTACATAATGAAGTTTTCAAACGGCAGGGTGGTGTATGGTTCTAATTCGCCTTTTAATACCTCTGCCGCTTCGTAGATGACTGAGATTTTATCGTCAGCAATATGTGAAAACTCTTGATATTCGCGTTTGGTGTTTTGTGAGATTGCGATTACGTGGTCGCTAATTCTCGCAATCCGCTTCCAGACGAACTTACCCACGAATTGTTTGGCGTGGAATACTAACCAGTTTTTATCAGAATTATAGGTGTTAAGTAGTGTCATGTCGTGCATCGTTGTCACTCGACGGCCTTTATAGAGTAAAGGCTGTTGTGGCATGCAAAAATGTACCAAGTCGGGGTTAAGGTCATCGAGGAACTTTTTGTAGCCTAATTGCTCGGCAAATGAATAGTTATCAAATTCGGCGACGCGAACGGTAAAGTTTGGCGCGGTTGGCTGCCAATAATCTACATCTTTTTGGCGCACTAATACGCTATAGTTGTTAGTCGAATCAATTTGCTGTAGATATTCGAGAAGTTTGGAGATGTAGGTCCCCGTGCCGGAATTGATTACTCGTGCGTCGATAGCAATATGCATATGCTCCTAGTATACGGTATAATAACCCTATAACGAAGGAGATATATGGCCGAATTTTCACAGAATATTAATATTCTAAAAGATACACACGAAGAAGATAAAACCGTTATTATGAATCAGATCGTTACTCTCGCTGAACAGGCAGGATATACGATTGCAGACCTTGATATTGCGCGTCCATGGGGTGGTTTTGTCAGGTTCGATTATAAGGATGGCGATCAATTCGTCGGTGAATTCTTCCCAGACGTCGACCCTGTTGAGGCTCGTCTTGGCAATCCTGACGCCGAACTAAGCCCAAAGATCTTGCTTGTCGCTCCTGGCCAGCGCTTAAGTTGGCAAATGCATCACCGACGCGCTGAGCGCTGGGCATTCCTGAACGATGGTGCTTACTACAAGAGTATGAACCCTGATGAAATGGGCGAAATCATCTACGCAAAGGCAGGTGACGTTGTACAGTTCGAAGCAGGTGAGTGTCACCGCTTGGCGGGTGTCGAAGGCGCCTACACACTTGTGGCCGAAATTTGGCAGCACACCGATCCTAATCAGCCTTCTGACGAAGACGACATTGTGCGCCTGCAAGATGATTACAAGCGTTAACGCTTGATAAAAACAAGCTTGGAATACAAGATATAGTTCCAAGTCATAGACACGGCAGTTGCGAGTAATTTGGCTGCGAATAGGCTTAAGTTTTCGTCGTTAAGAATCGTGCCGAACAGTGGCGTAGTAATGTGAATCACTATTGATTGCAGTATCCATAAGCCGCTCAAAGTAACAGCGACGAACAGTGACATCTCGCGCTTAATATCGGTGTCAGTTGTTTTAAACGTGTATTTCTTATTCGCAAAAAAGCTAAAAATAAATGCCACGGTAGTTGATATAATGTTTGCGCCTAACACCGGTACACCGAGCATTTTAAGTAAAAACAATACACCAAAGTCGATTGCCGTATTAGCCCCGCCGACGACAATAAAGCGCCCAAGCGTCTGACTATTTTTTATGGTTGGCCTCATGGTATTCCTCTACGAAATACAGTGGTCGTTGCTTCGTTTCGTTAAAGATACGCGCGATGTATTCACCAATTACGCCGAGTGATAATAGCTGTACGCCGCCGAGGAACAATATTACTGCCATTGTCGATGCATAACCTGCGCCAGTATCTATTCCAAAGAATACAGTGCGGATAATCAGGTAGGCGATATACATAAATGCCACAAATGACACCACTGCACCCATGAATGATGTAATGCGTAGCGGGGCAGTCGTGAATGATGTAATGCCATCAATCGCTAGGTTGAATAACTTGGCGTAGTTCCACTTAGTTTCACCGGCCGCACGTGGGTCGCGATCATAGAGGATTTCTTTTTTACGGTAACCGATCCAGCTAAACATACCCTTGGTGTAGCGCTCAGATTCGCGGAACTTCTTTAGGGCTTCGATGCAGCGGCGGTCGAGCAGTCTAAAATCACCGGTATCGACCTGTACAGGGATGTTTGTCGAAGATTGCAGCATCTTGTAGTACCAAGCGCTAGTCTTCTTTTTGATGAATGATTCACCAGCGCGGCTCCTGCGGCGCGCGAACACGTCATCGTAACCTTGCTCCCAAAAATGTATCATCTGCGGAATAAGTTCTGGTGGATCTTGCAAGTCTGCGTCAATAATAACCATCGCATCACCCTTTACGTAATCAAAACCGGCAAGCATCGCGGTTTCTTTACCAAAGTTTCGTGACAAATTGATGTATGCGATTCGGTCGTCGGTAAGCGCGTAATTTTTAATNNNNCGCTCATATAGCATATCTAACACTTCTTCTTCGTTGTAGGCGGGGATTAAGACAGAGATTAATTTTTTCATACTACCTCTATTATACGTTAGTTTACTTTTGCAATGAGGTCGTTTATGCTGTCGGCGGTAATCGCGCCGCATTCGGCAAGGTGCTTCGTCTTGGCCTCTGCGGATTCGAGGGCATTTGACCCGAGTATTGCCCCTGCATGACCCATCTGCACACCTGCAGGGGCGCTATGGCCAGCGACGTATGCATATACCGGTTTTGTTACGCTACTCTTTATAAATTCGCCAGCCTCGGCTTCGTCGGTGCCGCCAATTTCACCAATCATGACGATTCGTTTTACGTCAGGGTCTGCTTCGAACATCTCAAGGCACTCAATAAACCCAGTGCCGCGAATCATGTCGCCACCGATGCCGATGATATACTTTTGCCCAAAGCCATGGCGGGTAAGTAGGTCCATAGCTTCGTAGGTAAGGGTGCCGCTGCGGCTAACGACGGCCGTATCGCCAGGGGTCGCAAGGCGGGCAGGAGTGATTCCAAGATTATGGAAGCCGGGTAATAAAACACCAGGACAGTTGGGCCCGATAAGTGTAGAAGACTTCCCTACTATACGTTGTCTAATTTGCAACATATCATGCACGGGAATGTTTTCTGTGATGCATATAATCAGCGGGACGTTGGCATTAATTGCTTCGAATATGGCAGATTTTGCAAATGGCGCTGGTACAAAAATTACAGATATATCTATGGTAAAATCTTTTTGAATGTCGGTAATCGTTGCGTACACGGGTATTCCATCTACATCAGCACCGGCTTTAGTCGGTGAGGTACCAGCAATGATATTCGTGCCATAGGCGACCATATTGCGTGTATGGAATGTACCGTGCGTACCGGTAATACCTTGCACGATGACGTTTTTGCCAGTAAAAATAGCTCGATCTATCATGCAATTAACTCCTTGATGCAATCTTCTAGGCTCTCGTAGAGCGCTAATCCATGCTCTGCGAGCAATTCGGCCGCTTCTTCGCTACGGTTGCCACTAAGGCGAACATAAAGGGTAGGCAGGTGTGAAATTTTATCTCGTGCGGCGATAATAGCCTGCGCTACGTCGTCACAGCGAACAATCCCACCAAAGATGTTTATGACTATTGCATTCACGTTCGGGAATTCTATGATTTGCTCAAAAGACTCAACGATTTTATCTACCGTGGCATTGCCGCCGATATCCAAAAAGTTCGCAGGTGTTAGGCCGGCGGTCGTAACCGCATCAACAGTGGCCATGGCGAGTCCAGCGCCATTAGCGATGGTCGCCACGGTGCCTTCGCGGTCGAGCGTCACAAAGTTAGCACTGATAATCTTGTCTTCGAAGTCCCATTCTTTGTGGCGAAAAGCCGCAGCGTTATCGAGCGTCATCTTGCAATCGCCAGCAGCCAATTCACCCTGTTCGGTCAATACGAGCGGATTAATCTCGAGTAGCGTCGCATCGCTGTCAGTGAAGCAGGTGTAGAGGCTTTCCAGTGCATCCTGTAAGGCAAATGTAAAGTCGGGGAGATTTAGGTAATCCGCTAATCCTTCACCGATACCTTCAATATTGGCACCGGTAATCTCTTTGCGATAAAATTCACTCGCATCATGCGATTCGATTTCGACCCCGCCTTCATTATGGGCGACAAGTTCAATACAAGATTTGCTGCGATTGATGACAAGGGAAAGGTAGTATTCATTCTTAATATCTAGCAGCTCTTCACATAGTACGGCGGTAGGTAAATGACCTTTGATTTCTAAGTGCAGAACCTCATCGATTTTTTCGCGAAGCTCACTTGCCTGCTTGACGACTTTTATGCCGCCAGCCTTGCCACGCCCGCCAATAGGGACTTGGGACTTTACCACGGTTGGAGCCGACGGTAATGTGTCGCCCTCGCGAACTACCACACCTTCTGGAACGGGGATTTTGTAACGGGATAATATAGCTTTTGCTTCGTATTCAAGTAATTTCATAAGCCTGTACCTATGGTACTATATTATCTGTAAAGATGACCGATAAGGAGATATCTATGGCCGAAACACTATCTATGATTAACGACAAACCAGTAAATCCAGGCTCATTTGATGAATTTTGTAGCCGAGAAGATATAGACAGTCACGAGGAAGCAGTTTCGCGTTATAGCGATGAGCTGCACCGATTCCGCGTGGAACTAGCTCGCGTTGCTGGCGTTAGCCTCGAAGATTTGCACGATATGCGCGGCTTATCAAGCGTAACGAGCGTTGAGTAGCCGTTGCATGCCAAATCTAGCCGTAATTGCGCCTCAATGAGGGCTGGTTTTGCTATAATAGTATACATATGACTTCTCAATTCTTTCAAAAGTACGGGTATTCGCTGATTCTCTTAAAAGAACTCGTGCGAACGGAATTCAAGCTTCGCTATCAAGGTTCGGTGTTAGGATACTTATGGTCGCTCATGCGCCCATTGTTCCTATTTGTCATCATGTATGTGGTATTTGTCTTCTTTTTGAAGGTAGGCAAAGACGTTGACCAGTGGCCTATTCAGCTGCTGCTTGGAATTGTGTTGTGGAACTTTTTTGCCGAAGTGACAAACAACGGCGTTACGGCAATCGTGAACCGTGGTGATGTTATTCGTAAGATCAACTTCCCAAAGTATGTGATTGTACTGGCAAGTTCAATATCCGCCCTCATCAACCTATTTATCAACCTCGTCGTCATATTGGTGTTTATGTTTATCAGCAAGGTGGATTTACAGTGGGAAATGTTCCTCGCACCGCTATTTATTATTGAACTCTTTGTCTTCGCATTGGGCCTAGCGTTCTTGCTCAGCAGCCTATTTGTTAAGTTGCGCGACACTAACTACATCTGGGAAATTATTATGCAGGGGTTATTTTATGCCTCGATTGTCATTTACCCAATTACGATGATTCTCCAACATGGCGATTTTTACGCAAAACTATTGCTATTAAATCCAATCGCTCAAACTATCCAAGACGCACGCCATTCACTTATAAGTAGCGATGCGCATACGCTATTCTCTTTGACTGACGGGAATATATTGTACGCTGCGATTCCTGTGGCCATAGCTGTAGTTACGTTTATGATTGGCGCACTCGTGTTTAAAAAGAGTTCACCATCATTTGCGGAGAACGTGTAATGATCGATAAGAATGCGCCGACAGTAATAAAAGTCAGTCATGTGTCTAAGAACTTTGTATTGCCTCACGAAAAGAATAATTCTATCAAAACGGCAGTCGTTAACGTTTTTAAGAAGAAGGATAAATCGGCAGATATCCAGCATGCGCTGAAAGACATTTCATTTGAAATAAAACAAGGTGAGTTCTTTGGAATTTTGGGACGTAATGGATCGGGTAAGAGTACGTTATTAAAGATACTCGCCGAAATATACAAGCCAACCAAAGGTTCAGTCAAAACATACGGCAAGCTAGTACCGTTTATTGAATTGGGAGTAGGCTTTAATCCGGAGCTTACAGGGCGCGAGAACGTCTACCTCAACGGCGCATTGCTGGGCTTTTCACGTAAGGAAATCGACGACCGTTACGATGAAATCGTTGAGTTTGCAGAGCTTAAAGAGTTTATGGATCAAAAGCTCAAGAACTATTCATCCGGCATGCAGGTGCGACTGGCGTTCTCTGTGGCTACGAGAGCCGAGGCTGACATCTTATTGGTTGACGAAGTATTGGCGGTGGGTGACGCAGACTTCCAGCGTAAATGCTATGATTACTTCAAAGCTCTAAAGAAGTCGGGAAAGACTGTCATTTTTGTCACGCACGACATGGGTGCTGTACGTGAATACTGCGAGCGAGCTATCTTAATTAAAGATGGTCTTATTGCACATGAGGGTAAGGCGGATACTATTGCCGACGAGTACTTAAAGCTATTTAATACTAACGCAAATAGTACTGAAACGTCATCGAATCGATGGGGTAACGGGCAGGTTCGAATAAATAACTTCCAGGTCGAGGCGGATACTTCAAAAATCGTTATACGCGCAAGTATCCAGGCAGATGAACGCGGTGCAGAAAACTATGTATTCGGATATCGCTTTAATGACTCTGAAGGTCAGCTGATTGCAGGCGGTAATACCTTGAACGTTCGCAATGCGAGTAAACTTTCGCTTAAACCGAATGAGTCTAGGGAATTTGAATTTTCAATGGCTAATATTTTAGGCAGTGGATCAATGACCGTATCTGCGACAGTGCGTCTCGGCGATGGTGTTACCGTGTGCGATTCATGGGAGAATATTAAGGTTATTAGCGTGGCTAAATCCGAGTCTCACTACCCGGTGATTATGCCAGCTGAGATGGAGATAAAGTAATGAAGAAACAGATACCTCATATTCAAGTTGATGCCTTTCCGCTCGTAGACAGTCATTTTAGCGGTGTCGGTCACTATACGTTAGGCATCGTTAAAGGCTTCGATGAACTGGCTAGTGAAGGCAAGCTGACCTATTCGTTAATTGTACCTCGGCACTGGGGCGGTCGTTTAGCTAAGTATGATTTAGAGCACTATAAGAGCATTATTAAAAATCCGATTCCAAATAAAATCATTCGTGGATTCATGAAGTATCATTGGAAGTTTCCCTTCGACTTGGTGCTTGGTCGCGGCGCATACTACTTCCCCTCATTTCTAAACTGGCCGCTATGGTTTAGTCGTTCGTCGGTTGTCGTGCACGATGTAACATATTTGGCCGTCCCCGAATGCGTGCACAAAGGTAACCGTGAGTATCTTGAGCAAGTGGTTCCGTTCTCGATTAAGAATTCTACAAACATTGTTTCAGTTTCGCAATTCAGTAAAGATGAAATCGTAAAATATTATAACCTTGACGCATCAAATATCTTTGTTGCGCATCCATCTGTTGATCGTCGACATTTTTATAAGCGAAGTGCCGAAGAGGTTCATCGCGTTAAGGCAAAGTATGATATCTTTAGTGAAAATTATATTCTGTCGGTAGGGAACGTTGAACCGCGTAAAAACTACGGTAAGCTCGTTGATGCATACATAAGTCTACCTAAGGAAATTACTGATAAATATCCCCTCGTGATTGTGGGCGCTGGGGGCTGGAATAACGAAGAGGTGCTTGAAAAAATTCAGAAAGCAAAAGAAGATGGCTATCGCATTATTAATCCAAAACAATTCGTATTGGATGATGACATGCCAGCACTCTATACCGGCGCACAGTTCTTCGTATTTACGCCAATTTACGAAGGCTTTGGTATGCCTCCGTTAGAATCTATGGCGTGTGGAACGCCCGTATTAGCTAGCCGGGTAGCCTCAGTTCCAGAAGCTGCTGGCGAAGGCGCCGTATATGTTGATCCATTCGATGTCGATAGTATCCGGACTGGCTTACAGGACATGGTCGTAAAGACCGAAGCCGATAGAAGTCAATTCGATGAGCAAATGAAAGCACACCTTGAGTCACTCAGTTGGCGCCCAAGCGCCGAGGTTACCGCAGCGGCACTTACCGGTCTGCCGGTCGAGTATTTCCAAAAGGGAGAGAACTAATGAAGATTGGTATCGATCTTCGACCACTGCAGAATGGCCATAAATATCGTGGTATTGGTGAGGTTGCTAAGCAAGTCACGAATAGAGTACTGGCGCATGGCTCACGAGATAACGTAGAGTTTATTTTTTACGAAAATGATGAAGATGATCCGACGCTGCTTCTAAATCTCCCAGAAGGCTTGAAGTATAGCACTGTTAAGTTGGGGCCTAACCCTGAGAATACTGGGTCGTCACAGACTAAATACCAAAAGCTCAGGCGCGCATACGCTGATTTGTACGGATCGCCAATTAAAGATGCGTCGAAATCTGACGCATTCTTGCAATATGATTTTGCAGCCGGCATACCAAAAGGTACTAAAACGCTTCTCGTAAAACACGATCTCATTCCGTATATTTTTTGGGATAAGTATTTTGAATCAGCATGGGTTCCCTTTAAAAATAAAGCCGCCCGCACGACATTTCGAACCCTTTTTGCGAACTATAAGTTCATGCGACTATTGCGCCGAAGTTTAAAGAGTGCTTATGTAATCGCTACTGTATCGGAAAGTACTAAGAATGATATCGAAAAATACTTCAAGGTAAAACCTAGCAAGATTAAAGTCGCCAAACTTGGCGTTGCGGTAGAACCAGCTAAAACGAATGATATTGATAGGCGGGATGAAATGCCTACTAAGCCGTACTTGCTATTTGTTGGCGCAGGTGATGCTCGTAGGCGCGTAGATGACCTTGTAGCGGCATTTAATAACCTTAGGGCAGCAGGGAGTGATATACAACTTGTATTGGTTGGTGAGAACTTTAAATCGCCTCATCAAATACCAAATCAGCTCGTCCGTAGCGAGGTATTAAAGTCTTCGTATAAACGCGACATCCTTACGCTTGGTTATGTGGATGACGAAACAAAGCAGCAGCTATTTAAGAATGCTCTAGCATATGTATATCCTACGAAATACGAAGGTTTCGGCATACCAATACTCGAGTCGATGTTGATGGAGTGCCCGGTAATCGTGTATAAAAACTCATCGACCTACGAGGTCGGGGGCGATCACGCGACATACGCCAAAGATTGGCAGAGTATCGTAGAGGAAGTGAAAAAACTTATAGATGAACCATTTGAAAGCCGGCGTACGCGTGTCGTGGAGGCGAAAAAATACGCAGAGCAATTTACATGGGACAAAACTGCGAATGTTATCTATAATGAACTTATTACCATAGCTAACTCTGGAAGGTAGATACAGTGAAGCGCAATCACACGCCTAAAGTCGCGATTATTACGCGAACCAAGAACCGTAATTTATTACTCGAACGTGCCGTGAAGTCCGTTCTCGCTCAAACATCAAAGAACTACGTACATGTCGTATTGAATGACGGAGGTGATAAGAGGTCATTAAATAAATTACTCCAGAACTACCCTGATGAAAATCGAGTCGTCATACATAACGATAAGTCGGTAGGCCTCACGAAAGCATTAAACCAAGCAATACGAGCCGTAGACACAGAGTATATATCTATCCTAGACGACGACGACAGCTGGCATGAATTAAAGGTCGAAAAGACCAATGACTATCTTAATCGCACGCACGCTCCAGGAGTTGTCGTATTTATGGATCGCATAATAGAAAAGATTGAGGGCGAGGAAGTTGTTGAAATTAGTCGCAATCGATGGCATGAAAGTGTGGACACGGTTAATCTTTATAAACAATGTCTAGATAACTATCTTTCGAACGGTAGTTTTAATTATCGACGGACTCTTTATGAAGAGCTTGGTGGTTATGATGAATCCCTTAGTGTTGCGGAGGACTGGGATTTTGGAATACGATGTCTATTGAGCTATGATATAAACTTCCTTCCAACAGATGACGCGTTGGTTTATTACCATCACAGACCGGATCAAACCGGAGATAGCGGTAACTCTGTATTTGCTGGCATAGATACTCATCGCCAAAATCTAAATCAGTTACGAAATAAATACTTGCGCGAGGATATTAACGCCGGTAGATTCGGTGTCGGTTACTTGATGAACACGCTCGCTTACACTCGCGAACGTGAAGAAATTTTAGAGCAGAAAAATCTTGAAAAGGTTATTCGACTCGAGGGGCATATTAACTATCAAAGCAGGGAAGTTCAGAAGTCAGTTGAACACGTCTCATATAAAATAATTCATAGCAGAATTATATCGAAACTATCACAAAAGTTGGGTGTTAAATAAACGACTTAGCGCAATTCAGCTATTGGGAACGAGTCTATGATACGCTGCTTTATGGTGGTAATATTTTGAGGTATTACGTACCCATCAATTATTAAATCATGAATTTGTTCTACCGATAAATCAGTTATATCGTTGGCTGTAAGCGGACTGTGATATCGCTCTTCCCTAAAGACCGAATAGTAATCACTGAATTTGTATTGTCCACCTTTAAGGTTATCGCTTAGCTTGAGGTGAATATTTGGTACGCCTAAGCTATCTGATACTATAAGCCCATGTAAGCTGGAGGAGAGTATAGCCTGGCACTGGCTTATTGACCTTATGACTTCTAGGCATGGCTGTGTTGCGTCGATAACTAATACACCTTCGTGCTTAGCTAGTTGCTGGACGATCGCGATATCGGCATCTACGTAATGAGGTAGTATTCCTAAGCGAAATTTACGGGAATCAGCGCTCTTTATGGGCGGCAGGAGGTAGCTTGCAAGGAGGCCAGGATCGCCTACGGCTATGTTGTTTTTTGACCCGGTAATTCTTCCTAACGTTGAAAGTCCGCGTACTGAGCAAAATTTAAACTCAGAATCAGCAATTGTGGATTGGCCATTTTCAATTATCCCGGATCCCCATACAAAAGGTTTGTTATCTTTCTTATTTTCGTATACTTCAGTTAAGATTGAGCCCGCTCCGATAAGATCGCATGTATCTGGGCTTGCCCATTCAACGTTGACACAAAATAGTTTTTCGATGAGCAGTTTGCTTATTTCGTCGCCAAAGTTACCACTGCTAGACTCATCATATCGCCACCAAAAAAGCTTGATGGTTTTTTTAGGCATAAATAAGCCCCTTAGCGTGTCGAGTAGCATACTTTTAGGCATCGACTAGATCTGCAAGTGGTATGCCATACGGAATATTACTATTCGTGTCAGTCTCGCTGCGTAGGTACCACTGGTTGTTTACATAAATTTTTGATTTAAACCTCACCTGTTGACCACTCTCTAAGCTATAGTTCACGGTCGTTAAGGTGCGCGTATCGTACTTTTCGGTAGGTGCCGAAATCTTCATTGTTCGGGGTATTGTCATCGGTATAAATGAGTTCTCAGTGACATCGGTAATATTGACTACGTTCGACGAGCCATTGTCGGTCGCCTCCTTCGTGCGTAGGTAGAGTATGTCGTTGAGTAGTAATTTGCTACTAAAATATGCCTGAGTGTTATCTTGAAGTGGAGGCTGCTGGCTGCCCGAGTTTATATCAGTGAACGATACACCTTTATTGACACTCATCCATCGCTCAGAGAGTAGCGGCTCAAATGTAACTTCCTCAAGAAAAATGGCAGGTATAGCCTTGTCTTGTCCGGTCGCTACATCATGAGCTGTCCTTAAGTAGGTAGTATTTGCTATGGTAGTCTTCGATTCAAATTTGATAGCCCTTCCATGCTGCAATAAACCATCAATATTATATCCTGTGCGAGGCGTCTGTTTGTATGCGTTTCTGTTGAGTTTTAACCATCTTGGCGAAGCCATCGCTTGGTAAGGGATTTCCTCGAGGTCGTCTATCCTAACTGCTGTAGAGAGGGAGGCTGATGTGCTATCTTTATTTCTAAGGTAGGTGACTCCACCGATAGTAATTTTTGTCGTATATAGCTGCTGCGTGCCGGCTGGTATTTGCGTGGTAGTCGCATTTCCGGTGTAGGCGTCGTATTCATACGTGGCTGCTTTTGTTTGCATCCATCGAGGCATCAATAAATTAGTAAATGGGACGTAAGCGTCACCAAACCAGCTCGTGAAATACCTATAAAAGTTCAAATTACCGTAGGCGCCACAGCTAACTACGGCACCCATAGGCGCAGCTATCGCTTCTGCATTTGGCTGATAGGGCGTGTAATTATATAGGGCTTGTGTGGATCGATTTTGGATATTAACTACAGTTCCGCCACATTCTGCGTTAGGGTTGTATTGAATATAATTATCCCCAAGTTCGTAAGGCGTATACCAGTAAGGAGAATCATCCAATATCGATCGGAACATCTTTGCCGCCCAATCTAACTGGTTAACGAGGCCGTAGTATTGTGCGTCACAAGGTGCGGTGTCGGGACAGCCATAGCCTGTTGCGCTACGATATTGAATATCAAGTGGCCAGGTGTCGGTAACTAGACCCTGCTCCTTTTGCAATAGAACAATAAGAACTTGTGGATTAATTGTGTATTTCTGAGCAGTGTCGTAAATTACTTGTGCCGCAGATCGTCCGTCTCCTACTTTGTAATCACGAAGGCAGGGGAAGGTTGTTTGGTTATAGTTTGCCTTGCCCCATTCCCAGCGTTGTACGCGACCATCGCCGTTCAGGTCGGGGCCGCCGAATTCTGAATTCTGCTGACCATTCGTGTCGCATGTCGGTACCTTACTATTTAAGAAATCCTGGATTTGCCCAGCAGACATACTCGATTTGTTAGTGAAGATAGCATCATCTATAATCCTTCCGGCCTGGAATTCGGTTGCGGCGCTTGCCGTAGGTGTTTGTATGATACTGGCGAATGATGCGATAGATACTATGGCGATAGCTATTTTAGAGATTCTCATGATGTCTGAACCTCCTTGGAGGCTGAGCCTCGCAGTTTGTCGTTTTCGAATTTAATATCAATCTTCCAAGTGCCAGCAGCGAGCTTATTCAACGGAACTGTAAAGCCTTTGCACGTCGAAGAACTTGGTAAAGCTTGTACGTCGACGGTTTCCGTATAGGTTGCGCCATTTGCGTCAGTAATAGCGAGAGTACATGTTCCCGTCGAAGTAACTGTCTGGATAAGCGTCTGAATACGGTAGTTTTCACCAGATTTGTATGCTGCGGTAATATTCATACCGACTACCGACTTTGTGCCATCGTTTTGTTGTACGGGTGCTGGTGCAGGGTCGCTACCTGTGCCTGCGTTATCTTTTGATGCCTCAATGGCATCTTGCTTTGCTTTATCTCCAGTCATCTTCTCTTCGTCCGTTGGCTCTGCATAGTTGATGCCCGCCTCGTCCCGTAGTGATGAATTTGACTCGTCTTTCTGTATATAAGTGACATAGGCAATCGCCCCCAATGCGAGTAGCGCGACGAGTGTTATAGTGAGTATGATTTTTTGTGTTCGCTTAGGGGTTGTGTTATTTATTTTCATATTTTACCTGCTGTGAATTAATCACTTGAATTGCTACCATTTAAGCATAATTATTATGATAAATCAAGGGTAGCGCTCCTGGTGCATGGAGTAATATAGTCAACATAGTTTTACTGTGTGATGACAAATTCAACTTCGTTTTTATCGAGTAAAGTAGGTATACGCGTGGATATTAGTTGAGAGTAGCCCATGTCATTGGTGTAAATAACTAATTTTGGTATAGATGATGCGCATGTTTCGATAGTTTCCGCAATTTTCTGTACGTTGTATTCGTAAACTGCACTATAAATCTTATAGTCGCAATCGGTTGATTTGTGGGCTAATTTTGACGTGTTGCCTAAGAGTATATTTCTCGAAGCTTGGTCCGGATAGACAAAATATAGTCGAGGATTGCTATCTGATATCCGCTTTTCTAAGAGCGTTGTCTTGAGAATCCTTGCGTCACTAGGTGAGATAGCATACTCATGAACGCGTGACGCTAGAGAATACAGGTAATCGTATCCAATGATACTCGGAATCGATAATATAAGTACGACAGATAGAACTAGTTGATTAAGATGCGTATTAATCAGCGGTAAACCGATAGAATCGATCTTCGTCGCCACTAGCTTCGCTAATACTGTCGTGGCGACGGCAAATAATAAAATTACTAATACTATCTGTATCTTGAAATAGTAATAAGTTATAGCGGGCGACTTTAAGCTTAGGTATAACAGTAGCAATGCTAAAGGGATGATATATGCCGCAACGAGGCCTGTGAGTCTTAAGGCTGGGTTGAATCTATTGGACGGTCGCATGAAAGTCATGGACATAAAGAAGACGATTAGTATAAATGGAAGTAGGTGTTGAGGGTTTACAATACCTCCAGGGTTAGATATGTTCATTAAAACTGAACTATTGGCCGAAAGTAGTATATAAATTTGAATAAGTGAAACGGCCACCCCTAGCGCAAAAATACCGTAGAGAATCTTTGGTAACCTGTGTATTGATTGATACTGCATTAGTGCGGTTACGCCTGCAGCGAAGAAGAGAATTGGGCCAGTTAACACCCAGGTCAAAGTAGACAT
>DJVK01000001.1 GCA_002441145.1 Candidatus Saccharibacteria bacterium UBA6258 | reverse complement strand
AGCGCGTCTACCAATTCCGCCACATCCGCGTAGGTGTTATCGAGATTAAGTATACACCAAAGAATAGCTGATTTCGAGGGGTAAGAATCTTTTTACGATATACTTATAACCGTGGAAGACACCCGAAATGTTATTGATAAATACAAAGGCCTCGCAATCGAGGATATTATTGACGACCTAGACAACAAGGGGTCTTTACTTGAAATCGCTATAGACAATGTTGAGCGCGACTATAACATGGGAACAATTGTTCGCAGTGCTAATGCGTTTGGCGTTCGTCATATCCATATCATTGGTCGCCGTCAATGGAACAAGCGTGGAGCAATGATGACTGATAAATATTTGCACGTTCATTACTATAACGATGCAGCTGAATTTATGGCTTCGATTAGTGACAAAGCGTTGATAGCAATAGATAATATCGAGGGATCGGTGCCGTTAGGCTCGGCTATACTACCCGAGAAGTGTGTATTGTTGTTCGGCGCAGAAGGCCCAGGAATATCACCCGAACTCGCAAGTCAGGCGTCAAAAATTGTCGCCATTGAACAATTTGGTAGCACGCGTTCTATAAATGTTGGAGTTGCCGCAGGCATCGTGATGTATGAATGGGTAAGGCAGAATTTACTCCACGGATAACGACATTCCGCTTGTGCTTGCAAAATGTAGGTAAAAATGCAACAATAACAGAGATATGACATCACTTTCATCTGAATCATACAAAGGTGCGCGCGATTGGTACCCAGAAGATATGCGAGTACGCAACTATATCTTCCGTACATGGCGCCGTGTTGTCCGTAGCTATGGCTACGAAGCTTATGATGCTCCTTTACTCGAACCTATCGAAGTATATGCTGCAAAAAGCGGCCAAGAACTTGTTAATGAGCAAACCTACCAGTTCATCGATCGTGGCGAACGCCGCGTAGCCATCCGCCCGGAGATGACACCTAGTGTTAGCCGTATGATTGCTGCCAGGCGCCAAGAAATCGCGTATCCTGCGCGGTGGTACTCTATTGCGCAGTTTATGCGTTACGAACGCCCACAGCGCGGTCGTGAACGTGAGTTCTGGCAACTTAACTGCGACATCTTTGGCGTCGAAGGTGCGCTTGCCGAGGCTGAAATTATTAGCATGGGCAATGAGCTCATGAAGTCATTCGGCGCGACAGAAGATATGTATACCATTCGCGTCAATAACCGCCAAGTGATTAATTTCATGATGGCGCACTATCTTGGCCTAGATGCAATCCAGGCTCAACTGATGACAAAACTATTCGACCGTAAGAACAAGATTGCCCCAGAGACATTCCGTGATCAGGCGATTGATATCTTTGGTCAGGACGCTGCACCGGCTGGTTTGCAAAAGATTGCACAATTACTTGCAGCTAAGACAATGGCAGATCTCCCCGAAGCCATTCGTGACAGTGAATCTGTGCGCGAGGTGCAAGAACTGTTTACGCACTTAGAGCGCGCTGGTGTTAAAAACGCCGTGTTCGACATCACGCTGATGCGTGGCCTCGATTATTACACAGGTACGGTATTTGAATTTTTCGACACCCACCCAGAAAACAATCGTTCATTGTTTGGTGGCGGACGCTACGACGGCTTGGTTGGCTTATTCGGCGCCGAACCTGTCAGCGCTGTCGGATTCGCCCCTGGATTGACGATGACTGAGCTATTCTTGAAGTCACACAATCTGCTTCCTGAAATGTTCTCGACGACTGATGTATATATGATTGTCGTGGGTGATACGCTTAAGGGCGCTATGAAGCTAACTCAAGAGTTCCGCAACGAAGGTGTTAACATCGAGCTTGACTTTACTGGACGTAAGATAGACAAACAGCTTAAGACTGCAGTCAAAAAGAACATTCCATACATTATGTTTATCGGTGAAGATGAATTATCTAAAGAAATCTATCCTCTAAAAAACACCGTGACAAGTGAAGAGACTAAACTGAGTTTCGAACGAGTCGTCAGTGCTATTAAAGATCGTCGTAGCAAGCAGAGTAGTGAAGATGACGACTTCGACGTATCAGAACTTGCCTAATAGATACGTGTCTATTGCATAAGCATTATCATTCGCGCTACTATATGCATATGAAGATGCTGGTCAAGCGGGGATTTACTGTAGTTGAATTACTGATCGTGGTAGTTATTATTGCGACTTTGGCTATCATGACCGCTACGATCTATAAAAATGCACAAGTTCAAGCAAGGGACGCTCAAATGAGGAGCGCAGCTGATAAATTTGCCGATGCCATATTACTCTGGAGCTCGCAAAATAGAAACGTGAAACCGGTCGGTGGTTACGGTTCAACGACTACCGTCACAGCCAGCGGCTGCGGCAACGGAGACGGGGGGTTTCAAGATTACCAGCATGTTACCATTAATACGAATTACCAATGTACGGTAGGCGATGCGATGGTAGCGCTGAAGCTTCTTCCTGCGGAGTTATTTACAAAACTGCCTGCTAACTCAGTCGGTAACACCAATAAGCAAAATTTTCACGTTCAAACGTGTAGCAATAATAGTAATCGGTGGGTACTATCTTACATGCTAGAGGATCCAACTCAACAAGATACTAATAATTTTGATGCCATTCTTACGGGGTGCGGCATGCCTACCTCAGGTTATGCGCCGAGAGATACTTACAATATGAAGGGCGCTACCTTAATCAAATTTAAGTAGTCCATGTTTTCTGTTATAATAGGTTGTTATGAATACGACCGTTAAACACCTATCCGAAACTCGCGTCTTGGTTACCTTTACTCTTGGTGCCTCAGAACTCGAAGCAGCTGAACAAGTTGCACTTAAAAAGCTTTCAAAAACCGTTAAAGTTGCCGGCTTTCGCAAAGGGCACGTTCCGCTTGAGGTAGCCGCAAAGCACGTTGATCCTAACTTGCTTGGTCAAGATACGCTCGATAACGCGCTTTCAAAGGCCGTAGCCGAAGGATTTATTAGTAACAAGCTTCAGGCACTTGAACGCCCAGAAGTTGATGTCAAGAAGTTTGTTCCGGGCAAAGAACTCGAATTCACCGCAGAAGCCGATGTACTACCTGAAGTAAAACTTGGTGATTACAAAAAGCTTAAAGCAGTGAAAGAACCTGTCGCTGTGACCAAGGGTGACGTGGATGAAGTCATCGAACGTATCCAGAAGGGCTTTGCTGAAAAGCAAGAAACTAAAGATGCTGCTAAGCTTGGCGACGAAGTTGTCATCGACTTTGTTGGTAAAAAGGATGATGTTGCGTTCGACGGGGGCACAGGCACAGACTATCCGTTGACTCTCGGTAGCAACTCATTTATCCCTGGATTCGAAGAAGCGCTTGTTGGTAAAAAGGCGGGTGACACACTAGATGTCCCATTAACATTCCCGGCTGAATACCACGCTAAAGATCTTGCAGGTCAAGAAGTCGTCTTCTCTACGACTATCAAAAAAGTAAACCAAGTAGTATTACCTGAGCTTACGGATGAGCTTGCCGCAAAGGCTGGCCCTTTCACATCGATTGATGACCTTCAGGCCGACATTAAGTCAGAGATTGCCGCACAAAAAGACCGTGAAGCTACTGATAAGCTTCAAGACGACCTAGTGAAGCAACTAGTCGCAAAGAGTACGGTGGCCGTGCCTAATGTGCTCGTAGAAGACCAAATCCGTTCAATCGAACAGGATATGACACAGAACTTAATGTACCAAGGTATGAGCCTCGAGCAATACTTCGAGAGCAAGGGCTTTGCCGACCGAGATGCATGGGTTGAGGGCGAAGCCAAAGAAGCAGCTGTAGGCCGCATCAAGGCTGGGCTTGTATTGGCTGAACTATCCAAAGCAGAAAAGATTGAAGCATCTGCAGACGAGCTTGCCGAACGGATTAATGTATTCAAGCAACAATATGCTAATAATCCTGATATGGCAAAACGCTTTGACGAACCAGAAATCCAGCGTGAAATTGCAAACCGGCTGATTACCGAAAAAGCAGTTAGTCGACTAGTCGAACTCAATACGACTAAATAATAGCTACAGCTGAAAAAAATACTCCCCGTCTCTCGTAGCGGGGTATTTTTAATAGTAGTCGTTGGTCAAACTAGCACTCTTGACACCTGAGTGCCAACTCAATTATACTTACTATATGACAAAGCCTACTAACTACCTCGTACCAAATGTTATCGTCAAGACACGCGATGGTGAGCGTGGCTATGATATTTATTCTCGACTTCTCGAAGATCGAATCATCTTTTTAGGTGAAGAAGTTAACGAGCACACCGCAAACGTCATCGTTGCGCAACTATTGCACCTTGCTAATGAAGATCCTAATAAAGAAATTTCACTCTATATAAACAGCCCCGGCGGCAGTGTATATGATGGGCTTGCTATCTATGACACTATGAATTTTATCAAACCTGACGTTGCGACCTACGGAATCGGATTACAGGCAAGCATGGGTGCATTCTTGTTATCGAGCGGCGCTAAAGGTAAGCGGCACCTTTTGCCAAGCTCACGGGTGATGATCCACCAGCCATCTAGCGGAACGCAAGGTAAGGTAACTGATCAAGAAATTACCCTTCGTGAAGCGCTACGACTTAAAGAAAAACTGAATGAAATCATGGCTAAAAATACCGGTCAAAAGATAGATAAGGTCAAGGCAGACATGGAACGAGACTTCTGGATGAGTGCCGATGAAGCGGTTAAATATGGTGTGGCAGACAAGGTTATTGATAATACTAAATAACAACATTGACTCAACACGTGTAACGTGTTATAATGCAGTGACACGCTAATGCACCGGGCATGGCCAGCAGACCTCGAAGGAGGTGATGGACATGAGGAAGATCGAGCAGATTTGTTCCGTGGAGCCGCCCGTCGGCGAGCCCACCTGGACCTGGGGCACCTGAGCCCTGGCGTCGCCGTTCATCGGCCAAGACGAGGTTTTTCTCGTCTTGGCCGATGACGGTCTTTTTTATTGACAAATACGCGAAATAAGACTACAATCAATACTAATGAAGAGTGTTTAATGTGGGTCGATTGTATACTACGCCGACGGCGTGGCGTTTTGGTATGCGGTACTCACGTTTAGAAAAACCTTCGGGCGCCAGTTTTGATAGCGAGTCATAGGGGAACGACCCACCCCTGTTATAAGCGACACCATACTAACTATAACTCTGACGAGGGAGTACTAATGGCAAAGACTAAGCCTAGCACAGCCCCATTGCAACGCGTGTTCTTTACGAACGACGATACTGCTTTGGAGATTCCAAATCTCATCTCACACCAGAAGGAATCTTGGAAAGATTTCGTCGAAACTGGTTTAAGCGAGATTTTTGCGGAATTGAATCCTATTGAGGATTACACCGGTCAAAAACTTGAACTACGATTCAAGGATTATGCATTTCAGGAACCAAAGAACCCTGAGCATTTCGCAAAAGAGAACAACCTAACCTTCGATGCACCGTTGCTCGTTAACATCGAGTTGACAAACAAGGTGACCGGCGAAGTCAAGGAACAGGAAATCTATCTTGGTGATTATCCATGGATGACTGATCGCGGTACATTCGTCATCAACGGTACTGAGCGTGTGGTAGTAAGCCAGCTCATCCGTTCTGCAGGTGTATTCTTTACAGCCGATAAGGGTGTTGGTAAAAGCCTATATGGTGCAAAGCTTATCCCTGGCCGTGGTGCATGGCTTGAATTCGAAACAGCAGCGAATGGTGCAATCTACGTTAAGATTGACCGCCGCCGCAAGATTGCCGTAACGACATTGCTTCGTGCACTTGGTTACAGCAAGGTTTCTGAAATCAAAGAACTATTCAAAGATATCGACACTGGTGAAACCAAGTATATTGATGCTACTCTTGAAAAAGATCCTGCTCACGGTGTAAACGAAGCACTAATCGAAGTATACCGCCGCCTTCGCCCAGGCGACCTTGCGACAGTAGACAACGCTCGTCAAATGATTGAGCGTATGTTCTATGACTTCAAACGCTTTGACTACAGCCGCGTTGGCCGTTACAAGATGAACCAACGTCTTGGTCTTGAGCTTCCAAACACGACTGAATACCGCGTATTCCAGCTTTCTGACCTCGTTGCTATCATTCGCGAATTGATCCGACTTAATAACACGCAAGAAGCCGGCGACGACATCGACGCCCTTTCAAACCGTCGCGTTAAATTGGTAGGTGAGCTCGTTAGCCGTCAGTTCCGCGTTGGTATGCTCCGTATGCAACGTAACGCTATGGACCGCATGAGCATGAGTGACCTCGAATCTGTCACGCCTTCACAGCTCATCAACGCACGTCCTGTCGTTGCTGCTGTCCGTGAATTCTTTGCAAGCTCACAGTTAAGCCAGTTGCTAGATGAGGTTAACCCACTTTCAGAACTTTCACACAAACGCCGCCTATCATCAATGGGTCCTGGTGGTCTATCTCGTGAACGTGCTGGATTTGATGTTCGTGACGCCCACCCAACTCACTACGGACGTATTTGTTCTGTTGAAACGCCTGAAGGTGCAAACATTGGACTTGTGCTTAACCTTGCATCATATGCTCGTGTTAATGAGTACGGATTCATCGAAACTCCTTACTTGCGTGTCAAAAACCGCAAAGTTACTGACGAACTCGTTTATCTTGACGCAAGCCAAGAAGTTACCGAAGTTATTGCCGACGCTAGCGCTGAACTCGATAAAAACGGTAAATTCGTAGCTGAACGTGTTTCTGCACGTAGGTTCTTGAAGCCAGGTCAGGTTGATACAAGCGAGATTACCTTTATGGACGCTGCTCACAAGCAGATTCTTGGCTCGACTGCATCACTTGTCCCATTCATCGAGAAAAACCGTATTGACCGTTCATTGACTGGTTCGAACATGCAACGTCAGGCCGTTCCGCTTCTTTTCCCTGAAGCTCCAACCGTTGGTACAGGTATCGAAGCGCAAGTCGCTCGTGACTCAAGTCAGCTTATCGTAGCTGAAGGTGATGGTGAAGTCGTACGCGCCGATGGCGACGCCATCGAAGTCAAGTACAAAGAGGGTGTTAAGACTTACGAATTGATCCACTTTGCCAAAAGCAACGACGATCGTTCAATCAACCAAAAAGTCCGCATTTCTCGTGGCGACAAGGTAAAGAAGGGCGACATTCTTATCGAAGGTGCATCTATCGCCCAAGGTGAACTCGCGCTTGGTCGCGACCTATTGGTTGCCTTTATGCCTTGGGGTGGTTACAACATGGACGACGCCGTCGTTCTTAGCCGACGCCTCGTTGAAGATGACGAACTTACAAGCATCAACATCAAAGACTACAACGTTGAAGTCCGCGAAACGAAGCTTGGCCCAGAAATCGTAACCCGCGACATCCCTAACGTATCTGAAGAATCACTTCGTCACCTCGACGAAAACGGTATCGTACAGGTAGGTTCAGAGGTTAAAGCCGGTGACGTACTCGTCGGTAAGATTACTCCTAAGGGTGAGCAAGAGCTCAGCTCTGAAGAACGACTCCTTCGTGCGATCTTTGGTGAAAAAGCCAAGGATGTCCGCGATACCTCACAGCGCATGAACAATGCCGGTGGGGGTAAAGTCGTCGGTGTTAAGATCTTTAGCCGCGAAAACGGTCACGAACTTAAGGCTGGCGTACTGATGCAGATCCAAATTTTCGTTGCTCAGCTACGTAAGATTAGCGTCGGCGACAAGCTTGCTGGTCGTCACGGTAACAAGGGTGTGGTTGCTCGTATTCTTCCTGAAGAAGATATGCCATACATGGAAGACGGTACTCCTGTAGATATCGTACTAAACCCGCTTGGTGTCCCTAGCCGTATGAACCTTGGTCAGCTATTTGAAACTCACCTTGGTATGGCAGCTCGCGCACTTGGTTACAAGGTTGCGACGCCTCCATTCAACGGTGTCCCAAACGAAGTAATCAGTAGCGAACTTAAAAAGGCAGGCTTTGCCGAAGACGGTAAAAGCCAGCTATTCGACGGTCGTTCAGGTGAAGCGTTCGAAGAGCGCACTACTGTCGGTGTCATGCACATGATTAAGCTACACCACATGGTAAGCGACAAGATTCACGCACGTTCAACTGGTCCATACACTATGGTCACCCAGCAGCCTCTTGGTGGTAAGGCACAAAACGGTGGTCAGCGCTTCGGAGAGATGGAAGTTTGGGCACTTGAAGCATACGGCGCAGCCGCAACGCTCCAAGAAATGCTCACCATCAAGTCTGACGACGTGTACGGACGCGCAAAGGCATATGAGTCAATCATTAAGGACGAACCGATTACCGGCCCTAAGTTGCCTGAATCATTCAACGTCCTCGTGAAAGAACTTCAAGGTCTTGGCCTTCGTGTAGACCTCGTCGACGAATCTGAGTCTGCAACTATCGATGCCGAAATGATCATTGCTGAAAGCGGCCCAGAAGACAAATCTGTCCCTGTTATTGACGACGGAATCGATCACGAGCTAGTTCTCGATGAAGCTGATGAACTCGGTGATATCGACGGTGATGACGGTATGTCAATTCAAGATATAGATGAAATAGATGAAATAAAGGAGGAGGCGTAACATGTCACGAGTAATCGCCAACAGCGGCATTGCCGACTTTGACGCAGTCCGCCTGGCAGTAGCAAGCCCCGAAGACATCCTTAAATGGAGCTACGGTGAAGTTACTAAGCCAGAGACAATCAACTATCGTACGCAAAAACCAGAACGAGACGGTCTCTTCTGTGAGCGTATCTTTGGACCAGTCAAGGACATCAACCCACACGACAACAAGCTGAAGGGTGTTCGCTCACGCGAAGCTGCTGTCGACAAGAACGGTGAATTGGTTACTAAATCAATTGTTCGCCGCGAACGCATGGCACACATTACGCTTGCTGCACCTGTCGCGCACATCTGGTTCATGCGTGGTACCCCAAGTGCTATGAGCTTGCTCCTCGGTATTACCGTGCGTAACCTCGAACGAATCGCTTACTTTGCAACCTACGTCATCCTTGATGTCGAATCAGAAAAACGCGATCAGATGATTGCTGACCTCGAAGCAGAAACTGCTGCCGGTCGTATTGCAATCAAGATGCGTTTTGAAAAAGAAGCAGACGTCGAAGGTGCTGACATCAAAAAGCTTGCTGAAGAGCAATCTCGCGAAGTCGAAGAGCTTGAAAACAACTTTGCCGTAAAGAAGACTCAGCTCGAAAGCCTCCAAAAGGGTGCTTTGATCAACGAAACTGACTTCCGCAACCTGCCAGAAGAATACGAAGACCTCGTGCACGTCGGCATGGGTGGCGTTGCGCTTAAGGCACTTCTTGACGCAGTGGACCTGCCCATCCTTATCAAGCAGCTTTCTGAAGAAGTTGAAACCGCTAAGGGTCAGCGCGAGAAGAAACTTCTCAAGCGCCTTAAGGTACTTGAAGGTATGCAAGCTGCCGGTATCCGACCAAACAGCCTCACATTGACCGTACTTCCAGTGATTCCACCAGACCTACGTCCAATGGTGCAGTTAACTGGTGGCCGTTTCGCTACAAGCGACCTAAACGACCTTTACCGCCGTGTTATCANNGCGTCATTAACCGTAACAACCGTCTTAAGAAGCTTATCGACCTTAACGCCCCTGAAGTAATTCGCCGCAACGAAATGCGTATGCTCCAGGAAGCTGTCGACAGCCTCATCGACAACTCAGCCGCTCGTGGTGGCCGCGCAGTTAACGCGACCGGTGGTCGCCGACGCCTTAAGTCTATCAGCGACATGCTGAAAGGTAAGCAGGGTCGATTCCGCCAGAACCTTCTTGGTAAGCGTGTTGACTACTCTGGTCGTTCAGTTATCGTCGTTGGTCCTAAGCTTAAGATCAACCAGTGTGGTCTTCCGAAGCAGATGGCCCTCGAACTGTTCAAGCCATTCGTAATCAGCTGGTTAATTCGCAACGAATTCGCCCACAACATCCGTTCTGCAACTCGACTTATCGAGTCTGGCGAGGCGGTTGTATGGGACGCGCTTGACGCAGTTATCGAAGGTAAGTACGTACTCTTGAACCGTGCGCCGTCACTTCACCGTTTGTCTATTCAGGCATTTATGCCGAAGCTCGTCGAAGGTAAGGCTATCCAGCTTCACCCACTCGTTGCTTCAGGATTCAACGCCGACTACGACGGTGACCAGATGGCTGTTCACTTGCCACTTTCTAAGGAAGCTCAGGCAGAAGCCCGCGACCTTATGAGCGCAGTAAACAACCTTCTTAAGCCTGCTGATGGTAGCCCTGTGCTTAACATCAACCAGGACATCGTCCTTGGTAACTACTACCTAACGTATGACAAGCCAGCCGCACAAACTGATAAAGTAGCGATATTCTCTAGTAGCCGTGATGCAGAACTTGCCTATGACATGGGTGCATTGCAGCTACAGAGTCCAATCCGCGTTCGTGCCAACGGCGAAATCCGTAACACGACACTTGGTCGCGTATTCTTCAACGAAATCCTTCCAGAAGGTTTCCCATACAACAACAACGTTCAGAACAAGAAAGAACTTAAAAAGGTTCTTGCTCAGATCTTCGACAAGTATGGCGCAGAAGAGACCGCAAAGACTGCAGACCGCATGAAGGGCTTGGCATTCCGCTTTGCTACGACATCAGCTGTGTCTACCGGTATGAACGACTATCTTAACTTCGAAGAAATCGCTGAATTCGTGGCCGAAGGTGACGCTAAGACTGCTCTCGTATCTGAACAATACGACCAGGGTCTTATCACTGACGACGAACGATATAGCCTTACCGTCGCTAACTGGCGTGGCGTTGACCGCCGTGTCGAAGACTTCCTACGTGGCGAACTTGCCAACATGGACACAAGTATTTCGATGATGGTCAACTCTGGTGCTCGTGGTAATATCACGAACGTCAAGCTTGCTAGCGCAATGATCGGTATCCAGGTGGACGCGACTAACCGTGAAATTGAGCTTCCAGTTCGTTCGAACTTTAAGAAGGGTCTTTCATCACTTGAAGCCTTCGTGGCAACTCGTGGTGCGCGTAAGGGTCTTATTGACACCGCGCTTAAGACTGCCGATTCAGGTTACTTGACCCGTCGTCTTGTCGACGTGAGCCAAGATGTCTTTACTGTCGAAGACGAAGAAGGTGACGACGAAGGTTTCACCATCTACCGTTCAGAGTCAGAAATGACAATGATCGACTTCGGCAACCGTCTCTTTGGCCGTTACACTGCCGCAGAAGTTCCAGGACACGTTGGTGCGGACGAGTTAATTACTCGCGCTGTCGCTGACTCAATCCAGGCAGACGAAAAAGTCGCAGAAGTACGTATCCAATCTGTTCTTTCAACAAACAACCTACGTGGTATTCCACGCAAGAGTTACGGTATCGACATGTCGACCGGTATGATTGTTGCAGGCGCTCAGCCTGTCGGTGTCATCGCCGCACAGTCAGTCGGTGAACCTGGTACTCAGTTGACACTTAACACCTTCCACAGTTCTGGTGTTGGTGGTTCTGACATTACCCAGGGTCTCCCTCGTGTTGAAGAACTCTTTGAAGCTCGTCACCCTAAGGGTCAGGCGTACATGTCAGAAGTGACCGGTACGGTTGATGTCTGGGAAGATGGCAAGAAGTACATCGTACAAGTGACACCTGAGGCTGGCCACGTTGAACGTATGCCACTCGAAGGTCGTTCAGTTGCCGTTAAGTCTGGCTCAAACGTAAAGGTTGGTGATGTTCTTGCGACAACCGAAGGTGAAGCGCATCCACTTGTTGCTCCATTCGACGGTGTCGTGGAAGTCGCCGAAGATACACTGGTCATCGCTGCAAACGCAAGCGCCCCAGTACGCTACGAAGTCCCAGGCAACATGCAGCTCGTCATTAAGGCTAACGATCAAATCAAAGCGGGTGACCGTTTGACAATTGGTTCACTAAGCCTCCACGACTTGATGCGCCTCAAGGGCACTGAAGCAACTCAGCGATACATCATCAACGAAGTACTGCGCATCTACGCCGCACAGGGTCAAGATGTTGCCGACAAGCACCTCGAAATCATCGTGCGTCAGATGTTCAGCCGCGTACAGGTTGAAGACCCAGGTGATAGCGCATTCGTCATGGGCGATATCGTATCTAAGGCTTCGGTCGTTGATGCTAACAAGGCTCTCGCTATTCTAGGCAAAACACCTGCACAGTACACTCAATTGTTGCTTGGTATCACTAAAGTCTCTATCTGGAGCGACAGCTGGTTGTCAGCCGCATCATTCCAGGACACGACTCGCGTGCTTATCAACGCCGCAACAAGTGGCCGCGCAGACCGCCTGAATGGTCTTAAGGAAAACGTCATTATCGGACGCAAGATTCCTGTAGGTACCGGTGCTCGTAACGCCGTTGCTCTAGAAGATGAACTGCTCGATGAAACTGCTGATGTCGTCGAAGATATCACAGTCGACGTAGACCTCGAATCGTAAATCTACCTTGATTTACCAAAAGGCCGCTCTACAATGGGCGGCCTTTTGGATGTCACGCTATTCAATAACAGGGGACGGTGATTATCTAGCCCTAGACAAATTGCTAATCTTTTGCTATGATAGTAAGCGAGTTTCCTCTTTGGACTAAATTTGGTGAGAAGAATGTGTACACACCTAATTAGCGCCCAAAGGTAAAGACACGACAGAGCTTGCTGAAGCCGAGTCGTACAAAAGGCACAGCGTTGCCTATATTAATTAGTAAACTAAGCAAAGGATATTTGATTAATGCCTACCATTAACCAATTGGTGCGCAAGCCTCGTAAGACTGCTCTTAAAAAGAGTAAATCTCCAGCGCTTGGCCGCATTCACAATGCACTAAAGGTCCGATACCAAGACCAAGATGCCCCACTTAAGCGTGGTGTTTGTGTCAAGGTTACGACCAAGACTCCGAAAAAACCTAACTCAGCTCTCCGTAAGGTTGCGCGTGTACGTTTAACTAACGGTCACGAAGTTTGGGCATACATCGGTGGTGAAGGTCACAACC
>DJVK01000014.1 GCA_002441145.1 Candidatus Saccharibacteria bacterium UBA6258 | reverse complement strand
CCACTGTCGTCATCACCAGTCATCCATGCTCGATGAGAGGCCAGGACGTACTTACCGACTCCGACTAAGAATGCATCGTTCACGCCGCCCCAAGCACCTTTTTCTTCGGGGAATAGCTCAGGATGGATGAGAGGTGCTTGTGCGATGGAGTCTGGTGTCAGTTTGGATATATCTGGGACTGTTAGGTAGTTAACGTTACCGGTGCCAGAGCGTGGCTGCGGCCTTCCCCATACATGTAGTTTGGTACTGTCGGGATTCGCGTCAACTGCAAACCTAATATCCTTCATCCCAGGTGGGCCTTGAGCAACTTTTTGTAGGTTGCCTAACGATTCGCCTACATAAATATCCGTATCCACCGAAGCTACTTCGTAGGGTTTATCTGGATTGGGTTGAGCATTAACGACGCTCACAAGCCAAACTTGTTCGGTCTTGCCGCTTACGGGTGATCGCCGGTTAATGCGGAGTAATGAGGGGTCTTCGCCACGTAGCTCCATTCCGCCATGAAAGGGCAGCAGGGGAGCGCTAGGATTTTTCAAATCAACGATGTAAGGTCGAGAAACGGTTTTGCCTAAATGCGAGACTCCGGAATCAACTCGATTAGGTTCGACCCGTACGTACATTACATCAATTGGTAAATTAGTCGGGTTGTCTAGAGCATTGGGCGGAATGGTGTAGATGCCCGAGGGATTGTAGGCAATCTCGTGTGATAGGATATCGTCTGGCTTGCCAATCAGCCGAGGGTCGAATAATCCATATTCCCCAAAGGTTTCTATATCCGCAGCAGTGGGTACGAATAGGCGATTAGTATTTGTTTGGCCCGGTGCCCCATTGTAATAGCTGGACTCGTGACGTAGTGACATATCCAACCTTTCGTAGAATTGTATGTTGGCTTCAGTATAGTCTTATCGCGCGATTAAGCAATCGTAATTTAGACACTTCGTTCAAACGGGCGTATAGTAAAGAATATCCATGGTTTCTTTAATTAGCCGCGCAAGTAATGTCATCTATCGGCATGGCGTAAAGCCGATCTTATTTAGATTTAAGCCAGATGCAGTGCACAACGCCCTCCTTAAGCAGGGTTCGTTGTTGCAAAAATCATCTTTGATTCGACATGCACTGCGTGTTAGTTGGGCGTATCAAAATACTCCTAAATTACGGCAGACAGTTTTTGGCATTCAGTTTAATAACCCCGTAGGGCTTTCGGCGGGTTTCGATAAGAACTTTGAACTTGTACCAATTATTAAATCAATCGGTTTCGGATTTATGGAGGGCGGATCGCTCACGCTGCATGACTGCGCAGGTAATCCTCGGCCGTGGTTTTACCGGTTGCCAAAAACAAAGTCGCTCGTCGTGAATGCAGGGCTAGCAAACCATGGCGTGAAGGCGATTATCGAAAGATTAAAAAACTACACCGCGGCTAACTTTAAAGATTTTCCGTTAAATATTTCGATTGCCAAGACAAATTCGCAAAAAACAAGTACCGATACCGAAGCCATAGCTGATTATGTTGGCAGTTTGACGTTATTGCAAAAGGCTAAGCTGGGTGATATGTACACGCTCAATATTTCTTGCCCTAATACCTATGGCGGCGAGCCGTTTACGACTCCGGCGCGCCTAGATGCTTTGCTGAAGGCCACCGACAAACTAAATCTCAAGCAACCACTAATTATTAAAATGCCAGTACATATGCCATGGAGTGAGCTGGACGGGTTATTGAATGTCGCCACGAAACACTCAGTACAAGGCGTGACGGTAAGTAATCTTGCCAAAGATAGAAGCAAGGCTAACCTGAAAGATCCACTCCCCGATGCGGTCAAGGGTAATTTAAGTGGTGCGCCTTCCAGGGAGCTTAGCAATGAATTGATTAAACAAACATACAGAAAGTATGGTGAGCGGTTCGTTATTATCGGCGTTGGTGGCGTATTCTCGGCAGAAGACGCCTATGCAAAAATTAAACTCGGTGCTACATTGGTCGAACTCATTACTGGCATGATTTTTGAAGGTCCGCAACTTGTTGGGCAAATCAATAAAGGACTAGTGCGGCTGCTGGAGCGGGATGGATATAAGAACATTAGAGAAGCGATTGGTGTCGACTCAATACATTAGGCTATGCACTAAAATGCTTATGCATTATCATAACAACATGAAGTTACGGACTAGTGCTGGATTTACAATTGTTGAACTGCTTGTCGTTATTGTTGTGATTGCAATCTTAACCTCTGTTACCGTAGTGGCATTCAATGGAGTGCAGCAGCGTGCAAGAGCCGTCGCGGTCGGTTCGGCTGTAACGAGCTTCGCGAAAGCAGCTAAGTATTACAAGTCTGATAACGGTAAATACCCAATTCCGTACGCAGGGACGGTTGCGCGCGCATGTCTATCGGCTGACGCCGCCCAGTATCCCGCAGCTGGATCTTTCCCCGCTGGTTCTTGCGAATTTGAAAACCCTTGGGGTTCGTTATCAAGTTATGATGCGAATACGATGACCATGCTGAAGCAGTATATGTCATCTGTGCCACAGTTCCCGATCACAACGTTCGAAAACCCAGGTTACTTTACTTCTGGGTTCACAATGCGTGGCATTGAATATTACTACAACAGTACTTATGACACTGTACGGTTGAACTATATGGTAGAGGGTAGGTGGTGTCCTGTAGGCGCTGACTACTATGACGGAACAAGCACGGTCTCATCGAACAATACAACTCGCTGCTACTACGATTTGAAATAGATCGAAATAATATATAGCGTATATTAGAAGTTACTAGATTCAGAGTCTAGGGTATCAAGGTCTGTTGATGACAGGTCATCGACAGATACAGCTTCGAGCATAGATTCGAGTTCAGCAAGATCGGATGATGATTCCACTTCGGGCACAACTGCTGACTCGGCAGCGATCGTGGATGAATTGTTCTTTTCGTTTGTGCGAGCGACTTGCGCGTTGTAGTTAATTAGGTATGTGTAACCAAGTGCGCCGATGAGCACGACAAATATCGTTACGACAAATCCCGCGACTGCCGAATAGCCTGTTTGAATCTTGCGTATCATTGTGCCTCCCCTGTGGTGCTGGTAGCTTGTGTGTCAGATTCGGATTCTACTGGCGCGTCGTTTGCTGCGATGCTTGCAGACTTGACGGCAACAATTAGGTTGCGAATTGACGTTTTATATTCTTTCAGTGCCGCAACTTCTGCGGTTTTAGCTTCGCGTAGCGCGGTAATGTTACCTTTAGGGTCATCCATCGAGCATGTCCATGTTTCGCTAAGGGCAACCGTTTCGTTAGAAGCTACGAGCGCTGCGTCGTATTTCGCATCAACTTCTGATGCGAGAGTAGTGAATTCGGAAATGTAGTAACCCTTGGTAGCGTAGAATTCTTTAGTACGGTCGGCGATTTTGTCGAATACTGCAACTTGAGCGACGCCACGTTTAGCGATATTCTGCATGATAGACGTAATCTGGCCCTGTCGTTTTTCGCATATGCGTAGCTTATTTGCTTCGAGTTTGATTGCGCGCTCTTCGGCGCGTTCTTCGCGTTGTTCAATTCGCTCCTCGGCACGTACATTACGGTCTTGGGCTCGTTGTTCTGCGGTTTGCGCTCGCTCGTTCACGCGTGATTCGCTAATTTCAGCGCGAACTGGCTCGACAGGCAATAAGGCACTAGCGGTGCCACTGATGAAAAATGTTGATGTCGTGCCGAGAGTAACTATAAGCGCGGCAGTAGAGAGGAGTGATGAGCGTATCTTCATTTGGTTCCCTATTAGTTATAAGCGTATGTATTATTGTACAATATCGGGCCGTGATGGTAAAGAGCTAGAGTATTGTATTAAACACACACAAAGCCTGGGCCTGTACTGTATAATAATGTGAGTAATGACAGCCTTGAATTCAATCGGTCAACGACTGGCCAATGGCCTTGCCCACGCAAAGCGATGGCATGACGCGTATCAACGCGATCTTTCTAATACCCCTAAGGTTAACGTTGTAGGGGCGGGCGGCGCTTTGACCGCGGCGTATGAACAGCTCCGCAATGCGGCAGAAAATACCGAAGAACACTTGTTACTGCAAAATGCAATCAAGCGTTTTTATAAACAAATATTTATTACACGTGACGAAGAACTGGTGCGAGCAAGCGGCAGTGAGCTTGCCGTCGAACTGACATTCGCGGGATATGTGCCCAATGATAGCTTAACCCGTGAGCAGTTAGATTCGATATCGGCGCTGGCAATCAAACATTATCACGCGTACGAGCAGCTTCAAAAGCGACGTTCAGTGTATTCTGACACGTCATTCAGTTGGGTACTTGATACGCTTGCTGTACAAGTAGAGGCGATCGTGAACGGACATGTGCAAGACGGGGTCTTTATTGATTTTGCCTATAGCTACCTAGAGTCAGTCATTCCGCCCGATACAATCGCTGGTAAAGCAGGGCAAGCGGACGACTATGCCGCGGCCTTGTTTGGCGCTATTCATAAAGCGTTACTTAAGTCGGACGTCGCGGTTATCCGCACCGGTCTACTCGAGCGATATCAAGTATCGATTGATGAACTAGATAATTACGTGGCGTTTAATCAGCGCATCGACAGCGTGATCAAGTCGTCTATGAGCGATAAGCTGTACCGCATCGTCGACCGTCAAGGTGCGCCACTACGGATTATCCGTCGAATGATCGAAGATCGCGAAGATATTGCTGAGCTTTTAACAAAACGCGAAACGTTCCTTGATGCGTTCGAGAAGCAGGTAAATAAAGAATACGCAAGCATCGGTAAGCGCATTAATCGTGCAATTGTGCGCAGCGTGATTTTTTTGATTATCACAAAGTTTTTGATTGGTATCGCCATTGAGGTCCCGTATGACATATGGGCGCATGGCACGATTATTTGGGTACCGTTAATTATTAATCTGCTATTCCCTCCGCTATACATGATTGCGCTCAGGCTGACCCATACGTTGCCTGGTTATGCCAATACGACAGCATTGATTGATCGAGTCGACACCATGATTTATGGCGAAAAAACGACGCTTGTCAAAAAACAGCTGGCCGGTAGGCGTTATAGCCCAGTATTCTCTTTTGCTTATGCACTATTGAGCCTCGTCGTCTTTGGTGGTGTTACATGGTTGTTGGTATTACTTAACTTTTCGTTGGTGCATATCGTTATTTTCTTCGTATTCATTTCGGCTGCGAGCTTCTTAGGATTCCGCCTAAGCCGGCTTATTCGTGAGCTCGAAATAGTGCGTGGCAGTAGCAACGGCCTGACATTTATACGCGACATCATATATTTGCCATTCGTCGTGGTTGGGCAGTGGATGAGCGATAAATATAGTCGGGTTAACGTTGTAACTATAGTGTTAGACATGATGATCGAATTGCCGCTTAAAACTGTACTACGGTTAATTAGGCAATGGGGTGCATTTATTGATGACAGAAAGGACAGAATCTAATGGCGCGAGTATTAAATGGTGGTGAAATAGCAGATTTTATTAAGGAACGGCAAATCAAGCAGGTCCGTAACTTGCGTCAGGAGCACCATATTGCACCTAAGCTCGTTATTATCAAAAGTGATAATTCGAATCAGGCAATCGATTCTTATGTGCGCATGAAGCAACGATATGCCGAAGACATGCTGATTGATGTCGATGTAATAAGTATCGCGCAAGACCAGATGCGTGATGCCATTGAGCGAGCGAATGCGGATGACGCGGTACACGGAATTATTATTCAGTTACCGCTCGACGACCCCGCGCAAACAGATGAGCTGTGCGGTTTGATAGCGCCACAAAAAGACGTTGATGGCCTTGGTAGTGGCGAAGTATTTACCGGCGCGACTGCTGAAGCAATCGACTGGTTACTTGCTGGCTATAATGTTGAACTTGTTGGTCGCCGAATTGCACTACTGGGGCATGGACGTTTGGTCGGTGAGCCGTTAGCAAAACTTTGGATTGAACGCGGGCTAAATGTGACTGTGTTAGACGAAGATTCGACAGATATCGGCAATACATTGATCCACAGTGATGTTATTGTTACCGCGACAGGAGTTCCGCGAATACTGACTAGCGATCGAGTACCGGTTGATGCGGTTGTTGTAGACGCAGGTACGGCAAGCGAAAACGGCGTATTAGTCGGTGATGTCGCACCCGACGTGCGCGAACGCAAAGACCTGACGATCACACCCGAAAAGGGCGGCGTCGGTCCGCTGACAATCGCGGTATTATTTGACCATGTCATTCAAGCTGCGCTCCGCATTGCGGGCAAGCTCTAATCTTTTAAATCGAGAGCTTCTTTGACGCGAGTCACAACCTGGCTTGGCGTAAGCTCGGCTTTGACGATGTAGCTATGGATACCAAGCTGGCGGAGTGATTTTGGCGCCTCTTCTTCGCCAAGGTTCGTCAGAATGATGACAGGAATCGTCGCACCCCAATCAGAAGCGCGAATAATTTCGAGCGCCTCGGCGCCGCCCATGCGTGGCATTTGTAAGTCAAGCAAGATTATATCGGGCTTGGTTTTTTGCACCATCGATACTCCCGCCTCGCCGTCGCTGGCCGTCGAAACGTCAAACTTAGCCGCCTCGAATTTCATGCGGTACATTTGGTTGATAACTTGGTCGTCTTCGATGATAGCAATTTTGGTCATTTCCTCTATAATAACAAGCATAAGAACAAAAAGGAATCCTACCCCTATACCACTATGGCAAAACATTACCAATTATCCGTGCTTAAAACCCGACATGTAGCAGGTGTCGAAGTAACTTCTGTCTCTGTTACCGACAAATATTACAAACCTAACTTACGTGTCGAGCGAACACTCGTCCGGGCTTTATTAAACTTTTTGCAACATTATTTAGAAGCATTCCCGAACGTCAAACATGATTCGCCGTTTAATATTGCACGGATGTTCGTATACCTGCCATCTGGTATGCGAGCATGGCGTGAATATATGCCCGACGGCATGGCGACTCATTACGTGCATAACCCAGAAAATCGTAATATGACCAATGGCGGCCGCCTCGACTTTATTACACAGCGGTTTTTTAGGCACTCATACGATGCAACAGGTGTCAGGTCTCGCGCCTACGTTTTGTCATGGCTAGTATTGCAGCATGTAGGTGGTTCAAAGCATCCTGTACATTGGTTGAGTATTGCAGCCGGCAGCGGCCAGCCGGTTTATGATGTCATCGATGAGCTTTCGGCAACCGAACGCGATAACGTGTCGTTGATGATTGAAGACGTTAATGAAGAAATTCTCGCTTTCGCTAAGGACAATTACAAACAGCTCCAGCCTGGCGTTAGTTCAGTAAAGTTCGAGCACGCAAGTATTCTCGACGCTACTAAGCGAGACCAATTATTCGCCGACTTCAAGCCAACCGTCATCGACGCAATGGGATTGTTCGAATACCTTAGCGAAAAAGACAGCGCCGAATTATTACGTGCTGCGTATGCTGCATTGCCGATTGGTGGCATGATGATATTCACGAATATGTCACCGCGCCACCCACACCTTGAACTACATAAACGAGGCCTAGGTTGGCCTGGTGTTATCCAGCGCACGATGCACGAAGTACTTAGTATTATGGACACTGCTGGCATTCCGGGTGATGCTCGCGATATCTATCACGCAGAAGATAAAATCTATAACATCTATAGGATTGTCAAACAGTGACCAACGTGGCAACGACCCTACTGCTCGTAGTGGGCATCATTAATGCCATCGTTGCCGTCAGTGTATTCATGCGTGCGTCTGCGTCGAATATACGCTACACGTTTTTGATTTTAACTTTAGCCGTCAGTATGTGGGCCTGGGGGATCGTACTGTTTACGGTGGCGAATAGTGTAGAAAATGCTCAATTATTCGTAAATACCTATTACACGGCTGCATTAGCAATCGGTTCGGCGTTGCTTGTATTTGGTTTGCGATTAAATGGGTTTGCAACTCGTGCAAAGATTGCTGCAAGTTACGCTCCGGTAGTAGTACTCGCTTTAGTGTTATTCGTCTTCGAGCCAACATGGTTGATACGTGTCGCTTCGCTAAAAGGTGCGTTGAGTGAGCGTATCGACATTATGCAGCCAAGCTATTCAATTTATGGATTAGTATTCTTGACGTTGTTCCTACTTGGTGTTGGATTAATGTATCGTATGCAGCGCGCACAGCATGGACGTAGCCGAAAGCGACAACAGGTTGTCACGGCAGGCGTAGTTATTGCCGGTGTATTCGGAATGATCTTTAACCTTATCATGCCGTGGGCGGGGAACTACGAATTTATTACGGCTGGTCCGATTTTTTCGATACTATTTACGGCCAGTGTGACCTACGCGATCGTTAAGTACAGTTTGTTTGATTTGCGCCAAACATTTATTGTAACGCTGGGTTATATTTTGACTGGGATAGCGGCCGCATTTGTATATACGATGGCAATTTGGACGGTTGGTGCATTCGTTGCTATGAGTACGACCAACGCAAACGTCACCGGGGTGATATATATAGGATTAGCGCTGGTGGTAGCGCTGACTATTAATCCGTTACGAGAGTTTTTTGATCGTGTGACATCAAAGTTGTTTTTGCGAGAACGCTACAATCCCGAAGCTGCCCTAGACTCATTTGGCGATGCTATTCTGAACGACGTCGATATTAAGTCTATCTTTGAAAAGGCCACCGCAGGCATCGATTCGGTGATGCATCCGTCGTTCATCGCGATGGCACTGGTTAATAGTGCTGACGACATGGTTATAAATGAAGTGCACTGTAGTAATCCAAAGCGGCAAAGTGTCATCGCCCGGCTTTCAGAAGAATTATATATAGCTACCGTAGATACTCAGGCGGTGGCAACCGATTCGCTGGCACGAGATTCTGGTGTAATAACAAAAATCGCCAATGCGAATATATCTATCGTGTCCCGCATGGAACTTAAAAATCAGCTCGTTGGCTATTTATTAGTTGGCGAAAAGCGTAACGGCAGAGCTTATGGGGCGTCAGAAATCCATATGCTCAGTACGATGTCTGACGAACTGGCGCTGGTGGTTGTGAACTCGTTACGTTTTGATGAAATTCAAAAATTCAACGCACGTCTTAAGTATGAAATCAGTACCGCAACCAAAGAACTGCGACGGTCTAACAAAAAACTTCTCGAACTAGATGCGACAAAGGATGAATTTGTCAGTATGGCATCGCACCAATTACGTACGCCACTAACGAGTGTTAAGGGTTATATTAGCATGGTGCTCGAAGGTGATGCAGGTGAAATTACGAGTACGCAGCGCCAGCTACTCAGTGAGGCGTATGCCAGTAGCGAGCGGATGGTGCACTTGATCGGTGATTTTTTGAACGTATCGCGCTTACAAACAGGTAAGTTTATCGTCGAACGACGCGAACTAGATCTAGCAAAAATGGTCCAGCAAGAAGTAGAGAGCATGACGCCGATTGCCGCGACCCATTCGGTAGCGTTAAAGTTCAAAAAGCCGTCACGCTTCCCGATGTTGTATCTAGATGAAGGCAAGTTGCGCCAGGTGGTCATGAACTTTATCGACAATGCTATTTATTATTCGCCCGACACAACATCGGTGACAATCAAGTTATCAGTCGAAGAGGGCAACGTTGTGTTTGAAGTGCAAGATAAAGGTATGGGCGTGCCACCCGAAGTCCAGTCACATCTGTTTACCAAGTTCTTCCGTGCCGAAAATGCCCGTAAGCAACGACCAGATGGGACGGGTATTGGGTTGTACTTGGCGAAACGTATCATAGATGCGCATGACGGTAAGATTATTTTTGAATCGCAGCTAGGTAAGGGCAGTACATTCGGTTTTAGGTTGCCTATCAAAAAGCTAAGCCGGCCACCTGTTGAAGTAGAGATGCCGCAAGAATCAAGCGTTAGCTAACAAAAACCACCCTCCTTAAAGAGGGTGGTTTTGAAAGGTTCTGAAACTGAGATCTCAGATGTTTTTAGAGCGGTCAGTCTCGTATTAAAGTGCGCGACGGCTTGTAATGTAGTAGCGTGTTGCTGCTACAAGTGAGCCGAGTCCAAGCGCTGCGCTTAGGCCGGCAACACCGGTTTCAGGCAGTTCTGCAGGAACTTCTTCTGGCGTTTCAGGAGTAGTTGGAGTCTCTGGAGTTTCTGGGGTTACAGGAACTTCTGGAGTGTCTTCACAAACCTTATCGACAGTTACGTCAGCAGTATCTTGCTTAGGGCTTTGGCCTTCTGGAGTTGCGAACATCGTGTTAACGAGCGTGTTTGTTCCACACTTCAATTTTGCTTCGGCAGCAACCTTGGCCTGGAATACGACGATAGCGTTTGATCCGCCACCGGTGTATGAGCCAATGTTTACACCGTCAGTAACAAGCTTGTCGCCATCTTTGACGAATGCACCATTAGGGTTGGCTGCGTTCAAAATGCGAACAGTGCCAGGAACGAAAGTAACGTTTGCTGGGAGCTGGTCCTTAAGCATGACGTTGTTAAGCTGAGTTTGGCCACTGTTTGTAAATACCAAACGGTAGTTTACAGTGTCGCCCGCGCTCACCTTGGCTGTTTCGGTCCAAGTGCTTACACCTTCTTTACGTACTTGTTTTTGTACGGTAAAGTCAGCTGATTTAGTAGGGAACTGTGGTTTAACGTGGAAGACAACCACACCTGCGTACTGGAAACATCCAGGGATGTTACCATCTAGTTTGTCGTAACCGAGCTTTGCGCCGGTGCTTGTGACAAGACTGTCAGGTAGTTTAGTACCTGTGCCTGTGTCGTACTTGCCGAATACGTTGTTGTAGTACTTTGCACTACCTGCAACGTAGGCAAGATTAAAGTCGTTGGTGCTGTTAAAATCAGCCTGGTCGTAGACTTCGGTTGGTGTCGCGTTGCTTGAGCTTACCCAGCCCATGACGCGGACAGATTTAGCAGTCGTTGTTGGAACGTTTACTTTAGCAGTAACATCCTTAGCAACTAAGTTAAGGTTGTCGGCTGCGTTGTTGTGAACGTAAACACGAACTTCGTAGGTTTTACCTGCTTCAACGTTTACGGCATCTTTCCAGGTGCCCGTTGTGCCAAGCTCGCGTACGCTTGTAAAGTTGCGCTCGTCACCTAGATTTGGGTTGTCGGTGATTGAGTTGAACGTAATGTGATCTGCTGGATGAGCGATCGTGTATGTTGGTCGTTCTGGACCCCATGCGAACACGGCTGCAGGAACTGCAACAGACGCAACGGCAAGAGCTGTGAAGGCAAGAGCACGTTTTGGAGTCGAACGGATGAACGAAAGTACTTTATTCATAGTATTCTCCTTGGTATCGATTAATCTCGCAATGTAATCGATAGTTAATATAATTGATATTCGCACCTTGGTTTTTGATTGTTAAATTGCCTCCTGGGAGTTATAAAATCAGACTATGCCTTGCGTACTAAAAAGTGTGATGCCAGCGGAGCATCAACAGTAGAGAGAAATGTATCTCGATCCACGGAATGCTCCGCTGGTGGGGTCGAGTACATGAATACAGGGGGTGGTTGGGCGCTCACCCGAAGATGAGCGCCCAACCGGTGTGACTCAGAATCCACCCGGAAGGGTGGTGGTCGGAACCGGGACAACACCAGTGCTGGTGTCGGTCGGGTCCGACGTCCGAGTCGGCGTCGGGTCGGGGTTGACCACGACGGGGGGCGCGGTAGTCGGAACGTGAGTTGCCGGCGGTGGGCTGTACGTAGCGGGCGGGCTGTGCGACTCGGTCGCTTCGCTCGGAGGCACGTACTCGTCAGGGCCGGTGTTCTCGTTTGGTTCTCCACTGCCGCCATCCTTCGACGGATCCTTCGGGGTGAGCGTCTTCGACGTGGTCGGAGGCGTCGTCGGAGGAGTCGTCGTGGTGGTTGGCGGAGTGGTCGACGTCGTCTTGCCCGGGGTGGGCGTGGTCGACGGCGTGCACTCCTTGGCACCTGGCTTCAGGTCGCCCTGCTGCGGCTTGACGTTGAACACGTCTTGCCATACGCCGTTCACCTTGCGGCAGGCGTTGACCAAGACGACGGGGTTGCCCTCTTCGTCACGGTCCATACCCTTGCTGGGCTTGGGCATCGCAGGAGCGTTCTTGGCGATCGGCCTCTCCTTGACACCGTACAGCTGACCTCCGCACTCCATCCGGAGCACGGTGCCGTCCTTGAGGACGACAGCGGTGAACTTGTTGTCGCGGACTCCCATGAAGTCGGCCTTGTAGTGGGCGACTCCATGCTCGTCAGTGACCTGGTAGGAGATGTCGTAGGTCCCCGCGCTGAGGGTGCGCTTGCGCGCGTCCTTCAGCTCGGCGTCAAGACGGTCGGAGACCTTCTTGACGTCGGCGCGCCACATGGCCGGGTCGCCGAGGTACTCGGCTTGCCGGCTGTTGATGGTGGACTCGGGCCACATGCCAAGCGCAGCACCGGTTGCCGAAGTGAGCACAGGGCTCATCGGCATCCGGTACTTGAGTTCCGCAAAGAACTGCTTGACAGTGAGGGACTCGAGCGGCTTGCCCCTGAAGTCGGGGTGAAGCGCNNGTCGCAATGAGCTCGCGCTCATAGCGGGGCCAGTTGTCGATGAGGCTGAGGTCCTTGCCCTTGGCAGCCTCGTCTGTGATGGTGGCGGTCGGGGCAGGCTTGGCCTCGTCGGTCGTCGGAACGACTGACGAGGTTGCGCTTGCCGACGGTGTGCCAGTCGTCGACGGGTTGTCGGTGGGCTCATCGTCTGGCGTCGTTGCCTGCGCACAAGCTGCCGCCTCTTGACGGAGGTAAGCAGCGGTCGCAGGGTCGACCTCGCGATTTGCCATGGTGTTAAGCGACGTGACGTCGCACAACAAGGCAGCCGCCTTGGGAGCGGTGGCAATCGTGACTACTCCGAAGAGCAAGCCGACGATTGTCACCGCCGCCATAAGGATCGACAGCTTTTTGGCTGCCGGGTGGATGGTGATCGTGTTCATGTCAGACCCTTTCCTCCCGCACTACCGCGGGAGCGGTGTTGCGGTTAGTGAGGAGGAGCGTGACGATGGCCACGACCACGGCAACCACGGGCTGCCACCACGCGAAGGCGGCCCAAAAGCCGGCTCCGGTGTTGGCGAGCCACGTGAGAAGCACGAGGGCGAACATCGTGAGGAGGAACGCAAAGATGGCCGGTCCCACTCGCATGGGAAGGTTGGTCACCGTTGCCACCCTCGTGTCGGCGAACGCCGCGTGGCGCTCGTCGTCGAACGTCTCCACGAACTTGCCGTCCTCGGTCCTGCCGAGGTACGACTCGATGTCGCTGACACGCTTGTCGAGTCCGGGCTGGTCGTTGTCGCCGAAGACGGCGACGTGGAGCGGCTGGACCGAGTTGGCGTGGTACTTCTCGAGCCACGCCGGCTCCGTTGTGTCGGCCACCGGAGTGGTCGTCGAGGCGGGAGGGGGCGTGGTCGTGTCGGGCGTCGTGTGCACGTGGCTGGCGTCGTCCGTCGTCGGCGCCTTGACGGGAGCCTTCGGGACAGGCGGGCTAGCCGGAGTCGTCGCGGTGGGGTCGAGGTGCAGCGACTGGGTCGAGACCCAGGCGTTGTACTTCTCGACGACCGCGACGAACTCGCCGTGCGTCGGCATCGGTGTGGACTTCCCCTGGTGAGCCTGGACGATGTCCAGCCTCAACTTGGTGAGGTCGTTCTTCAGCTCCTGCGGAGCCGTCTTCGAGTTGTTGTGCATCGCGTGCACGGTCGAACCGTACTCGTCCCAGGTGTCCTGGGCGTTGAGCGCGGTGTAGAGCGCGGGCTCCTTGAGCTCGAGCGTGCCGTTCTGGTGGAGGATCGAAATCCGGTCTCGGGTCATGGTGGTAAACTCTCTGTGCATGAGCCCCTAAAGGCTCGCGGGATGGGTTGTGGAGCACGCGTACATACGCATGCCTCCGGATGATCTGACGTAAAGATAGCCAGCCGGCAGCACGCGTACTTACACGTGCTCCTTGCTGACTACCTTGACTACTAGATTGATCCCATCCGAAAGTTATTCAATTGTTGTATTCATGTACTCNNNNATAATAGCTGCTAGTGCAGCACTGAAGCCAAGAAGCGGGATTCATGGCTTCGGGGCTACACTAGCAATAAATTAGTACAGTAAGGTATAGCCTGATTGTTAACGATCCCATTGTAGGCGAGTGGCTTCCACCTCACTCACCGTGACCCTTAAAGTCTATCACAAATATGCTTATATGTCAAGGTATTATGCCATATAATACGCTTATGTATTGTGAATTTTTGTCAGAGGTCAGATACGGTCATGGTTGCTATTAAGCAAGAAATATACTAAAATACCCTCGAAATTAGGCATTCCCGCCTTTTTCATCCCTCTATCAAGGAGAATCGTGACTGTTCAGACGTTGAACAAGCGCAGCAGGGAACCCCGCACCAAGAGTGTGTCCATCGCCGATGAAGTGCCGACCAAGGTCGACACAGACGACGCGGTGACTCACCGGGTGCTCGGATACTTCCTGCGCGAGAGCTTCATCTACCCGCAGAACTCCAACGGGCGTGGCGCGCACCTGCGCTGCTTCGACCTCGACGGCGACACGGTGTTGCACGCTCTGGCGACCAGTGAGTACGTCAGAACGTCGCACCCACGCCTCGCAACCGAGGAGCGCTCCCAGATAACCGAACGTGCTCTGAGGTCCCTAGTCAAGCACGGCTTGGTCCGCAAGTATCGCGGACCGGCGTTGAGCGATGGTGACAGCAACTACGGCTACCGACTGTCGGAGTCGACCCTCGAGCGGCTGCTCGCAACGGGCGCATGGGCTGATCGCCCGGCTACCGATGCGAGCGACTGCATTCGCAGGGCATGGGCTCGCCACGCCGCCGACGCTCTCCTGTAGTGGGTATGTGGGCTTGGGTGGTTCGATTTGAACTACCCAGGCCCGCCCCAACCCCTTTTCAAATAGGCAAAGCTCTGCTATAATTGTCGGAGTTCCA
>DJVK01000012.1 GCA_002441145.1 Candidatus Saccharibacteria bacterium UBA6258 | reverse complement strand
GTAATTATACCATTTTAACCGGGGGTATGATAGCATGAGCGGGTTTGCTATCATATAAGCATCAATAACCAATGACAAGGAGTCATTATGGATCCACAGAACCAAGCGCCTCAGCCAGAACAACAACCTCCGGTACAGCCACAAGCGGCAGAAACAATCCCGACAACGTCTATGGACTCTATGGCGACACCAGAAGTGGTACCAGAAGTTGCGCCTGCAGAAGCAGTAGTTGCAACACCGGTGGCCGCACCTGTTAACACGTACCTTGTGATGAGCATCGTATCGTTCGTAGTCGGTGGTGGATTGTTCGGTCTCTTGGCAATCATCTTTTCGGTAATGGCAAAGAATGCGTTAAAAGCCGGTAATGTAAACGAAGCAGAAGCTAAGGCTAAGTGGGCTAAGGTGCTAGCGATTGTTGGTATCGTAGCTGCTGTACTCTGGTGGGCGGGAATGATTATGATCATGACTAGCGGAGTATTGAACGTCTAAAACAGCGGTTCGGTTGCCGCAGGGTGACACTGAGATATATCAAAATAAGTCCCGTAATCGCTACGGGGCTTATTTGTAATGGTAAAATAAAACTATGAAGCAAAAGATAGTTACGGGAGTTCGCAAGTTATTACCAAGTGATGCAGTGCATACGATCGAAGACGCGTATCGAAAGGCACGAGTACATGCATTGTCGGCCCGATACGGCAACCCCGCTAAGCAGTTACGGGTCATCGGTGTAACTGGAACGAACGGCAAGACGACAACCGTGAACTATCTGAACGAAATCTTGAAAGAGGCAGGGCACAAAACGGCGATGTTCAGCACTGCCGTCATCGAAATTGCAGGCAATGCAAGGCGTAACGACCTGAACGCGACTGTTGCCAGCACGCAAAAAATGCAGGAATTCTTTAGGGACGCCCGTAATGCGCGTGTTGATTTTGTTGTCATGGAGTTCCCGAGCCACGCGATTCATCAGCATAAACTAGCGACCGTACCCGTTGAAATGGCAATCATGACCAACCTTACTCAGGATCACCTGGATTACCACAAGACCATGGAGGCTTACGCCGAGGTTAAGGGGCGATTGTTCGCGAAGCAGCCAAAGTATATCGTGCTTAACCGTGATGACGCCTGGTTTGATTACTTTAATAAATTCCCAGCCGGTCTGCAAAAGATTACCTATGGTGAACATGCCGATGCCGAGGCGCATATCGAAAAGATTAAATTATTCCGCAAGGGGACCGAAGCGACGGTTTTGGTTGACCACCAAACAAAACTCGAACTCGCAACCGCGCTGCCAGGCAAATTTAACGCTTATAACATGACCGCTGCCGTGGCCGCAGCCTACTTACTGGGCATCAAGCTGAACGATATTGTCGAGGGTGTGGCTAACCTCGAAGCTATCCCCGGTAGGTTCGAACGTGTCGCAGAAGATTTGCCGTACGATGTCGTAGTAGATTACGCTCACACGCCCGATGGCCTCGAAAAGCTCTTGGTGGCTGCGCAAGGTATCACCAAAAATCGCGTTATCTTAGTGTTTGGTGCTTGTGGTGACCGCGATAAGGGCAAGCGCCCGATAATGGGCGAAATTGCTGCAAAATATGCCGATCGTATATTCTTGACTGACGAAGAAAGCTACAACGAAAACCCTGCAGAAATTCGTGAGCAGATTTATGCAGGCATCGAACAGGCAAAGGGTACGATTAAAACCACCGAAATCGCCGACAGGCGTGAGGCAATCGAAAAAGCACTCAAGGTTGCGACTAAAGGTGACATGATTTTGGTAACCGGTATGGGTCATGAAGTGTATCGTATCGTCGATGGCAAGCGGATTCCCTGGAATGACGCTGATGTTATTCGTGAACTACTAAAGAAATAAGCCCGTAAAAGCGAACCACCTCCCCCAGAGATTCCCGTAGCGGGAACCCCCAGAGGAGGTGCTGTGGTGTTCAGCTGGCCGAAGCCTGCTGCGTCGACGCCTCGAGCTCCACGGTGTAGAGCTTGTGGCGACGGTGACTGCCGGTCTCGGCGCAGACCTTGTCCATCAGCTCACGGCAGTTGCCGGAGATGTGGAACGTGTGGTGGTCCTCGACGGCTGCGCCGAACTTGCCATCTGCGACGCCAGTTGCAGCGAGTAGCGCGTTGCGCTCGTCACGGGTGACGTTACGCATGATGCGACGCTGCTCCACGCTGTTCTCGTCGATGTAGATCACGAAGACGGTGTGACCCGTCTCTGCGTCGTGCTGTCGCCTGTTGTCGAGAGCGGCTTCGAGCTCCTGCTGGATCCGCCCCACGTAGTCGAGCATGTGATCACCTTCCGGATGCGTGTTGGCTGTTTCTGATTGGCTGAACTATTTGATAATATCATAATCTAAGGCATTGTCAACAAAAATTGAAGAGGTCCGGCGAATTAGCTTCGCCGGACCATTATGCATCTTCAGTTGGGGTGGTGTAGCCGATGATCATCGCCGTTGCTCGTGCGGCTGCGCCGTACGGCATGATGATCTGAATCGTCTCCTTCGTTGTGGCGTCTCGTCCGAGGGCGATGATGCCGAGGTCGTTGTCGAAGTCAATCCGGATTACCTGGACGATGCGCTCGCGGTCGAGCGTCATTGGAACGGGCCTCCGGTCGTGTAGCTTGGCTAGCAGGATCTTTCCCGCTACTTCAGCTGAATCGCCGATGTCGTCAATGAACACGGTGTTCATAACACTCTCTCTTCCCATAGGATGCATTTATTACTATAGCACACTAAGCAAGAATAGTCAATAGCGTTATGGGTGAACTTCTTTGAAGGCGCTGTTGAGCTGTTGCATCATATGGAATGTTTCACGCTTGGCGACATCTTCGGGTAAGCGACAGCCGTCACCTAGGTCAGCTTCACGGTATCCAGGGACGATACGTACGACAATATGTGGCTGGCCGTTGCGGTTTCGGGTAACGATAACGTAATCTTTGCCGGGTATATGCTGTACGAACTCGCCGTCACCGGTTGATTCTACACCGTCTAACGACGCCTTAAAGTCGACGTTTATATCTTTATTATCGATGCTGACGACCGCATCTACGCCTCGTTTGTCTTGGTCGATAGTGCCCCTGCGGTAATTAAAGAAGGGGGCCATCTGCTTGATGCGATCCAATAGTCCACAACTCACAGCTTCGGTACGGGCACCACTTAGCATGGTGCTCTGTTGAGACACCGTTTCAGCTAACCCAAGGGGGCTGTAAGTCGACGCGGCCTCAATAGTCGAGCGTGCGATGTCGCTTAACTGCGTGTCGGGGTTGGTATATAGGTAGTCTGATACGAGTTGATTGTAGGCGATGACATCATCTTTGAGCACACCGTGGTACGCCCTACGCTCTGGTTTAGTGAGGTTTTTGTAGCCGCGTTGCTTCAACGCTTGTAGGGTAGTCTCCTGATGGAGGTAGAGTGGGAAACAGGCAATCATCAAACGTCGGCTGGCCTCGTTGCTATCGATTAATTCATCGGCTAGCAGGCCTTCGCACTGTTCGCGAGCATACGCGTCGACAGCTTTTGCGTAATCTATCGATCGGCGATTACTAATATCTATACCTTGTTCTTGGCATTGGCGTAAGAATTCAGGTTCATTGAGCATCGAATTGAATGCCCCAGCGGCATCTGCCCATTCGGTAGGGACGGTAGCTTCTTGTGGTGCGGCGGTTTCTAGGTTCAAGGTACGTGTTTTTGTTTGAAGTGCCATCTTGCATACATTTAAGCACAAAAGCTTTAAAAAGTCAAGGGCTGGATAGGGGTCAACGGAGCTTATGATATTATGGATGTAATGGAAGTGACATCAAAAACTATGGAATTTGCTGAAATAACAGAGACAGAATTTAACACGTTCGCACACGGCCACCGGCTAGGTAATTTTGTGCAATCGGTCGGTATGGCAAAGCGGCGAGCAACCGCTGGCTGGGCGCCGCACTATGTGGGCGTATATGACGAAGCCGGTGCATTGGTTGCCGCGGCGTTATTGCATTCACGCCATATCTTGCGTGGCTACTATGACTTTGAATGTGCCCAGGGGCCGCTACTTGACTATGATAATACCGAGCTTGTTACATTTTTTTTGACCGAATTAAAGCGCTGGGCCAAGTCAAAGCGCGCCTTGCAGGTGCGGGTGAGTCCTCCGGTCTTAGCGATACATCGAGACCAAGACGCACAACCGGTCGTAGATGACTACACGGGGCAACCTGTCATAACGCTATTAGAGCGACTAGGCTTTGGACAAGTATCAAACGACGAAGTCGACCGTAATCCAGCATATGTGCGATGGTATTTTACCAAAGATCTATCAGGCTACACGACACTTGATGATGTACTAAAAACTGTCGATCAACAAACGCGTTGGTCTATCAACAAGGCGCGTAAATTTGGCGTCGAAGTAGAGGTGTTGACTAAGCGCGATGAGCTAAGCCGATTCTTTGACATTCTTGCGGCTACAGGCATACGACTAGGGTTTGACCCGCGCGATCTCGCGTACTACGAGTCACTGTTTGATAGCTTTGGGCCAGAGCAAGCAATTTTTACGATTGCAAAGCTAAATGTCGCGGCGTATAAAAATAGCTTGCGTGAACAGATAGAGATATTAATGTCAGAATCGTCATCGCTCGACGAAACTGACGCTAAGGTGGCCAGGCGAGTTCGTGCTAATCGTGAACAGATTGAGCTGTACCAAGGTAAGATTGACGATGCTGACGCTATGGCGTTCGGCAAAGAGTACATTCCGCTCGCCGCTGCGGTGTTTATGCACCATGGCCCAGAGCTGGCGTACTTTATGAGCGGGTCTGACGAGAATTATCGATCATTCAACGGGCCATATGCATTACAAGCTTTTGCGCTCGAATACGCACTGCAACATGGGGTTACGCGCTATAACTTTTACGGTACCAACGGCGTGTTTAACAATCACCCCGAGCAAGAAGGCGTCTACAAGTTTAAGTATGGCTTTGGTGGCGTGATAGAAGAGCAGATAGGGCACTTTATCTACGATGCATCACCACTGCTTAACGTGGCTCGACGTTTGCTTGTGGCGCTCAGGCGCTTAATAGGCCGATAACAAAATAAATACCCGCGAGATACGCGGGTATTTTAGTTACAGCGATACTGTTATTGCTGCGGGTTCGAAAGGAAGTCGATTTCTTTGATGATGTCGAGCAATGCTTGTGCGCGACGAGTTTCGTCGACGATAGCCTTAGCTGCTTCGTGAGCCGGCGCAACAAGTGCCTTGTCGTCAGTAGAACGGATGAGCAACAGGTAAGTGTCGAACTTTTCTTCAGGAGTCACGTTTAGCTTATCGACAAGTGGTCGAAGCTCGTTGAGGGCCTCTAGCTTGACGCCATCGAGGTCACTGCCCATTGCTGGCATAGTAGGTAGCCCGGGGAGCGGAGTCGCGATAGGGTCTGGCATTGGGGGCATCGCAGGTTCGAGTGTTGCTTCTACTTCTGCTGCCGTATCTTCTGGCGCTGCAGGTGGCAAACCAGCTGCCATCGGCGCAGGAATGTCACTCATAGCAGGAGTTGCTGAAGAATCGTCTTGTGAGTTGTTAACTCCGGCCAATACTTTAGCGAGTTCTTGATCATCACTGATCGGTTGCGTTGATTGCGGTTTAATATCCATGCCCACCTCTATATTAAAATCTTCTTATGCTTACTTATTAAATACTGTATCATAGTAAGAGAAGAATTCGCAAGAAGTAAGGTGGGAAATGCTCGACGACACAAACGTACTCAAACAACGTGACAAAGACGGCGCTCTTGGAGTTGCCGCTAATCTGTATGCGCAGGCGGATTACGATATTACGTTGGTGGACGCCGAACATGACGGACGCGAAATTACTGCCATCGTAATCGCAGGAATGGGCGGCTCGGCTCTAGCGGCTGACGTAGTTAAAGTGCTACTGAATAGGCAGTCGACGGTTCCCCTCGAAGTCATTAAGGGATATGAATTACCACACTATGCCGGCAAAAACACGCTTGTAATCGCCAGTAGTCACTCAGGCAACACCGAAGAGACCGTGGAGTGCCTAAACGAAGCAATTGAGCGCGGATGTCAGGTTGCTGCGACAGCGACTGGCGGCAAGCTACAAGCAATTGCTGATGAACATGAAATCATGTTTGCAGCGATGCCACATGACACGCAGCCGCGCATGGCAATGATCTACAATCTGCGCGCGATGCTACGCATACTGGTTGAATACAATCTTGTATCGCCATCGTTATACGACGAAATGGCCGATACCGCCAGCTGGCTCGAGCACGAATCTGATGCATGGGTCAAAGAAGTTCCAATCGAAAAGAATTACGCTAAGCAGCTGGCATTGATCGCTGTTGGCAAGACGCCGGTATTTTATGGCGGCAGCCTTATGGCGCCCGTTGCGTATAAGTGGAAGATCAGCTGGAACGAAAACGCCAAAAACGTGTCGTTTTGGAACTATTTGCCCGAATTTAACCACAATGAATTTTTAGGCTGGACATCACACCCGATTGAAAAACCATTCGTTATCTTTGATTTAATCAGCGACCTCGAACATCCTCGCATATTAAAACGATTCGAACTGAGCGATAAATTACTCAGCGGTCGTCGCCCCAAATCAAATGTCGTACATATGAACGGTGATACGTTGCTCAAGCAGTTGCTTTGGGGTTGTATTCTGGCTGACTTCGTCAGTATTTACGTGGCCATCATCAATAACGTTGACCCAACACAGGTTGACCTTATCGAAAAGTTCAAAGCCGAACTTAATCAATAATTTTTTAGTGGTATTGGCGCAGTGATTCGATAGTGTCTTTGCGCGCTGCTTTGATAGCAGGGTAGAGGCCGAATAATACACCGACACCGATTGCCATGCCAAGTGCAGTGAGCGCGGTTAGCCAGGTGAATGCAGGCGTAAAGTACAGGAACGTGCTGATAGCAAATGCGGCAAAGTAGCCGACAAGATAGCCGAGTAATCCACCAAGCAGACTCACCATCAGTGATTCAATCAAGAATTGCGTAACGATAGCTTGGTTACTGGCGCCAACCGCTTTGCGAATACCGATTTCGCGCGTGCGTTCGGCAACGGCTACGAGCATGATGTTCATGATGCCGATGCCGCCGACGAATAGTGATATTGCGGCAATCGCTACCATGACCGTGGCGATAGAAATAAATAGTTCGTTGGTCGGCTTGGCGATTGCTTCGCCGCTAACGATCGTAAAGTCTTCTTCGCCGACGTGTGCTTCGACGAGTCGGTCGTGGACCCTTTTTGTTAGCTCTGGGAGAGCGGCGGCGTCTGTTGCCATGAAGTTAATTTGCTGAATTTGCGCACGGCCTTGATGAAACAGTTTGCCACGTTCGAAACTGACGACTGCTGCGTGGTTAAGGTCGACGTTATTATAATTGATTGGCGTATCTGATTTGCGCATGACACCGATGACCGTAAAGCGTTGGCCGCGCATTGTAAACGTATAGCCAATTGGGCGATCGGTACCGAATAGATCAATGGAAAGCTGATAGCCGATGACGGCAGTTTCGTTATCGGTTACTTCGTCGAGGAACTGGCCTTCTTTCATGGTAACCTCGGTCACCTTTGTAAAATCAGGCGTCGTAGCGAGGATGACATTGTTGTTTACCGTCGTTCCATTGGCACGGAGCGTGCCATCAATCGTCATGATGGGCGCAACGGCCGCGACCCCTTCGACCTTGGCGATTGCTTCGACGTCGCTTTCGGTCAGCGTGCTGGTACTAAAGGTGTGCTGCGTAATTGGGCTGGTTATCGCGTTAGGGTCTTTTGTCTGCAAGCCGGGGCGAACAATAGCAAGGTTATCGTCGAATGCATCAACCTGTGTGGTAATCATGTTTGTGACGCCGTTGCTAAGCGCAAGGATAGCTGTGACGCTTGCGATACCGATAGTAATGCCAAGTGTCGTCAGGATACTACGGCCACGGTTATGGCGGAGGGAACGAAAGGCGTTGTCGAGATGGTCTATGACGAGTAGGCTCATTTTGCGGTACCTTTCTTAGTTTTTTTGGTGGTCGCTGGCTTCTTTTTGGTTGCTTTTTTGACTCGTTTGGCGGCAGGAGATTCTTTTACGACAACCTCTTTTACGACCACGGCTTGCCTATGATGAAGCGGGATACTAACCGCTTCTTCGGTGCCACCTTCGATATTGATGCGACGATCGCTGGCAATCTTGCCGTCGAGCATATTGATGACGCGACTAGCGTAACTGGTGAGGTTAGGGTTGTGGGTGACCATGATGATGGTGTTGCCCTTTTTGTGCAAGTCAGAAAGTTCTTCCATGATGACGTGGCT
>DJVK01000013.1:7468-23905 GCA_002441145.1 Candidatus Saccharibacteria bacterium UBA6258 | reverse complement strand
ACCGAAAGCGCATAGCCCGCGCTGATTGTTAGGATGGCAATCCCCGCCCATCCAATCAAGATAGCCGTCTGACGACGATCAAGATTGTGCAACTTAATCATGAGGGCAATGTGAAACGTCGTTACCATAATGCCAAAGAAAACAAATGACAGCAGGTACTGCCAGTGACTTTTATAAAAGTGCGCTTCACCGAACGCCGTATACCGTGAGTAGACCGTCACATCGCTCATCTGGATGGTGAGGCCCGTTATTACCATGTAAACAAACCCAACGATCGCGACACCGGCTATAAGTGACAGGAACGGCCTGTCGGTAAAAATTCTGCGAATTGATAATTTAAAATCTTCTTTATTCATATAATTCTCTTGTGGAGCCGCTGACCGGATTTGAACCGGTGACCTACGCTTTACGAAAGCGCCGCTCTACCAGCTGAGCTACAGCGGCATTGTGAATGCTCGTATCATTATACCACTCGCACCCTATAAAATAAATCGCCCATCCCTGTTGCGTTACAGAATAAAAACTGATATTATACTTTAAGTATGCGCTCGTAGTGAAGCTGGCCTATCACGCCTCCCTGTCACGGAGGAGATCGCCGGTTCGAATCCGGTCGGGCGCGCCATAGAAAGAGACTCACCTTATGGTGGGTCTTTTTCTATGGCGCCACTTGAGTGATTCGTACGGGCGATAGCGAGCAAAGCGAGTGACGCCGGTTCGGTGTAGCGAACGAAGTGAAAAAGTGTTTACATTTTTTCACAAATGAGCGGAAGAGGCTTTAGCCGATATCCGGAATCAGTCTATCGATTCTTATATCGATCTTCAACAAAATCCCAGTTGACGACATTCCACCACTTTACAATATAGTCGTCGCGCTTGTTTCTGTAATCAAGGTAGTACGCATGCTCCCAAACATCGAGACCCATAAGTGGTTCGCCCTTGCCGAGCATCATGGGCGTATCTTGGTTTGGAGTGGTAATAATTTCAAGATCACGTGTCAGCCATGTCCAGCCACTACCGAAGAGCGCCAATGATTTAGCGTTGAACTCTTCGACAAATTGGTCGAAACTCCCCCACTTTGCTATGAGCGCATCAGCGAGCTCGCCAGTTGGCACGCCGCCTGCGTCAGGTGACATACATTNNTGGCAGGGATTCTACATCAGTCAGCAGTTCTACTAAATCACGGTCCTTCAGACTAGGCACCAGCTCAAGCGCTGTATTAAATTTATCGACATATGTCTGGTGGTGCTTAGCATGATGCAGGCGCATAATTTCTTCACTGATAGTTGGCGCAAGCGCATCGTATGCATACGGTAGTTCGGGTAATGTGGCCATGGAATCCCTCCTTATGAAAATGACTATTTATCGGCAATCTTGATAAACTCGTTCACCTTGCCTGCTTTTTTGAGCTTAGCAAGATCAGATTCGAATTTCGTCAAAGGAATGTGCAAATAGGCAAAATTTACCTGCGTGTCGTTTTTATCGATAATCTTAACGATATAGTATCCATCGTCTGTCGTGCTTTTCATAACACCAGACACCTGGTCTTTACTAAGTTTCGACGCCTCCGACACCTGAAGCCCGCCGAATGTACCGACAGTATTTACTAATCCGGATTGACCAGCCGTAATTTTACCGCCTGTGGCCTTACCTAGCTGCTCGGCAACCTTTGCGAAATCACCATTCGTTTCAGCGACTAATTTAACTGCGGCTTTTTGTTGGTCTTCGGCTTCTTTATCGACGGCGAACGCAACCCGCGTACGCAAGATACTTTGCTCGACAGCAAGTCGATAGTCTGATGGCGACCAGCCGTACATCATTAGCGACGACGCGTCATATGTCTCTTGAGAAATACGACCATTCGCAGTATTGCGCTGCTGGTCAATCACTGCATCGACGTCCTTGCCAGTCACCGTAATGCCTTTGTCGCGAGCAATCTGTCGCGCGTAGGCGTTGGCAATCGCCTTATTCATTGATTCACGCTTAACATAGTTCAGCTGTCGCCTACCGCCCTCGCTATCAAGTTTGATTTCGTCGTATTTGCTCAGGTAATACTCTGAGCCGCGATATTGCACCAAGTAGTCGCTAAAACGAACTTGCTCGCCGTTGATCGATGCTACAGGTACGGGCAAAATTCGAGTGACGCGATAAATAAAGCCGCTTGAATTTTGGACGATATATAGCTGCCACCAACCGAGTAAGAGCAATAAGATGATCGACGCCGAGGCAATCAATAACGCATTGATGACGAGCTTGTGGCGTGCATACTGTATTGGATACTTAAACTTTCGGCCACCAGCAAGAATACGCTCGCGGTGCTCTGCGACGGTTTCGTTCGTAATGCGAGATGGCGCTTGCTCCTCTGCCTTACGACGCAATTTCCTAAGCGGTAATTTCTTCATAATCTCCTTGTGGTTGGTGGCCAGATGCCTGGTTAACGATGTCTTGCAGAGTGTTATAAATTTGAGCTGGATGCTCGACATTGTGAATGACTAGGTCGCCCACGAACGTCTGAATCACTATGGTTCCAAATTTAAAAATTTCTCCACTGAATCCTGGTATATTATAGCTTATGTTTTGGATTTTCGACAGGTTCAACTCTACCACGTCAGTTCCAAAGAACCCGTGCTGGGTTACCTGACGTATGCGCTGATCAGTCACGATATAGTACGTGTAGCGCCACATCAAGAAGTGATAGAGAAAGAAAATCAATCCTATGCCTAGACCCGCTATCGGCAGTAAAAATAATTCCAATTGTGTCTGCCAGATGAGTGGCGGGATTGACGATAGCGCGAACGGGATAAGAAGCAGATAGAAGCCCTTTCGCATCGCGATGATGTGCCGACGAAAAACGAAGATAAGCTCTTCACCCTCTCGTTGACCGTTGAATGCTTGTCCTTGTGATGCAACTGTTTTCATATCGATGGTACCCCGGACAGGAGTTGAACCTGTAACCTTTTCCTTAGGACGGAATTGCTCTATCCAGTTGAGCTACCGAGGCATGGTAAATATTATACCACGCCTCAGCGAAAGACCTCTGTTAGCGAGTAAACTTTTCGTTCAACGTCTGGTAGTCGTAAAGCTCTTCATCAGCAAACCAGTGTGAGATTTCTTGTTCAGCTTCTTCTGGATCGCCACTCGCGTGGATTAGGTTTGGAATGCCCTTGCCTTCGTTATCTGCGTATCCAAAGCTCATGTGCGAAAAATCGCCACGAATGGTGCCTGGCACTGCACTCTTCGGTTCAGTCGTACCGACGAGCTTACGGACAAGCTCAACTGCCTCGACGCCCTCGAGGACCATAGCGATAACCGGGCCTTGCACCATCATTTCGAGTGTAATGTCGAACGTCCCCTGCCCGCGACGCGAAATCATCTTGCCGATTTCTTCGTAGTGCTTAAAGTAGTGCTCTTTCGAAGGGGCAATCATTTTTGTTGCTACGATCTTAAGCCCGACGCGCTCAAAACGACTCAAAATTTCGCCGACGATACCGCGCTGAACTGCATCAGGTTTAAATACGATCAATGTTTTTTGTACGGAAGTGTTAGCCATAGGTCTCCTTTGGGTTATTAGTCTTATTGTACCAAAAGTACCAGCATGATAACACCCGCGAGGGCTAACCGATACCAACCAAAGACCTTAAGGTCGTGACGAGCCAAATAGTTCAACAAGAATCCGATAGCTAAGATACCCGCAATAAAGGCGACAATGTTGCCAATTATCAATACAGGAAGATTTTCTATTAGGTAAACACGGTCCTCTGCCTTCAAGAATAAATTGATCGTCACGGCAATCATGATAGGCAGCGATGCAAGGAAGCTGTAGTCGGCCGCCTTGTCTGGGGCAAGCCCAGTAAGCCTACCGGCAATAATAGTAGAGCCGGAACGTGACACACCCGGAACAAGTGCAAGCATTTGAGCAAAGCCGATTGCCAACGATTTCTGCCATGATAACTCCGTCCCGTCAGAAACATCACGTGCTCTTGGAAGATGCTCCAAAATAACCATGATAAAACCTACAACAGCCAATGTCGTCGCTACAACATACAAACTTCCAAAGAAACTTACACTATCGATGATGTCAGATAAGAAGTAGCCAACAATGCCTGCCGGTAATGATGTGAGTAATATGTTTCGTAGTAGTGTATAATTTTTGTGTTCAATAATAACAGTAGTAATGTCACGAATTTTAGTACGATAGAACACCAATAACGCTGCTAGGGTGCCTATATTTATAAACTCCAAAAACCTGTGTTCAGATTGACCATTAAAAAAATGCTGGGCAATAACGAGGTGCCCCGAGCTGCTTACTGGTATAAATTCTGTCAGGCCCTGAACTAGCCCGTAAACGATTCCCTGTAGTGTATCCATTAGCTCTATTATACCTTTTTGCCCTTTTGTGCGCTATGCTAGATATATGTATATGTCAGAGCTTATCATCGATTTCATTGAGCACCTCGAAGTAGAGCGCGGACGGTCATCAAAGACATCCGAAAACTATCGCCGATACCTAGAGCGTTTTATAGAATTTGCCGGTGACATCACCGTTGATAAAATCACCTCTGAAATGATTCGTAAGTACCGACTTTGGCTCAACCGCTATGAAACCGGCCTAGGTGATGAGCTTGCTATCGTAACCCAAAGCTATCACCTTATTGCAATGCGCGGCTTCTTAAATTATTTATCCAAGCGTGAGATTACGAGCCTTACACCTAACAAAATCGAGCTCCCAAAAGTTCACCGAAAACAAGTTACCTTTTTGCACTTTGAAGAAGTTGAGCGACTATTCGACGCCATCCCAACTGACGATAAGGAGCAATCCCTGCGCGATAGAGCTATCATGGAGCTGTTGTTCTCGAGTGGCCTACGTGTGTCGGAGCTCGTTAATCTTGATCGTGATCATGTGAATACAAAGCGCCGTGAGTTCATGGTGCGTGGAAAGGGCCAGAAGGACCGTCCGGTATTTATTAGTAAAACAGCGGCCGATCATGTCAATACGTACTTAGCATCACGCAGCGATTCACTCGTTCCCCTGTTTTTAAACTATAGCCGTAACAATATTGCCGACATGTCAGGCGCATATCGCCGGCTCACTCCGCGCAGCATACAACGCATGATCAGTAAGTATGCCAAACTTGCAGGCATCACAAAACACGTCAGTCCACACACGATGCGCCATAGTTTTGCGACCGACCTGCTCATGAACGGCGCTGATATCCGCAGTGTGCAATCAATGCTTGGCCACAGCAACATTAGCACCACTCAAGTTTACACCCACGTAACAGATAGCCACTTACGCGAGGTGTATGAACAGTTTCATTCCGACGACGCCGCTTAAGGACACAGGTTGCTATAGCCGGATGTCGCGTCAGTGATAACAAAGTTTTTACAAAAATTATTTGTCATATCTATCGTCGCGCGTGGGTAGAGTAAGGCTTCGTTAGGGTCTGACTGCTCTACGCGCGCACTCACCCGGCGGAATACGTCTGCAGCCCTACCCGTAGAGTCGACTAGTGGCTGGATGCCGTCAAACGCCACCGTATCGGAATCTTTCTTTAATACGATGCGGTAATCTGCATCTCCGTATATCGTCGTTAATCGTAAATAAGCATCACGAGTTTTCGCAGCTTTACCCATTGGATCAGGCAACGACAGCGTTACCTTACAAGCGTACCCATCATTCTTGCTGAATGACGTCTCGCACTTCACGGGGCTAACGCTGTAGCCACCTTCGCGTAATCGAGAGTCGCTACTAAAATCAAATGTATTCAAGCCAGTTGCACGCGGATACAGGTAGAGCGTATGAGTACTTGTTGCATTATCAAGTTCGTCAAGTTTGAACCCTAGGTTCGTAAACTGAATCAGTTGCGCACGCATGACGGGCGGCTTAGTATTGGTGTTGCCATCCCATTTTGTCAGTTCGCTAAACGGAAATCCTGCAGGATCGTCCAGCTTCACGACCGCGCTACCTTCTGCGTGGTTATTCTGGACGTACCAAGACACTTCTATCTTATTAAATTCACTGACAGCCTTAAGGTGCACCATTTTAGAACTGTCGAGCGCTAGCTTACCCGTATAGTCATCTGTGTTGCGCACAATTTTGACGCACGTGTACGCTTGCTCAAAGTCAACTCCAGAGCCACTCGAGTTCTTAAGGTATACTTCACCATTCGGACGCGGCTGGACGAGACCAACCGCGCTGACAGTGTCGCACGACTGCTTATCAACAATCGCGCATACGGCAGCATCACCATTCAAACATGATATCAACGCGCGTTTGCCATCCTCGACACCAGCTAGCGCTGAGTCGTATGCGCCCTGGGACAGTTCATCATCAATTGCACGACGCTGCTCGGCTGTCATTGCGCGCATGAATCCTACGGCGATAATGACCAACAATAATACCGAAAATAGAACGATTATCAACGCCGTCGCTCCCCGTTCGCGATGTAACCTACTATTAGTCATCTTGTCCTCCCCCTGCTCGTAGTACGATATCAAATTCGGCAACTGAACAATAATTAAAATCTGCTTGATTATCTGTCGGCGGCTTACATAGTACAACGTTATCCGCAGTGGTTTCTGTCGTATCTATGGCGTTCGTGCCGATAACGAGCTTCATTGTATATAACCCCTGTCCACCCTTCTCGCCCAATCGTGTAAACTGCAGATCGTATATAGCGAAGTCTTGCCCTGTCCCGCTTAAAAGGTCGGTCGACTGCATGGATGATGAGATCTGAGTTACGAGGTATTTGCCTGTGGCATCTTTTTGGCATAAAAGTCCGTCACTATCTAAAACTCGGCGGAATGTCACCGACTTTGTCAGCGCGCCATCCTGGTAAAGCAGTTTGCTGTCGGCACTATTCAATAACGCCGCTGTGTTCCATACATACGTGGCCCCGCCTAAGCAAATTCGGCCACTTTTGGCAGCACCTACTCCGCTCGGCGCAGGAGACAATACACGCAACGGATCAGTTGAAGTAAAGTCACGACGGATAGTGTCTGTAACTTCGCGACCGATTTGATTCAGTGTCTTATTCGTGATGCCTTTTGTATATAATTTACCAGCGTGCAGCGTCGTGTATAGAATTGACAACAAAAGTATGGCAATGAAGGCCATCGCCAGTGTCAGCTCGATAAGCGTAAATCCTTGCTTTGCGCGTCGGGTATTATTTGTCATAAATCCTCACAATCGTACCTAATGTCATTGGAGCAGATTGGCCGACACTATCCCAGCACCCGTGAATATAAAAATCATAAGCAACGATGTTTTTACCGCTCAGGTCTTCGGACTTAACTGTCTGGATCCAAATGCCGTGCGATTGCTTGGTCGCAGAATCGATTTTTGCGTGTAATGCAGGGATTACGTAATTTGCACTGGTTGCAGCCCTGACCTCATAGGTATCGATAACTGCTCCGGGTACGACATAAAAACCATTCTTACCGCCCAGGACAAGTGACCCTGCCGTAGGACACGGGCCCGATAGTGGCATTGGACTGATGCCGATGGCTTTGCTCTTGATTTCAGCCCATTTGACTTGATCGGTATCCCGAATATAGCGAATCATTTCAGCCTGACCATCAATCTGCTGACGGACAAGTGTTGTCTCGAGGCTACGTTGAGCGATTGAAACGCCCTTGTTCATAATAATCAGCGTTCCAATGGCGGCGAGCGAGAATACCGCAAAGGCCAAAACTAACTCAACAAGCGTATCGCCACGTTCATGACGCTTCATCAACAATCTCCCTCTGATACAAACGTTACTCCGGCACTATTTGACGTATTGCGCGCGATGCTTATACCTACCGGATTGCTTGCAGCGCTCACAAGGCCGTCAGGATCGACACAAATCTTAAAACCTTCTGCGGGAATCGATTGTGTGATCATCTCGGCTGGCTCAAGATCGGCCGTCTGTGACGTGAAGGTACGGAGCACCCCAGAGTTTGGCATACGAACTATGAGAATACTAAAATTATTCGGAATCGCGTTATTTGGCGTCGGCTGAACAAGTCGCACACCCCACTCGACTCTATACTCATCGGCATTAGGGCTGCTCACGAGGTTGGCAGCAGTCAGAACTTGCTCATCGGTGTCTCCACTAAAATCGTCGCTTGTCGCATAGACCTGAGACGACTCCACTAATTGACCGTCATTAGAACTATGCAAGATGCGACCGACGATAGTACAGTCACTAGTGCCTCGACCCGCCGTAGCTACCGCAGATGGATCGATGACAATCCCAGTCGACGTACAGACCTCTTCGGGATTACGATAGTTATTAACGTTCGCTACTAGGTTATACTGCCCCTGTATATAGTCGTGGAAAGACCCTGTGGCGTCGCGATAACGTTCACGATTAAGAGACGTGCCTATTCCGGTAAGAAATACCGCCATGATTAACCCGGTTATTGCTAAAAATAGCATGACCTCGATAATCGTGAACCCCTGTAGTTTTTTCTCACCCATATCTATTACGAATTATACCATAAGTATATTGAGAACAGCGTCGCTCCACTCAAAAACGCTGCGAATAATATCATCGCCAAACAATATAGCTATAACAGACCCCAGGATCAGGAATGGACCGAACGGAATGTGCGCCTGTCGGTGCAATTCCTTCCTGATCGCAAGTGGAACCAGCATGAACGTACCGATAAAATTCGCCAGGAACAACGCTAAGAACGCCAGCTCCCACCGACCTAGCATCAGCGCTAGTCCGAGGCCAAGAATACTATCCCCCAGCCCGACCCATCCGAATAATGAGAAGATGTAATAAAGGCCAGACATCAGGAAGATGCTTGCCGCCAAAGACGCCATGACTTCGAGCGTTAGTCCACCCGTTAGTGCGATACTTAGCGCGGCATATGCAGTAGCGACAGCAATAAGTGCAAGGTTGATTTTAAACGGCAGCAAGAACCACTTTGCGTCATAGGCAAATAAAATCGTCATCAGAACACAAGCAAGGAGCCAGAGTACGAAGAGTATTAGGTCGGGTACCGTAACGAGCGGGAGTGGCCACGCGAAGTATGAAATAATGAACAAGCTTGCGAGCCCGACCTCAACAAGTGGCTCCATGCCGCCAATAGGCTGCTTGCAGTAGCGACATTTGCCTAGTAGGCTAGCCCAGCTGATAATCGGCAGCAGGTCGTACCAGGCGAGCTGATGGTGACAGCGAAGGCATTCTGAACGATCTGATGCGATTGGCCGCAAGAGGCCTTTGAGGCGCTTAAACTCACGCTCGTCAACCTTCTCGCCGTCTTTCTTGTCGTCTCGTAGCTGCATAGCGCGCAACCGCCACACCTGTGCGCCAGCAAAACTACCTAGCATCGCTCCAAGCCAGCCAAGTACGACAACGATAAGCAGTTTATCCATATCCCCTATCATATCAAAAACCTCCGCATATACGGAGGCTTTTGATATAAATTGCTTATTGCAACTATGAGTCTAGGCAGTAGCCTGCGCCGTTACCTGATTCGAGTCGAGTAACAACAACGTATTGTCGTTTTGTACCCTTGTCAATCGTAAGCTTGCCGTCAGGTGATGATGAGTCACACTTTGCACCGACATAAATCGTTGCAACGCCGTCTTCAGCTGTTACAGATGCGTCGTCAGCAGTTGGGTTAGCACCCATCTTGACGTCTGTCGTGTTGTCCGAAAGACTTTCAGCATACGTCTTGATGCCCGTTAGAGCCGTGCTGTCGAGTGCCTTACCACGGTTATTGCCAGACCATGAGTTAACAGCTGCTGCAACGATACTGACGTCGTTCTTGCGTGCTGTGTCACGTTGACTACTCTGTAGCGCTGGAAGTGCGATGAATACCATTAGGAAGATAAGTGCCGCGATAGCGAGCACGAGGACAACCTCGATAATCGTAAATCCCTTTTGTTTTAGTTGCTGGCTGCTCATTTGAAATTCCACCTTTCTTATAACACATATTTGTGTTGAGCTTATTGCTAATGTATATGATACCGCACACGTTTATTTGCTGTCTATAGTAATTTAACGAATTCCGCCAACAAGACTATAGATTGGGAACAAAATTGCCCCCACCATACCACCGGCAAACACCGCGAGCACCACCATCAAAACCGGCTCGATCGCTGTCGAAATCGCTTTGATTTCCTCGTCGAGCTCATCCTCATATACTTGGGCCGTCTTGCCCATCATTTCGTCGATTTTACCAGACTGTTCACCAATTCTGATCATCTGCGGAACCATCGGCAAAATATAATCCTCTGGTAGCAAGGCCACGGATAGCGCTTTACCGCCCTTAACCTTTTCGGCTGCACGGTCGATACCGGCGCTAATGACGACATTATTCGTGCTGTCCGAACTAATACGTAGCATGTCGAGCATCGCTACCCCAGTTGCCAACAATGTTTGACCAGTTCGCGTAAAACGCGCCATGTAAAGCTTGCGGAACATGCCCTTGAAGACCGGGACATTCAGCTTAAAGGTATCAAGCGCCTTAGTACCACTATCGGTTTTGAAGTATTGCGACATGAAGTAGCCGGCGATACCGATGACAGCAATAGCGATATACCAAAAGTTGATCAAGAAGTTAGCTACCGCGATCATTGCGGCGGTCAAAAATGGCAATGTCCTGTCCATGTCCTCGTAAAGCTTCGCGACCTGAGGCACCACGGCAACGAGCATGAATATCATCACGCCAAGGATAACTACCAAGACGATTAACGGGTAGATCATCGCACCCTTGATTTTGCCCATCATAGCGGCGTCCTTTTCTTTTTGTGTAGCAACGCGCTTAAGAGCTTCATCGAGCGTTCCAGACGCCTCACCGGCCGCCACAAGCGCTAGAACGACCTTGTCGAAGACTTCGGGGTGCTTGCCGAATGAATCAGACAACGTGTGACCGCCTTCAACGTCAGCAATAATCTCTTCGACGACGCGCTGCATGCGCTTATTTTGCGTTTGTTCAAGAACGGTACGCATACTCTGTGATAGTGGCAACCCCGCCCCAATCAGCGTTGAAAGCTGTCTTAGGAATAAAATCCTATCTTTTGTCGTGATTCTATTCGTCAGCTTAGCAAGTGGCGAGCTGTTATCGTCGATTTCTTTGATATCGAGTGGCATCAAGCCCTGTTCGATCAGAACCTTCGCTGCAGACGATTCAGATTCGGCCTGAACCATCGATTTGACTACATCGTTGCTCGATCTATCACGAGCCTCGTAGGTAAATTTTTTCACCCGTTATCCCCTCATTAACCTTTCAAATTCAGTTAGGTCAACCGCATATTCGCGGGCGCTGTCGTAGGTTACCGTACCACTTTGCACCAAACTCACCAGCGTGCGGTCCATCGTCTGCATACCTTGGTCGGCACCTGTTTGGATGATAGCATCGAGTTGGTGCGATTTGCCTTCGCGAATCACGTTACGAACGGCTGGGTTAGCGATAAGTACTTCAGCGGCAACAACACGTCCGCCACCAATTGCTGGGACAAGGCGCTGTGAACAGATAGCCATCAGGATATTAGATAACTGAGCGCGGATCTGAGGTTGCTGGTGCGGCGGGAAGACGTCAATCATACGGTCAATCGACTGAGCGGCAGAGTTGGTGTGAAGCGTTGCAAAGACCAAGTGCCCTGTTTCAGCGATGGTAATCGCCGCCGAAATAGTCTCGAGGTCACGCATCTCACCGATGAGCACGACGTCAGGGTCCTGACGCAGGCTTGAACGCAAGGCTGCAGAGAACGAGTAGGTGTCGTAGTGCACTTCACGCTGGACGACGACGGACTTTTTAGATTTGTGAGTAAACTCAATCGGGTCTTCGATAGTAATGATGTGCTGCGCTTTTTCGGTGTTGATCTTATCGACCAATGCAGCGAGCGTTGTCGACTTACCACTACCCGTAGGGCCAGTGACGAGCACGAGACCACGTGGATAATCGGCGAATGACATAACGACCTGAGGCATACCAAGTTCAGTCACAGATTTAATTTCATTTGGAATAAGACGCAGGGCGGCGGCTAAGTTACCGCGTTCGTGGAAAGCGTTCACGCGGAAACGGCCAAGGGCGCCAAAGGCGAAGCTAAAGTCGAATTCTTTGTCCTTCATCAAGATTTGTTGCTGATCTTGGTCAAGAATCGCAAAGATTAGTGACTCGACTTGTGGCTCATCAAGCGCGCTAAACCCTGGGACCGGCACAAGCGAACCGTCGACGCGAAGCATCGGTGGCAATCCAACCTGAAGGTGCAAGTCGCTTGCGCGCTTCCTGACAACTTCTTCGAGTAGTACTTCGATTCGTAATTCTTGATTTTGCATGCCTATCCCCTTTTTATGTGTCTGACGTGACGCGATTTACTTCTTCTAATGTCGTAATGCCCTGGAGCGCCTTCAGATATCCATCTTGACGCATTGTAATCATTCCCTGCTCGACTGCTTTTCGTTGAATCTCGGCACTTGTCGCGCGCGAAACAATCAGCTGCTGTATTTCTTCGGTAACGTCCATGACCTCGTACAACCCGGCCCGCCCGCTATATCCACGCGGCGTGGCTGGCGTATCACGACCTTTCACTAAAGTATAAGCGGTTTGACCAGCTAGTGGCAAGTCTTTATAACCAAGGTCGGCCGAGATCTGAGCGACTTCTTCTTTGGTCTTTGGCAATAAATGCCCTACCGTCTCGAGGATGCTCTTTGTTTCGAGCGGACTCGACCAGTAAGCATCGCGTTTAGCGGCAACACGGCGCACCAGGCGCTGACCGATAATCGTGTTTACGGTACTCGCGATAAGAAACGGCTCAATATCCATGTCCAATAGACGCGGCAAGACACCTGCGGCGCTGTTGGTGTGAAGCGTACTGAAGACAAGGTGCCCAGTAAGCGCCGCCTGGACGCCCAGGTTGGCCGTTTCGGCGTCACGCATCTCTCCTACCATCACAATGTCTGGGTCCTGACGCAAGATAGAGCGCAATCCAGAGGCAAACGTCAAGCCGACTTCGGAGTTAACCTGAATCTGGTTCACGCCATCCATCTTGTACTCGACTGGGTCTTCGAGGGTCACGATATTCACGGTGTCGTCTTTAATTTCTTTGATGAGTGCGTATAGGCTGGTCGACTTACCGCTACCAGTTGGCCCCGACGTGAGCACCATACCATTTGGTCGTTTAACACCCTTACGGATCATACGTAGCCCACGGCCTGCATACCCCATTTGTTCAAGGTCGAAGGTATTGCCGGTCTTATCAAGCAGACGAATAACCACCTGCTCACCCCATACGACAGGGCTGATAGCGATACGAAGGTCTACCTCTTTGTCGCCGACCTTCACGGCAAACTGACCGTCCTGAGGAACACGGTGTTCGTCAATCTTAAGGTTGGACAAAATTTTGATACGGCTGACTAGCGCGGGTTCGATGCTCTTTGGTAGCTGCATGACTTCACGCAACACGCCGTCGATGCGACAACGAATCTTGAGAGCCTTTTCGAGGGGCTCAACGTGAATGTCGCTTGCCCGGCTTTTGACGGCATATTCGAGAATCGTGCTTAATGCACGACTGATTGGCGAGTCCTGAACGATCGTCTTGATGTCCCCGCTTTCGGACTTAAACTCTTCTTGCGTGACCGCTGCAGCGGCACCGACACTCGAAAGGTCAGTCTTGTACTGGTCGAGCAAGTGGCGCACGCCGGCTTCTGAAGCCATAAATACCTTAAGCGGGCGCTGAATGCGATTTGCTAGGTAGTCGACTGCCTGTACGTTGTTGGCGTCAATCATGGCGACTGCCAGTCGGTTCTGCACTTCGGCAAGCGGGACTGCCATAAATCGCTCTGCGATATCAGATGGCAACAACGACAAGATGCTCTGGTCAACGATAGTATTCGTTAGGTTAACATACGGGACACCCGAAACCTGGGCAATCGCATGGGTCATAAGTTCGGCATCAATGATTGCCTGCTCTGTCAGTATTGTTAACAACGGCTGACTTGTCTTGGCCGCCTCTTCGACTGCCTTGTCGATGACTTCAGTGCTTACTAAACCCTCTTCTTTAAGAAGAGTGATAAGTTTCTGCTGAATGTCATCGGTCATCAATGCCATATCAGCTCCTACTGCTGCGCAGATCCGCCGCCAATGACCGTCTGTACGGTCGGGTTAACTGCTTCGGCATTAAATACGTTCTTATCTGGTGTCGCGACATCGGTTTCAATCTTTTCGGCTGTCTGAATCTTGACACCTTTAGCATCAGGCTTCAGGGCTGGAATTTGATTCGCAACAAGGAACGCGATCATTGCTGACACGCTGGCGATAAGAATAATCATTGCTAAATCACTTTTTTTCATTTGGTTTTACCACGTCATCCTTCAATTCAACTACTTTTGCTGGTTCATAATATGCGTGTGCAGCAAGTACTAACGTATAGCGGCCTTCGGTACGTTCTAGCGTCAATGCATCGATGTCGATAACCCTGATCGAGCGTTCGAGCTTGAGCAAGAAATCTTTCAGTGGATTAGCGTCTGCCGATGATATGACAAGCTTGAATGGAACAGTGTAGCTGTCAGACTCACCTACCGTCGATTCATCAGTCGATGGCTCGATAATGAGCGAATCGATGGTAATGCCTGGAATGGTGGCTACCAGCTTTTCTTGAACGGATGATCCAAGCGCTAGTGAGTTATTATCGGCAGGTAGAGCGTCTAGGATAACCTGCAGAGCTTTGTCTTCTGGATGCGCCTTGATTGAGTTCAGGGCTGGATTAACTTCGAGTAATCGTACGTTTTCGACAAGAGTCTCGGCAACCTTGTTATTCTTTTTCAAAATAGACGCGGTTTCATCAAGCCTACTCGTGACCTGGGTACGAAATACTATCTGCTGAATCAGGAATAGCGCAAGAACGGCGCATATGCCGACAACAGCAGACATACCGGCAATCCACATAAACATCGTTTTGTTAGAGTCGGCAATAACCTGGCGCTTGCGCATAGCTGGCTGTGGTGCTGGCATATTAGTTGTCCTCCCCTTGTATATCTTTAGCCCGTTGGCTGAACATGGTCTCTGGAACGCGTGAACGTGAGTCTGTGACGTCAATCTTGTTTGTTGGCGTTACGATTCGGAATGACTTGATAGAATTATCGAAGAGTCCTTCAGGATAAACGAACGAGATGACAAAGCGGAGTACGCGACTGCCATCTGCAGATTCCCCGTAACTCGTTTCGCCGATCGTTACTTCGCTAGTCAGTGGCGTCGACATAACTTCACCGTCAACGACGCTTTCAATTTGAGCGTTGAGGATTGTCTTGCGGAGAGTTTCGGTAGCAGCGTAGCCGTTGGTAGCAGAGCCTTCGATGGTTAGTAGTGATTGCGAAGGATCGATACGAACGTTCGAGATCTTTGCATCATTTGGAGCTGGCGGATTGACCGCTGCGATGACGTCAAAGACGCGCGAATCCATAGACTTGCTATCATGCATGGCAGATATCTTTGATAACTGGTGCTGAATTGTCAGGACATTATCGATGTTTTCAATGTTACTAAGTGCGGTGTACTGTTTTTTGATTTCGTCGCGTGCGATTTTTTCGTGCAATGACTGCGCCCCAAGGACCAGTACTAATACCACCACGATGCCGCCCGCCACGATGCCGGCGAGGATAGAAAACGTAATCGCAGCATTACGGACCTTTTGTGCACGAATAAATTCTTGCTTTACATCAGGGATCAGGTTGATTTCGATCATGATTCTAGCCCCCTCTTTGCAAGTCCGATTACCGTCGCGAATTCAGTCGCGACAGGGCCAAGCTGTTTTTGGTCAGACTCTGACATCTGAACACCCTGCCATGGATTAGCAATGTGGACCTGTTTGCCTACTTTGCCGGCAAGGTAACTATCGAACTGTGGAATGGCCGCCGCAAAACCGGCGAGGAGTACGCCATCAACAACGACACTTGGGTAACGAGTTTCAAAGAATTTGATAGACTTTGTAATTTCGGCAGCGAAGTTATCGAGTGTGGATTCGAGCGCGCGTAATACCTGGCCTTCTAGTCGATCTGGCGCAAGGCCAAATTTTAGAATGAACTGGCGAGCTTGGTCATCTTGTACGTTCAGGTTCGAAACCGTCGCCTTAACGAGCGAGCTGATGCCAGTAGGAATGGTGCGGATTAAGCGCGGTGCATCGCCATAGACAATGGCGATATCGGTTGAGTTTTCACCCATATCGAGCTGTACTGTTGCTCCAGTAGCCCCCGACACCGTAAGTGCGCGGACCATAGCGATTGGGTCCGGTTCGGCAGCGATAACGTTAAGTCCCAGAGATTCAACGAGCTCAAGGCGTTCTTCGCTGTAGTTTTTAGCTATGCTCGAAAGCAAGACTTCTTGCTGGTTCTGTGCGCGCAGTGATGCACCGAGCAGAGCCCAGTCAACCTTGGCTTCGTCTACGGCCATCGGGATGTATTGGTCAATTTGATATTTCATTGTCGCTCGAAGTTCGGCTTC
>DJVK01000013.1:0-7426 GCA_002441145.1 Candidatus Saccharibacteria bacterium UBA6258 | reverse complement strand
TCGATCGGTGCGTAGCCATAATGTTCTAATGACCAGCTATTGCCCGACCCCTTTAACTGAACCACACGGATGGCATTAGTGCCAATATCCAGTGCAAAGAATTCGCCCATCCCTTTGAATATATTCATACTGCTTACTAGTATACATAAGCGGTATGCAAACTTGCAAGGGCTTTTTAAGGGGTATTAGTAGCGCGGAGGCAGTTCTTTAGTATAGGTCGTTCGTAGCGTGCTATTTTGGCTCGAAACGTGGTTGGCCCAAAGGAACGCGTCGCTGCGCAAGTTAATGATTTCTGCAGGATCGCCATCTTCCCCGCCGGTTCGTCGTAGCGACAAATCTCGCGCTATTAAGGCACCGCGTATCGTAAGCGGCAACTTACACTCATCCGTCGTCAATGTCCCCTTAAAGTCGCCACAAGTATCAATTTCGCCAGTCGTCGAGATTAGCCAAGAGTCGACCTCTTGCACGGTCCTGTCGATTTCAATCCGCTTTGCGATAATCACCATCTGTAAGATATCACCAGCCGCCTTGTTGTCGGTACCCTTAGGGTTTTTGATGTTCGACGTGATTCGTGCAGTACCATTAGGGATGATATATACGCCAAACTCGGTTGCCCCAGTAAAGTTTACGACACCCGACGTATTATTCGGAACTATCAATGCACCTTTCACACCAGGTTGCGAGAAGTATTTAGCAATATCAGGCAATGTTCCCATTCCCGCGGCGTCCGCGTATGCCCCGTATGTCGCACCTTTGTCGTTCGCAAACGTCAACCGGCTCCATAGTGCCTGGCTAGGGCCAATGTTAGGTTCGTTCAGTCCAGACCCAGAAGCGACATTTGTCACCTGCCCGGGCGCAAATATACCATACTCAACCCAGTCGCCCTTATATGTCGTACTGTCGATGTTGTCGACAACACCAACCACTTGCGCCGCACCGTTGTTACCAGCAGCGATCAATGCGCTACCTGTGCGTAAATCATGGCCCCATATCTGAACGAGCGGCCGCTTGCCGTATACCGAACACTGGGGTGCCGTATGCAACCACGTGGCACTAGCTGTCGACTGCGGATTGACTGACGTCACATAGCACACCTCTGTACCATACGGCTGACCATTAAGTGCATCGTCAAATGATCCAAGATTCGTATTACCTAGCGCAAAGTCTCTAGACCCGCTCTTAATTGTCTGACAAGTGCCAGAGATGTGACCAGTGTACTTTTCACATGGGATGTATGATCCAGCGCCTTTAGTAACGTAGTTATTGCCTGGGGCAACGAAGAACCTCGTTACACGCCATTCAACTGAGGATGATGCCGTTGGGCCAGCATTGGTCACTGATGGATTGACGGAGATAACAGGGTTGTCCGAGGTGACCACTGGTGGGCTCGTCGTCAGCTTTGGAGTGAGCGCGTAATTCTCAGGCACCGTAATGGTAACAGCGAGCGTACGTGTGTTTTCTTTACATCTCGTTATATCCATATTGCCATTGACTACCTGATATACGCTCCCATCTGGTAACGCGCAGCGCTTTGTCGCAGCGTACAAATCAGTACTGTGGTAGGCTGAAAACTCTTTATACTTCATATAAACCGTCACTTTTCCGTTTTTCGTGATTGGTATAGCCGGTTTATAGGTTACAGGAATTGGTGGTGCAATCCAATATCGGCTTGTGTTGCTACGAGAAATTTTGATAGTGTTTCCTTCGGCGCCTGTCGTAGTACCACCGTACGTCGTGTCAGGGCTTGGTGCAACACTGATGTCAGTAATTAGGGTGTAGGTGTAGGTGCGCGATGGATACATCCAGTTACTACCGACTCGATTCGGATATCTGTCGTTTTCGTCGCTTGCCTTTTGCACCCACCTAGTTGTGTCGTTAACTATTTTAGCACCGTTGATCGATGTTGATTCGCCAAAATCTGCATTAACGAGCGGACCACATAAAAATACTACGCTATTCACCTGTAGACTGATCGAGGTAGTGCCGTATGCGACAGATATCGGCACCGATATGTTCCCTTGACCTGCCTGTGACAGCCAGGTATTTGTCTTGTAAGATGCGCCGCTATTTATTCCACCGGTACGCAACTGGCCGCCACCTGAGGAATCGAAGTACACACTGCTATAGTCTTTTAGATGTTCCCGGCAGGTGTTCCAGTCCCAGTTGACCGCTGTTTGAACACCGTTGGATAACTTTTCTTCAATTTCAGCTCTTGTATAAAGAGCGCTCGCACCACCACCGCTTATTAACGAAATCAGAGCCGCCACTACGATCGAAACTATAGTTACGATGGCTAGTTGTTTTTTTGCCATTCTTTATCCACCTCATTCAAATCATCTGTGCCATTTTCGTATTTGTTCGTTTCGGTTTCGAGAGCTCGAGAAGTTTGAAGAGCGGTGCGTAGGTCGGCAATTGGCATTACCGGCGGGTTAAATGCCAAACTATACTCACTGCCAGCTGCTCGAGCCGCTTCCATAGCGTCGAGCGCCTCGCCTGCCTTATCGCTGTCGCCAGTCATCAAATAATAGCGTGTCATAATATACCCACAATTTACGTCACCGTAGTAATTATTATTGTTGATAATTTTCTCAGCCACTACACGCGTCGCGCTGATATCGTTCGCACCCAACGCAGGTGAGACTTGCGTCACTATATCGTCAGTGCAAACGTTCGAAACGACCACGGCCTTCGTCGTGCCCGAGCCCTTGCCATCATTGGCAGTTTGTCGAGATTCGATGTAACGCCACAGCAGCGAGCCACTCGCAACCAGAATAGCCATAAGAATGGCTGCGATGATCAAGAGTAATGGCCTTTGTAGTTTTTTCATAACAATGTTCTTACCGCTTATGATAGCACGCACAAGTAACCGCCTGCAATCGCATAATTTCTGATATAATATACCTAATATGAGTCTATCTATCGGAATCGTCGGCTTACCAAATGTCGGCAAATCAACCCTGTTCAATGCGCTGACAAATAATGATATTTTGGCGGCTAATTACCCTTTTGCAACAATCGAGCCTAACACCGGTATCGTTCCCGTTCCTGACGAACGGCTCGAAACATTAGCTCGTATGTACGGGTCCGAAAAAATCCTCCCCGCTACAGTAACATTCGTCGATATCGCCGGCCTCGTAGCTGGCGCGAGCAAAGGCGAAGGCTTGGGCAACAAGTTCTTAGCTAATATCCGTCAGTGCGATGCGATTGTGCACATTGTGCGCGCATTCGAAAACGGCGACATCATTCATGTCGAAAATAATGTGCACCCTAAGCGCGACATCGAAACGATTAATACCGAACTGATTCTTGCCGACCTGCAAACAATTGATGCACGACTAATGAAACTACACAAAGAGGCAAAGTCTAACCCCAAAGCACGCGAAATATCATCATATCTAGAAGAACTTAAAAAAGAGCTTGAGGCCGGAACACTAGTCGGAGAGAGTAAAAATGTTATTCATGAATATATTGCCGATCTTCACCTGTTAACGGCAAAGCCTGTTATCTATGTATTCAATGTCAACGAAGAAACGTTGAGCGACGAGACAGCAAAGCAAGGCCTTCGCGACCTTACGAATGGCGCCCCTGCCCTGTTTATTTGCGCTAAGCTTGAAGACGAGCTAAAAGGCCTCAATGCAAGCGATGCCATGGAACTACTCGCGAGTTACGACATCCCCGAAGCAGGATTAACCCAGATGATTCACGCTGCCTACGATATTCTCGGCTTACAAAGCTACATGACGGCGGGTCCAAAAGAAATTCGCGCCTGGACGATTAAAAAGGGCTCTACTGCCCCACAGGCTGCCGGCGTTATTCACACCGATTTTGAACGTGGCTTTATTGCCGCACAAATCGTCGACTACTACGACCTTGTTGCCGCCGGTTCAGAATCTGCCGCCCGCGCTGCAGGTAAAATGCGAACCGAAGGCAAAGAGTACGTCATGCAACCGGACGACATCGTTGAATTTAGGTTCAACGTATCTAAATAGCTCTAACTAAGCAGAAACCCCCCGCTCCATCACCTTACGGCAATAGAACGAGGGGGAATCCGATTTATCTCTTGTGCGACACCGCGAGGTGTCAGCGTATCACGCCAGCGTGCAGGAAGCGAGGATGACGCTTGCGTCACCGTACTCGGCGTTGCCGGGTCTCGTGGCGTTGAAGGTGCGGATGTTGTTGGGCTTCCGGACCTTTGCGTAGCCTTGTGCGTCGAACTTGCCGAGCTTGACCTCGGCGCCGGCGGCGTCGGGGTAGGTCAGGTAGACGTCTTCGCCCGTGACGGGCCCGTAGCGCGCCGTCAGCGTCCCGTCCGAGTAGGAGCAGAACAGGGCGTAAATCGTCGTCTCGACCGGGTCGGTGATGGGCGACGTCGTTGTAGTCGGCTTGGGACCCTTGGCGCCACCCGGAGCGGCAGTAGCACTGCCGACTCCCACGAGACCGCCAGCGGTCACGGTGAACACCAGTGCGGCCGAGGCCGCGAGAATGCCAGAACGCTTGCTCATGAAAACTCCTCAGTGGTTGGGTACGTTTAGAGATAATCGGATTGTAAACGGATCTATCGGAGAGCCATTTACTTGGTCATTCGTCCGATAAAACTAAACACCGATGTAAGCGATTAACGCTACACAAGTTACTACATATTACCATAGAAGACTATTTTTGTAAATAGCTTATTCTATAAATGAGTTACCGCCTAAAGCAAGCGAGCCCCCTGCTCCACCCGTTTTACCGGAGGAACAAGGGGCAAGCATAGCTCCTTTCTTGTCACATCAACCGGGCTCGCACGTACTTTCGTTGCTCCCAAATCTTCGTGCTGGAATTATAGCTCCAGCAGAATTCGATGAGCATCTCTGAGTGCGCGGGTTGAGCGTTCAGGAGTGATGATGGTACGCTAGCGACGTCATAAAGCAACACGTCGCTGACCTGATAGCACGCTACCTGGCCAGAAGCGCCGTACACCTTGATGATGTCACCCTTCTTCGCGCCGCCGCTTTTACCGAGTAGGTTGCCGATCGCAACACTGCCGATATAGGTATGCGTAGCGAAGTACTGCAAGCCAGGCGCTCCGACTCGCGGATTGTCGACCTGCCAAGCGAATGATCGCCTGGGGTCAACACCGGCACCGGTAAATGGTACAGAGAGCGTGCCGTTTACCAATGGCTGCACCGTCACGGGCACATCAATCGACAAGCGCATAAGTGCGACGCGCGTGGCGACGAACGGTTGTTGGAACTTCGTGCACGTAGTCGGTGGCGGTGTTGCAACGGGCTTGACCGGTTTGACGGTAGGCGGTTGCGTCACCTTTGGTGGCGATACCTTACGAGTAGTGCTTGTTGCTGTGGATGTGGATGTCGATGATGTCGGCGTCGGTGACGATGACGGCACAGTTACAGTTACAGTGGTCGAAACCGTAGCAGGAAGGGTCGAAACCGTGACGGGATTCGGCGCTTGGCTACAGGACGACACGGCAAGAACCGCAGCGAGCAACATTACCTTTCGGTAATCCCGCATTTGAATCACTCCCCTTCGGGATGTTGAAGTTAAAGGGCTATACTAATACTATTATACAATACTAATTGATAAATTTCAATCATATGCAATAAAAAACCACATGCGGCTTGCATGCGGATATTGAGAGGTTGGGCTCCCCGACGCAGCACGAATGCCACGCCGGGGAAGACCCTTCTGATCACCTCAGTTGATGTTGACGCGCTTGCGACGCGCCCGCATCACACCAGCGGCCATCATCAGCGCGAACGCCGATGCAGCCGACCAGCCAAGCAGGCTCGACGACGTGTCGTCGGTGACGACCGCGCCGTTGTGGCCGGGGCGTCGGACCTGGTTGGTTCCGGTGTTGTTCTGCTTGTCATCACCCTTCGACGTGTCCACGCTGGTCTTGCCGTCGTTGGACGTGTCGGGTGTCGATGCACCGCCACCGGTGTTGCCACCAGTGTTGTCGCCACCACTGTTGCCCGCGGGGGGCGTGTTGCCACCGCTGCCGTTGTCGTCGCCGCCAGTTCCCCCACCGTTGTCAGGAGGAGTCACTGGGTCGTCGTCGGGGTCGGTTCCTGGGTCGTCGGTGGGCGGGTTGTACACGTCCGGCGGCAGGCCATAGTTGTGGACCGTACTGCCATCGGTGAACTCGCGCCCTTCGGTCGCCGTCAAGAGCAGCTCGCCCTTATCGTTGTAGCTCCACACCGCGTCAACGGTGTCAGCCTCGGGAAGCCACTTGACGTCACCTTCCTTGGTGAAGTCGTCGGGCGTCGTGGCCGGAGCCGACGGGATCGGAATGATGATGACCTCCGTCTCGCCGCCACAAGGGCCGCCATAGTCGTAGAAGGTGTCACCCTTCCACGAATCGGGTGCGAAGACCCAGTCAGGTCCCTCGAGCGCCGAGTACACCTCGATGATCTTGGTGCTGACGCCGTCGGCGTCAGGCATACTCCACTGGGGTGGAGCAATCTCGATGGCCTCACCGCCACTGACGATCACGGGGTCGCTGATCTCGTCGTTCGCCTCGCCTGCGATGCAGGTCTGAGTCGGCGGGTTGATCATGACGACCACGGGGTCGCCCTCCGCCGCGTTTGCAGCAGGTGCCGGGAGAAGCGCGCAGAGCGTCGCGAACGCGACAGCCCCTGCTCCTCGTCCCAGCAGTCCAATGGTACGATTCTTCACGATGGTGTCCTTTCGGGACGTAGTGAGAGATGATCAGATTGTAAAAAGCGCCACCAGGGAGCTCTTTATAAGCTGACCATCCAATGGGCACTGCAACATCACACCCCGATGGTGTGCGTTAAGATTACATTAGCATATATTCAAGTCTTTGTAAAGCTAAATGACTAGTGTTTGACAATACGCAACTTATAAAATCGTTCTTGATTGCCACGAGAGCCCTTTACTTCGCTATCCGCTTTATCAACGGTCATAAATAGCGCTTTAGACCACTGTTCGAAGTCTTTTAAAATTGAGCGGCGCACGCTGTCGTTTTTAATGACGCCACTACTGCCTATCTGGTTGCGAGCTGCTTCAAATTGCGGCTTTACCATCGCTAGTATAATCGTGTTCGGCCCAGATAATTTAGCAACGTGCGGTAAGACATCGCGCAAACTGATGAATGATACATCGATAACGACAACATCAGGAGTTGCACCAGGTTTAAAGTCGCGAATATCGGTCTTTTCGTGCAATTCGATGCGTTCGTGGCCGCGCAAACTCGGGTGTAGCTGTTCGGTACCAACGTCAATCGCATACACGCGCGCTGCGCCGTGCTGTAACACATAATCAGTGAATCCACCGGTGCTACTACCAACATCTAGTACGACTTTATCGGCAAAATCAATGTGAAATTTAGTTGCGACGCTGGCAAGCTTCAATCCGGCGCGGCTGACATATTGTTCAGTCGCCGTAAGTACGAGCTCGGCCGCAT
>DJVK01000008.1:26514-52726 GCA_002441145.1 Candidatus Saccharibacteria bacterium UBA6258 | reverse complement strand
TAACCAACTGAGCTACATTCGCCATATGAATGCTATCCAATTGTAGCAAACAATTCCCTATTTGTCATCTGCTATTTACCCGTACGGGTTATATTTTCGCGTTTGCGGTTCGCTGAAAGATTTCTTTGGTACCTTTGGCGCGCCGGTAGCCGGCACATTCGGCGCAGGCGCATCACCCGTCTGATTGCGTGCAAATGGCGATGAATGGTAACCACCATGCTTACGTGTACGCGCCGACGCTGTTTGCGCGAGTGTCGAAATGCGCTGCGGCGCCATTGGCCCAGTAGCCACAGATCGTACTGCTTGCTGTGCACTCCTGGCGTCTTTTGCCGAGTGGCGATAGCCGTGTATTACGCCAGCGGTATGGTAAGGGTCGATATGTTCGCGGTTCTTTTCGATATGCCGACGTTGTTCGTACGATTGCGGGCGGAGTGGCCGCACCGTAAGCATACCTTGATCATCACTTTTAGCCGCATGGCTGACCGGATGGTCATCAATGGGAATTTCGTGTATGTCGCGATCTTGTGAATCCATACCCTTTATTATAGCGCATAAAAATGATACAATACTTGAAGTCTGCGGGTGTAGTACAGTGGCTAGTATNNTCGATTCTCTCCACCCGCACCAAATAAAACGCCCGTCCGAAAGGAGGGGCATTTTATTTGGTCTGAGTTGAAACTGAACTCTCGGCTCGATTGAGCGAAGCGAATTGAGACAGAGTTCGATAAAGCGACGAAACGAGAGAAAAATCAGCTTGCTTATTTTCACGAGTGAGGAAGGTTTATATCCTGATATTCTCTCCACCCGCACCAAAGAACTTATGCTTAATAGTAGTCCTTTTAGGGCTATTATTTTTCCATGGACGTCGCTAATTCTTGAATTTACTTAGTAGAACATGTATAATATATTCACAACCTCATCAATTTCTTATGCGGAATTGGTCGTTGGTAGGACGGATGCTGATACAGTCACTCCCCGTTCTCCAGTGCTTGTAGCGAAAGCTCAAGAAGGTGCTTAGGAAACCTAGCATTTGAATCTCTTTGAATCAAACCTTGGCGATCTGAGCTCGCATAGTAATTAAAATAACTATGAGAGGAGATGATTATGTCATCAACAACACGAATTACCATGCCGGTGGTGTCATTCCGGCGCGTTGAAAACCCTTCAGAAAAAGAAGGTAAAAAAATGTATCTAGCAGTAGTGCGGGCCAAGGACCTGCCGAAGGACCTAGAAAGCTGGCGCGATATTAACCCGCGTGATTCAAAAATCACTTCGAATGTCGCTAAGAAGATCGCACAATCGCTAAATGATGCCCCTGAAAATTTTCTTTTTCGAAATCGCGGCATCACCTTACTGACGGATAAGGTTGAATACAACAACGAAGACGGTGACATGTATGTCGACTTCTCAGACCAGGCGATCCATGGCCTATTGGATGGTGGTCATACATATGCGGTCATTCAAGATGTTTTCGACTCACTAGAGGACGAAGATAAAGCAACCACCAGTTTAAATAACGCCCATGTAAAACTTGAGCTACTGGGTGGATTTACCGATAAAGAAGAGGTTACGGAAATTGTTTCTGCACGGAATACCTCAACTCAGGTTAAGGATCAGAGTATCGCGAACCTACTTAACCACTTCGCGACCATCAAGGACGTCCTTCAGAATGAACCGTTTGCCGACCGGATTGCATATAAAGAAATCGAGTTCAACGCCGACGGCAGCAAGAAGGACATCGATATCAAAGACATCCTGTCATACCTGGTCTGTTTCGACCGCGAGGGCTTTGATGACGCGAATCACCCAATTATCGCTTACTCAGGAAAAGCTGCGGTACTGAATTATGCCGATAGTCCAGAAAATCGAGAACGGTTGCAGAAGTATTTACCGCTTCTACCTCAGATTTTAGAACTTCGGGACACTATCTACGCGGACATGCCCGGCACTTATAATGCCAACGGCGGTAAGTTCGGCAGCCTAATGGGGGTTAACATCAAAAATGCTCCCACAGTAGAGCTACCATTTACAGGAGTTAAGACGAAGTACGTTATTCCGGGGGCATTCATCTACCCTGTCCTTGCAGCATTCAGGGGGCTCATCGAGATTAACGGCGATCGCGCTTCTTGGAAGAAGGATCCTGTAAAATTCTACGAAGATATTAAGGGCGAACTAATTCAGCGACTTGGTGACCAGGCGTTAGAGATTCGAAATCCGAATAAGCTCGGTAAGGATAAGGCGACTTGGCGTTCTTGCTACGACTACGTCGCCATCACCGCAATGAGGCTCAATATCTAGCTATCGAACAGCGGGGGGGGTTATCCCCCCGCTGACTCGATAACGCACACATCTACGATATGAGAAAGATATTTAATGACGGAGCATAGAATGGTAAACAGCTCATCCATTTGGACAGAAGCAGGTACCGACGACGCGTACGAATGGTACAGAACGCATGAAAGGTTCGCAGATCTTCGTGCATGGATGGACAAAGCCAGTTATGAAGAAGGTTTGCTGCATTATCTGGATGGGAATTTTCTAGATCAGTTACGCAACCATGATTTCTTCGCCCGTCTCTGGGAGTTGGAGCTTGCGGAATGGCTTTGGCTTACGAGGCTGGAACTCATACCGACTGACGGGTCGGGACCAGACTTCTGCGTGATGGTTGATGATAAAAAAGTATGGATTGAAGCGGCCCTGGTAACGCCTGGCGATGAACTGACTAAGATACATGAGTCCATGCTAAAATCCGAAGGACTGTCTGATTACCCGAAGGATCAGATGACACTTCGCTACTCTTCAAGTCTTTATACTAAAGCGACCAAAATCAAGAGTAATTACATAGACCGAGGAGTAGTAAGTAGTGAGGATATTATACTCATTGCAATATCTGGTTTTCCTCCTACTGGTGCACTTAGTCCTGACATAGAGCACTTTCAGAGGGCTGTTATACCAATGGGCGACCCAGTGATACATTTCAGGACTGATGGTGGAGCTCTAGACCCTAAGATACCAAGATCTACACATACCAGCATGCCCACGCAGGAGAAGAGTAACGGCACAACCGTGCTTAAACAATTTCTATACCCTGGCGATAACTTCCCATTTATTGATGGTGTTATGTTTACTGAGGCTTCAAACCTACAAGGCCTTCTCGGAGTTTCATCGTCGAGGTTCGATGAATCCACTAATGTACCCCATATATTTCCTAATTTTGCTTCACTTAAAGCTATACCAACAGAACTAAGTGACAATTTCTACCTTCACAAGTTTACGGAAAATCCATCACTTATCAGTGTCGAAACAATAGACCCAGTTAAAAAGTTAATGTAGTGACCGAATGAGTAGCGCTCATCTATGTAGGGCCAGCTACTGCTGCATCACAACTGCAATACACGCCTGTAGATATTCGCTAGGATACGATCTACAGATCTCTTCTGCGGCAACATAGTACTCAGTTGTCACATTTAGATAGACGACCTTATCAACAACTGGATACTCACCTACTGTGTAGGACGGTCTTCCGTCGGCATAAGTACATGTCGTTACACTCCCATCGTAACCAGTGTTGTATGGGCCCGTACCTTTGATGAATACATACTTATAGGGCGTTGTCTTTGTAGTACACACTGGTGGCAAATTGGGTCTTGATGTCGAAGACGGAGGATTTGGATTACCGCTATCACTCTGCCTAATGGTTGAATTAGAGGTTACGGCTTCGGAAACCGCATTAGTATCTATGGGTGCATCCTGATTCTCAGTCGGCTTATTATCGGTAGCGATAGGAATCGGCTCTGATGCAACTGGTGGAGTAGTACTTTCTTCACTACTAGAAGATAAGCTATAAGCGATTGCAATGGCGGCAGTACCTAATATAAATACACATGATAGCAAGATGACAATCTTAGGATGTGGAACTTTCAATTTCTTTTTCATAAGTTATATCTATATTACTTCTTATAAAACAAATAGTAAATTATACAATAACTAATAACGGATATGTTAATATAACATTAGAATGAGCACTACAAAAGAAGACAAGCAAGTATTAGACCGCGGATTATTGATTTGGGCAACTATTGCAACTGTTGTAGCCATTTATTTACTGTTTGGCGCAAGCGCTGGGCATAAATGGTATGCTGTCATGGGCGAAAACGCGACTTACACAATCACAGATGTTATTGAAGAGAGCGAAGCGAACGATGAGATAACGAGTATTATCGTCGAACAATATAATCAGCTATCTGAAAATGCCCAAAATGAATGCAGCATCGTAACAGAATACTTTGGCGATGAAGCTGGCGATCACTGCTATGACACGGTGTTTGATGGAGTTCAAACTGAAATTTCAGGCGGAGATATAAGCTCATCCGCCAGAGATGGTCTTAAAGAGCAGTTAGATTACGCTCTAAATCCGCCATCAAGCGATTAGGCTACTATATAACATAGCTCATTCCGTGATCGCGGACAGCTCACCGTAAGATATTGTTGGGCTAACTTCACCTCTTTAGCGGTAGAGACAATGGACTGATCGTATTTTGTTCTGAATACTTCTACTAGCCCACACCAAAGTAGTTATGTTGAAAGCGCTTCTCGTGAGGTGCTTTTTATTTGCTTGAGCCCTTTAAATGATTTTAGCGTATACTAGAGACACAATTCATACTGGAGCTAAACATGATATGTAAAAACTGTAAAAATGAATATACCGGATCAGCTAAATATTGCAAAAATTGCGGTAATACTCTACAAACAGAAAACGATACAAGCAAAAAAAGATACATTACCCTAAGCGGAATAATATCAGTTATAGCCTTATTGGGCTTTATAGCAGGGGGCAGATTTATCGGTCATGAAGCGGGTAGTTTTATAGGTAGCGAAATTAGTAAACCATCCAAAATAGAACTAATTGATGGTGCAGTTAGTTATGCAAATGCTAATACAACCTTGCCGCAGAAAGTTGACGAATTCACTACCCTACAAACTATCTCAGGTACCGCTGATTCGATATCTTATAGCTATGTTATTCAAGGCGCAGATCCTGATTCTGTTACTGAAGATTCAATGAGTGCCACTCTGGTACCTAATATTTGCGATAATGCTGATACCAGAAAAATATTAAGAGAAGATATCGCAATGGACTACACCTACACATTTGATAACTCAGAAAAGATTTTGTTTGTTCGAGTTACCGAAGACAAATGCCCGCAATAATATTGAGCACAGCCTCAATTAACTGTTTAAAAATAAATTATCATGTTATTAAACTACATTCGAGGGTTGGTTGAGGTATTGTCGAGTAAGACTTACCGCTTTAGCAATATCTATAACTGTCTGATAGCAATTTGTTCTGAACATTTTTACCAGGGTATGCCAAGTAAATTGCCCGTCCGAAAGGATGGTTAATTTACTTGGTTATAACCCATGTGCTATCAGCATGGTTTTTACTTTGCTATACTATTACGTACGCCCCGGTAGCTCAGTTGGATAGAGCAGAGGACTTCTAAGCCTAAGGTCGCTGGTTCAAGCCCAGCCCGGGGTACCAAATCCGATTCTATTGTAAACCCACTCTACGTGGGTTATTCTTATGCTTAGATGAATGTAAACACAAAAATCAATCTGCACAAAATGAAAGTCACCGCTATAACTGGCTATACCATGTTTAGCGTCATGGTAATTACCGAAATCATTAACATAGCCCAGGTAACAAATTCGATAGTGGGGCGACCCGCTGCTATCCGCGAACGAGTCCTAACGCTCTTTGTTATTATTTCACTTTCGGCTTTATTGCCACCGCTCATCGCATATTTTGCAGGCGATCGCGCAACAAAAGTTAAGTCTAAGTTAGAGCACCATTACAATGGCGTATTGTTTGGCGTGACGGCATTTTGGCTATGGCTCTTCACCACGACAATATCTTGGCAATGGATCCCCATACCAGATGTACCATTTATTCCTGGGCAAATCATGCAGTTCTGGCCATCGTTTGCCGTAGCGCTAGTTATGATGATTTTGGGTATTTGGTACATTGTCGTCCATAAACAAAATTCGCTCATCAAATTCAAACCGTTCCAATTATTGCTAATGGGCAGCTTTGCAGGAGTCTTTATTATGAGCGGAATCAGCCTACTCGCCACCATACAACACAAAGATAACAATCTTAGCGCGGCACTATACAGCGTCATTCCATTGGGAACGCTCGTCGTGATGCTCGTCATATCCTTTATTTCTTCGCGCAGTGCAAAAAATAACTATGTCGTAAGGCTTACCGATGCAACCGTCGCAGCTGCCATAGGCGGCCTGGCAACAACAATAGCTGGCGGGATTTTTAGTCGCATCTATTCCGACTCTACCGTAGTAATAATACTTTGCAGCATGACAGGACTTGCTGCATGGGCGGCTTACATACATGCCATACGACGCGCATCGTAATGAGTACCGCTTGCCAGCAATTTTCAGTCTTGATGATTAAAAGTGCTAGAATCATTCTATGACTTATTCGCAAAAATACACGATCGTGCAATTCTTTGAAGATATCAAGGAGGGCGAAGAATATCCTATGGCCAACTGGCCGCTCCATACGACAGTTGCTGATATTTTTGCAGTAGACTTAATGGGAACTCATTTTATCGAACATCTCGAGATATTGCTTAAAGATGTACCACCGATTACAACAACCGTCGGGGACGACAATTACTTCGGCCCAAATGCAGACGTACACGTTGCGCTTATCAAAAACACGCCAGACTTACAGATCCTCCATGATGGCATAGTAAGCCTACTAGAACTTTCTGGCGCAAAGTTTAACAATCCCGAATTTATACACAAAGGATTCTTGCCCCACAGTACCGTGCAAAAACATGGACGCATGAATAAAGACGATACAGTCACTTTTGACGCATTATCTATTATCGATATGTTCCCAGGTGGCGACTGGCAACAGCGAAAAGTGCTTAAGACGATTAAACTTAGAGGCAAATAAACACGCACAAACAAAAACACCCACGCGATGTGGGTGTTTTAGAAAAGAAGGAACTATCGGTTCAATTTCTTTTTGAGCGCTTTGAGTTTTTTCTTCAAAGCACGCTTGCGATCGGCACTGTGCCAAGCTTTGTGTTTAGCCATTACTATTCCTATCTTTTATATCTAAGCTATTATACCACATTTGCGGCTAGCGACTACTAGATACAAGATACGTTGTAGTCGAGGCCCTTTGATACGAACTGTGTCATAGTGACTTTGCTCGTTGGAGTAAGTGCTGGGTCTGCACAATTTGCTTCGGCGCCACGCTGTGTCAACGCACCGGCTAGCCAAGAATCAAGGCCGTTTAAATTACTCGTTGGGTCTAAATTACCAACAATTGTGTTCCACTGGTAGCCAGTTGAATACACACCAACTTGCGCACCAATTGATTTGAAGTATGCAGTCATGCCTTCGAGGCTTGCTGCGTTTGCAACGAAGTCAGTGTCAGACCAGCTATTGGTCGTCTCGACATCTAACCACCACTTTTGGCTTTCGGGGGTTGGTACGTTACGGATTGTCGCATCTTCTTTAGCGCGCGTCCAACCATATACATACGCACATGCTGCACCTTCTGCTCCGGTACATTCACCATATGGGTTACTGACTGTTGTGCCGTCAGCTAAGACGTTGCTTTGTGGCCATACACTCGCTGCCAAACCAGGGTTCGCCGTGTTCACGTACACCGCTGCTTTTGGCTGGCCAGTGATGCCTGTGCTCTGCAATGCCCATGCGTACTGCTCTGCAAAACAAGGATTGGTATTGTTTGCGAGGCCATTGTTAACGCCAACGATAGCAAATGCGTGATCGGCCGGCAATGTCTTACCACATTGTGGGTAAGAAACATCAATACCAAGCTTAGTAGGACCTTTAGTGCCACCACCTGCTGATGGTTTCGCTGCCATAACGCCACCTCCCATCGAAATTACCATTACTATACTTACTGCTGTGCTTACTAAAATATTCTTCATTGTGACTTATTATATATTTTCTGAGCGCTAGTATCAAAGTCTTTAATACCACACCCGCAGAGTTTCAGAATATTAGACGAATTTAGCCATGATACAATATTTATTATGACCAAAAAGCATAACCATAATTCGAGCACCTCTATCAAACGAAAAATCATGCTAATTCTTATTGCCGGAGCAATTATCGCCGTGGGTGGATGGTTTGCGCAAAATGCTTACGAGGATATGACTAACAATAACCGCGAAACTCGCATACGGGCTATCTATGACAGCCTAAAACTTGGCAAAGAATACACCGTCACGAGCGAAGATATCTTTGGAGATCGTCGGCCATACTTAAATGATGAAACGCGCACAAAATCATCGCAACGGACATACGTGCACAGTGCTGACGTCGATATAACTGCTGCTGCTGTGCGCAATTACATCGAAAAAGCTGGCTTTGCCTTTGTCAACGAACCATACCCAACCCTCGCCGGCGTTCAGTACCACTTTAAAAACGATAAAAATGAGTACATACGCCTCAATGTGTCAAGCAAAGTACGCGATGAGGCGCTCCGTGATCAGTCTAATCCTCAAAGCGAAGATTACAGCATTGATCCATACGACGGCCCATCGAACGTACTCATTAAAGTGAACCTAGACGACAATAACGAATAGCTTAAAAGCCGCTACATAGGCCGGGCTTGCCTGATTCGTATCCGCGAGTAAATGCGGCGACACGCTGCTCGCTTGAGCCATGCGTCCATGATTCAGGATTTGTGTAACCTTGGGCGGCCTCTTGAATACGATCATCCCCAACCGCACCCGCGGCGCTAATTGCTTGATTAATTTCATCACCCTCAAATATACCAAGTTGTTTAATCGAATAGGCCCAAACTCCAGCGTAGCAGTCGGCCTGTAGCTCGATTTGCACGGATTCTTCGTTAGACGCTGCACCATTTTGGCCAAAAGCACCCAACTGCGACTGCACGTTATGGCCCACTTCGTGTGCGATAACGTAAGCCTGTGCAACCTCGCCTTTATCGGCACCATACTTGCTATGTAGTTCATCGAAAAATGTTTCGTCAAGATAAATCGAAGCATCACCCGGGCAAAAGTGCGGACCGACTTGCGATGTAGCAACGCCGCAACCCGATTGCGTGGCGTCACGGGATAAAACTAGTTTAGGCTCTTGGTATGTCAGGTTATTGCGCGCAAAAACCTGTGTCCATGTGTCATTTGTCGAGCCTAGCACCTTTTGTGCAAATACTTCGTACGAATCAGCACCCCTAAACTCAGGATCTTGTTCTGTCTGTGACGCAGAGCTACCGTTTAACGACTGAAAGTTATTAACGACATCCTGCACTGTCCCTGGCGAAACATTGAGTCCTAGAAAGTTAAGCCCTATCGTAATAAGGATTGCGATTATGCCACCACCACCGGCCAGCCAAGATACCGGGCCCATGCCCCGCCTATCCTCGACATCGCCAACGCTTGTTATTTCATCCCATCGTGCCATTAGTAAGCCTCGTTTGTATATATCATTACAATCATTATATAGGGCTCACACCCCCGCAGATGTGAAGATATTCACAAGATTAATAATGTATTAGGGCTGAAGAGTATTGTCTGGCTGAGGTGTAGCTAGCTGTGCTACTTGGTCTTGGGTGTCAAAAATCTGCTTTACCTGCTCTAGTGTAATCGTGATTACATCACCTGGATTAACCGTGCCGCTAAGCATTTGTTTAGCTACTGTGTTTTCAACAGCCTTTTGTATGACACGACGCATCGGGCGAGCACCCAAGCGTGGGTCATAGCCCTTATCGACAAGCAGTAACTTGGCGTCATGTTCGACGACGACAGATACTTTTTGCACTTGTAGGGTTTTGTTGACACCCGCCAAAATTAGATCGAATACCTGGACCAACTCTTCTTTTGTAAATGGCCTAAAGACGACTATTTCATCAAAACGGTTCAAAAATTCTGGTCTAAACTGGTTAGTATTTATAAGTTCATCTACGAATTGCTGTTCAAATTGATTCACCTGGTAGCCACGTTCGATGTACTCACGAATACGGTCAGCACCAGCGTTACTCGTGGCAATGACAATCGCGTCCCTAAAGCTAACCTCGCGGTTTTTGATATCCCGTAATATACCCTCGTCGAGCAGTTGTAGCAATGTTGCCAGTACTTCGGGTGCCGCTTTTTCAATCTCATCAAGTAGCACCACGCTAAATGGTTGCTTCATAACTTGCGCAGTAAGGCTCGTTGGGTCGTCGGCGCCGTCAGCAATTAATCGCGTAACGTCTTCGGGGCGAACATATTCGTTAAGGTCGATGCGCACGATTCGGTTTTCACCGCCAAAGTATACGTCGGCAAGCGCTTTAGAAAGTTCGGTCTTACCGACACCGGTAGGTCCAAGGAACAAGAACGTGCCAATCGGTCGATTTTGATTGCGCACCCCTGCCCTTGCACGGCGCAGTGCGTCACTAACTACGCTCACTGCACGCGTCTGGTTGACCATTCGTTTATGAATTAGCTCTTCCATGTTCAATAGCTTTTCGCGGTCTTGGCTGTCGCTGGCGACACTCACTTTAACATCGAGTGTCTTTTCGATTGCCTGCTGAACCGAATTCATCGTGACCAAGCCGCCTTCGCTGTAGCTCGCCGCAGATTCGAGTAATTTGATTGCTCGCCCTGGCATCGCTAAATCGTGCACGTAGCGTTCACTCAATCGATACGCCTCTTTTACGGCCTGATACATGTACGTTACGTTACGCTGGATCTCGGTGTAAATAAGCTGCTCTTGCATAACAGTCTTGGTCTCTTGCTCGTCGGTTGGCGCGACATTGATACGATTTAGCGCATTAATGAGCGATGGGTTGCGTTGCCCAATTTGCAAGAATCGCTGTTCGTCCATTGATAAGATCAACCTCAATCGCCCTGCGTCTAAAATCGGCTGCAAGACATTGGTTAAATCGACTGCTCCAACACCTTCTTCGAAAAAGAGTTGTGCGTTATCAAGACAGATAATAATGTTCTTTGCGCTATACGCCTCGCCAAGAATCTTCATGATTAAGTTTTCTAGCTCGCCCCTACCTGGCGCAGCACCAATGATAGATGCGGAGTCGAGAATAAATACTTGGCGGAATTTTAAGTTATCTGGCAATTTGGACGAAGCGTCTAATAGTCGTTCGGCGAATGCATGAATAATTGTCGTTTTACCGGCGCCCTCTTTACCAACGAGCACAGCGTTCTGCCGACCGCCTGCACCGAATGTTTCGATTAGCTGCTCGATTGCGCTCACGTGCGACGTGACATCGACCGTTAGCAATCCGCCGCCGTTGCTGATTTGTTGACTTATGTTCTGACCAAAGCGAGTCAAGAGCGGAATATACCCGAATGACCAGTCGCGAGCAACGCCACCAGTACGCTTAGGCTTGCGATGCTTATCGATAAGTTGACGCAAGTGATTCTGCCACTGAATACCTTGGTCAAGGTCTTCGTCATCAATATGAATCTGCGCAATAAGGTTTTCGTAGTCACCAAAGCTGCGAATAATCGTGACAGCCAATACACTCCCCGATATGTGCGCTAGCCCGTTCTTTATGCGAATCTCGTTTGCTAACCGCCAAAATTCCGGCATCTTTGTAGCGTCATCACTTGCAATCTGTTGCAACAATGATGCCGTCAAGCCAAAGCGTGCACTCATAAATTGCCCGCTCGAAACGCGCCCAACGGCAGTAGCTACCTCGTGCGGCGTCGGTTTGGCCGAAAGCTGCCCTAAAATATCACCAGAAAGAAGCGAGTCTACCGATTCACCCCTGCCCGTTGGCAAATGATGCAAGTCGTGCTGATACCACATATAAATTACGTACGGGAACGCCGCGAACCCAATAAGCGCCCAACCAACGGCAAACCCTGTGATGAGCAGTCCGACACCAAGCAATAGGAACAAAACAACAAGCCACGGCATAAAGCGAATCGTAATTCCTCGCAAATGATGACCAAAGCGTGCTTTGTTTGCCCGTATACTGCCGTAATCGAATGTTAGATTGTCCATGGTAGCCATCCAATCATCGCCATTACGATACCTACTGCTGGCAATAGCGGCACTAGTGCCCACGTTACAATCGATACCACACCAAACACCACAACAAATGCTAGGGTAATGATGCCAATAAAGATAGTCAGCGTACGCACGAACGAACCGATTACACGCGATATCAACTGATCAAACCAAGCCTGCAATTGAACGCCAATCGGACCCTGTACACTACCCGCCGAAATTTGCCTGAATGGCGAAAAGAGCGTGCGTAGTAAAAGATCGATCGAAAAGTAATCGAAAGTACTGACCAAACGTTCGCGCACCACTAGTACGCGCTGTTGCCAGCCGGCGCCATACCACCATGTTAGCAAGCCCACAATAAACATAACCCTATTGTACCTTAGTGGTTCAGATTACGCTATAATAGAGCGTATGCCTATGAACTTCACTACACTCCTTGGAAAGAGCGTGCGTAAACTCGCGATTGCTCGTGGCGGCGGCTCAGCGCTACCTGGCTTATTCGTCGAACGCATCGACCCTAATTTTATTGCTCGCACTCTTGCGCAACTGCCAAAAGGCATCGTCCTTGTTAGCGGTACTAACGGCAAAACAACGACCACAAAGATGATCGTTGAATTGCTTGAAGGCCAAGGTCTGAAGGTATTCACCAACCGAACGGGTAGCAACTTTACTCGCGGTGTCGCGGCTGCACTGTTAGGCGATGTCGACAACCATGGCAAGCTTGATGCTGATATCGCCGTACTCGAACTCGACGAAGCGCATGCCGTTCACTTTGTGAAGGCGATCAAACCAACCTACTGTTTATTGCTCAACGTTATGCGCGATCAATTGGACCGCTTTGGTGAAATTGACGCAACCGCCGGACTGCTACGTACAATCGCCGAATATACGACCGATGGAATTATTATTAACCGCGACGACCCGCGACTCGGCACAAGTAAATTTGTCGAAGGCATCGATGTTCCCGTACGCAGTTACGGCGTCGACCCTAGTCTGATTACCATGTTCCCATCAGACGATTCGATGCGCGAGACAGATGTTGAATCGGCGTCTCTTCACCCTGCAACCTTATATGCCGACGACGTCAGCCTGGTATCAATCGACGGCCAGCACGCAGTGATCAGTTTTAATAACAAAGAATACCCGGTCGACCTTAAGCTAAAAGGCATCTACAACGTCCAGAATGCCGTGGGCGCCGTTGCAATGACGCGAGTTGTGATGGGTGATGAACTTAACGAAACAGCCATGCTCGACTCACTTGCCAACGTTACGCCTGCATTCGGCCGTGGCGAAACACTCGTCGTAGATGGAACGGAATGTGAATTAGTGTTGGTAAAGAACCCGTCGGGCTTCCGCCTAAGCCTGAAGTCATTCAACCCTGCCGGATATCACACCATGATTGCTATTAATGATGACTATGCTGACGGCCGCGACATGAGCTGGCTTTGGGATGTTGATTTTGAAAGCCTATCCAACGAAGGCGTCGCCGAAGTAACCGGCGTCCGTGCATACGATATGGCACTGCGCTTACAGTACGACGAAGTCGAAATGTCGCACGTCGAACCAAAGTTAGCAACGGCTCTTGATCATTTTATTTCAACGGGCAGCGGCAAGCCTAAGCGAATCTTTTGTTCTTATACAGCCATGCTCGCGTTGCGCCGTGAACTTTCAAAACGAACCGACGTGGAGGTAATCCGATGACCGACAAAGTAATCAACCTACTGCAATTGTACCCGCGCGACATGAATATTTATGGCGACTGGGGTAATACTCTCGTTCTTAAACGCCGCCTTGAATGGAACGGGTACAAGGTCAATTTGTTATCGTACAACCCTGGCGATGAGTTCCCGCAAGATGTCGACTTAATCGTTGGCGGTGGCGGACAAGATAGCGGTCAATCTAAAATCGGCGACGACTTACTAATAATCGGCCCAAAGCTTAAAGAGCTCGCCGACAATGATGTTCCAATGCTGCTCATTTGCGGCCTTTACCAGCAATTCGGCCACTTTTTTAAGACGCGTGAAGGCGTGATGATCAAAGGCATCGGCCTGCTTGATGTCGAAACATACGGTGGCGATGAACGCCTGATAGGAAATATCGTCACCCAGAGCAAGGATTTCGGTGATATCGTCGGCTACGAGAACCACAGCGGGCTCACTAAATTAGGCCCAAACGCACAGGCCTTTGGGCGCGTCGTCAAGGGCGCAGGCAATAACGGTAAAGACGAAACCGAAGGCGCGCGCTATCGCAACGTTATCGGGTCGTACTTACACGGTTCACTATTACCAAAAAATCCAGCTGTCGCCGACCATTTAATTGAGCAAGCGATCATACGTAAATACGGTGACTTTGCCCCAACGGTAATCGACGACCGATTCGCCACTCTTGCCCGCCAAGTCGCCGTCAAACGACCCCGCTAGTTAGCTTGGAGTCGCTTCAATTCTTGAACTACTTGTTCGCCATGTCCGAGCGGCGTTACGCGACCATACACTTTTACTACCTGGCCTTCAGGATTAATGATAAATGTCTTGCGCTGAACACCTTCTTTGCCGAACATCTTCGGACCCCAGGCGCCGTATGCGTCCATGACCGAATGGTCAGGGTCGCTTAATAATGTAAAGTTGAGCATGTGTTTAGCTTTGAACTTTTCGTGACTCGAAGCGTCATCACGACTAATACCGATTATTTCTGCGCCTAACGCAGTAATGTCGTCGCGAGCATCACGCAGGCTACACGCCTCGACTGTACAACCAGGCGTGTCGTCTTTAGGGTAAAAATATAAAACGACCCACTTGCCACTAAAATCTGCCAGCGAAATAGACTTGCCGTTATTATCGGTTAACGTAAAATCTGGTGCAGCGTAAGGAAGTTCTTTTGTCATATACCTAGTATACCGCACCGTCAGAAAGCATTTTTGGGTTTGATATACTGGGTATAATGTCTAAAAAATCAGAACCTACTACCAAAACACCTTCTAGCCGCCTGCTATCGCTCGACTACTTGCGTGGATACTTTATTGCCGTCATTATCATCGATCACTTATGGCGCTTCCCAAGCCTATGGGCACTCGTTTCGGGCAAAGGAATGTTATGGATGAGCGCGGCCGAGGGATTCGTCATGATTTCGGGCTTTTTAATTGGTTACATTCGCGGGTTCAAAGGATTGAAATTACCATTTTTGGATATCGCTAAAAAACTGCTTATTCGAGCAGGGATACTTTATGTCTGGATGCTCATCGTCAGCATGGGATATATCGCCATTGAATGGTCGGGTAAGGTTACGAACATGCCCTTCACACCGCTACCTACTGGTGAGCGAAATTACTGGGATATGTTCGTCAGTTTTGCAACAAGCGGCGAACCTCACATGTGGATCCACTTCCTTTACCTGTATGCGATCTTCCTTGTTCTCGCGATTGGCGTCGTTGCATTGCTCCGCAAACGCCAACCATGGCTCGTGCTCGCCGGCACGCTTTTACTCTACCTAGCAGGACTGCAGTTTAATATCGAATGGATGAAGTGGCAGGTCGTATTCTTCTTGCCAAGCCTCGTCGGGTTCTACTTTGATACTATCCGCGCGCGATGGACGCAGCTGGGCGAACCGAGGCGTAGGCAAGTTCGCCGGTCACTTTACGGCACAACCCTTATCACGATGGCACTCTCTGTACTCGCTATATTCTGGCCACAAACATTACCAAGCGGTTTTGTCGAAGGCTCAGAAGCTGTATTTGATATTGAACTCTTCTCGCCGCTACGCGTACTGATTGCAGGCTTATGGTTTACTACCCTAGCCTTTGTTTTTGAACGCATTACGCCGTTCTTGCATAAATACACCTATGGCATTATTGAATATCTAGGCACTCACTCATTGACAGCCTACATCGCCCACGGCTATGTTATCTGCTTAATCGGGCTTGGCCTTACCTTTACCATACCGACAGTTTGGGCGACCTGGTTCAATACGCTCCTCGGATTACTAGCGATTATCGGCACCTACTTAATTATCCGTGCACCGATCTTAAATAAAGTATTGCCTAAATAATTACTTAAGTTGCAATTCTACGGCACGTATCGTCGACTGCTTATCGCCGATGCCCGGTAGTTTGATTTCGCGGAGCACCGTCCACTCGCCTTGGCGAGGCATCACCGGCTTGCCATATGTCCAGTCGCCTGCGAACCAAATCTTGCCGCCGTTCTCGCGAGCAAACTGAGCTGTGTCGCGCACTTTGCGGTAATCGTTTTCGCGTAACATATCGTACGATCCCCAAACTAGGTTGTCTGTTGCTTCAAAGTAAACGGGGTTCTTGGCGCTATCATAATAGTGTAGTTCGTAAAATCGCCACGACGACAGCACGACAATAGGCTGCGTTCCTGCGGTTTCGTTGCTAATCGCCTGCGCAGTCTGACGCACTGGCAAAGGGTCGAGCGAATGCTTATTAAAGTTACCGATTTCGTATACATGAACAATGCCAAAAATCATAGCTACCGCAACTAGCCCAGCGGTTACCTGTGCGAGCAGTTTAGTACGCTTATTATTCAGCCCGACATACACCGCGATTCCAATCAGGGCCGCCCAATATGGCAAGGTGGTTACAAGATAGCGATCAATAAACGACGGGCGCAGCGGAGGCATCGATGCGATGATTAACACTGCCATAGGTACGAGCACCATCGCGATAAACAATCGATACAGTTGCTTCTGTTCGGCTTTGAGCGTTAAATACGTACGAATCACCAGCGCGAACGATACGATAATTACTGCTAGCATTAACAAGCCGAGCCAACTTAATGTTTCATCATTTTCGCGGTACAGCACAACATTCGTAATAAAGTTAAACGGCGTCGAAACGGTAATCGGTTGAATCCAAAAGCCGCCACCTTGCACATTGCTCATCTGTACGACCATCGTTGGTAGCCATGGCAAAAACAAACCGACCGCAACGATGTGCGCACGCACCCATTCCTTAGACCAAAATGCTTTAGACGTCTGCTTCGCATTGCCTGTGCGTACAGCAAGGTATCGCCACACCCAATGAGCTATCCATATCAAAGCCGTAAAGTAATGCGTCCACATACCGAGCGATACAAGCACACCGTATACTATCCATTTTTTGGTCGAAGGTTTATTAGTCGCATCAATCAGCACATAGCTTGCCGCCGCTACAATCGCCATCGCAAGGCCATACATACGCGCTTCATCGGCATACCTGATCATCATTGGCGAAATCGCCATGAATGCCATCACCCACGCCGCTGCATTACGGCTGAAGGCTCGGCGAACAATTAAGTATACAAACACCATGGCAATCATAATAAACAGCATGCTCATCGAACGTAACGCTAATTCGCTATCACCAAAAGCACCCTGCCATAATTTAAGTAACCAATAATACAGCGGTGGATGCACGTCGGTAGCGGTAAACTTAGCCACGTCTGCAAAACTATGGCGAATCAGATACACGCCGAAGGCTTCGTCGAACCAAATCGACCACCGAGACATATTACCGAACGACAGAGCTCCAAATACCGCCAGCCCAGCAGTAACGATTAGTGAATCTTTAGTAGTCCAGGTACGTTTAAGGTTCTTCAGTTTTTGTAGTATATGCATATTACCTCTCATTTTAGTGTCTTAACCTGTTATATACAATATTCCCTCTGGAAATAATTTCTGGAATGTACTATAATACTTCAAGAATCACCTATCGGGGTGTGGCGCAGTTGATAGCGCGCTCGGTTTGGGACCGAGAGGTCGAAGGTTTGAGCCCTTTCACCCCGACCATATTGAATCAATCAAAACTATCTCATCACAGAGATAGTTTTTGCTTTACAGCGACGCGCATGTGCGAGGCAACTAAAAATGGTATTATCAAAGCATGAAGACCGTCCATAAACGACGAACGATGATCGTCAATACTCTCGGTACGCTCGGCTATATGTCGCTCATTATTCAGTGGGCATGGACGATGATGACGGTAGTCTTGCCACGTATACCGCCAGATTTTGACTGGCTATTCTTCTTTAACGATTCATCCGCTCCAAAACCGGCACCTATTGTGTTTGATATGCCAGATTTCATTGCCTGGGCGATGGCAGGCATCGTCACGGTTATCATGATAATAATTACTATCGTTACTTTGGTACGCTTGCCAAAAACAGTCGGCAAACAGGGCGCTAAAGTCACGCATGCTACAGCAACTCGTGCATTACCCCTGATTACACGTCACAAAAAAGCCACAAAAAATGAACGTGCAAGATTATCATACCGCATCGTCATTGCCTTAAAAATCAGCGCCATGGTACTGGCATTGGCGCTACTTGTCTTTGCTCAACCCACCAACCAAATGACGACCGAGATGGTGATGGTCATCGGCGCAATTTGCGCGGCATTCACGGGTTTCTATTTTGGCCTTCAAGCGCTACTAGTACACACCCTTCATATCAATCGCTCAAATGTTTGGTAACGTACAAAACAGCCCCTTGCCCACTAGATAAATGCTACGAAAAACGGTATAATAACGCTATTGGTTATAAAAACAAACATGCAACATCATAAACCATCAGTTCAGCTCGCGCTTCTTGCCGTTTTATCCATCGGTATTATGTCGGGTTTGATTATTTATTTCCAGTCACACTCACTCATTACCGATAACCCAACACTAATTCAAACCGAAAAAATTAGCAGCACACAAGGAATAGGCGGCAAGCCATCAACCGATGCCAATGTCAATCAATCAACGACAAAAGACTCCCCTACCACAAACCAGACAGACAAACCCGGCGATCAATCATCCGGCCAGCCGACCGCGCCATCTACATCCAAAGCTCCACTTAGTGCTGTTGCGCCACGACAAGCCGAAATCGCAGCTACCATCAAACAAGAATATATTTACCGCGCTTTCGTAGCCCCGAATGACCCGTTATACGCATCGTCATGGAGTTTGTCCCGAACAAACGCACAGTCAGCCTGGAATGTCACCACAGGTACACCAGTAACCGTCGCCGTCATCGATACCGGTTACGCGCTTCAACACGAAGACCTTACAAACCAATGGTTTATTAACTCAGGCGAATTTGGCATGACATCGGCGACCGATACCTGTGGCCACCCGGCACCCGTCGACCGCGCCACCAACGCCTGTGATGATGATGGCAACGGTTACGTCGATGACTGGCGTGGATGGAATTTTAGTGGCGGCAACAATCTGCCGCAAGCCGGTAGCAGCTCGGCGCAAGGCATCGATGCAATATCGCATGGTACAGCCGTTGCCGGATTGTTAGGCGCACAAACCAACAACGGCAAAGGCATCGCGACATACAACTGGCAAGTTAAGGTAATGCCGCTGCAAGTGCTTGAGGATAGCGGTGTCGGCACGACTAGCGATGTTGTTCCAGCGATTTACTATGCCGTCGACAATGGTGCCAGCGTCATCAACATGAGCCTTGGTGGCGAGTATAACGACCCTGCCCTACAGACTGCGATCGACTACGCCTACGCTAACGATGTCGTAATCGTCGCAGCTGCAGGTAACTGCGGTACCGGGACAGAGGGTGGATGCAACCCAAGCAAACCAGGTGCGATGGGCTATCCCGCCCTCAATAACCACGTTATTGCCGTTGGCGCAACAGACAGCACCGACGCCCGCGCTAGCTTTAGCAGCTACGGCCCAGGACTAGATGTGGTAGCACCCGGTTCCGGCACCCTGCATTCACCGCTCATCAACACCTCGACAGTGCCATACAACTACGCGTCTGCATATTCAGGGTCACTATATGGAACTTCGTTCGCCTCGCCAATCGTGACAGGTATCGTCGCGCTCATTAAGTCAGTCCGCCCAAGTTCGAGCGTCGATGACATTATTGCTATCGTCGATGGATCGGCCACAAAAGTCGCAGGCATGAACGGCAATGTATACACGAATGAATACGGCCATGGAGTAATCAATACAAACACCGCGACCATCATCGGTAAATCCCTTACCGAAACTGTTGTAGCGACACCAAAACTGGGGCAAACTGGCGATAGTCGTTCAGAACATAGCTTCTCTAGTGGCGCCTCGATGAGTAGCGGATGTACCGTAGCACCAAATACTTATTGCACCGTTCGGATTGTTAATGCAACGACCAATTACGAGAGATTTTTACCTTACAACAAGGCAGACGCGAACGGTCAGACCGGGTGGTCATGGTCGGGTTCGATTCTTGCGAATGGCGAATGGTACGCACGCGCGAATCAAGGAGAAACGCTCTCTGGGACATACCTACTCTTTGCTAAATAGGTTGCCGTAAGGCTTTAAATCCTATATAATCAGGGGCAGATAGAGGGGTATTTCGTGCTGAAAATAAACAAGCAACCAACACAGGTTTCATTCCGTTTATTCGCATCGTTCGCGGTACTTGCTGGAGTGATCGGTGGCGGATATATCGCGTCATTATTCGTATCACCCATCGCGGCACCGTTGTTCGCAACGAAGCCTATAAATGTACAATCCCTACCTACCCCTAAGGCATCAGAAAATCGACTTATCATCCCAAAAATAGGCGTGAATATACCCTACGACAAGGGCGATGAATCTACGCTCGAGGCTGGTGGCTGGTGGCGCAATGCCGACCAGGGTAATCCTGTTACCGGTGGCAACTTTGTCATTACTGCTTATAAGTTCAAGATACAACCCACACCTTTGAGTACGATCGAAAAGTCGCCGCTTTATAATATAGATAGGCTAGTTGTCGGTGATAAGCTTGTCGTAGACTATAACGGCGTCCGCTACGGCTACGAAGTTGATAGCGTAAAGCCAAGCCCTAAAACAATCGCCGAGATTGAATCACCTACCGATATAGCTAAGCTTACGATATACACGCAAGAATCCAGTACATCCGCTGAGCGTATCGTCATGACAGCCAAAGCTCTTGGTAAAGTGGATCTGAGCCGACGCTAGTCACCAACGGGCATATCGGCACCAAAAATCTGTTCCGTATATCCCATGAACCCTTGGGCCCATTGTTTTGTAGACTGTGAATAATTTCGATCACCTTGTATAATTTGCTCGCGCGTAACGACCGCAAAATCAGCGATTTCGCGCGCGTCTAGCGCAATACTGGCGATTTGATCGTCGGTGATTGGTGCCTGAAAGATGAATTGATACGTTTGCGCTACTGTGCTGACACGGTCGACGACGGTACAAAATTCTAACAGCGCCCCATCGACGCTAACGCCGACCTCTTCTTTGGTTTCACGGACCGCCGCCATAAGCGGCGTCTCACCTGCATCGATAATACCCCCAGGGAATGACCAGTACCGTTTGTATCCGGCCTTAACGACTACGACACGATCGTCGGCGGTATATAGTGCGATTGCCGCACTCGATACTCGTCGCTCCTGTGAAGCAAGCCATCTTCGATCTTCTTCGGGGGTATATTCTTGCATGGTCTACTTAGCGAATTCGATAGCTCGTGTTTCGCGGATCACATTAACCTTGATAGTTCCAGGGTACTGCATCGTGCTCTCAATCTTTGTAGCGATATCACGAGCAAGTTTGATGGCACTCAGGTCATCAATCGATTCTGGGCGAACGATAACACGGACTTCACGGCCTGCGCTAATGGCGAATGCCTTGTCGATACCCTTAAATCCCATAGCAACGTTTTCTAAGTCACGCATACGTTCAACAAAGTTCTCGGCAGAAATATTACGTGCACCTGGGCGGGCTGCGGATAATGCGTCACAAACGCGAACTACCATTGCTTCAGGCGTGGTTGCATCGATATCATCGTGGTGTGCTTCGATAGCGTGGCAAATATCTTCTGACAATCCAGCCTTGCGCGCAAGTTCTGCACCAATATGGTGATGCTTGCCTTCCATCTTGTGAGAAACAGCCTTGCCCATGTCGTGGAGTAGTGTCGCAATCTTAGTAACCCGAACATCGGCACCGACTTCTTCGGCAATCAAGCCAGCAAGATGCGCCATTTCGGTACTGTGCATCAAAACGTTCTGGCCGTAGCTGGTACGGAACTTAAGTTCACCAACCAACTGTAGTAATTCTTTAGGAATGCCAGTAACACCGACTTCTCGAGCGGCATCTTCGCCGGCACGAATGACTTCTTTTTCAATTTGCTTTTCAGCCTTGGCAACGACTTCTTCGATGCGTCCCGGGTGGATGCGACCATCCTTCATCAACATTTCAAGTGCCATACGGGCAACTTGGCGACGGATAGGGTCGAAGCTTGAAAGCACGATCATGCCAGGTGTGTCATCAACCATGATGTCGACGCCGGTCGCGCGCTGAAGCGCCTGAATGTTACGGCCTTCCTTACCAATAATGCGACCCTTCATCTCTTCGTCGGCAAGCTTGATTGCAGTAACGGTACGTTCGGCGGTAACTTCGCTCGCCATTCGTTCCATCGCACTAAGGATAACCATCTGAGCACGCTCTTCAGCGTCGTCGGTAGCGTCTTGTTGCATTTTCGTGACAAGACCTAGTAGGTCTTCTTTGATGTCGCGTTCAGTCATTTGCATCAGCTTTTCAGCGGCATCCTTCTTTTTGAGGCCGGCGATTTTTTCGAGTTTCTCTTGCTGTTTAAGGCGGATGTCACGAATGTCATTCTTAAGGCCTTCAAGTTCGTCCTCTGCTTTACGCAGTCTCTCGCTTCGCTTATCAAGCTCGTCAAGCTTGCGATCGAGTGACAATTCGCGGTCGGCCAGACGATTCTCTACTTTTTGCATCTCACGGCGGCGTTCACTTTCGATGCGAAGTGCATCGTCCTTTGCCTTTAGGATGATTTCGCTTGCTTTGGTCTGGGCGCGTGCAATTGCCTTTTCGGCTGAATGCTTACTGCTAGTCTCGCGCTGTTTATCATAGGCAAGCTTTCCACCCACCCCAGCAAGAAGACCAACGATAGCGGCTAACGTCTCAAACATAATAGTTCCTTTCTATCTAGGAATAGTCTAGTAACAGATATAGCTGTAATGATTATCAAGTATAAATAACTGAGACTACGACTAGAACATTTCAAAATTAAAAAAAGTATCAGATAGCCTAATATAATAGACTATCCTTATTGTACTGCTTAAAAGCTAAAACTAGCAATATTATTTACGTGGCTTTGTAATGTTTGCGTCGCCGCCATATTCTGGTACGACAATTTCGTCGTTTTCGCCTGCATTTAGGCGAGCGCGACACCCACTTTCCCAGTCATCACCGATACATCCAACAATCGGGACTTGGTTGGCGCTGGCAATGGTATTTAACACTGTCAAACCGATGCGCAAACCCGTAAAGCTACCTGGCCCACGGAACGCACCTATGCCAGTAATGTCGTTAAATGTGGCATCTTGCAACGCCAACTTATCACGCAAAAAAGCCAGCATATCACGTGCGAGCGTGCGATTCGCCTGCCACTCGTACTTTTGTACGTCGTCACCATCAATAAGCTCTAACCGACAAAGCATATCCGAACTATCCCATAGCACTATCATGCGAGTTGCCCCAATACGCGTTGGCTCTTTGAGCCATTTGCGACAAGCTTGATACGACGCGCTGTTTCGGTCGGCGATACAATCGTCACCGCGAGCGAATCTTTTGGCAATACGCCAGCAACGATTTCGGCCCATTCAATCACCGTGATGACACGGGGGTCATTAATCGATTCGTGCAGCTCCATGCTCATGATGCCAGCGTCGACAAGGCGATAAAAGTCGTAGTGTGCTAGATGTAAATCATCGCGCGCTTCATAAACGCGACTAATCGTGAAGGTCGGGCTTTGAACTTCGTCGTCAATCATTAAACCCTTGGCGATTCCTTTTGTAAGCGTTGTCTTGCCTGCGCCGACGTCACCCACCAGCTCAATTACTTCACCACCACGAAGAGCGGCGCCAAGTTTTGCGCCGAATGCCAACATTTCATCAACAGAGCTCACCTCTATTTCCATACTACTGTTAGTATACCATATCTGGGTATGGCGCTTACCGATATAATCAGATACAATAGAGCGTAAGCAGTATGCGTATCTCAGATGAAACACTCGTCAAATTGCTCGAGCGCAACGGTGTGGCTACAAAAGAGCAACTCGACTCTCTTAAAGAAGAGAGCGCCCGTTCATCACGCCCGCTACAAGACCTCGTGGTCGACGAACGACTCATCGAAGAAAACGAGCTCCGTAAACAATTTGCGGCCTATGCAGACATACCTTATATCGAAATTGATCCACGCGATATTCCGCAGGACATTTTAAACCGCATTCCAGAACGCATTGCTCGTCAGTACAGCGCTATCATCTTTAAGGTTGACGATGATGGGCTAATCCACCTTGCGATGGACGACCCTGACGACGTTCAGGCAGTCAGCTTTATCCAAAAAGAAATCGGCGAATACACCAAGATCTACATCGCGCCTCGCGATAATATTCTTCAGGCTCTCGAAAACTACCGTGGCGACGTCAACCAAGAGCTCAACGAAGTTATCGATATCCAGCGCGAAGATAACGGTGAATCGCAACAAGTTAGCGAAGCCGAAGTCGCCGAAGATTCCCCTATCGCGCAGACCGTTAACCTGTTGCTCGAATACGCAATCCGTTCACAGGCCTCTGACATCCACATCGAGCCACGTGAAGAATACGTCCAAATCCGCTACCGTATCGACGGCGTACTAAAAGAAGTCAACCAGTTGCCTCGCAATGTTCTTGGGGCGCTTGTTAGTCGCATCAAGATTTTATCGAACCTAAAAATCGACGAACGTCGCGTCCCGCAAGACGGTCGATTTAAAATTAAGGTTGCCGGCAAGCAATACGCCCTGCGTGTCAGCACATTACCGATTGCGGATGGCGAAAAAGTTGTCATGCGTATTCTTGACGAATCTAACCAGGCAGTCACGCTCGAAGACCTTGGCTACTGGGGGCACTCATTAGATGTCATCAATTCGGCCATTGCTCAGCCAAACGGCATGATATTGATTACCGGCCCTACGGGTAGTGGTAAGTCGACCAGCCTGTTCAGTATCCTAACTATCCTTAATAAACCGAATGTTAACATTTCGACCGTCGAAGACCCTGTTGAGTATAAGATTCCTGGCGTTAACCAAACCCAGACCAACCCTAAGGCTGGCATGACCTTTGCCAACGGCCTGCGCGCCCTGTTGCGTCAAGACCCGAACATTATCATGATCGGAGAGATTCGTGACGTCGAAACCGCCGACTTAGGCGTTCAGTCGGCGCTTACCGGTCACTTAGTATTCAGTACCCTGCACACCAATAACGCTGCAACCAGCCTGCCGCGTCTGCTCGACATGGGCGTCGAGCCATTCCTTATTGCGAGTACCGTGAAAGCGGTTGTCGGGCAGCGACTCGTTAGGCGATTGTGCATGGTCTGTCGACAACAATACCTACCTACCCCCGAAGAAACCACCGAAATCATTCGCATGTTCAATCTAACCGAAGGCCAGTCCTTCGATCGCATCCACGAACTCGACCAAGAAGCCTTCTCACAGAAAATCGGTGGTGAAACTCCGTTGGCTACTACGCCGACTGAAATCACGACATTATGGAAAGCTCAACCAGGGGGCTGCGACGAATGTACTCACACTGGCTATAAGGGACGTATCGGTATTTACGAAGTACTCGACAATTCCATCCCAGTCCAGCGCATGATCGTCAGCAACGCGACAAGCAATGTTATTCAAGACCAAGCAATCAGCGAAGGTATGGTAACCATGCAAACCGACGGATTAATCAAAGCCTTACGCGGCAACACGACTATCGAAGAAGTCTTAAGGGTTACAAGGGAATAATATGCCAAGTTACGAATATGTCGCCACTAATGCTCAGGGAAAAACCGTCAACGGTTCGTTTGACGCGCAAGACCGCGGTTCTGCCATAGCAACTCTTTCCAAGCAAGGGCTCCGCCCAATCAGCCTAAAAGAAGGTTCCCATAAGCAAAACGGTATCGCGCTACCAGGATTCTTGGGTGGAAACCGTATCAAGAATGACGACCTCGTTATGTTCACTCGCCAGTTAAGCGCCATGGTTGGCGCAGGCGTACCTCTACTCCGAGCCTTGAACTCATTGCATGATCACACGAGCAGTCAGGCACTCAAAAAAGTAACGTCAAACGTCGTCAAAGATGTCGAGGGTGGTGCGCAGCTTGCCGATGCGCTCGAAAAATATCCTAACGCCTTTAGTGACGT
>DJVK01000008.1:13652-26505 GCA_002441145.1 Candidatus Saccharibacteria bacterium UBA6258 | reverse complement strand
CAGCAAGAAAAAAACGCCTCGATGCGCAAAAAGATCAAGAGCGCCATGACCTACCCTATGGTACTTGTTGTCATCACGATTGGCGCATTCTTCGGGCTTATGCTATTCGTCATACCTCAAATCGGCAATATCCTTAAAGATCTTGGTGGCCCAGATGCCGAGCTGCCGCCGCTGACACAGTTCATGCTCGGGGCCAGCGACTTCTTAATTAGCTACTGGTACATCGTATTGCCTGCCATGATAGGCAGCGTCGTGTCACTTATGCGTTTCGTTAAAACTCCGCACGGTAAGGAAATATTCCATAGACTCATCCTCAAAGCACCAATGATTAATACCATCATTCGCAAGGTTGCCGTGGCGCGATTTGCCCGCACATTCTCAGCATTGATGGGAGCAGGCGTTGCCGTACTCGAAGCGCTTAATGTCACCGCGCGAGCCGTGGGTAACAATGTGTACGAACGCGCACTCGTGGATGCTGCCGAACAAGTCAAAAACGGCAGAACCCTGTCGTCGGTCATTGAAAAGAATGACCTGTTCCCGCCTATCGTCGCCCAGATGCTTGCCGTCGGTGAGGAGACGGGCCAAACAGACACCATCCTTGTCAAGGTAGCCGATTTTTACGAAGAAGAAGTCGATGTCGCCATCGATGGCATCAGCTCTATCATCGAGCCTGTTATGATCTTGATAATGGGGTCGATGGTTGGGCTTATCGCGGCCAGCGTAATGGGCCCGATTGCCGGCCTTGCCCAGAGCATCAAATAGTACTAAACTCAATCCGCTCATGCTATACTAAATCTAAGCATTCTTATTATTTGTGGGCATAATGACAAAACTATTTTATAAAGACAAACCCCTTATCGGTCTCGACATCAGCCAGACTGGTATTAAAGTCATGTCCATTGATCCGAAGCGATGGCTTGTTTTGGGCTACGGATCACTTGATCTCGACCCTTCAAAAGTCCAAGTCAGCCTTGATGACCCCGACGATACCTACCTTTCAGATAGTATCAGTAGCCTTCTGAAAGAAAATATCATCGGCACACTTGGCTCGGATCACGTCGTCGTCGGCCTACCTACCGGTCGTACCTTTTCGCGTACCTTTACGCTGCCTATCGCCGAAGAAAAACGGATTGATAACGCAGTAGAGGTTGAAGTTGATCAGTATATTCCAATTCCGTTGAATGCACTCTACGTTGACTACGAAATTATTGACCGTACAAAAGACACGCTCACCGTGGTCATGTCTGCAGTGCCTTCAACTCTTGTCGACACCTGCGTGAATGCGGTACGACAAGCAGGGCTGACCCCAGTTATCGCCGAGCCAAGCATCAACGCCGTTGCACGCGTTATCGAAGCTACCGAAGAAGGTCACTTGTCGACCCTCATCGTCGACATCGGGCCAGCAAGTACCGATATCGCCGTCCTTGATGGTCGTGCGATACGCGTCACGGGTGGCGTTGGTATCGGTGGAAATACCTTTACCTTGGATATCGCCAAAAAACTCAACATCACTCTCGAAAACGCGCACCAATACAAAGTTCTCAACGGCCTCAACGCTGGGCCGCGCCAAGCAAAAATCACTAATGCCCTCAACCCTAGCCTGCAGCGCATCGTCACCGAAATACGTAAAGTAATTCGCTACTATAACGAACGCCTGAATGACGACCGCAAAATCGAACAGGTACTTATCGTCGGTGGCGGCGCCAACGTCCCCGGAATCGGTGAATTCTTCACTAACGAGCTAATCATGCCAGCTCGCGTTGCAAGCCCATGGCAAAAACTTGATTTTGGGTCGCTCCAAGAGCCTAACAAGCAGTTCAGGCCGCGATACATTGCCGTCGCAGGACTAGCGAACGTTCCTCACGAGGAGATTTGGAAGTGATTAACCTTCTAGCACCAGATGATCGCCGGCAGCTTGCCGCGGCGCGAACAAACACGCTGCTCGTACGTTACGTAATCTTGTTGACACTATTTATCGTGCTCCTTTTTGTCGAAATGGGTGGAGTATACGTGTTCTTAAGTGCCGAAAAAGCGCAAGATGAACAATCTATTGCCGAAAATGATGCAAAAAATGTTTCATATGCACCAGTCAAAGCTCAGGCTGATAGCTTTAGGTCAAACCTAGCAACGGCAAAATATATCCTTGATCAACAAGTACCTTACACGAAACTGATAATCACTATCGCCTCGGTCCTGCCACAAGATGTCATCATCGATCGACTGACGCTAGACCCATCCAACTTCGGAACGCCAACAACGCTATCCGTCAAGGCCAAGTCGTACGCCGACCTCATCCAGGTCAAGTCGAATATGCAAAAATCGAAACTATTTTCAGACGTTAACTTTCAATCGATATCTTCGGCATCAGGTGACGATGAGTCTGGCAGCTATTCGCATACGGCCGTAATGAATATCACCTACACAAAGGAAGGATTGAACCTATGAAACCTTCTACCATGAGCCCCGTGCGGCTACGCCTCATCCTGATGAGCGCCCTCACCCTCCTGGCCATCGCTGGTGTCGGCATGTTTACATTCGGCCACAGTAAGTTGAAGGAATTCTCAAGATCCGCTCAAGAAACTGCAACTCTGGCCGCAAGTAGCAACTCCAGCCTGCAAGGTCTGCAGTCGACTAAGACGCAACTCGAAAAACAGTCCGAAGTAATCGAGCGCGCCTCACTTATCGTCGCCGAAAGCCAAAGCTATCTGTATCAAGACCAGATTATTACGGATATCAATCGCCTAGCCCAGAATGCTGGCATCGGCATCACTAATATCACTTTTGGTTCTGTAACTTCCACTGGCGTCACGGGCGGAGCAGCAGCGGCAGCCGACACTCCTGCGACACCTACTGTCAGCGAGCCAGACGCAGCCACCGGTAGCCGAGCCGACGCCGGAACTAGTGGCGCTACGGCTCCCGTGAGTGTAAAATCAATGACCGCAACCATCACACTCGTTAACCCTATCCCTTACCCAAAGATGCTTACCTTCATTCACTCCATCGAACAAAGCCTCACCAAGATGCGCATATCAACGATCGGCCTGTCAAAGGCAACTGATGGCGACTCAAAGGGCGGGGTAGTTACCAGCGACACATTAACCATCGAGGTCTACGTACGATAATGAAACTCGACTTTACCCCACGACAAATTGCTAAGATTTTTTCGCGGACGTTCCATCGATATCACGTAATGATTTTTGTACTCACCGTTCTTGGTGGACTTTCCGTCGCAACCTTACTGCTTTACCAAACAATCTTACAAACCAACGAGGTCGACCCTAACGTCATCAACCAACAATTTGACGAAGAGACTATCGAGAAGATAAAATCTTTCAAAAAGGCAGACGAAAATACAGGTGAATATCAATTGCCTCCTGGGCGAACTAACCCGTTTGAATAACGTTAGGCGGATAGCATCATGATTATACTCGGATCAACACTCAACAACTCACCCGTTATGGGGCTACAGACCGGTAGCGAACTTGCGCGCACCGAACGCCCGATCATCGACCCAAAAAATCTTGGCGTTGTCGCCTACGTCGTCAAGGGCCCTCTGCTAGATCACCATACGCCGTCTCTACTCCGCATCGCCGACGTGCGCGAACTCAGCGACCTGGGATTTATCGTAGACTCTAGCGACGAATTCATCGCCCCTGACGACGTTATTAAAATTCACGATATTTACAGCCTCAATTTTAACCTTGTAGGCATGCATGTTACGGATGAACGCCGCAACAAACTAGGCAAAGTCATCGACTTCACCCTGGACACGAGCGGATTCATCGTTCAGCAACTCAGTGTTCGACGGCCGCTGTTCCACACGTTCAGTGACACTGAACTGCTCATTCACCGCACACAAATAATCGAAATTAACGATGACGCGATTGTGGTACATTCAGAGGCTAAGGCTCCAGAGCTGGAACGACACCAGGTGCCGGGATCGTACGTCAATCCATTTCGTAAATCCGAGCCAGCGCCCGACCAAACCGTTGTTAGTTAATCTGCACGCTCGTTAGCAAGTGCCGATTTGATATCGTCGAATGAAAAGCCTTGTCTGGCGAGATACTGCATTAGTTTTTGATCATCAGGGTACTTGTTGCGTTTTTTAGCGATAATCTTCTGAATCTCATCTTCATCGCTACGCTCAGACTCACTGAAGGCCTGCTCAATAATACCTGTATTGACGCCTTTGACGCGTAGTTCATTGATGAGCTTTCGCTTGCTCGAACCTTTTGTTTGATTACGATTTTCTACCCAATAGCGCGCAAACTTTTCATCATCAATATAGCCGCGCTCTAGCAGCCTATTGAAAACGCGTTCGGTCAGAGGAACTGGATAGCCCTCTCGCTTTTGCCCATCTTTGGTCAGCGTAGCGCGTGTCTTGCGCCATAAATAATCACGAACCTCTTTAGCGCTATGCGGACGCATCAACGTATATTCAAGTGCTCTGGCATAGAGCTTACCGAAGCGGCTTTCATTTTCAAAACTCGCCATCTCTTCTTCGGAGTACTCTTGCCCAGTCTTGATGCCCAGCTCAACGAGCTGGAACATATCAAGACTGAACTTATACTTACCATCGACTGATACGTTAACCCTATTTGGGTCACGGGCCTGTACGCCGATATGCGTAATTTTCACGATAGCCTACCAGCTAAGAAGCTAGTTCGACTGCTTCAGCCACCTTAGCACGAACCTTCGCATCAATTTCGTTCAAAACGTCAGGATTCTGCTTGAGGTACTTCTTGGTTGCTTCACGACCTTGGCCGATCTTTGCATCATTATAGTCAAACCATGCACCAGCCTTGCCGACAACACCGTAAATGACCGCAAGGTCGAGTACGTCACCAGTACGGCTGATACCTTCGTTATACATAATGTCGAACTCAGCAGTACGGAATGGTGGTGCAATCTTGTTCTTGACGATCTTGACCTTGGTACGGTTACCGATTATTTCCTCGCCCTCTTTAATCTGGCCAGTACGACGAATATCAGCACGTACAGAGGCATAGAATTTAAGCGCGTTACCACCGGTAGTGGTTTCTGGGTTGCCAAACATCACACCAATCTTCATACGAATCTGGTTGATAAAGATGACTGTCGCGTGTGACTTGTTAATGATACCCGTCAACTTACGCAACGCCTGGCTCATCAAACGAGCTTGCAGACCCATGTGGCTATCGCCCATGTCGCCATCGATTTCGGCTTGCGGAACAAGTGCTGCGACCGAGTCGACAACAATCAAGTCGACAGCGTTACTGCGGACGAGTGTTTCGACGATTTCAAGCGCTTGTTCACCGTTATCTGGCTGTGAAACAAGCAAGTTATCGGTGTCTACGCCGAGTTTACGTGCATATGCTGGGTCAAGCGCGTGTTCGGCATCGATAAATGCGGCAGTGCCACCCTGTCGCTGAATTTCTGCAATTGCATGCAATGTCAACGTTGTCTTACCTGATGATTCTGGGCCGTAGACCTCAATGATGCGTCCCTTTGGATAACCGCCTCCAAGTGCGATGTCTAAGCTCAGTGCGCCAGAAGGTAACAATTCAATGTCAACTTTTTTTGCATCGCCAAGCTTCATGATTGATCCGTCACCAAATTGCTTGGTTATTTGATCCATTGCGAGACCAAGGGCTTTTAATTTCCCTTCATCGGCAGTCGGTTTTTCGGCTAGTGTTTTACTCTCAGACTTTTTTGCCATAATCTCCCTCTCTTTATACTGGTTCTATTATATCGCACAAGCTTGATTATTTGCTATAATAGAGGGTAATGAAACATCCTAAAGGCTTTACAGTCATCGAACTATTAGTTGTAATTACCCTGCTCATCGTAGGCGGGTGGTTGTTCTTCAACGAAAAGGCGCGCATCAATGCCGCCCAGCGCGACACAGACCGCAAGACCGCAATCAACGCTATGTATTACAATCTCGAAGAAGTATTCTATATGAAAAATAAGTACTATCCAGCTTCGATTGATAGCAAAACCTTACGCGCTATGGACCCTGCGTTATTTACCGATCCAGACGGCAATAAACTCGGCACTAATGATGCCGACTACCGTTACGATAGCACCGGCTGCGCGACTGATGGCCGCTGCACAGGCTACGCGCTACGTAGCGATCTTGAACGCGAAGACGACTTCGTCAAGACAAATCGCAATAACTAATTTACGACTTGTTTAGTCGTCGTTCTCTGCGTCAAAGAGCCCTTCGACAGGCCGGCCGTTTTTGAATGCTTCAACAGCATTGTTTAAGATAGCAATCTGCTTTTTAGGATTCACGACATAATCAAACCGATAGGTAGTTTCTTCACCTTCCGTACTTAAGCGAATCGACCCATAGTTCAGCATCGCCTGTATCGGGCCTTTTTGGTCAAAGCTAGCGTCTTCGATGTTCATCAGACTAACTGTCTGTTCCTTGCGCGAGAATATACTTGATTGAATCTCTTGAATGACACTTTCGTTCGTCAAGAAAAAGCGATTACTTACGTACACCCACATTGCTAGGTAGCCACCGATTAAAAAGAGGGCTGTCATTAGGATACCGATTAAGACGACAAAACCGTACGCATCCATGGACATACCTGTAACATCAGCAATATACGGGTAGTTCATGATGAAGATGAACATTATCGACACCGACAGCGCAGTGGCAAGCAGCGGGCCAATCATTCCAATCGGGTGACGGGGTACCGCACTAACGATATACTCATGTTCACTCAGATTTAACTTAGGGAAATGTTCCATAGATACTGCATGACGCTTTTTGACTTCATCAGAGATTTCCACGCCAACTGGTTCGTATGAACGCGTCATTTGAACGACTTGTGGTTGTGGTCGCTCTTCGTCTACTGTAATTTGTTGCGGATGTCGTGACTGCTGTGGCGGCGGCTGTTGTTGCGATTGATGCTGTTGCGGCGGAGCAGCGTATAATGGCTGACCGTTAGCGTCGTATGCCACCGGTTTTGGAGGCTCGACAGGCGGAAGACTACCCTGCTGAGGAGCTGGTTGCTGCGGGGTCTGTGGTTGATTTTCCATACGCCTATTTTCCTCTTGTATTATCGCCTCAAATACGGCTATTTACTACTAGTATTATACTATATCGGTTACTCTTCGACACTAGGTGGCGTCTTACCTAAATGCTTATATGCCCGGTGCGTCACTCGACGTCCGCGAGGAGTGCGCTCGATAAAGCCGAGCTGCAATAAGTACGGTTCATAAAAATCTTCGATAGTCGTCGCTTCGTCGCCAGTCAACGCTGCGATGGTATTCAGGCCAACAGGGTTGGCGCCATAATTATTAATGATGCTGTTCAGCAATTGTCTATCCGCTGGGTCAAGCCCAAGTTCGTCGATTTCAAGCATCTCAAGTGCCTTAGTGGTCGTGATAACATCGATTATACCGTCACCGTTAACGTCGGCGTAATCCCGAACTCGCTTAAGCAAGCGATTGGCGATACGCGGCGTCAGGCGGGCACGAGTCGACAGCATATCGGCTGCTTCGGGTTCCATATTACTTGCTAAAATACTCGCTGATCGGGTAATGATTTTAGCAACGTCGTCCGGTGTATAAAATTCGAGTCGATAAATATGCCCAAATCGGTCGCGTAGTGGCGCGGCTAAGCTGCCGGTACGTGTGGTCGCACCGATAACAGTAAACTTCGGCAAGTCCAACCGCACGCTGCGAGCAGCTGGCCCTTTGCCGATAACGATATCTAACTTAAAGTCTTCCATGGCGCTATACAGCACTTCTTCGACGGTCCGGCTCAAGCGGTGGATCTCATCAATGAACAATATGTCGCCGTCCGCCAGGTTTGTCAGAATGCTCGCTAAATCACCCGCTCGCTCAATGGCGGGACCAGCAGTCACGCGAATACTCTTACCCATCTCGTTAGCGATGACCGTTGCCATCGTGGTCTTGCCTAGCCCTGGAGGGCCATAAAGCAATACATGATCAATCGGCTCACCACGCATCTTTGCGGCTTCTATGCTCAACTGCAAATTTCGCTTTAGGCGCTCTTGCCCAACGTATTCTGCAAAGCTCTGAGGTCGAAGCGTTACTTCGATTTCGGCTTCTTCGAAATCTTCGGTATGGTTACTCGTATCAACTATTCGTTCAATCGCCATAACAGCCTACCCTCGCAGTGCCTGACGCACACGCTCACTAGTCGATAGTTCCGTTGATACACCCTCTAGAGCCTGCGTGGCATCGTTAAGACTGTATCCTAACGCCATCAGAGCCTCAAGGGCCTCATCGGCTTGTAGTGACACGGCAGACACGCCAGTGTTCGATACGTTCGTTCGAATCGGCAATCCAACCTTATCGCTTAAATCAACCGTGACGCGTTCTGCAATACGCTTTCCTACGCCTTGTGCTTTTCCAACAAACGCACTGTCGGAATTCGCTATCGCATTACGCACGACTTCGGCATCATCGATGCTTAATATCGAAAGCGCCGCCTTAGGGCCAACTCCCTGCACGGTGATAAGCATTTCAAACAATTTCTTAGCGGCAAGACTACTAAAACCAAAGAGTTCTTGTGACTGCTCGCGGATGTGATGATACGTGTAAAACTTTACGTTATCTTGTAATGTAACAGCGTCAAAATCACCCGCCGCAACATTAACTTCGTAGCCAACACCTGAAACATCAACAATGATTGCATTCGCAAATTTTTCGGCAACTGTTCCAACAATATGAGCTATCATGTATCTATTATCGCACAGTTTACTGCTGAGGTGGATAAGTAGGCGACGTGCCACAGTTTGTCGTATCTTTTGTCTGTGTCGCTGGGTCGTAATCGTCTTCGTTAATTGTCACTAATTTCGGCTTGAGTGGGTTTGAGTAATCACATACTTGAATCTGTTTTGGCGACTGGCTTTGTTTACTGCAATTCGTCGTATCTTTAGAGTACTTCGTCGAGTCGTATTCGTCTTCATCGATTGTTATAATCTTACCGGCAGCTATATCACACACCTGAATTTTCTTGGCTTCACAGGCCTCGAGTGATTTCGAATACCTCGTACCATCGAACTTCTTTTCCTCGATTGATTCAATCTTTTCAGAGTCAAGGTTACAGACCGTAATCATAACTGGTGTCGGGTCACAGGTTTCGGTAGGCAATGCACCCGCCATGTAATACTCGTTATACGTTCCCGTACCTTCTGATGCCGCAAGTCCACCGTTACTTACACACGTTAGTCGCTGCACGATGCCGCTTGGAACGACAAACTTCTCATCAGGCGTACCGCTCAAAATCTTTTGCATCGTATTGCGCCAGATTGGCCCCGCCATATCTGAACCCCCGCTTAACATTGCCGTATTGTCATTGTTGCCTACCCATACACCCATCGCGTAGCTAGGCGTATAGCCGATTGTCCATGCGTCACGGTTGTCGTTGGTGGTACCAGTTTTGACTGCAGCCGTATGGCCAGAAACGGTCAGTGAGGACCCGAACACAGCCGAGCGCGTCGTGTTGTCTGAAAGGATATTCGATATCAGATACGCACCCTCTTTGCTAATTACCTGCTTCTGAGTAGCTGATGTACTTTGAATTTTTTTACCATACTTATCGTTGACCTGCTTGATGATGGTCGTCTTATGTTGCTGACCTTGGTTTGCGAAGGCCGCATACGCGTTCGTCATCTGCTCGAGCGGAACTTCAACCGACCCCAAGGCTAACGTGAGATCTCGATCTTTCGACTTATCGATTTCAATACCGAGTTCGTTAGCGCCATCAACAGTCTTGGAGATTCCGTATTTTTGCATCACCTGGATGCTTGGAATATTGAGTGACCAGTTTAACGATTGGCGGACGGACACATCGCCACGGAACTTTCGATCAGCATTAAACGGAATGTAGCCACCGCCAAAATCAGTCTTTTCGTCCTTCAAAATTGTCGATGGGGTAATGACGCCATCGGCAAGAGCATGTGCATAGTAAATCGGCTTAAAGCTCGAACCCGGCTGGCGTTCCGTCGTTACCATATTCACCTTGCCCCAGTCTTCATTGTTGTAGTCAGCGCTACCTACCAGTCCACGGACCTCACCGGTTTTAGGATCGATAATAATACCGCTCGCATTCGTTCCCCCATTACCGTTGATGTGCCCAATGGCTCGATCAACGCTCTCGTTCAGTGCAGTCTGTGCTTTGATATCCAGCGTCGTCGTTACCTGGAATCCAGAACGCATCACCTTTTCGTAACCGTATTTTTCGCTTAGTTCGTTCAATACCATTTCGGCAAAGTGAGGTGCGATCGACTGCTGCGCTTCAGCGCCAGCGCCATAAGCCAGATCTTGACTTAGCGCGGCTGTCTTTTCGGCTTCGGTAATGTAGCCGTTCGTGACCATGCGCTTAAGTACGGTAGTCTGACGCTGCTTGGCGTATTCCGGGCTACCACTGATTGGCGAATAGGCACTCGGAGCAGGCAAGATGCCAATAAGCATCGAGCTCTCTGCGAGGTCGAGGTCTTTAGGCGACTTATTAAAGTATGCCTTGGCTGCATCTTCGATACCGAAGGCATTCTCGCCGTAATACACTGAGTTCAGGTACATCGCCAAGATTTCATCTTTAGAATAATTCTGCTCGATTGCGACTGACACAGCCAGTTCCTGATATTTACGCAAATAGTTCTTTTCGTCGCTCAGTAGTGTATTTTTTGCCAGCTGCTGGGTTAATGTCGAACCGCCATATGCACTCGCGCTACCCTGGGATACGTTCGTCATCACTGCACGTAAAATACTGCCGATACTAAATCCGCCGTGCTTATAAAAGTCTTTGTCCTCGGTCGCGATTAACGCCTCTTTGGTATATACAGATATTCCCTCAAGTGGAATCAACGTGCGATGCTCGGCGCGTCCGATACTATAGAACTTCTCGCCATTCACGTCGGTCAAAACGATACCGGTATTATTACGGTTCATCAATCGCTCTTGGTCAGAAATATCCCGGGCATAAATAGCATAGGTGACAAGTGGGGTAGCGATCAAGAAAATAAGGACTGGGGTCGCAAGAACCATCAGCTTCTTTTTGCGGTCGAGCCGCCAAAACCACGCAAACCAGTTCTTTTTGTGTGATTTACGCTTTTTGGTCGCTGCTTTCACGTGTCCAAGGTTGGTGTATCGGCCCATACGAACCGGCTGTTTCTTGCTATTCATATGGTTCTATTATACTACTAATTACAATTGCTGACCACGGAGGGTGAAGGCGCACATGATTGCGGCTGCTAGCGCATCGGCACAGTCATCTGGCTTTGGCACTTCGGTTAAACCAAGCTGCATCCGTACCATTTCTTGCATCTGCTTTTTGTCTGCTCGCCCGTAACCAGTCATCGTCTGTTTAATCTCTAATGGGGTATATTCTTCTATCTTCAGGTTCGCCTGCCTACCTGTCAGCATGGCGACGCCGCGAGCGTGCGACACGCTCATGGCAGTAGTGACGTTCTGGTTAAAGAATAGTTTTTCGATTGCCATCACAGTCGGCTGTGTTTCGGCAATGATTTCAGTCAGACCAGTGTAAATTTCTTCAAGGCGGTCGGGTAGGGGAGTATGAGCGGGAGTTCTAATCACCCCTGCTGTTACTAGCCTGGTCTTCCCCTTCACCATGTCTATCACACCAAAACCCAGAATGCCTGTGCCGGGGTCTATGCCTATGATTCTCATGCGAAAAATACTTCTCCGCTATGTCGGTTTTGTAGTCTAATCATAGCTCTAGTATACGTTATTCGCCGGATGACGTCCCACGGCCGACAATTCGGCGAGATAAAGCAAGTAGTTCATGTCGCCACTCCCAGACACCTCGGCTCGCGGCCAAGAATAGTACGCCGCCGAGTGCCCACCAAGATACTGCGGACGTTGCCGATTGCTTGATTGTCTCAACCGGAAAGGCCGCCAAGGGCATGTCAGTCACCTGAATTTTGCGACATCGATTAGTCGCTACGTTGCGTTCATACCCTGCATCACAAGGCTGAATAATATCATCGGTGCTAGCAATCTTTTTACACCGACCAGTTAGTGGGTTACGGAATTGATCATCTCCGCAAGGCTTCAGTTCAGCTGCGACCGTCGTCGCAATGGAGCGACAACGATTAGTCTCCTCGCTTCTGTATTGCCCTTCTTTACATGCCGTCAGCGTATCGCCCGCTAACGCAATGCTGCGACAGCGACCTGTCTCTTCGCTTCTGTATTGCCCGTCCCGGCATGGTTTTATATCCAACGCACCCTTGCCCGGCTCATCAATCACTGGTGCGACGTAATAGACATTTTCCAGCGTCAATGGAGCCGCTGTCGTCCATTGCCATAGCGTACCCCCCTCGTCATCAGTAACATGAGCCCAAGATTTGCCCTGATGCGCGACCGTATCGCCATCAACATATATCGCTGCACCGCTATCGTACACCGCAACTCCGAAGACATCTTCGAACCATGTCGTTGCTTCGTCGGCATCGAGCGCAAGCGGCGCGCCGTTGGCATCCTTCGACACGACAAGGTATGAATTCGGCATAACAACGCCGCTCAAATACGATGTGTTGTATACCGAAGATTTCTCATCCCGCCCACCGCTACGCAACCGGTAATTAGTAAGATCAATTGGAGCGTCGGTCGTATTCACGATCTTTACATATTTGCTACATGCGACATCCACGTCGACGATCGTACATAGCTTAGGATTAGGCATGATTTCGGTTATCATGCCTGCCGATACATTTGGCGGTTCATACAAATAACTCGTATATACGATATCGGGAGTATTCGCGACCGAGCGATTATAGGCTTTAAAGTCGGAGGTCATCGTGCCCTCTCGGTACGTTGCCGTAAAGCCACTCCGCACCCAGGCTTTTGAGGTTAGGGTCGTCGACGG
>DJVK01000008.1:0-13630 GCA_002441145.1 Candidatus Saccharibacteria bacterium UBA6258 | reverse complement strand
CATCCATCCATCGCGTATACACCATCAAGCGGCATGACGTTACTTGTAGCCTGCGCGAACGTTACATATTTTTGCGGCAAGATATAACCACGCAAAACAATGTTACATTCGAAATCACTGACCGTATCTGAATAGAGCAGTTTTATCGACATATCCCGTACATCAACGATTTCGTCACTAGTATTAAAAAGCTCGATGTAATCGTAGCCTTTGAGGTGAGTAAACCGGAACGCCGAAATCAAAACGTCGTCATTGGCGACGACGGGTGATGGTAAGGGCTGGATAGCTGCTGGTTCGACAACGACGGGCAGCAGCGCTGGTTCAACTACCTGGACCGCTTGTGGCAAAAGTTTATCATCCACGGCATCAACTGCGACTTCAGAAGTAGCGATGATGGGTGTATCGATTATTTCAGTTGCCCACACTTGAGGAGCGGGCAAATTTAGGCTTAATAGTAACGCGGCAACGGTAAAACGACTGATGGTTCGGGACATAATCGGCATGGGTCCATCCTGGATATGTTAAAGGTGTTCCTCATGTTATACGCCTAGCGTAAGCAGCTTGTCAACTAAAATGTATTATTCTACGTCAACAGTAATGTCAGCGTTCGTGTGTACATTTACGACATCGTCGACATCGTCAAGCGCATCCATAACCTTCAATACCTTGCGCGCTGTTTCTTCATCGTCGACGGGTACCATGTTATTCGGAACGTATTGCAGCTCTGCTTCCACGATCGTCAAACTTGCTTCAACGATTGCCGTACGCACTTTCGCAAGATCTTTTTGTTCAGTATAAACAACGATTTCACCGTCTTCTTCAACGGCGTCTTCGGCACCAGCATCAAGTACTGTTAGCAAGGCCTCCTCGCCATCGGCAGCAACACGGATAACACCTTTGCGCGTAAACTGGAACAAAACGCTACCGGCGTCAGCCATGGTGCCACCGTTTTTTGTTAGCGCTGTACGGACTTCTGGATAAGTACGGTTTTTGTTGTCAGTAGCAGTTTCAACGATAATCCCCACACCGCCCGGGCCATAGGCTTCATAGGTAGCCTCTTCAAGAGCGGCGGCATTCTTGTCAGCAACACGGTCGATAGCACGTTGAATATTAGCGGTTGGCATGTTTGCCGCCTTTGCTTTTTCGATTGCAAGAGCAAGTGTCGAATTCATAGCTGGGTCAGTACCGCTCCGGGCTGCTATCGCAATTAGATTACCAATTCGAGTAAATACTGCGCCACGCTTTGCGTCGTTCACGCCTTTATCACGTTTAATTTTTGACCACTTGCTATGTCCTGACATGAGACCTCACTTCAATTAGATTTCGTACGTTTTCTTTATTATAACAGATACCGGCCAGCTATTCCACTAACGAGGCATTGCGCAGGCTATACTTAGTTTTTCGCGCCACATACCAACAAAGCGCACCAAGTACGACATACCAAACGCCAACATGCCACCAGTCAAATTGCCATTCGCTTTGCGCCCATGACAATCCGGCACTCCACTCCACGACCCTAATCATGGCCTGTAGCAAAACTTCCGCCGGCCACCCGACAAATGACGCTAGGGCTGGCACTACATATCCGGCTAGTCCAGTCAAAAAAGTCAGAAGCATCGCGAACGGAATAAACGGAAGAATTACGATATTACTGAAGATGGCAACATTGCTAAATTGTCCGAATGCGAGCAGGATTATTGGCGCGGTAGCTATCTGCGCAGCCACACTTTCGCCCAGCAACTGTATAAAAAATCCAGGGCGATCGTTGCCATAAAAATATGCCTGTAGTAGTGGCGCTACGATCATGACGCCCGCGAACGCGGCAAAGCTTAGGGCCCATCCAAGATTACCCCACGCATATCCCGGATTAACTACAACGGTCACCGCGGCCGCGAACAGTAGCAATGTAATCGGGTGAAACTTACGACCATAATACCACGCCCACAGGCCTAATCCTGCGACCAATCCTGCTCGTGTCATGCTAGGGCTCAAACCGGTTATCGCAATGAATCCACCGATCAACAATCCGCTCGAAAGTACCGCTAAATACTTTGACACCTTTTCAAACAAGCGGCGCGCCAGGCGTACTAAGATCGTCAAGTTATACCCGCTAGCTACGACGATGTGCGTCAGACCAGCAATCATCAGAGCCTCTTGCAAATGTTCCGGCAGGGCGCGCTTTTGACCAAGTAGGTAGCCGGTGCCTAGGCTCGCCGCAGGTTCATCGATGCCCATACTAATCTTTTCTGAAAAATCATCTCGTACCGCTAACGCGATGTCGCCAGGCTGTTCGCGCGTGACACGTACTAATTTGGCATCATACATCACAGCCGCATAATTACCGAACCCTTCGTCAAGTGCGCCGTCGATTGTCACAATGTCGCCCCGACGAATCGCATCGTTTGCGGATGTCGTTACCCACAGATCGCCGACCAGTGGCCGCCCTTCATTGCTGACATTGTTGAGCTGCAACACGAGCTGTCCGCGTCGATTCGTTTCACTATCATCTTTTACTTTCCCGGATAATTGAACGTGCTTTCCGTACATGGGTCGATACATTACTAAATTTTGCTGGTCCAAGCTTCCCCTCCATAGGCCGAATAACGACCCGCCTAGGAAAGCCGCCATCAACCATACTCTCCGCTGTCTCCAAAACGAAAAAGCAATGAGTACTATCGCGATAATCGCCCAGCCAACATCGTGCAATTCATTAAAATACTTAGCGAGCGCAACACCCGCGACGATGCCCGAACACGCAACGGTAAAATGCCATGTAGGATGGACTCGCGCACGATACCAATAGCCATTCATGGACGTATGGTATCACACCTGCTATTTTTTGAGATTCTAATGGCTATATTACTAATTCAAATTGATCTTACAATATGTATCATTATCCGTGCTAGAACTATCGGTCTTTATACCGCTTGGACACACTTCTGTGCCTGGTACGCCATAAACGATAGTAGCCGTTGAGGGAGTCGTGGAGTTTGTTGGGTAGGAAGTATATACGAGTCCTCGTATACCGTCTTTCTGCACATCGCTCGCTCCATCAGTCCAATACGAATCTGTTGACGGCCATATCGTATTTGGAATCGGACTAAGAGTTGTTTTTATTGCTGCCATCACTGTCGGATCGGTTACCACCCCCCAATCCGGATATCCAGTCCATTTAACATAATCACATTCGCCCGCAGCAAATTCTCCCGAAGCAGGATACATACTAGCCTCGCCTAAGCACGAACGGAATTGCTCAGCTCCATCCTTAGCGGGTGGAGTTGGAGGAACGTCAGGATAATAGCCATTGGTATTTTTGTAAATGCTCAATGCTTTCGCATATATATTGGCTGTCGCCGCTGCCTTAGCACCGTACGCTCTGGATTGTATACCGTTGTATGCAACAACAGTGATGGCCGCCAAGATCCCAATCACCACAATAACGATAAGCAATTCAACTATAGTGAATCCCTTCAGTACTACGTCGCGACGCGTCTTATTCATTGAGCTTATCTTAGCATAAGCAAAATTATCAGGTCAAGTGGGGCTCGATCACGTTCCCCGACCCCGCAAGTCAGTCAAATGAGAGCTAGCTCATTTGTGACCTTGCCTTGCGAACTGCCACTGGCAATTCTCACCCACTCCACCCCGACGGGTGTCGATGGCATTCAGGCCCAATTGGCCCCACGTAAAAACCCCACACAAGGTGGGGTGTTTACGTGGAGGGTCCAGTGGGGCTTGAACCCACGACACCCTGCTTAAAAGGCAGGTGCTCTAACCAGCTGAGCTATGGACCCATACATTGTGAATACGCTAGAGACAACTCTAAGCTCTGATAAATATATCACTCTACGGGGTTATTTGTCAATTGACAAGACGCTACTTCTTGTTTTTCATCGCGTAAGGATGCGGCGTTTTGTAGAACAAGATTTCGGCAAACGCAAGTACGATCGCCACAGTAATGATGATTTGCTCGTATTTCAGCATCTCCATGACAATATTGCTACTACCCTCGTCCATGACAACGGCGTTCGAAAACGCACCATACGTCAACATGACGCCAAGCACGGCAAATACGAAACTACCAAAAATACTATGGTGGTGCGACGTCACCTTTGGCGCTCGTGCCAAGATGATAAGTGCTGGCACGAGCGTCAACGTAATGCCCACAAGGCTTGTCAACGGAGGTTGAATAATTACTACCCCAGCCTGTGCGACAATCGGCGTTAGGTTCTCTGTCCAAAGTTTTGCTAGGATTGCACCGGCGGTTAATGCCAGCGCTGGAACACCCATACTGCGACGGCTGGCAAAGCCGATGACAAATAGTGCAGCGAAGTAAAATCCAAGTACGATCAAGTACGTCATACTGCTATTGTAGCACTACCGCGTTAGTACACTAAGCGCCGACGGAGTCTTTTTTGTTGCGGCGCTTTGCATTACGTTCGACGTATTCAATAATTGGCGTCGCGACATCGCGGCCTGTAATCTTTTCGATACCAAAGCCTGGGCTAGCATTTACTTCTAGGACAAGTGGGCCATTTGCGCTGCGCATAAGGTCGACACCGGCAACATGGAGTCCCATCGCCTTTGCTGCTTTAATCGCCATCTTACGTTCTTCGTCGGTAAGTTTAACAATAGTACCTTCGCCGCCCTTGTGTAAGTTCGAACGAAAATCATCATCAAGGCTCTGGCGCTTCATACTTGCAACGACGCGACCGCCAACAACGAACGCACGAATGTCAGTACCGGCAGATTCTTTGATGAATTCCTGTATCAAGACGTTGGTTCCGTCTTCGTTTGTTAGGTAGAATGCCTGCAATACTGATTTAGCGGCCTTTTTAGACTCAGCCAATACCACGCCGTTGCCGTGCGTACCACGAGCCAGCTTGATAATAACCGGCGTGCCACCAAGCTTATCGATAAGGTCGTCGATGTCAGCAGAGTTACGGCTAAATACCGTTTTAGGAATGCCAACGCCAGCTTTAGCGAGCAATTGCATACTGCGTAGCTTGTCGCGCGAGCGAGTGATAGCGATTGAGCTCGATATCGCATAGACACCTTGCATCTCAAGTTGGCGCACGATAGCCGTGCCGTACTTTGTCATGTGGCTAGCGATACGTGGAATGATAGCATCGAACTTTGACAAATCTTCGCCACGATAACTCACGGTCTGGTTGTTCTTTTCGATTGATGCATAACAATCGCGATATTTGATTACTTTTACTTCGTGACCACGAGCAATAGCAACTTCTTTAAGTCGCTTGGTAGAATAATTTCCTGTACCGTTCGATAGAATTGCGATTTTCATTACTGCTGTCCTTTTTTCTTCAAATACACTGCTAATGCTTGCTGCTTATGCTCTTGACTTAATCCCCTAGTCATGTCGGGATTATAATTTACTTCAATAACATACCATCTTTTCGTCGTTTTGTCCTGTAATATGTCAACACCGGCGACGTTGCGTCTCATTGCCATCGCTGCGCGGCAGGCGATAGCAATCATTTCCGGATCACATTCGTCTACCTGCATCTCGCGCGCATTCGGTGAACCGCTTGGTTTATTAAGGTGACGCTTGAGTGGATCGTCGTGCGACGCGGCAGAACGATGCACGATCTGTACGACGCCCGAACCCATTATTAATACCCGGTAAAACCCATCGTTTGGGATATACCGCTGAGCAATCACTGACTTGGTATCTTTCAGTCGGTCTAGTGCAGCGGCAAATTCAGATTCGTCACCCACCATATAATTTCGCATACCGCGGTCACTGAATGGGTCCTTAAGGACAAATTCAGCACCTAACTTACCCGCTATATCGCTATATAACAAGTCGTTTGTCTTATTGTCTTGCACGGTCATCATAGGCACCTGTACGCCCGCTGACGCCAGTTGGAACATCTCGCTAATTTTTGAACGCGACACCGGAGCTTGTAGCTCTTGGTCGCCAAAAGGAACGTGACGATATTGCAAGTAGCTTGCGATTGCTGCCGCGTGTTCCGGATAAAGTGCATGCGCCTTAAAATACACGAATGCAGCTGAAGCAATGTCAGTCCCGTCAGGCAGGCTAATCTTAGGCTCTCCCTGATCATTAATAAAATAATCTAGTAACCGGTACTTACAAAGTGCGACCGGAACCTCGGCGATTTCGCTAACCTTATTAAAAAATTCCTTCGTATTTTCGTCGGTGCGAGACGTTAGTACGATGACTCGTGAGCCAGTTGGTTCGTTGGTAACGATATTACTACGCGACACATCTACTAAGAACCGCTTGTTCAAGAATCGTTTTCCAATCAAGATTGGGAATCGATTATTCTCGCGATTAGCTAGCGTAAAGGACGTCAAATACGACTTTCCACTAATGACTAAACTCAGCCATACCCTGTATCGGTATTCGTCTGTACCAAAAGAGTTTTTGACTTTAATAACGCGGTATTTAGAGGTGGTAACAATTTTACCAGTATAAAATGCCGAGCTCGGAGCGAATAGCACGAATGACAATTCACCATCTTGTTCGTTAATTTCCGTTGCCCAGACAGCCGAACCGTCTGCGCCAGTATCTACTTTTGCAGGTACGGGTGCGTCACTATTTTGCGGCAATACAACAAATTCCGTCGTTCCAATGACGGCAACGGGGCTCTTGGTTGTGCTTGCTTTTTTCATCCTATATATTATAACAGTAAAATACCTAAAATGTCAAGAGCATAAGCTTACTTACAAACTAATCAAAGAGATGGGCGACCCCTATCATTTACGAGAAGATGCTGCGTTTTTTCGTCGCTTCAAATTGCTCAAGCAGGTCGCGCTGTTTTTTAGTCAACTTAACCGGTGTGTCTACCACGATACTGACAATTTGTGCACCACGCGTGGTTCCGCGCATATGAGGTACGCCATGGCCGCTCAATTTAAAGTCGGTGCCGCTTTGTGTGCCAGCCGGTATCTTCATGGTCACTGTGCCTTCGACAGTTTCGACGTCGATTTCAGTGCCAAGTGCTGCATCAACCATGCCAACATGTTCTTCACTTAAGACTAGGTCACCTTCACGAGTGAACTTTTTGTGTGCTTTCACGCGGACGTGTACGTAAAGATCGCCCTTTGATCCACCGCCAATTGCTTCGCCGTGCTCACGCAAACGAATCGTTGCTCCATCATCGATGCCAGCCGGAATTTTAACGGTAATCTTTTGCTCGCTACGTTCTGTCCCGCTGCCCTTACACTGCGTACAGACAACTTCTGGCACTTTACCTTTACCGTGACATGTCTCACAAGTGACGGCCTGCTGAATCTGACCGAACATCGTGTTCATCAAACGAACTTGTTGGCCAGCACCCTTACAGGTCTCACAGGTTTTCATTGAATGACCAGGTTCGACGGTCGTACCTTTACAATGCGAGCATTCGTCGTCGATATTCATCACCAATTTAATTTCTTTACCAAAAATAGCTTCTTCAAACGTCAGCGTTACAGTAGTCTCGACATCCCGGCCGCGCTTAGGACCATAGGTCTGCTGTGCGCCGCCGCCAAAGAACTGTCCAAAGATATCACCGAACCCGCCGCCAAAGTCAAAGTTGGCACTTTGGCCGTCAAATCCGCCAAAGCCTTCAAATGGATGACCGCCGCCGCCGCTTGAACCACCAACACCAGCATGCCCAAACTGATCATAGCGTTGGCGCTTTTGCTGGTCTTTTAATACCTCATAGGCCTCACTCGCCTCTTTGAACTTAGTCTCGTCGCCACCCTCTTTGTCAGGGTGATGTTTAACGGCAAGCTTGCGAAACGCCTTCTTGATTTCGTCGGCGCTGGCATGTTTTGGCACACCTAGGATTTCGTAATAATCACGTTTCGTCATATGTTATTAGTATACAAAACTAGCACTCCTCATGCAAGAGTGCTAGTTGTTTTTTCTCTTATTTGCCACCTAGAAATGCTGGCGAATATGACTAAAGCTATATTCCCAAACTGCATCAGTCTTTTTGTGCGGATTGAAGATATTCTGGGGGTCGTAGAGGGCTTTTATCTCGCGCATGTAGCCGAGGACGCTCGGGCTATACATCTGCTCAAGCCAAGGTCCACGGACCAACCCATCATTGTGCTCACCCGAAACGCTACCGCCATATTTAATGACGAGCGTGTTAACTTCGCGCATCGCTGGTTCAAACTTTGCACGTTCCTTTGGATCTTCGATCTTCATCAGTGGAATGATATGGAAGTTACCATCACCCAAGTGGCCGGCCAAGGTTGCAAGCAGATTGTACTTCTTGATAATGGCCTGTAGCTGTGGCAAGAATTCGGTCAACTGCGCAGGTGGCACGATGAGGTCGTCGATAAACGGCGCGGTGTGCTTGTCTTTAACCTTACTGCGGAGCAAGTTAAAGCTTTCGCGGCGCATTAACCAGAACTTACGTCCCTTCGCTTCTGTTTCGTCTTCTTCCATGTAGCTAAAGTTAAAGTGATCAAGATTCTTACGTGCAGTATGGATTTTTGCCTGAACTTCCTCGACACTATCGCCTGTAAATTCAATCAGCAACACCATCTTAGGGAATCCGCGTAGCAGCGCTAATCCGTCTGGAATAAGCTGCAAACACATCTTAGCCCATGACCAAAAGCCGAGTCGCTTGATAAATGCGAATATAAACTTGAAGGCTAGCATCAACGTATTATCGTCAAAACATTCGAAGGTCGCCGGTTTTTCTGCCAGAACAGCGGGAATAACCTCACCAAGGTTGTCGATACCACGCATAAAGCAGATAAGTGTGCCCGAGTGTGTTGGGTTTGGCACAAGACCAATTTTACTTTCGGTCGTAATGCCAAGTGTACCTTGAGCGCCGACAAACAGTTTTGTCAGGTCAAAAATACCGGTTTCACGATTCCAGACATTCCATAAGTGATAGCCAGTTGAGTCTTTGCTGACTTTGGGCGCTGCGGCCTGGATTTCATCGTAATGAGCATCAAGTAGCTCAAACGTGCGGCGGTACAGATTACCTTCATAGGTATCTTGGCCCATCTTTTCGTTGAGTTCGTCGCGGTTAAGTGGCCTAACGACGTATTCGTTACCGTCAGCAAGCACGATACTGAGTTCTTTGACGTAACGATCGGTTTTACCGAATTGCAGCGACTTTTCGCCACCAGCGTTATTATTGACGATTCCTCCCATGCCGGCCAATTCTCGGCTTGCAGGATAGCTTGGTAGAATACTACCAAATTTAAGTGTTTCGACTTCGAAATCTTTGTACAGCATACCTGGCTGAACGGTTGCCGATTCGGCAGACACGTCGCGAATGGCCGTCATGTATTTACTGACGTCGATAATAATCGAGTCGTTAATAGCCGCGCCCGACATGTCGGTTCCGCGCGAACGCGCCGTCACGCTTAGGTTTGGTATATCTTTTTTATGCTCCGTAGCAAATGCTACGATTTTTTTGATATCGTCGGCATTCTTTGGGAATACCACGGCTTCGGGGATGAGTTCAAACAAGCTGGCGTCGTGACTGTAAAAGTCCCGTGTCGCGTCACTTGTATCAACATCGCCCTGGATTATATTCGAGAGCTCACTCTGTAGATTCATATTCTTATGGTACGCTCAACGGAGCTAAAGCACAAGCGATACACTAGGCGCTATTCGCGCGCGTGCATGTGATCGGTCTCGTCAGCAATCTCGTGACCTAAGATTTCTTCGATTAGATCTTCAATCGTAACGATTCCCACGATGACATCATCTTTTTCGATTGGCACAAGGTGCGAACGAATCGAGATAAACTTGCGAAACATCGTGTCAAGCGCCGTTCGACTACCGATGATGCGCGTTTTATGTAACGGGAACGACGTAACGGGTACGGGATTTTCGTCAAAATCGATATCAACCATATCTTTCATCAATAGCACCCCAAAGCAGTCACTCAAATCACGGCTCAATATCGGAATACGGCTATAACCATGGAGCTTGATGTCGTCGACGGTCTTAGCATCAAGTACCGCGTCGATTGGCAGCCAGTAGACTTCGTTAATCGGACGCATGATTTCGCGAACGTTCTTTTCGCTTAGTGTCAGCGTACTCTGAATAATTTCTACTTCGTCTTCGTCAAGCTCGCTACTATCGTCAGTATGATGTTCGCCAATTATCAATCCAAGTTCATGGCGGGAATGAAGTCGACGAGGCTCTTGACCAATAATCTTATCGAGAATGAGCTGCAATGGCTTTGAGAATGGATACGTGACGAACGTTACAACTTTAATAAGTGGCGCAAAGAACGCGCAAAAACGTAAAGCGGATTTAACGAATATCGCCTGTGGCAATACTTCACCAAAAACGACCATTAAGATTGTCGTGGCGATACCTGCTATCCAACCATTGAATGCGTCTTCAAGCAATAACGAGCTCGCTGACACCACGGCGACGTTAGCGAACAGAATACTTGATAGTGACAAGTAGGCATTTTGCCGTAGCGGCAGCACGCGCTTGGCGCTAGCATTGCCCAGCTTTGCTTTGCGCTTTAGGTCGGTGACCGATAGCGACATGAGACTTATATTTAATCCAGAGAATATTGCCGCAAGCACGACAAGAATCGTGGTCTGCACAATTATAGCGATGTATTCCATTATTATTTACATTATACTAGAGATATGACGAAATACGAAGGAACCAAACTTACGAACTTTACCCCTGTTACAAATGTTGAGCAACTTGAGGTTATCGACCTAGAAATCGGCACCGGTGCCGAGGTTATGCCAGGCGACACGATTACCGCGCATTACACCGGCGCGCTATGCAAAAACGGCATCATTTTTCAGAGCAGTCACGACTTTGGCAAAGCTGCAACATTCGGCCTTGACCAAGTTATTCGCGGTTGGACCGAAGGTGTACCTGGAATGAAGGTTGGTGGCATGCGCCGCCTGATTATCCCGTCAGAGATGGCATACGGTTCAGCCCGTGCCGCAAGCAACATTCCGCCTAACAGCGACCTTGTTTTTGACATCGAACTCGTCGATATCCGATAATTACCCTTGCGAGTAACCGCATTTGCCCCCATAATGATAAGCACTATGGGGGCTTTATCTATGCTAAAAAAACGGACGTCGCAACGAGAGACCCGTCACTATCAAGTGCCAATTAGTCACAAACTGTCCACGACTCACGACACAATGGTCGGGGTGCGCCATTTCATCCGCTGGTCTGGTGAAATTATTGGTACATTGCGCGCCGAAAAGCGCCAGATTGCTAACCGCTATTTTGGCAAAGTACACCGCTTTGACGGCAACGCCCGCCAGATTTGTTTTCAGATTTTAGACGAACTTTGGGCTGGGGATTTTTATCGCACAAGCTTGGGGCATTTTGATTTTTATTGGATGCGCGATTTCGGCACTGTCGCCCATTCACTAACTAAGCTCGGCCACCAAGACCGCGTGCACCATACGCTTCGCTGGGCCATGCGTCATTATCGACGCGCCGGCATCGTCAAACTTTGCATCGATAAATCAGGTAATGTATTCAACGCACCTGGCAAAAGTATCGACGCCCTTCCCTGGTTGCTGCACAGTCTCGTCGTCAGCAAATATCCGCTAAACGACACCGAGCGTAAATTCTTGTCAAAGCAGCTAAAGCGCTATGTAAAAATCTATCTAGATAAAGACACCGGGCACATCAGACCAATAAAGTTCGCCGAGATGCGCGACGCAGTCGTCTACGATCGTAGCGCGTATGCTGTTACGCTAGTGGCTCGCATGGCGCGCTGTGTCGAAAAGTTAGAACTCGAACATTTCCCCTACAAAACCGCCCAATACCGTGAGTTATTGGTCGAAAAGTACTGGAACGGCCACTACTTTAATGCCGACAGCGGCAACGATGCCTTTAGCGCCGAATGTGCCTTATTCCCGTTCTTCCTGGGTATCGTCGACGACAAACATATGGCGAATAAAACCTTCGACTATATCAACGTCCAGCGATTAAACTACCCTTACCCGCTACGCTACACCAACGAACCGGAACGATTTAATTATCACTTTTGGATGAGCGGCGCGTTCATGGGCAATTACCAAGGTTCGACGATTTGGAGCTGGCACGGTGAATACTACTTACACCTACTAAAGCGTTACGACCGTCATGAATACCACGAACAATACGCCAGTTTTAGTCGCATGATTGAACGCCACGGCAACTTCCCTGAAATGCTCGATACCGATGGCTCATGGTTTAATTCGCCCGCCTACAAAGGTGACCCTGGCATGGTATGGGTCGCCCTGTTCCTCGAGTTATAGTTAGGCTTCTGTCTGCGTTTCTTCAGACGTCACGAATACATATCGTCGCAGCATAGTGTAGTTCCACACGCCTGGGAATACTGACGATAACGCCTTGGCAGCGTTAATAGACAGTGTTTCATCGTTCAGATTACCAATAGGCGTCATATCAAGCAATGGTCGCAGCAGCTGGACCGTCGCTTCGCTTGGCACGCCGTGTATAAAATGCAGTGCAGTATTTTGCAGCACCAGCACGCCAAAGGCCAGTATCGCAACATACAATACGAGTGTCTTGCGCCTACCGTGCATACGATCTTCAAATACCACGCGCTTATTAAGCTTGTAGCTAACGTAGCTAGATATCGGCGAAGACATACTGTTCGCGAGCAGCAGTGGCAACTGTAGCACCACCGCACCGAGGTTAAGCAACGAGTAATCGAGCACCGTCACGATAGCGCCAATAGACATAAACTGGCCAATTTCTTTCATTCTGTCACGAGTCATACGCCTTATTGTACTAAAAAATAATAGACCGCGGTGGAAGCGGTCTATTATTTACGTTCGTCGTCAACTATTTTTCGTCGACGACTTCGCCTTCGACTGGTTCGTCTTTAGCCTTCTTGCCTTCAGCGTCTGCTACTGGGGCCTCTTCGGCTGCCTGTTGGTACATCTTTGCACCAATTGGCATGATTGCGCCGTTAAGCGCCTTTACAGCTGCTTCTAGCTCATCTTTTTCAGTTGCATCTTTGTGCTTTTCAGCTTCGGCAACAGCTTCTTCGATTACCTTCTTGTCATCGTCAGAAATCTTGTCTTTAAACTCATCTGGCATCTTTTTTGCCTGATAAATAGCGTTTTCAAGTTGGTTCTTAGCGTCAATCGCTTCACGCTTCTTTTTGTCGTCGTCGGCGTGGAGCTCGGCCTCTTTTTGTGCCTTTTCGATGTCTTCTTTGCTCATGTTGCCTGAGTTCTGGATAGTTATCGATTGTTCTTTGCCAGTTCCCTTGTCTTTTGCCGTAACGTTTAAGATGCCGTTAGCGTCGATATTAAAGGTGACTTCGATTTGTGGAACACCGCGAGGTGCCGGCGCGATGCCATCAAGAACGAATCGTCCAAGTGATTTGTTGTCTTGCGAGAACTCACGTTCACCTTGCAAGACGTGGATTTCTACCTGCGGCTGGTTGTCGCTGGCAGTCGAGAATGTTTCGCTTTTCGATGTCGGAACGGTCGTGTTACGCTCAATCAATTTAGTCGTTACACCACCCATTGTCTCGATACCGAGGCTAAGTGGGGTGACGTCGAGTAGCAATACGTCTTTGACGTCACCAGCGAGTACACCACCTTGGATTGCGGCACCAATAGCCACGACTTCGTCAGGGTTTACGCCCTGCATTGGGTCTTTACCAAA
>DJVK01000004.1 GCA_002441145.1 Candidatus Saccharibacteria bacterium UBA6258 | reverse complement strand
TCCTTCTCAGGATATCGTTCTTGGTCTTTACTATATGACGAGAATTCGTCCTTACGCTCGCGGATACAACAAAGTTTTCGCGTCTAAGGAAGAAGCACAATTTGCTTACCACTCAGGTAACCTTCACCTTCAAGCTCCAATCAAAGTTCGTATCGACGGCGCAATGATTGAAACAACTGTTGGTAGAACATTCGTGTGGGATGCAGTTCCTCGTTGTTTGAAATATTCAGACATCAACCAGATTCTTGGTAAAAAAGAACTTGGTAAACTTATCGACCACGCTTACCGCGTTGGTACAGAGAAAGAAACAGTTATGCTAGCTGACGCTATCATGAGACTTGGTTACGAGTACGCGACAAAAGCGGGTATCTCGATCAACGTTCACGATATGACAATTCCAGCTGAAAAAGCATCGATCCTTGCAGAAGCTCATAAAGAAGTTGCAAAAATTACTGAAGAGTACAACGAAGGTTCGATCACAGACGGTGAACGTTACAACAAGATCGTCGACGTTTGGGCACAAACAAATGAAAAACTTACAAAAGTAGTTATCGAAAGAATTTCTACTCAAACTTTCACGTCTGAAGACGGTAAAGAAACTATGAATGCTCCGTCATTCAACTCTCTTTACATGATGGCGAACTCTGGAGCCAGAGGTTCTACTCAGCAGATCAGACAGCTTGGAGGGATGAGAGGTTTGATGGCGAAACCATCAGGCGAGATTATCGAAACTCCAATTACATCTAACTTCCGTGAAGGTCTTTCAGTTCTTGAATACTTTACGTCTACTCACGGTGCTCGTAAGGGTCTGGCCGATACAGCTCTTAAAACAGCTAACTCTGGTTACCTGACTCGTCGTCTAGTTGACGTTGCCCAAGACGGTATCATCAGAACTACAGACTGTGGTGCTACTGATGGTATTACTCTGACTTCAAGAATCGAAGCTGGGGAAGTTGTAGAGCACGTTGCTGAAAGAGCAATGGGACGTGTAATTGCTCAAGCAATCGTAAACGCTGAAGGTAATGAAGTTCTTCCTAGAAACTACATGCTTACAGAAAAAGATCTTAAAGTTCTTAAAGAACAAGAGATCGATCAGATTAAGGTTAGATCAGTTCTTACTTGTAAAGAAAGACACGGATTCTGTGCTTACTGTTTCGGTCGCGACCTTGCTCGCGGTAAACTTGTTTCTATCGGTGAAACTGTCGGTGTTATTGCTGCTCAGTCAATCGGTGAACCAGGTACACAGTTGACGATGAGAACATTCCACGTCGGTGGTACTGCAACTGCAGGTGCTCAAGTTAACAAAACTGAAGTTCGTACGGCCGGTGTTATCCACCTTGATAACGTTCAGTATGTAACAAACAACGAAGGTAACAACATCGTTATGAATAAGAACGGTGAAGTTGTTGTTAAGGACGCTCGTGGTGCTGAAAAAGAAAGATATCCAGTCGTTTACGGTTCGAGACTATTCTTTACTCAAGGCCAGGAAGTTTCAGTTGGTGACAGAATTCTTGAATGGGATCCATTCGCAATTCCAGTTATGACTGAAGTTTCAGGTACAGTTAAATATGAAGATCTAGTAGTAGGTTCTACAGTTAACGAACAAGTGGATGCCGTTACAGGTCTTTCACACAGAGTTGTTATCGAATCTAAAAACCCTTCTCTACAACCACGTATTGTGATCGTAGATGAAAATGGTTCTCCAATTCTAGTTCCAGGAACTAAGAGATATGCAGCTTACCGTCTACAAGTTGGTGCAAACATCATCGTTCAAGACGGAGATAAAATTGATGCTGGTACAGCGATTTCAAAAGTTCAACGTGAAACAACTAAGACTAAGGATATTACCGGGGGTCTTCCTCGCGTTGCCGAACTCTTTGAAGCACGTAAACCACAAAACGCTGCTCAGATCTCTGACATCTCTGGTACGATCGAATTCGGTACAGAGCTTAGAGGAAATAGAAGAATCATCGTTCGTCCAGAAGATGGTTCTGATCCAATGACATACGTAGTTCCAAAAGGACGTTACGTTGTTGTTAATGAGGGTGACTATATCAGAGCGGGAGAGCCAATCATGGATGGACCATCAAATCCACATGATATCCTTCGCGTTCTTGGTGTTAAAGCACTCGCAAGATATATCGTTGATGAAATCCAAGAGGTTTACCGCCTACAAGGTGTAAAAATCGATGATAAGCACATTGAAGTTATCGCTTCTCAAATGTTGAAAAAAGTCGAAGTGTTAAACGCTGGCGACTCAACTTTTGTCACAGGTGATTCAATCACTCGTGGTGAACTTGCTGAAACAAATGAAAGATTAGTTGCAGGTGGCGAAAAGCCAATCGAAGCTATGCCGCTTCTGTTGGGTATCACTAAAGCATCTTTGACTACAGAATCATTCATTTCTGCGGCATCGTTCCAAGAAACGACAAAAGTTCTTACTCAAGCAGCCCTTGAAGGTAAGAGCGATGCACTTCGTGGTCTAAAAGAAAACGTAATTATGGGTCGCCTAATCCCTGCGGGTTCAGGTATTCCACGTTACAGAAATTATGAAGCCGTTATTAATGAAGACGATGTAGCAAACGCAGCTACGTTACAATTTTAAAAAACACTTGTACTAGGTAGAAACTTTTGATAAAGAATCTACCTAGTATTTTTTGCAGATGTTGAGCAGTTAAGGAGCAGTTGGAAAATGCCTACAATTAATCAGTTAATCAGAAAGGGACGCGAGGATAAGTACTCGAAAACTAAATCACCAGCTTTGAAGTCTTGTCCTCAAAGACGTGGTGTATGTGTGAGAGTTTATACTACAACTCCTAAGAAACCGAACTCAGCGATGAGAAAAGTATGTAGAGTTAAGCTTACTTCAGGTTTCGAAGTTACTTCATATATCGGTGGTGAAGGTCACAACCTCCAGGAACACGCCGTTGTGCTTGTCCGTGGTGGTCGTGTCCCAGACCTCCCGGGTGTTCGTTACCACATCGTCCGTGGCGCACTCGACCTGCAAGGTGTTGCAAAACGCCAACAGGGCCGTTCTAAGTACGGTGCTAAGAAGGGAGACAAATAGTCATGCCTCGTAAAGTAACTAAAAAACTACAGCGAAACATCAAGCCTGACCGTAAGTACCAATCAGTACTCGTGCAACGTTTGATTAACAAGTCGATGCTCGACGGTAAGAAGCTCGTTGCAGAGCGTGCCGTTTACAACGCACTTGAGCAAGCTGCTAAGACATTGAAATCTGAAGAACCACTCGAAGTATTCGAAAAAGCTCTTAAGAACGTATCTCCTAACTTCGAAGTCAAATCTCGTCGTGTCGGTGGTGCGAACTACCAGATTCCGTTCCCAGTACAAGGTCACCGCCAATTGCACTACGCATTTAGCTGGCTCGTACAATCAGCTCGCTCACGTAAGGGTATCCCATACGAAAAGCGCCTCGCGCTTGAAATCGTAGACGCCTACAACGAAGCCGGTGCTGCATACAAGAAGAAGGAAGACACTCACAAAATGGCCGAAGCCAACCGCGCTTTCGCTCACTTTGCCCGAGGCTAAACTACCTTATCGAACACAAAAATACCCGTCAGCATTGGCGGGTATTTTTGTGTAGGGCGCGCACCACGCAAACGTGTCACAGAGCAAACGCGGCTCGTTAGAGCGGCCTTACAAGCACTAACTGTTACTTGCTAGTTGCTACTATTGCTCGTAAAGGGTAAACTGATAAACAATATCGTTTGGGTGGTGAAGCAGGGGGTTATATGGCGCGAAAATCAACACACGAGCAACGACAGAGTTATACTCAGTCATTCGAAGTCATGGCAATACACGAAGACAAACAATATGACCCAGGACTCGTTCAGTTCCGTCGCGCAATGGCGAATGCTGAACGAGCCTTACATAAAGACAAAGAGGGTATAGAAGCCGAGGGAATCATTGCGGAGCTTAATGCGAACTGGCCGTTCCATGGACAAGAAGTGACGCTTAGCGGCAAAATTTATCTTAGTGATGAAGATGCAGACCTCCATCTGGAAGAATTTATACCAGACTCCTGGGGAACCAAGCGGATAGATAACTGGGGGACATTTTACGAAGTTGAGGATGCGCGCTTAGCGTCAATGGGCGTGGCGGAAATTACTGGCCCTACAAAGGCCTCCCCAGAGACCTCGGTGTCGTATGTTTACGGATTCGACATCGGTGACGACGAACCGTCATTTATCGTAAGGCCTGGCGACATATATAAGGCCGAGTATCCATACCCGACTTACGAAGCCTGCGAGGCGCACTTGCGGCATGAATACCCTGAACTATTCGCAGAGATCAATCGACGCATCCGTCCATCTACTTACGACTTTAATCGGCTCAATGACACGCTTCAGCTCCTTGTAGAAAAATACCCAGCTATCTGCATGGATGCATCACTCGGCGTATGGACGTCCATGTACATTAATCGTCGTGTTAAATTCGACTCAGACTCACCATACGGATTCGTCGTAAACGGTGAGATGTCAGTACCCGACGAAGATGGTGACGTGGAGACGTACCTTGTTGATGAGCCATTCGGATTTGATGCACGGATCCAGGGCGTGGCTTTTGCCCGTACAGCTAATGATGATCCAAATATAGCTGCCGAGGGTGTGGTTGAGTACATGCTCATCCTCCCCAGTGGAATTATGGCAAGTAAAGAATATCCCGCCGCACAGGCAATTGTACCCGTAAGCTCCGTGGTGTCTATCGAACCAAGAAGGCCGATAGTATCGTTGGTTGAACAGTTACGTCAAGCTGCGCTAGAGAAGGTTCGTCCGGAGCTTGCGCGCCTAGGTTTGAGTAAAATATCTGCAAGTGCCATAGAATATGCTGAGCTCTCTGAAGATACTGAAGAACCCGAGCTGGTCGAACCGATAAGCGAAACCATACGCCTAGAAGAGTACGAGGGACGGTTCGCTACGATTAAAAGCAGGCTCAAAGAAATACGTGGACAGCGATTTGAAGATATTGAAGAAGCAGAGTTAGCGGTCAACGCATTAACGAAAGAGATGGCTGCACTGTTGGCAGTTGACGAGCGAATATATAGCGTATTGCTCGAAGTATACGGCAATGGTGTTCAGCTTCCAACATTCAACAAAGGACGTGCTGTGGGTGAAAATGGACAGCAGCTGGTATTGAGTGTTGACGAGAACCTGACGAACCCTTCCCGAGCGACAGAAGTAAGGGGTACTTATCGAGGGATTAAAGGTACCATAGAGCAAGGTAGTGATGAAACTTACTTACCCGTGATCTATATGTATATGGGCTATAAGCAAGATGAGCCTCTTATTCCTATGATGCAGTTCGAATCCGTCCCGATTGTTAGTGTCACAGTAGAGCAATCATGCGTGGTGCGAATGGACGATACGTCGGCTATCAAAATTGTTGCACTCGAACGATTCCGCCAGCGGCAAGCGGCAATGGAGCGACTTGCTGCTCTGCAAAATGCTCGCCATGAGCAAAAGGTTATCAACCGGCTGAGTCGGGCGATGAGTCAAGAAATCCCATACGACATGATAGCTCTTGGAAAAATGAATTACTTGAGGAGTCTCGACCATCTCATACGTACGACAAAGCACCCTCACGAAGTATTCGAAGCGGTAAAGGCATTAATAGGTGATAGCAGGCAAGTGAAGGTATCTGGCACAGTATTCAGCGCTTCGGGGGAACACTCAATAGTAGACGAGGAAGTGATGTATTGTCTCGATGTCGTACGGTCGATTCCTAATAACACGGCTGACATACCCGCCCTCGTAGTCCGCGCATCCGATAACGTGTCGCCCTTAGCTAATCCCAGCCAGCAATCCCCATTCCTCTATATGCCGATTCGCGACATCACCCAATTTCACTACTAGTAAAATAGCTAAAAATTTGCTATAATATGCCCAAGTGCTATTTTTGATGGCAAAATTTATTAATAGAGAAGGAAGAGCAAATAGCCCTATGGCAACTCCAAAAAATGTCCCCCTAAAGGACTTTCGTAACATCGGTATTATCGCGCATATTGACGCCGGTAAGACCACAACGACCGAAGGTATTCTTTACCGTACTGGTCTAACCCACAAAATCGGTGTCGTTCGCGGTGAAGGCGACGGTGCAACTACCGACTGGATGGAGCAAGAAAAAGAACGCGGTATTACGATTACCTCTGCAGCCGTGACTTGTTTCTGGAAGGGTCACAAGATCAACATCATCGACACACCTGGACATATCGACTTCACAGCCGAAGTTGAACGTTCACTCCGTGTCCTTGACGGCGCCGTTACTGTTTTTGACGGTAAGATGGGCGTTGAAGCACAGTCAGAAACTGTTTGGCGCCAGGCCAACAAGTATGGCGTGCCTCGTGTTTGTTTTATTAACAAGATCAACCAGACCGGTGGTGACTTTTACAAATCTCTTGAGTCAATCCACAACCGCCTAAGCAAGAACGCTCTTCCTATCCACTTGCCAATCGGTTTCGAAAAAGACATCAATGGTGTCGTCGACCTTGTCGAGATGAAGGCATACACATACAGCGACTATGCTGACCACGAACTTGTTCCTGGTGATATTCCTGCTGACATGCTTGAAAAGTCTAAGAATGCCCGCTCACTTCTCGTTGAAGCTGCCGTTGAAGCTGATGACGAACTTATGATGCGCTTCCTGGAAGAGGGTGAGGGATCTATCACTATCGACGAGCTTAAAGCCGCACTACGCAAGCGCGTGCTTGCCGGTGACTTTTATCTTGTTACCGGTGGCGATGGCCGTGGCGTGATCGTTGAAAAGGTCCTCGACCTTATGGTTGACTATCTTCCATCACCACTCGACGTCGACGCTATCTGGGGTAAAAACCCAAAGACCGGCGACGAAGTTGAACGTCATCCATCAGAAAGTGACCCTATGGCAGCCCTCGCATTTAAGATCGCGACCGACCCATTTGTCGGTAAGCTTATCTTCGTACGCGTTTACTCGGGTACATTGACTGCAGGTAGCTACGTCCTTAACACCACGACTGGTGAAAAAGAGCGCGTTGGCCGTATCGTTCGTATGCACGCAGACAAGCGCGAAGACATCGACAAGATCTCTGCTGGTGACATCGCTGCAGTCGTGGGTCTTAAGGGTACCTTTACTGGCCACACCCTTGCTGACGTTGCGCACCCAATTGCACTTGAATCTATCGACTTCCCAGAACCACCTGTGTCTATCGCTGTTGAGCCAAAGACTAAGGGTGACCAGGAAAAGATGGGTATCGCATTGCAACGACTTGCCGAAGAAGACCCAACCTTCCGCGTCTTTACAGACGAAGAAACTGGCCAGACGATTATGTCAGGAATGGGTGAACTTCACCTTGAAATCCTCATCGATCGCATGAAGCGTGAGTTTAACGTCGAAGCTAACGTCGGTGAACCTCAGGTAGCCTTCCGTGAAACTATCCGTGGTACTTCTGAAGTCCAGGGTAAGCACGCTAAGCAATCAGGTGGTCGCGGTCAGTACGGCGACGTATGGGTACGCTTTGAACCGAACGAGGTCGGTAAAGGCTTTGAATTCTTTGACGCGATCAAGGGTGGCGTTGTCCCACAGGAATACCGCAAGCCAGTTGAAAAGGGTATCGAAGATACGCTTAAGGGTGGGGTTATCGCTGGTTACCCAGTAGTTGACGTCAAGGCAACCTTGTACGATGGTAGCTACCACGACGTTGACTCAAGCGAACTAGCCTTCAACCTTGCTGGTGTCCTCGCAGCTCGCGAAGGTATCAAGCAGGCTAAGCCGATTCTTCTCGAACCTGTAATGCACGTTGAAGTTACTGTTCCAGAAGAGTTCATGGGTGATGTCATCGGCGACCTTAACAGCCGCCGTGGCCGCATTGAAGCTATGGAAGACCTAATGGCCGGTGCGAAGCTTGTCAAAGCTATCGTTCCACTTGCAAATATGTTTGGTTACACCGGTGATATCCGTTCGATGTCACAGGGTCGTGCAGCGAGCACGATGGAGCTTGCTCACTACGAGGAAGTACCGCCAAACGTTGCTCAGGAGATCATCGAAAAGCGCAGTAAATAGTTTTAATACATAGAATCGGCGCTGCTACAGGTGGCGCCAATTTTATTGTTCGAAACATCTATTGCATTACGTTTTAGCTTGTGCTATAATAATAATATTGCATTCGATAGAATATCGAGCCGGCTCTACCGTTTACACTAGTAAGCAACGGAATCAATCTCGCTGTTCAAACAACTATTATTTGCAGTGAGAATAATAATCTAAAAAGAAAGACATTTTAATGCCTTATATTAATAAGGGCCGCAGTGCGCGGCCTACAATGAGTGGTAAACCACGCCCAGGTGGAACATATAACCGTAACCGACGCCCACAATTTGGCGGTCGTGGCGGTAATCGTGGCCCAGCAAAAGCGATCATTAACCACAGCCGTTTTATTAACAAAGCAGTCGCGCCAGCCGAAGAGATCGTTTACGAGTCTAAGCACAAATTTACTGATTTCCCATTCAGTGCAGACCTTATGCACAATATTACGCAAAAGGGCTATGTAACTCCTAGCGCGATCCAGGACCAAGCGATTCCTCACATTATTGAAGGTCGTGACGTTATTGGCCTTGCCAACACCGGTACCGGTAAGACGGCAGCATTCTTGCTACCAATTATCGAACGCCAACTAGGTGTTTCAATGCGACCGAGCGTCCTTATTATTGCCCCAACCCGTGAGCTTGCCCAACAGATTGATGAGCAGTTTAGGCAGTTCGCTAAAGGTCTTAACCTTTACTCTGCAATCGTTGTTGGTGGTATGAACATTGATCGCCAGATTCGTGACTTACGTCGCCGTCCACACGTCATTATCGGTACGCCAGGTCGTATGAAAGACTTACTCGAACGACGTGAGCTTAACCTCAATAACATGTCGACGCTCGTCCTCGACGAAGCTGACCGCATGCTCGACATGGGATTCTTGCCAGACATCCGCCGTATTATCGGTGAAATGCCTACCGATCGCCAGACGCTATTCTTTAGCGCGACGATTACTCCAGAAATCCAAGGTCTGACATCTAGCTTCCTTAACGATCCTGTCACGGTATCTGTACGTACGTCAGAGACTAGCGACCACGTCGAACAGGGTATCGTTGAATTCGAAGACAAAGACCACAAGATCTTTTTGCTCGAAGAGATGCTTGGCAAACAGGATTACGACAAGGTACTTATCTTTGGTGAAACCAAGTTCGGCGTACAGCGCCTAGCTGACAGGCTTAACCAGAGCCAGATTAGTGCCGCTGCCATTCACGGTAACAAGTCACAGTCACAGCGCCAACGTGCGCTCCAGGCCTTTAAAGACCGCAAGGTCAAGGTATTGGTAGCAACAGACGTTGCAGCTCGCGGTATCGACATTCCTAATGTCAGCCACGTGATCAACTTTGACACACCACAAACCTACGACGACTACATCCACCGTATCGGTCGTACTGGTCGTGCTGGTGCATCAGGTAAAGCACATACATTCGTACCAAAACGCCGTAGCTAATTAGTACATATGTAACATTAAAATACCCCGGCCTAGTACTGGGGTATTTTTGATAAAAAAAGACTCACGTATAAAGTGAGTTTCGTTGGTGTGGGCTCTCAGGGGTTGACACCCTCAAGAGCCCACACGCCAGTGACGAGTCAGTCGGGCTTGACCTTGGCGATTGGCGTCATGCGACGCCATCCACCGCGAGGCCAAGTGCCGCTGATGCGACCGATGACGCGAGCGACCAAGTCGCTGCGCAGCATGTCGTCGTCGCGGTACCAGGCGGCTGCCAGGGAGGGCTCGTTCGTCGTCACGACGTACACCATTCCGCATCTGCGCTCTGGACTGAAGAACGTACCGCGGTCGGTGACCACCCTGAACCCGATCGTGGGCCCGTGGGTGTGAACGAAGGTGCGAAGGTCACGTGGCTCCGAGAACCTACGCCCCCGAGGCCTGAAGGTCCGAGGTGCGGGGTTGCGGTCGCTGACGACCCGACTCCGGACAGCCGTGATGATGCTCATCTTGCTCCAATCATTGTGGTATTGTCTGGCTAACGTACTGTACCACCGCAACGTCAGTTAGTCAATAGTCATTAACACCGGTCAGAGAAGCTTACGGTTCGCCAATCTTACGCTAATTGTTATAATGAATATAAGAAAGTGAGGTTGTATGTCAGATCTTAACTCATTGCATCACGAAATCGATGAGTATCGCAGTAAAGCCCAGTCCTTACGGGATGAGGCTAATCGCCTTAGGGCAAGCGCAGGCAACTATGACGTAAACGGATATCCAGATAAAGCTCGGACAGATACCGACATGTCACTCCGCAAAGACAAAGAGGCGGATGATTACGAGCGTAAAGTGGCAGATAAAGAATCTGAGGCACGTACTATTTCAGACAAAATCCGCCATTTGCAGGGTGAGATCAACGACCGACAAAGCCAGATTCAGTCATTGTCCGGCGGTTCGAACACACTCCTTTGATAAACACCGTCAGACACTTTACATCTCTGATAGAATAATCTATAATCAATCTCAACGCGCGACGCGTTTTGGTTTGATGCATAGCGTCATTCCGCAGCTCGCGTCGTGAATAAACTATTAATTAAAACAGTAGGAGAACTTACTACATGGCAAATTTCGACCGAACCAAGCCACACGTTAACGTTGGTACTATGGGTCACGTTGACCACGGTAAAACAACGCTTACAGCAGCTATTACTCACGTTCTAGCAAAGCGTCTTCCAAGCGACACTAACAAGGCTCGCAACTACGAAGACATCGACAACGCACCTGAAGAAAAGGCACGTGGTATTACCATTGCTTCATCTCACCAGGAATACGAATCAGAAAACCGTCACTACGCTCACGTTGACATGCCAGGACACGCCGACTATGTCAAGAACATGATTACCGGTGCTGCACAGATCGACGGCGCAATCCTTGTGGTTGCTGCAAACGATGGTCCATTGCCACAGACACGTGAACATGTGCTTCTTGCTCACCAGGTTAACGTTCCTAAGATCGTTGTCTTCTTGAACAAGATGGACCTGGCTGACCCAGAATTGGTTGAGCTCGTTGAAATGGACGTTCGTGAACTTCTTTCAAAGAACGGTTACGACGGCGACAACGCTCCAATCATCAAGGGTTCTGCTACTAAGGCCCTCGAAGGTGACCCAGAAAACGAAGACGCTATCATGGAACTCGTTAAAGCTCTAGACGAATACGTCGAAGAGCCTGTACGTGACCTTGACAAGCCATTCCTTATGCCAATCGAAGACGTCTTCTCAATCAAGGGTCGTGGTACAGTTGCTACCGGCCGTATTGAGCAAGGTATCATCAAACTTAACGACCCTGTCGAAATCGTCGGTGTCAAGGCTACTCAGACATCAGTTGTTACTGGTATCGAAGCCTTCAAGAAGAACCTTGACCAAGGTCAAGCAGGTGACAACGCCGGTCTTCTTCTCCGCGGTATTGAACGCGAACAAATCGAACGCGGTCAGGTTGTTGCTAAGCCAGGCTCAGTCAACCCACACACCGAATTCGACGCTGAAGTTTATATCCTTAAGAAGGAAGAAGGCGGACGCCACACTCCTTTCGCTAAGGGTTACAAACCACAGTTTTACTTCCGTACAACTGACGTTACTGGTGAAGTTGAACTCCCAGCTGACAAAGAAATGGTTATGCCAGGCGACACACTAACCTTCAAGGTTAAGTTGCTTGCACCAATCGCAATGGAACAAGGTCTTAACTTCGCTATCCGCGAAGGTGGCCGTACCGTTGGTGCTGGTGTTGTTACAAGCATCACTAAATAGTTAGATTTCTAACTTACATAAATACCCCTGAGCAATCAGGGGTATTTTGTTTGGTCTACAAATGCGAAGCCCCGCCTGACCCGGAGGCCAGACTGAGGCTTCGACGAGAGAGCGGGGTGGTGATCAGAATCTGAAGCGCACGTAAATCTCGTAAAGGCCCGGGTTATTCCAGACCTGGCTGACACTCGCGTGCTCGCGGCCAAAGTGATGCTGCAGGCATGCCTGCATTTCTGCGGCTCGTGATTCTGTGATGCGGACGCATGGGCCATAGTGTGTACTGATACCGATGTACTTGCGTACGTCGGAAATCAGTTCCGCGTCGTGCAGTGGGCAAGTGACAACACCATCGGGATCGAGTTCACCGCTTGTAAGCGATGAGGTCTCAATAATGGACATCATTGTCCTTCCTTTGCGTAATCGTTCTGATTTTTTTGACTAGTTACATTTCGGACTATACACCTTTGCATAACGTTTTGCAACAGTGGTGGCCCTTTTCAAATACCGCAACTTATGCTATATTTAATCTTGTATTATTAATCGTTCAGACAACTCGGCCAGAGATAAGCCTAATGGGATATCGTTCGAGCAGAGGTTACTGGGCACAAACAAGAGGAGTTCTACCAACATGGCAGAAGCAAAACCAGCTGCAGAAGGCTTGCGAATTCGCATCCGTCTAAAAGCTTACGACCACAAGGTCATCGACCAATCAGCAAAGCAAATCATCGACACGGCTCTACGAACCGGCGCTAACATCGCTGGCCCAGTACCACTGCCAACTCGTCGCAGTACCTACACAGTCGTTAAAAGCCCTCACGTCTACAAAATGGGCGGTGAAGCATTCGAAATGCGCGTACACAAACGCCTTATCGACATCACTAACGCTACTCCAAAGACAATCGACTCACTGCAAAACCTTAGCCTTCCAGCTGGCGTTGACGCAGAAATCCGCATGTAATTAAAGAATACATATAAAAATACCCCTGAGAAATCGGGGGTATTTTTATAATTGTCTGCGTCTTACAGTGACTTTTTAGCGATCGGGCTAGGCATGCTGTTGATGATGACGTTCGTTTCGTCAATCTGATCGTAGATGCGCTGAACTTTTTGGTTGATATCAAGTACCCACAGGCCAAGTAACAACACAGAACCACATAAGACAAGCCAGTAGACTGTCTGGTGTGACACGCGGAAGGTAAAGAATGGCTCTTGGCTTCGGTACATACGGAATGAGCGCATTCGGGCTGCGTGTGACTTAGCCGCCTTGTGCACTTTTGTTGATCGAACAGTACGTTTTTCGGCAACCGTTTTTTTCGGTGCAGCCTTCTTGGTTGTTTTCTTTGCTGTAGGCATTATCTATTCCTGTTTAAGCTTAGCTTCATTATGCTATAGTCCCCGGTGTTAATCAATATGCTTATGATATAATTGCAACATGACTTCACGACGCGCCAAAAAAAGGACTTACGCCCGTAACCGTATAGTGAGCCGTCGTGGTAATGAAAAGCTATTTGAGACGGATGGACAATACTTCTTAAAACTCGTGCTGGTGATCTTGTTAGGCACCTTGTGGTTAAAATTTGGTACTCCCATCAGCATTCTAGGTGTTCCTACGCTTGGCGTGCCGGTAGGTATGCTATTTGGACTATTGCTCGTGAGTAAATTTGAAAAATATCAATATGACCGTAAGATTTGGTATGCAATGCTAGTTTTGGTCACGATCGTTAGTTACTTCCTGCCTGCCGGCATCCTTATATAAAAATAAGACCCGCCACACTGCGGGACTCACTCTGTAAAAACGGAGGAGTCCCGCAAGTGCGCGGGTCAGGATATCACATCGAGGAAGTAGCCGAGAACGGCACTCCCTAAGTTGATCTGGTGCAGGATGACCAGTGGGCCACCGAGGACAACCGCCGAAGCAAGTACTGTTCGGCCGATGAACTCAAGGTCAAGATGCGGATAACGCCACTCGGCGTCTTCTAGGACGACGGTCCGGAGGGACTTGTCGACCATACGAACGTCAACCATGACCTGCGGTGGCCGTGTTCCGCGATGATACACACCGCGTATCATGGTTGGCAGCTCAACTTCACCAAACCTTGCAGCCTCTTGTAACATCACGCTCCTTGCGGCTCGATCTAGAAGGATCAGGCGTTGTTGTCGGCGTCGTTCGGCTTGGGCGCGTGTGCGTCGAACCAGTCCTGAACAGCCTGACGTGACGGGAAGATGCTCGGCTTGAGGCCGATGTACTGGCGCCACTCTTCGCCGCTCATGGCGATCATGCCGTCGGTTCCGATGAGATTGATGCCCTCGTTAACCCGAACGATCCGACCATCTCTCTGTTCGTCATGGTTTTGGGCCACTTCGGTAGCGGGGTTGTAGACCGGAATGGGCTGCGTGTCCTCGAGCCTGGGCTGGCTTTTCTTTGCATCCATGATGCAACCTTTCGTGTGGTTCGTGCTGGCGCGGTGAATCCGCGTCAGTCATTCTTACATTATACCAAGTTTCTTACACTTTGTCAATATTTAAGCATTAGCGCTGACCCACCTTTATTATCACCGGTGAATCCCTTGACAATCCCAATATTTTTTGTTATATTGAGACGGTAACTTTATTACGTAATAACAACTTGTTCTTGGTGAATTGGTAAGTCCAAAGAGGGATACTGCCGGCCACCAAGGATTTTAAATGGGAGCAAAGAGGGCAATGAAAGCACTTCTCGGTACCAAAATTGGTATGACCCAAATCATCGGCGAAGACGGTGTAGCTACTCCAGTTACATTGATTCAAGCCGGCCCCGTGACTGTGACTCAGGTCAAGTCTGTCGAAATCGACGGATACAACGCAGTACAGGTGGCATATGGTGAGGGTAAGAACCTGAGCAAGGCCGTGGCTGGTCATGTACAAGCAGCCAAAGTGACCCCGAAACACATTCGGGAATTTCGCATTGACGAACCTTCAGATTTGAAGGTTGGCGATGTGATTGACGTAACAAGTTTTGAACTTGGCGACGTCGTTGATGCTACAGGCATCAGCAAGGGTAAAGGATTCGCTGGAACAATCAAGCGACACAACTTTATGCGCCACAAGAAATCCCACGGTGGTAAGGGTAACGTACGTAAGCCGGGTTCAATCGGTAGTATGTACCCACAAAAAGTATTTAAAGGTAAGCGCATGGCAGGGCACATGGGCGCAGAGCAGGTTACTGTTAAGAACCTATCTGTTGCTTATATCTCAGCCGCTGACAACCTAATCGGTGTCAAGGGCGCTGTACCAGGTCCTAAGAAGGGCTTAATCCAACTCGGAGGTGCTAAGTAATGGCAGAACCAACAAAGCCAGCAAAAGCAACCTTACCAACGGGCGTATTCGCAGTAGAGGTTCCAAACCATGAACTGCTTAAACTCGCTTACGATTCGTTCCTCGCGAACAGTCGCCAAGCAAGTGCTACGACTCTCCAGCGCGGTGAAGTCCGCGGTGGTGGTAAGAAACCTTGGAAGCAAAAGGGAACAGGACGCGCACGTTTTGGTAGCTCACGCAACCCAATCTGGCGCGGCGGTGGTGTTGTATTCGGCCCTCGTGGCAACGAAAACTACACCAAACGACTCAGCACGACATCTAAGCGTGTTGCAGTTCGCCAAGCGTTGACCCTTGCTAACCAAGCAAACAAGATCATCGTCGATGCAATCAAAACAACCGGTAAAACTAGCGAAGTCGCAAAATATTTTGAAGACAGCAAGTTCCACCCTAAGGCTAAAGTTTTGATCGTCGTAGATGAAAGCGAGAAAACACCAGCTCTTATGCGCGCAACGAATAACATCGGGAATGCCCTCTTGATCCGCGCAACATACTTGAGCGTTTTCTACATCCTAAACTCTGACAAGATCGTTATCAGCCCTAAAGCTGTAGCGGCTGTCGAAAAATGGCTAGCAAAGGAGGAGGCGTAATATGAATCTCGTAGTCGTCACCCCTCGCGCTACTGAAAAGGCGTACCGCCTTGTCACAGGCCAGAACACTTACGTATTTAATGTCCCGCTTGATGCAAACAAGCAACAGATCACTGAAACCGTCGAATCACTATACGACGGCGTAAAGGTCGCAAGTATCAAGACAGTCGTCCAGAGCGGTAAAGCTGTACGCTTTAGTCGTGGTAAGAACCGCCACCCAGGCAACACCACCCGCAAAGACACTAAGAAAGCATATGTAACGCTTTCTGAAGGTAAGATTCGTGTCTTCGAAGAAGCCACCGACACAAAGGAGACTAAGTAATGGCTATTAAAGCTTATAACCCAACTACTCCAGCCCGTCGTGGTATGACAAGCCAAGACATGAGTGAAGTTACTACTCGCAAGCCGCTTAAATCTCTTATTAAGAGCAAGAAGCAGAATGCAGGCCGTAACAACACCGGTCGTATCACTGTCCGCCACCGTGGTGGTGGTGTACGCCGTCACTACCGTCTGCTTAACCACCGTATGGCAGCAGGCATGACACTTACTATCGAAGAAATCGAGTATGACCCAAACCGTAGCGCACGTATTGCACGTGTCAAAGACCAAGACGGTCTTTACCACTACATTTTGGCTGACACTCAGATGGTTAAGGGTAAGGTACTTAAGACCGGTGCAGACGCGCCTGTCGAAGCATCAAACCGTATGCCACTTGCCAACATTCCTGTTGGTAGCCAGATTTACTCAATCGAAATCAACCCAGGTAAGGGCGGCCAAATGGTTCGTTCTGCTGGTACGAAAGCTCAGCTCATGGCCAAAGAAGGCGACTACGCAATGGTACGTATGCCATCTGGCGAAGTTCGCAAGTTCCGCCTTGAATGTGAAGCAACACTTGGTGTCGTCGGTAACGTTCAACACCAAAACGTCAAAATCGGTTCTGCCGGACGCAATCGCCGTAAGGGTATCCGTCCTTCAGTCCGTGGTGTCGTAATGAACGCCGCAGATCACCCTCACGGTGGTGGTGACGGTGGACGTCATGGTAGTGGTAAACCACCACGTACTCCATGGGGTCAGTTGACACTTGGTTACCGCACACGTCGTCGTAAAGACACTACCAAGATGATCGTTAAGAGTCGCCATGATGCGAAGAGGAAGAGGTAATATATGAGTCGATCACTCAAAAAAGGCCCATTCGTTGACTTCAAGCTCGCAAAAAAAGTTGCGGCGCTAGGTTCTAACGATCGCACGGTTATCAAGACCTGGGCACGCAGCTCGACGATTACACCAGAGATGGTTGGTCGTACGATCGCTGTTCACAACGGTCGCGTGCATGTTCCTGTGCTTGTCTCGGAAAACATGGTTGGTCACAAACTCGGTGAGTTTAGCCCAACTCGTAAGTTCCGTAAGCACGGTGGAAAGGATAAGAAGTAATGCCTGACGCAACTACACAAATAGTACGCGCTTACGCTAAGGGCGTCGACCAATCTCCACGCAAGGTTTCACTTGTTGCGAGCCTGGTACGTGGCCGTAGCGTTGCAGACGCACTTGTCATCCTAGACCACAC
>DJVK01000024.1 GCA_002441145.1 Candidatus Saccharibacteria bacterium UBA6258 | reverse complement strand
GCTTGCGCTATACTGTAATTATGAACGTACAACACAAAGTCATTGCCGTCACTGGCGCAGGTGGTGGAATTGGTGGCGAAATCGCATTACAGTTATTAGCGCGCGGAGCCTATGTTGCTGCCGTTGACCTACGCGGAGAGAGCCTCGCCGCGTTAAAAGAGCGAGCTGGCGAACATGCATCGAGCCTGAGCGTGCATGCAATAAATATCACCGATAAAACTGCCGTCGCTGCACTGCCGTTTGCGATTGTTGAAGCACAAGGTAAAGAAATTGACGGGCTTATTAACTGCGCGGGGATAATCCAGCCGTTCGTGAAAATCAACGAGCTAGAATATGATGCGATCGAGCGCGTGATGAACGTAAACTTTTACGGCACGTTGTATATGACAAAGGCATTTTTGCCAGGTTTACTCACCCGCCCCGAGGCACATGTGGTGAATGTATCGAGCATGGGCGGCTTTTTGCCAGTGCCTGGCCAGGGTATTTATGGCGCATCAAAAGCGGCGGTCAAGCTGATGACCGAAGCGCTGTTTGCCGAGCTGTTAAACACGAATGTGCGCGTGAGTATCGCCTTCCCGGGTGCGACTAAGACGGATATCACCAAGAACTCACAGGTAGCGATGCCTGGCGATGCGACTGCTGAAGAGTCGAAATATAAGATGCTCCCAGCGAGTGAAGCGGCTAAGATAATTATTGATGGCATGCAAGCAAACAAGCCGCAAATATTCACGGGTAGTGATTCGAAGATGATGAATAAGCTGTATCGCCTAGCGCCGGTGTACGCGACAAAGCTTATTGCGAAACAGATGAAATCGTTATTAAAATAAAAGAAGTCTAAAAACGAAAGCAAGGGCGCTTTACAGACCGGTTAGTCCATAAAGCGCCCTTTTGTACGCCCCGACGCGGGGTGGCTTCCGTCACGGTGAACGCCGAACTAGCCGCTGTGATGCTGCGTGTCGCCGATTCGCCTGAGCATGTCGTCGAAGACGATCTGAAGGTCGGAGTAGCTGCCAGCCTGGGCTGCGATGTACCCGTAGCCACTATCGAGCATGTCCATGTGCACGGCCAAGTGTCGGCCGTCGTACTTGGATACGCCCGTGAAGGAGTCTAGATGCGCATTGTATGCCCGGAGTTCTATCCAGCAGAGCACTTCGAGCTTGCTGGACTCCAGGAAGTCATCGATGACCTGAGGCCCGTCGTAACTGACGTACGTCATGTGGGCAGTGACCGCCGGCATAGCGGTGATACCAGGTGGAACCTCGGTGATGATTGGCGAGTCGCGCCGTACGGCGGCGATTGTGACCGTGCCGAAGTTGTCGCGCAAGTAGTCGACATGCCTACTGAGGTCGAAAAGCATCATGATGATCCTTACGGGTAGCAGTGAGTTCCGACGATGTGACGGAAAGCTGTTAATGTACTGTTTGATTATAGCATAAGTAGCATAATATGTCAATCTAGCTAGGTGTTAAAACGAAAGCAAGGGCGCTTTACAGACCGATTGGTCCATAAAGCGCCCTTTTTATCGTCCCGACGATGGGACGGCTTCCGTCACGATGATCAGGTGGCCACGAGTGTGCGCCTGAGGTCCCGGATCTGCCGAACCGACGCCTCTGCGCGCACGCTGGCGCGTAGGGCTTGTTGGGGGGAGCCGGCGCGTGAGGCGATGTAGCTGAACAGGGCGTCCAACCTGCCGGTCTGAACGCTGAGAGCTGCGCCCTCGGTGTCGACGAGGTCGACGGCAATCTGCGGGACGTCATCGACACGCTTGTGGATGATGACCCAGTAGTCAGGCACGATCACGAAGCCTTCGAGAAGCTCCATGAGCTTCTCGGGGTCGTCGTGCGTGACGATGGCCAGCTGGCCGCTTGGTAGCGGCTCGCCGTAGATGTCGAGGCCGTTGTAGGTGTCGAGCTTGTCGCCAAACTTCAAAACGGCGGCAGTGACGTTGAAGCAATCGGGCCGGACGTTCTTGAAGGTACTGAGAAACGGCTGGAAGTCGTACGACATGTAAAGCTCCTTGGTAGACGTGGGGCTCCCTGATGGTAGTGACGGAGAGCTGTATACTTGCCTGCCCAAGTAAGCACGCAGCTCCCCATAACGAGTGTTAATGTACGATACTAAAGTATGGAATAAGTGCCATCTTTTGTCAATATGCCACCCCATCGCCTGCTGTATTAAACGAAAGCAGGGCGCCTTTGGAAGTTTATCCATAAGCGCCCTTTGTTCATCCCCTGAAGGGACGAGTGCTTCCGTCACATGTCGTTCCCGGCCCTCGGGGGCACAAGTTGGTCGAAGGACCGTTCGGCCCTCAGGCTGATGAGCTCCTCGAGGATGTCGGTGTGCCACTTTGCCTGGACAGCGATGTAGCCGAGCCAGAGGTTGAGCATTCCGGTGTTGATCTCGGCGTACCGACCTTCGACGGTGTCGGGGGTTACGTGCTCCGCGAAGTACTCGCGGTAGGTCCTGATCTCGACCCAGTGCTCTGGGACGACCCCGGCGCTGCCGAAGTAGTCCGCGAGGACGTCATCACCCGAGAGGGTGCTGTACGCCATCCGACCGTCCGGCTGCGTGTCGGCTTGGATATTGAACGGCTTGACTGCGTTGATCGTGACGTCCCTGTGCAGGACGGCGATGGTGAGAACGTTGCGTTCCCGGCCCAACTTGCGCAACCGTGCAAGGAATGGCTGAAGGCAAATCTGCATTATTCCTCCTGATTGTGGGACTTTCCGACGATGTGACGGAGAGCTGTATACTTGCCTGCCCTAGTAAGCATGCAGCTCTCCATAACAATTTTTAATGTACGTATTTAATTATAGCATAATCGATACTATTTGTCAATCTACGAGCAGAGTGGATATTCAGCTTTATAATCTGCACGAGGGTTAACGCCCGTTTTGCAGGGAGTTTTTGAGTTGTACGGGATGACAATTGTGTAGTGGTCGGCTTGCGCGTAGTACATACCCCATAGGCCGTAACTCGGGTTGTTTTCGATGTTTGGCAATGTTTGTACATACGTAGGCGCAAGGTATGGGGCGAGATCTATCGCCGCACAGTCAAGGTTTGGGTTATTGGAGCATGCGAACGGGTATTGCCCGTTATCTGCCTTGTACATTTCGAGTGCTTTTTTATAGACATTCACGGCCGCGTCTCGACGCGAGTCTTTTGCTCGTGCCTGTATACCGTTATATGCGACAACAGTGATTGATGCTAGAACTGCAATAACGACGATAACAATCAAGAGCTCTACAATGGTGAATCCGCTTTTGCTTTTCATTTATGTTAATTATAACAGGTCTCTAAAACGAAAGCAGGACGCCTTTGGAAGTGAATCCATAGGCGTCCTTTGTTCATCCCCTAAAGGATGGCTTCCGTCACACGATGATGCCGAAGGCGCTCTCGAGCGACTCTTCGAAACAGCGAGCCAGTTGTGCCTCGCAGACTGCATCGAGAGCGACGTCGTGGTCCGTTGCCTGCGCGGCGACGTAGCCGTACTTGCCGTACAACGCGCCCGTACGTACCTCGACGTACTGGCCGCAAAGCCGGTCCGGGTGGTGGTGCTCGGGGAACGGGTCGTCGTGAGCACGTAGCTCGATCCAGAACTCGGGTAGAATGAGCTGGTCCGAGAAGAAGGTTTCGAGCAACTCGTGGTTGTCGAACGCGTGGTACGCCATCCTTCCGTTCGAATGTGGTGTGAAGAATATGCCCGGAGGCAATTCTCCGCTGACCGACGCACCGTACTCGAGTACGGTGATCGTGACGACGCCCTGCTCGGTGAGAAGGGCGACATAGCGGCTAAGGTCAACCTGCATTGGATCTCCTTGTGGTGGCTGGTACTCCCGACTGTGTGACGGAGAGCTGTATACCGACCCAGTGGGTCACCATGCAGCTCTCCATAACGATGTTAAAGAACAGTTACCCATTATAGCATAACGGATATGATTTGTCAATATGTGGCGGTGTACTGCGTTGCCTCATGATGAGTTAAACTAGTAATAATGATAATTCTGTTCCATTCTTCTAAAACGATGCGCGTTAATAGCGACGATCTCACTGACTGCCAGTCGCCTGCCCTCATTGACCGCGCGCGTCAGATTAATGATTACCTTAAGACGTTAAGTGTTGAACAACTGCAGGTTGCGATGAAAGTTTCGCCAGCCGTTGCCGCAAAAGCTAAGCAACAAATTATGGAATGGGACGTATCGGCGGAGGCGTCATTGCCTGCTATCGATGCTTTTTTGGGCGACATGTATAGCGGCCTGCAGGTGCGAACGTTCGATGCGGCCGACCGTGACTATGCAAATGAGCATCTGTACATCCTATCGGGCTTATATGGCGTGCTACGTGCACTTGATAGCGTGCGGCCATATCGCCTAGAAATGGCGTATAAGTTTAGCGATGAGCCACTTACTAATTTATATAAGTACTGGGGTGATGCGATTGCCCAGTGTCTGCCGAAGGGTCAGCCGATTGTAAACGTTTCGTCAGTGGAATATACCAAGGCGGTATTCCCCTACCTGCCTGATGCGAATATAATCACGCCGAAGTTTTTGACGCGCGATACTAAAACGGGGCATCCGAAATTTGTTACTATTCATGCCAAGGTTGCGCGAGGCGCGTTTGCCCACTGGATGATTAAGAATCGCATCGAATTGCTTGCTGATTTGCCTAAATTTAATGAGTTGAATTATGTGTACGACGAATCGCTGAGCACTACGAACGAGCCGGTGTTTGTATGCGATACTTTCGGCGGGTTGGGCTTGAGCGTTCGACGAACTCGCTAGAATATATTGCTTTTTTATACTATTTATGCTATAATGTAATTATCTTCCAGCCTAGTGATTGGAATGAAGATGGAACCTACTGGTTTGAACAAGACCGTCGAGAAGCGGGTCGAAGTCGCTGTGCTTGAGAAGCGGCTGGCCGACTGGGAGAAGCCATTTCTAGTTGCGAGAGTCGCCACGGCGACGATTGCGGTGGTGATGATTCTCATCACGCTGGTGTTCTACGGCAGCAATGTGCCCGTTCAGAGCTTCAGGACGCTGACCTATCCGGTCGTTATCCTCGCCGTGTTTGGCCTCGTTGTCGTGCTTACCTTCGCATGGCAGGTCGCCACACTCAAGGAGCGCCTCGACACGGCCCGCAAGGGTTAGTCGCCTACCCGCTACACCCGCACTATAGTTGAGCCCCGTGCTCCTAAAAAGTGCGGGTGTTCAACTTTATGTGCACAAAAAATCTACCTTTAGTAGAGTGATTTGTCGAGACTCAAGGGGTGTGGCCGGCGCCGCAGGAAAGGGCGTTGCAGCTCTCTCCCACGGGCGCCGGCGTTGATGACCGACACGCTTGCTTATAGCGCGTCAATCACTGGACAGTCATTCGCTGCAGTGACCTGGACCAGTGATTCCCTGGTTCCAGTTGTCGAGCGTCGCAGCGAGCGACTTAGCCAAGTCGGACTGAGCCTTCGTGAGCCTTGTCCCATCCACCGAAGCAAACAGGGTTTCGGCCTGAGCGAGTGCCGCGTCCACCTCGGGGGTGGTTGTAGCACCATTGAGTACATTCAGCTCGGCGGCCATGTACTGATGCGCCAAGATGTAGTACGCGTTACCTGCAGGTGCAGTCCAGAACACCTGGTACCAGGTCTTACCCGAGCTGAAGAACACAGTGTCCTCCTGCAGCGGGCCGAGGTTCGCCCAGTTGTCGTCGTACGGCGCTGGGCCTTCGACCGAATGCGTCTTCCAGTACCCCTGCGTGAGCGTGCACCCCGTGGTGCAGCCAGCCGAAGCCAGGTCGACGGTCGCGCTACTGTTGTGTGACGTGCCGCTTGTTCCTTCGATGAGGGTCGCGGTGTTCAGCAGCTGCCCCGTCATGCCACACTGGGTGGCGGTGACGTTGATCGTGTACGAGACGGTGCCGGGCGCGGTCAGAACCAGCTGGTTCGGAACCGTGCCAGTACTGAGAACGCAGGTGAAGCCTGCAGGGCAAGCCCCGCGGACGTCATCTAGCGTCGCAGTCGCGTCGACGACGGTCGTTGGAGCGCCGAAGCTGTAGGCCGCGGAACCCGACGAAGTGCGGTTGCCCGCTCCGTAGTTGACGGTTGCAGTAGCGGTGTTCGTGCCACTCGCCTTGCTCGGCACGGATGCCGAGTATGCGCATGTCACCGAGCCGTTGGCGGGGATGGTGTTGCTCGAGCACGTCAACGTCTCTCCGGGGAGAAGCGAATCGGTAACCGAAACAACACTCGCTGCCATTGGCCACGGGTTACTCACCGTGACGACCCCCGAAACCACGAAGTTACTGTCGGTGTAGGTGTTCCCGACGGTGATCGTGTAGGTCACGGGCATCGTTTGTCCGGCGGACAGTAGCAGAGATGTCGGGTTGGCGGCCTTGAGGACCGTCCAGTCGAAGTCTCGCGTGTAGCTAGTGGTAGCCGTCTTGGTGACAACCGCCTGGTAGTTGAAACAGAACTCCAGGTGGCTGAGACCCGCCGGCCTGCCCGACGCGTTGTCAGGGGTAACGAGGTCGGTGTCGCTGAGGACACTGCCGTCGTACTCATAGACGTTGGCCGCATCGCCACCCTTGACGATGACGGCGACCGGACCGATGTTACTGGTCCAGTCGACGTAGGCCGTACTCCCGCTACGAGAGTACTCCCAGCTGACGACGACACCACTGTTGGGATCGTCGTAGGTTCCCGCTGTGTCCTGCGAGCCACCGGATGTCGACGGCTTGAAGCCATAGTCGTATCCGAGGTCCTGGCAGGTGGGGTTGCCGGGCACGAGGGTCGGGGTGACCGTCGTTGCCTGGGCCGAGGCGCCGAACAGCAATCCGAAGAACGCGCCGAACATCAGCACGATCAACGGATATACGAACCGTGTGGTTCGTCCGCTCGTTGTACTCACTTAAGCCTCCTTGGCTTATACTCCACCAACAGCTTTGTCGATGGTGAGCTTACTATACACCTAAATGTAAATGATATCAGTTGGATATATTACAGAACGACGATTAACTTAAAATCGCAAAGACCTTACCTAAACACTTACAGGGTCGTGGCTAGTTTGCTACTATAAATACATATGCCACATATCCATACTCAACCAGGCCAAAACGACCACACCGTTACCGCTTATATCGTGAGAATAGACGGCGATGAGCCGCGAGCGTTCGTCCATATGCATCGAAAGCACAATAAACTCCTCCCCGTTGGCGGGCATATTGAGTTGAACGAAACTCCATGGCAAGCGATTGCACATGAATTGACTGAAGAATCTGGGTACACACTAGATGAATTGTCGATTTTACAGCCACGCGTGCGACTGGATAATCTTGAAGATTTAGTGGTGCACCCATGTCCTGTTATGTCTAATACTCACCGTATTTCAGATGAGCACGCTCATAGTGACACATCGTATGCAATGATAGCGACCGACGCGCCCAAAGGGAGCGTGCATGATGGTGAGTCGACAGATTTACGCTGGATGACGCTTGCCGAGATGGCGGCGTTGCCCGAGGGCGTGATTTGGCCTAATACGCAGCGCGTATATGAATTTATGATATCAACACTTCTCAATGACTGGGTATCAGTACCGGCGACGAGCTTTTCGCTAGCTAGCCCGCACGACGTCTAGGCAGTTACTTCGTCTTTTTCTTCGACGGGCAGTAGCGCTTTAACGCGATCTGCGACAATCTGCTTGGTATCTTCGTAGGGCACGCCCAGTGAAGCTGATAGCTCACTGTAGAGAATACGTTCGGCAAGACGGAAGTAGATTTTATCATTTTCGTTCGTACGCTGCTTATTGTTGCGGCGATCTTCTTGGCGCATGTACGCCGTTTTGATAGCGCGAATGAGATCGGTGTGGCTACCGCTATCGATAAGTGCTTTATATTCATTGCCAGAGGCCGCCGTAGTGAACGTTACGGGTTCGACATCAGGAATGCTATTGATAAGAGCTTCAGCCTCTTTTTTTGACATAATGGGGCGCAATGCATCACGGTCGTTGATAACTGGCGTGTGAATTTTAAGAGATGCGTCACCAATCGAGACGAGAGTGTAGAAATCTACGCCGTCTCGATAGTTTTTAACAATGTCAGTGATCTTACAGATATCTCGTTTATGGACGACGACTTCACCTATTTTGAACATATTTACCCCGCTTTGTGTTAAGAAACGACACAAATATACTTGATTTGGCGCGCTTATATACTTAGTATAGCACATTTACAGAGGTAACGCACGTTTTTGATGCATTTAATGTAAAAGAGCTTCATTACCGTGGTTAGTATGGGCTACGATTGTCTAAAAGTTGAAAAAGTGCCACTATATAACAATAGGTATACACTTGTCTTGTAGCTCTCGGGAGGAATCATGGCTGTTTTGCTGATTATGGTTGCCGTTGGTGCCGGGCTTGGGCTCGTGTATGGCGCAGATGTCGCATCTAAAGCGCCTATTCCCGCCGACGGTTCGGTGGATGTTATCTATGGGATCATGGCGACACACACCCGTTGGGGTGCGATTGCTGGGCTGGCCATCGGCGTTGGCCTCTGGATTGCACAGATCTGGCAGAGAAACACGGGCCGCTCACTAGATGAGTGAAACGGCCGCCTTCTTCGAGAGCTAGCGCCTCGCATCACATGTAGATGCGGGGCCTTTCTCTTTTTTGCTGTTATTAAAATTCAGGTTGCGTGCCAGGTTGGTAAAACGCTAAATCTGTGTCGTCCATAGCCCAGGCTTTTTGAATCGGGTCAAGTATGCGCCATGTTTCGAGGACTTCTTCGCTGGTTGCAAATAGAGAGTGGTTAGACCTGATTGCATCCATGAATACTCGCTCGTATGCTTCGGGTAGCGCAGTAAAGTGGTTGTCGTACGTAAAGCGTAGAGGTACCTTTAGGAGCTCGTTGTCGTAGCCTGGTTCTTTTGCCCAAAGATCCACTTCTACCCCTTCGTTTGGTTGTATGCGCAGGGTCAGCATGTTCGCTTCGTCGGCAGAATCTTGTTTATACTTGATTCGTATCTCGGTAAACTTGCTACCAAGTGCCTTGCCTGTCGTTAAGGTGATGGGCACATTATCCCAACGCGGATCTTTGGAATAAAGTGTTAACGATACGAATGTCTCGACGGTACTTACTTGGTTTTCGGCTTCGTCGCGATAGCCAATATATTGAGCGCGTTTAACTTGTTGGTGGATATTTTGTGGAGGTGTAAGTTGCTTGAGTGCCGCCAGCCTGGCTTTTGAGATATTTTGCTCTGGGCTTGGGGTGATATCGGCTAATACGAGTGCGGCGAGTTGCAGTAAATGGCTTTGTATAAGGTCGCGGAGCGCGCCGGTTTGTTCGTAAAACGTTGCCCTACCTTCGATACCAATCTTTTCGGACGCAATAATTTCGATACTTTCGATGAAATCTTTGTTCCATGTGCGCCTGAATAGCGAATTATTTTCGCGGAACACTATTAGGTTTTGGGTCATCTCTTTTGCTAAGTAATGATCGATACGGTAGATTTGCTGTTCGTCAAAATGTTGCTTAGTGCCCGTAACTAGTTCGCTAGCTGATTCTAAGTCAGTGCCGAACGGCTTTTCGAGAAGGATTTTTGTGTCAGGTAGGTCTGCGATGCCACTTTTGCCAAGCAGTTCTACGACCGGTAATGAGATTTGCGGCGGTATCGAAAGATAAATGATTTTTTGATGCATCGCATCTGTCGTTGAATCCAATTTTGCTAGGTGCGTACGGAGTTCTACATACGCGTTTATATCTGTAAGGCTCATTTGGTAGGTATCAAAGTTCGGTCGTAGTAGATCAGCTTCTGTTACGCCTTCTAAAATCTCGTCTACGCTTAGGTCGCGCCTTGTTACACCGAGGACTCTTAGCGTGTTGGGAGGAGTGACCTTGAGAATCTGATTGACTGCGGGCAATAGTTTGCTCTTACTTAAGTCGCCTGTGACGCCAATGACAACTAAAATTGTCGGTTGGATATCGTATTTTTTTATTGCCATGAACTTACCCGCTCTCTTTGGTCACCTTGCTGCTGTATTTAGTATAGCAAATGAAGGGATGTGATTAGTGGGAGGGACTGTTTTTTGCTTGAGAAATGCAATAAAATGTGCTATAATATATAGTAATCCCTTTGATAGTACATTTCCAACCAACCGAGGAGTGAATATGATGGCCACATCGTTCTTTCGTATGTACGACGGTAGGAAGCGTTTTGTCTTGCCCGCAGCTTATGCAGATAAGATTGCGGTATACGCGCTGATGATCAGCGTCGGCGCAGTCGCAGTTTTTGTTTTGAACTGCCTCGTACGTGCCGGCTTCTTGATCTTCGCACAAGACCTAGTAGGCCCCGCACCAGAAATTCGGTGGCAGCTGCTGCTCTTGTCCCCTGTGGCGTTCATCGTTTCTACCCTGGCCGAGCGTCACCTGCACTATTGGCACGGGCAGGTAGAGTCAGGCATCGTCACCGAGAAGATGCACTCGCTCTGCCCTGAGTCGGACACGCCTACTCCCCTTTGGAGCAAGGCATACTGCTTCAAGGTGCTCGGGATGAACCGTGCCGGCGACGTACGCGAAGTACTCGTGCCAGCACGTGACCCGAGCGAGTACGATGCGGTTGAGGTTGGACAGATTTTACATCAAGGTCGATGACAGAGCAGTCGCTCGTCTGGCCGAGTGGCACCACCAGGCAAAAGGCCTTGTGGTCACCCACTCGGCCTTTTGCATGTCTTGAAGTGGTGATCTCACCGGGAATACTAAGGTATAATGCGCCGTCGCAACAAGTTGCCGGGCATTAGCGAACCGCGACGGATTCGATTCCCGCGCAGAAATGCGCTATAGAAAAAACGCCACCAAAGGGTGACGTTCTTTCTATGGTGATCTCACCGGGAATCGAACCCGGATTGCCAGGATGAGAACCTGGCGTCCTAACCGTTAGACGATGAGACCATATATTACTCATCCACTCTAGCAAATTATCAGCGGTATGTCTACCGTTCTTCCCTGTTAATGACTGCGAGGCGGGCGCTATGCTTGCTCTAGCTTGGCGATAACATCGAGTAGTTTGCGAGGTGTGATTTCGGCTTTGATGAGGTACGCGTCGACATTGTGCTGCATCGCGAGGCGCGATTCGTCGTCTTGGTCGAAGTTAGTCATGATGATGACGTGCGTGTTTGGAATAAGGTCCTTACCTTCACCGCGAAGTAGTTGTAGTATTTCGGTCCCACGTTTTTCGGGTAGCATGATATCGAGGAGCATGACGTCGTACTGTTTATTACGAGCTGCTACTAATCCGTCGTTGCCATCTACCATCCAGTCGACGTCGTACCCTTCGTGCTTGAGGCTGCGTACGTACATTTCGCCGATAAATCGGTCGTCTTCGATGATGAGGATAGATTTGATTGCCATGATAGTTACCCCTTGAATTTGGTGTGATTTTTTATCCAGCCGTCACTGCTTGATATAAGGCCGGCGTTAGTGTGGTCGTTGGCTTGCAGTTTGTCGGCGACAGAGGCATAGATTGGTACGGTAAACGCGAACGTCGACCCTTGCCCTTCGATACTACTGACTTCTATTGTACCACCGTGTGATTCGACGATCGCTTTACAGATATATAATCCTATGCCCGTGCCGGCGACGGTCTCGCGTGAACGGTGCGAGCGATAGAACTTATGGAACAAGTTACCGACGACGTTTGATGGCATGCCGATGCCGTTATCCTGCACCGATACCTTTACGTAATTAGCGTCGGCGACCGAAGCAGTGACATACACTGACCCGCCCTCATTACTGTACTTTAGCGCGTTATCGATGAGATTTGAGATTACTTCGCTGAGGCTTGAGCGATCTGCGGCTACAGTAGGTAGGTCACTCGGGAAGTTGACGGCAAGTAAGCGGTTTTGCGACTGTGCGCGGAGGTCCATGTCGTCACGTATCATATCGTAAACGTTAGCTAGCGTGTCCTCTGCTAAATGAATCTTTAGGTGGCGGCGATCGTATTTAGACGTGTTAAGAATATTATTAATGTAGCCGCTAAGTCTATTAGATGACACGATTAGGCGTTTAATGAGCTGTTTTTGATCAAGTTCTAGCTTGTCACTAAGTTCGATGTCGAGAACATCTAGGTAGCCTCGAATCACGGTAATTGGACCGCGAAGTTCGTGAGCCGCAAATGCAATAAAGTCGAGTTCGTTATCTTCGGGCTGGTACTGTGCCGAGCTGTCGAACATGACAAGAACGACTTCGGCCGCGCTGCCCTTTTCGTAATTGGCGGTTATATCAAAAATACGGCGGTCTTCGTCGCCGACGATGCGGTCTGGAATTCGCCGCCAAGTTTTTTCGGCGCGGACCGACGATTCGCGGCAATTATTAAGCCATTCTTCGAATTCGCCTTCACGTTCGAAAATCAGCGATAGCTGCGGTTTGTCTTCGGTATCTTTGACGATTGGTGCATTACGGTTGGCGAACTGTATGACCCCGTCGGCGTCTAGGATAACGACACCAGCCTGGGTTTGATTAAGGGCAGCTTGTAAGATAGCCGGTGCGTTGTCGGTAGTTACATCGCTATCGGCAATATCAGCTCCGGTGGCATGTTCGTAGATATATTGCAGCACGAGCTTAAAGCCATTGCGTTCATATTGCCTAGCATTAGGGCTTGGCATGGGGTCATCTGTCTTGCCACCCGATACATGCACAAGTGCCGTGACTATATCTTTGTGTGGTGATAGCAGTATAAAGACCAAAATGATGTTGAGCGCGATAGCTGCTACCGACGTAGCTAATATGGTCATCCAGAATTCGATGGCTTGTACCGATGATCCGCTGATGAGCAATGAGGTACCGACGACCAATGTTAATATGATTTGCATCAAGATCGTCATCGTCAGGACTGTTTTGCGGTAACGTGGCCAGTAATCGCTCATTTGAACGTCGCGCTTAGGAGCTTTGTGTGAAGGGTGGTTTATTGCCATGCTACGGTTCCCTTGCCGTTAGGAATCGCTGCGATCCACGTTTGGCCACGGTTGAGTGAGATGGCAGCGCCATTGGCGTCGATGAGTTCTAGTGGGGATTGTCGATCATTTTTGCGCCATGTGGCCTCTATGACCGTTCCATTCTGGAATACAACCGCACTGCCGGTGCCGCTCGTGGTGATTTGTTCACGCCAGCCGTCTTCCATGACCATCGTCATATCAACTTTCATGGCAATGACGACACTTGGGGCTACCTGCCCTTTTTCGCGGTCCATGTGCGCTTCGCCACCGACACCGCGTTGGTAGGTATTAGTCCGTGCGTCGTAATCGTAATGAGTGTCATACCATGCGCTGCTGAAGTTCAGGTCAACAGAGGTGGCGTTCGGTGTTGTGCTTGGTTTGCCGTCTGTGCGCGTGAAGCTGGTGAAGGTGGATGTATTGTAGCCCTTCATAGAATTCAACGCATCCAACTTTTCGAAGCTGGTGTAAACATTATGCGGTGCATACCTATCGGTTGCACGCCAGTAATATGGCGAATTAAAGAACTGATCGATGTCACGATAGCTACCGTTGCGGACTTCGTCGAGTGCGAACTTGCTGCCGCCAATATGAGCGACGCTCGCTTGGTAGGGTGCTAGCCAATCAACATAGTAAAGCCTGACGCTACGAACCGGGCCGATAAGTTGTGGTTTTTCTGTCTGGTAAAGTGCTAGAAACCGCGTGATTCCACCTTCGGCAATTGCTTCGTAAACGATACCCGCTTCTTTAATACCCGACTGAGGGCGGGCGCTAGGGCTGTTTTCTATCATTATGGCGGTAACGGCCTGCTTGGTGGCGGCTTCATCGGTAACCTGCACGCCAGTTAATGGCGAATAGTACTTTTTTTCAGGGGCTTTGACGACCTTTTTTTGGGTGGGCGCTGGTTCGATAGCGACTGGCTTGCGGTACAGCGAAGCAAACACGATAAGTGACGATGCGAGCAACAATCCTGATGCCGCAAAAATAGCCGTACGTCGCGGGTGGCGGTGCATCCAGTCGTGAACGACCGGTAGTAAATGCGCAGGCGAAAAGATTTTTTTCATGCTTACGCTTAGTATAGCAAAATTATCGTCACCTAGAACAGATTAAGCTATAAAACGTGCAATGCGGTCGAGGGTTTTTTGTTTACCGATGATGGCAAGAGTGTCGTTAAGCTGTGGACTGAACGGTGCCCAGGTGGTGACAATGCGGATGAGGCTAAAAAGAATGCCTGGTTTTTGGCCCGTTGATTCGAGTAGCTGGTTAAGACTTGCCTGGATAGTTTCTGGCGTCCAGTCATCGATGTTTTCAAATGCAGCCTTGGCAGATATGAGCAATTGGTTGGTTTCATCTTCGCTTAACTTCTTGAGCTGTTTGTTGCTGGTGATTAATTCACGATTTTCGACAGGCTCTTCGAAGAAGTAGCGCGACATCAATGGTAGTTCGGCAAGAGTTTTAAGACGGTCTTGCACGAGTGACAGGATTTGTTTTTTGTAGACCTCATCAAAATCATCAGCACTGGTAGGCCAGTATTTTTCGACACGAGCGTAAAGGTCGTCGAGTTCGAGCGTGCGAATCCACTGCCCGTTCATCCACAGTAGCCGCTGCTCATCAAAGCGAGCACCACTACGCTGGACGCGCTCTAGGCTGAACTTTTCGATGAGTTCATCGCGGGTAAAGATTTCTTGTTCGGTACCGTCGTTCCAGCCCATGCTTGCCAAAAAGTTAAGCATTGCTTCGGGTAGGATGCCGTCGGTGCGGTATTCGCCCACACTTTTAGCGCCGTCGCGCTTACCGAGCTTCTTGTTGCCATCAGGGGCCATAATGTGCGGTAGACACACCAGTACTGGTGGTTCGAGCTCTAGCGCGTCGTACAGGCTTAAGTAACGTGGAATCGACGAAATGTATTCGAGGCCACGGATTACGTGCGTGATTTGCATCTCGGCATCGTCGACAATGTGCGCGAAGTTATAGGTTGGTAGCCCGTCGCCTTTTATCAGAATAAAGTCATCAAGCACTTCGGGGCCGGCCGAAAGCTCGCCCATCACCGGGTCGTTCCACGTATAGCGCTTAATGTCGGTTACCTTAAAGCGTAGTGGCTGGGTGCCATCCCATACGGGTGGATTTTCGGGGCGGTGATCGCGGTATAGGAATGGTCGCTTAGCAGCCTTCGCCTCTTCGCGGAAGGTCTGAACTTGTTCGGGTGTATATGGGTCGGCATACGCTAGGCCCTTATCGATGAGCTTTTGTGCCCACGCCTTGTAGTGGTCGCGGCGTTCTGTTTGGAAGTATGGGCCGTATTCTCCGCCCTTGCGTGGACCTTCATCCCAGTCGATACCGAGCCATTCGAGCGTATCAAGAATCATATCAGTCGCGCCTTCGACAAACCGAGCCTGGTCGGTGTCTTCGATGCGTAAGATAAATGTGCCTTTATGCTGGCGCGCTAAAAGCCATGGGAAGAGTGCGGCACGGACGTTGCCGACGTGGATGTAGCCTGTTGGACTTGGTGCAAAACGAGTACGAATATTCATATAGAGGTTAGTATAGCAAATAACCTCTTGAGAATCGAGCGCTAGGCCTTAAGCGATAAGATCGGTGCTACAGGCTTGTCGCGATGTTTTGGACTTGTTCGCCAGATAATGGAGCGTCGCCAGAAATCGTGTAGAGTATGCCGCCATTTACCCAAGCAGCGTTTTTGCCGTAGGTATAAATGGTAAGGCCGTTGGTCGTTGCGGTCGTATAGTTGTCACCTGCTTTTGGTGATACGTAATTATCAAGTACAGCCGAGCTATCCCAGCCTGAACGAGTTTGAGTAAGCGTATAATTTTGCGGGCCGGCATTGGCTGCGAACTTCATGGTTACGGTGCCATGTTGGTATGCGACTGGCCCGTTAAGACTATAGCCGGATGGACGGTAGGCGGGATAGCTGGCGTTGATGCCTGCCTGCGATGCTGCAACTCGGGTAGAGATTGCTGGCATATTGAGGTAGGTTAGGTAGCCACCAAGGAGCAATAGTGCAAATGATGCAGACGCAATACTCAGCGCTTGACTGAACCTGTTGCGATCTCCGGGTGTTTTGACCTGCTTTGTTGCCTGCTTGGCTGGAGCTTTTTGCATAGCCTGGTGAATTGCTTCTTGCTTTATGATCTGCGACGGACGGACGACGGCATGGGTTTTAACAGGCGCGGTGCGCTGATGGACCTTTTGTGCGATTGGGTGGGGCGCGGGGCCGAAATCTTGAATAACGCGCCCAGGTTGTGGCTGCGCAGCTACTTTTTGCTTGGCAAAGCGCGTGATCGCTTCGCTACGGGTAATTAACGGGGTTGGTGTCGCCTGGTGGCGTACGGAACGAGTAATAATCGGTTGATGAGCAGGGGTAGCGGGTTCGCGCTTCATGTCATTGACGACATAGCGTCGGTTGAGCGTGCGAGATTTTTGCAAGGTTGAATGAACCTGGTGCGCAGCGTGAGATTTTAGGTTGTCACTGTCACGCTCAAAGCGTAGTGGCATCCCGGTACGTTTGTCGTACACCGTTCCATTTACTGTTACTGTTTGTTGACTCATGTTTCTCCCCGAATATAGTCGAGCCTACCCTGCTCGTGCTTACCTTTATAGTAATGAAACGTAACCAATTATGCAAGCGTTCTCATTTAGGTCAATAGAGGCTATAATAGACCCATATGTATCACTCACCATCTAAGCGTAAAAAACGCGCACAACTTACTTTTATTTATAGCCTGATGGTACTCGCCGTCATCTCGATCGTCGCAGCACTCGTACTAGTGATGCAGGGATATAGGTTTAATCAGTACGACGGTAAAGTTGAGCAAGGCGGCTTGGTGCAGTTTAACTCACGCCCTACTGGCGCTACAGTTACCGTTGACGATATTCAGTTGGCTAACAAGACGGCGAGCAAGATTACACTGTCGGCCGGTAACCACACGATTACAATGGCCCGCGAAGGTTACACGAGTTGGACTAAAGACGTTACGGTCGTCCCGGGATCGGTGTTGTGGCTTAATTACGCGCGCTTATTCCCTGTAAAGCCAATTGTCCAACCAGTAGCCGCATTATCCGCTGCCGACAACGCAGTTGCATCGCCAAATAAAGAGCAATTGGCAATTTTTGCGACTCAGTCAGAGCCGACTCTTACGATAGTGCGATTGAATGACGATACACCCGAAGTGCGTGCCATTGCAATTACGAGTGGCGTGTTCACCGCGCCTGCAACTGAGGCATCTCAAGCGTTTGCGGTCGTCGACTGGAGCAGCGACAATCGCCATGTCATCGTCAAGCATAATTACGACGACAAAACTGAATATCTCGCTATCGATACTCGCGGCAATGATGAATCTAAGAATATTTCTAGAATGCTTGGCATAAATGCTATCAAGATAGAATACGCTCTGGGTGAAAGCAATGTCGTGTATGCTTTGACAGACACGGGTGACGTGCGTCGCGCCGACATCGGTAGCTCGACACTATCTGGCCCGTTGGTTACAAATGTCGTTGATTTTGATCAGTATGATAATTCAACGCTGACATTTGAAACGCGCATTGACCCTGCTGCTAAATCACGAACCGTCGGCTACTTGACGGAAGGCGCTAGTAAGCCGCGCGTTGTACGCAGCTATACTGACGACGGCCAGGCGCCTTTGAAAATGCGTATCGGTGAATATTACGGCGATCGCTATGTTGCACTCGCCTACGGCGATAACATTACCGTACTCACTGGTGATTTGCCTTCAAGCGACGCCGATGCAAAGTTGTCATTGGCTCGGGTCGCAAGCCTTACGCTACCTGGTGGCGCTGCGTACCTAGACTTTTCGCCAAACGAGAATCGCTTTGTTTACGCCCAGCAGGGATCGACCGTCTTAACCTACGACATGGAACTTAAGCAAGTGGCGAACAGTGTTATGGCACAGCCTATGACTCGTGGTGTGGACTGGGTTGATAGCTTCCACTTCGTGTCTGTCGCTAATGGCGCAATGACTCACTACGACTTTGACGGTAAGAACGGCCACGCTGTCGCGGCCTCGGTTATCGACCGCCCAGTAACACTTTCGGGTAATGGTAAATATCTGTACTACTTTACGCCTACCGAAACTGGTATCAGTCTCGTTCGTAATAAATTAACTATCGATTAGTTACCGAATAATCGTTCGATAAACGTCGGCGAGTTGGTTGGCATCTCTGCCGCTTCTGATGACGTGTCGCCTTCGGTTGGCCGCGATCCGGCGCTGTCCGGGCTAGGGCTTACTTGCTCTGCCGTTACGAGTAAACGGTTAAGTGCTGTGCCGAGCGGTGTACAAGTGACAAGCGTCATGACAGGCTTATCGGTTTCGTAAGTAAGCGCCTTGACGTCGGTAGGCTTGACGACTTCCCTTTTCGTAACGGTATATGTGTAGCGCGTGCCTTCGTAATTTACGTACAAGGTATCGCCCTCGACGACCTGTTCGAGCCGTGCAAAGATGAACTTATAGTTACCGCCATCAAGCCAGTCGTTACTACTGTGACCAGAGAGCACGAAGTTACCTACTTGACCAGGCTTGCTGTTTGCGCCTGGGATATTAAACCAAGCAACGCCGTTGTCCATGGCGCGGTTAAGCGAGTTCTGGTCTGACGCGATTGCATCCCATATAATTGGTACGTCGACGTTAATCTTAGGGATGATAAGTTTTGGCTCTGGGCTGACTGACGTCGTGAGACTTGGATCGATGACGATATTCGTCGGGTCGATATTGCCCGGCGTGATGTATGCTTCGACGTTGGCGAATAATACGCGGTTATATTGTAGGAACAAAAAGAGGAGCATGACTGTCGTCGCGGCGATAATTGGAACGAAGTGACGGCTTTTGCGAGCCTGCTTTGCTTTAGTCTGAATTTGACCTCGCAACTTGCTACGAAGGTCGTACATTGCCTCATCGGTGGATAGTGGCTCTTCGCGTACCGGTTCGTGTTTGACGGTTTGTTCGCGCTGAGCGACTTGCTCCTCGAGCGACTTTTTAGCCTCGTGGACCTGGCCTACGTAATAGCGTTCATAGTATTGTTGATAGTAGTTCTGCCACGCACTATGGTAGCGTGACCACGCGTTGGCTTGGATTTGGTGTTGGGTTTCGTCGTGCGTGCGTTCGTAAGGGTTTTGCGCTTCAGATTGCTGGTTAGCATATTGAAGGTTCGTCTGAATTGCGGAGATTTGGGCTGGCGCCTGCGGCTCGGGCTGTTCGACTGGTTGGTGAACCGTCGTGTTTGGGTCAAGGCTGTAAATCGTATCAATTTGATCGCGAACGATGTTGGCTGCATGCTCGACGTTCGCGGGACGTGAATCATCACGGCTCGGCGACTGACGCGGCGGTACCACTATTGGCGTTGTTGGTCGTTCATCTGATCTCATATCTGGATTCTATCTCAATAATAGTATACAATAGTCGATGAGTTATTGATATGATAACGAACATTTGCCGCGGTGGTGGAATTGGTAGACACGCCAGACTCAAAATCTTGTGAGCAATAGCTCGTACCGGTTCAAGTCCGGTCCGCGGTACCACGAAATTATAATAAAACTCCTCTTATTGAGGAGTTTTATGTTTCATCTGCTAATTTTCGTTCGTCAGAAGGCTTGTCGTTACAGCTTCGAGCGGATGGCTAGGGTTCCAGGTCCAGTAGACGGCGGCGCGCGCCGCCGTGGTGCCGCGCCAGATTGCCATCGGATTTTCCCAGGCAGTGGTTGTCACCTGTCCGCCACTGGCTACGATTAACGTATCTTTGTGCAGGACCGTGATTGTGACGGGGTATGTAATCGTAAATTTATGCACCGCCTCTACAAGCTGCATCAGTTGCATACTGAAGGTCAATACTTTTGGGTAGTACACAGATTGGAATAATTTTTGAAGTTGCGCGAACGATAAGACAAGTAGTGTATTTGGCCTATTCACCAACGCCTCACTGCTATTTTTGACTAAGTCGATTGCGTCACGCGTCAAGACGAGCTGGCCTTGGTAGGTGCGTAACAAATCTTCGTAAACTATCGCCGTTTCGCTGTTGCGACCTGCGTCACCTGCAAGTAAAAGCATAGTTGACCACGACGCAAGCGCCTGCATTTCGGGTAGCGCCTCGCGCGATAATCCACCGCTTGGGTTGCTGCCGCCGAATACTACATCGGTCATTGATGTGGGGATAGTTTTACGCAACACATCCGGCAACAATACGCGAACACTGCCCGCCCCTGTTGTTAGCGCAACAGAATAACTTTCGGCAATGCCTGCAAAGCCAAGCTTATTGCCGCCAATAATACCTAATCGGCCAGCTTGCGAGCGTTGTTCGGGCTTGCTCCATTCGATGTCGGGATATAGCGGTTTAGAGGTGGTCTGTTTGTGCCAGTACGTATGCTCCATCATCAGGCCCTTTCTTTAGTGTGTATATCATGTTCTTGCGTTCGATCGCGATAGTCCAGCCGTTGTCGACTGCCTTTTCATAAAGTTCAGCCGTAGGGTTGAATGCTATTGGGTAGTCTACCATATGTAGCATGCCAACGTCGCCGTTACTGTCGCCTACTGCGTAGCTATCTTTTAGTGTCAGGTCGTACATTTTAATCATGTTTTCAAGGATTTTATCCTTGCCGGTGTGAGTTTTGATGATATTACCGGTAAAGTATTCGTCGCCACGTTCCCACTGCTGGCCAATCCAGGCGTCAAACCCGTATTTTGTCGCGAATGGTTCGACAAGTTCGACTTGAGAACCGCTGATGGCGATTAAAAAGTATCCTTGTTCTTTTAGGTGGCGCAACAGGTTGCGCGTGTATACATATACGTTGTCGGCGCGTTTTTCGATAACCATCTGCGCCGCTTCTTCGTAATCGTCAATGCGCAGTTCGGTAAGCGCATTATCGACGCGGTCGACCACTAACATATCGAATTCCTCAAAGGCGTTGCCGTGAGTACGGTGGCGCCATTCGCGGTTTTTAAGGGTTGTTTCGTCGAGAATTTCTTGCGAAAGCGCCCCCATCTTCATAAGTTCGTAGGCCACTTCACGGTATAGGCCACTGCGGAACAGTGTCCCATCGATATCAAAAGCTGCAAATTTCTGCTTCGCCATAGGTTAGACATTATACAACTTTTTAGGTAGCTTGTCGAGATGAAAGCGTTTCGGTGGCCGACAGTACTGTTGTTCCTGTAGCATTAGACTCAAGCGCGTAAGCCACATTTTTTCGCTCAACAACTACTTTCCATCCCTTTTGCAGGGCAATAGCTAACAGCTCGTCAGATGGATTGAACGCGATTGGGTGATCGACAAGTTCGAGCATGGTAATGTCGCCGCCTGAATCCCCTACCGCTATGCTATCTTGCAGTGAAAGCCCATGGCTAGTGACATATTCTTTGATGATTGTGTCTTTATTGCCTGGTACGTGGCGCTCTACCTTACCGGTGAATGCGTCGCCGTTACGTTCGTACAATGCGCCGATCCAATCATCAAACCCGTACTCGGCGGCAAAAGGCGCAACGATTTCTTGTTGCGAGCCGCTGACGGCAAGGAGATAGTAGCCTTCGCCTTTAAGCTCTTGTATTAGATTGCGTGTGTAGGCATACACTTTGCGACCTGACGATTCAACGATTTCTTTGGCTGTTTCGTCAAAAACAGCGGTTGGGATAGATGCAAGGTTGTCGAGAAGCGCGCGAACCACATGGTGTTCGTAGTTTGCGAAGGTCTCTTTGCGAGTAGTCCAGCTAGCAAAGGCTTCGTCAAGCCTAGCCGTTGTTTTTTCGTCGAATAACCCCTTATCTTTCAGTTTAAAAACTAGCTCGTGGTATAGCTGCCAACGGAATAATGTTCCGTCGATATCAAATATAGCTAGCTTTTGCTGGCTCATTACGCTACTTCGCTCGTGACACGAACGTCGTGATCGACTAAATCGAATGCTTCGTTGAACAAAAAGTCGCCTTCGACGGTTTTGCCTTCGATAACGTACGGTAGCCAGAACGGGTCGTCTGGCCACATATTGTCAAATGGAACATCGTCGACATTGAACCATTGCGGCTTCATTTCTTCGGTTTCGACTGGTTCGCCGGTCCATTTGTCGGCAACAAAAACGTGTACATCAACGTTCGAGTTGTTGTTAAGGTATGGTTCTTGCGTAAAGTATAAAACGCCAACCGGGTGCATTTCATCGATTGTCACATTAATTTCTTCTTGAGTCTCGCGGATCGCAGCTTGTTCGATTGTTTCGCCCGGTTCAAGCTTGCCGCCGACGCCATTCCACTTACCTTCGCCAAAGCGGCGCTTTTTCATTGCTAATAGTATCTTGTCGCCATCTCGTAAAAATACGAGGGTCATTGGAAAACGGTTATCAGGTGATCGCATAACTACTCCTTATCAGTTAATTCGATACTTACGGGGCAGTGATCGCTCCCTGTAATGTCTGGGTGGATTTGCGGATTTTGGATTCGAGCCGCGATTTTTTCGCTGGCGAACCAATAGTCGATGCGCCATCCGATGTTTCGGGCACGCGCATTCGCCCAATGTGTCCACCAAGTGTACGCACCGGCAAGATCTGGATTTGCCGCACGGAATGTGTCAACGAAGCCAGCTTCAATGATTTGGTCAATGCCTTTGCGCTCCTCTACTGTATAGCCATGCTTGCCTTCGTTTGCTTTAGGGTTGGCCAAGTCGAGAGGCATATGTGCGACGTTAAGGTCGCCGCAGAACAGCACCGGTTTAGTATCTTCTCGGGCTTTTGCATACTGCAGGAACGCTGGGTCCCACTGCTTATGACGTAGTTTAAGTCGGCTTAGATCGCCTTTGCTATTGGGGGTATATACAGTAATGACGATAAAGTCCTCGAATTCGGCACTGAGTACCCTACCCTCATCGGACGGGTCACCGTAGTCGTCGTTATCTAACCCATATTCGGTTACGAGATTTTCGGGCAATCCGTAGCTGACATTAAGAGGTTCGACTTTGGTCCAGATAGCTGTACCACTGTAGCCTTTTTTAGTGCCGCTGGCCCAAAATTTATGATACTGCGGGAACTCTAAGTCGATTTGGTCTGGATGCGCCTTGGTTTCTTGAAAGCATATGACGTCAGGGTCTTCGCGCGTAATAAAATCGGCCAATGCACCTTTTTTGTCGACGGCACGAATGCCGTTGACGTTCCATGAGTATAATTTCATCTTCTTATTATACTAGAGATAATAAAAAACACCCATTGCGGGTGTGGCATAGATTGTTGAGATTGATAAGTTGGAGGGGGCGCTTGCCGGGGCTGAGCGCGATGCTCGGCCCCGGCATCAGGTCGGCCGCTAGTCGCTGAGGATGGCGACGTCCTTGACTCGGTAGACGCCACCGTTCCACATGGAAGGGTTGTTGTACGTCACCTTGACCTTGTCACCATCGAGAACGAGGTCGCACGCCGGGATGTCGACGCACTCGTAGACGTTCTCGCCGTCACCTTCGAAGATGAGCACGGTGTAGCCTGGCCGTACGTTCTGTGCACGGTCAAGCGTGACTGTCGACTCGAAGACGTCCTGGTTGGCCGACAAGTACAGCGGCATTCCCACGACCAATGCCACACCTGTGACGACGAACGTCTGCCACATCGTTGTATTCTTCATGAGACCACCTAACTGCGCGGGCGTGAACATCCCAGTCGCTCGTCGTTCACTAGTAACCTACTGGAAAACGAGCGGCCGGGATGCCTCCAACTTATCAATGTACGAAATGTACATATATATTATACCAAAATATGGCTAATATGTCAATATGTGGGCAATGGTATACTTAGGCTATGTATAAACGAATTCTTCTTAAACTCTCGGGTGAACAATTGGCGGGTAGCCAGGGTCACGGTATCGACGCCGAACATATCAAATGGATCGCAGGTCAAATTGTTCCAGCAATTCAGGCAGGCACTGAAGTGGTTGTCATGGTTGGTGGTGGTAATTTTGTACGAGGTAACGAAATTGCCGGTAATGGCATCGCTGACGTGACGGCGCATAATGCCGGCATGCTATCGACTATGATCAACGCACTCGTCGTAGCAGACATTTTTAATGCTGAGGGAGTACCCACTCGTGCGCTCAGTAATGTAGAGATTAATCAATTCATTGACCAGTATACGTACCGCCGCGCACTTAGCCACCTAGGCAAAGGCCGCGTAGTCATCGTCGCCGCAGGCACTGGGCGTCCGTTCCTTACTACCGATACGGCTGCCGTAAACCTTGCGCTCGAAATGAATTGTGATGTCGTCGTTAAGACCACCAAGGTTGACGGTGTCTACAGTGAAGACCCTAAGGTTAATCCATCGGCCACGAAGTTTGACCAACTTACCTATGATGAAGTGTTGGCTAACCCTAGCATCACCGTAATGGATAAGGCTGCTATCGGCCTCGCGATGGAAGAGAATAAACCTGTTATTATTTGTGAATTATTGGCTGATGGCAATATTGCCCGTGCGGCAGCTGGCGAATCAGTCGGTACGACAATTAAATAGCGCATATTTTACACTAAGCAGTAGTTGACGCTAGCTAACTTTTATTGTATTATCAAAAAGTCAGTTTTCACCACTCAAAGAAGAGGTTGCAAGTGACGCTCAACAAGGGTATGACGCAGTCCACCTGCTCGTTCGGTGAGGCGCTTCAGAAGGCGCTCGCCGTACGTCCGCAGGACACGACCGCTTCGATGGTCGGCATGACCAAGATCGGCCCCAACGAGTACGTGGCCGTCAGCTACGAGCCCAGCACGGGACGCATGTCCGGCTGCTGCGACGTCTACGTCGCACCGGAGCCGAGCGTCGTCGCCCGCAATGCGGCCAAGACGGTTCGCGCAACGCGACTCCCCGGCGAGGTGACCACGTGGTCGGTGCTGCGGAGTGGTGTCCGCAGGGCACTCGACGCAGTTCGGCGCGGCGGCGAGATCGACCTCGACATCATCGAGGCGGGCGCCCACTGACGCCAAAGGCCTGGTTTCTGTCTGGTAACCCCAGATGGAAACCAGGCCTTAGTCATGCCCTAGACAGAAATGAAATTAGGTATTGTTAGTAAGGTTGTGGCAGATTTCTGCCGCCACTGCGGCGCTGTTATCCCAAGTGTATCGAGCGACGTTAGTTGCCCCGCGAGCGATGTATTCATCGCTTATTTGTTTATCTGCGAATTGCTTAATTATATCGGCGCACTGTTCAGGGCTGTCTGGGCTAAAGAATAACGCAGATTCCCCCGCTACTTCGCGGAAGATTGGCGTATCGCTACACGCTACTGGCACGCGTGCTTGCTGCGCCTCGATTACCGGTAAGCCAAATCCCTCATGGCGGCTTGCGGTCACCGAGCATCGAACCTTACGGAGCAACTGCTTGTAGGTTTCATCATCGACGCCATTATGTACGATGACGCGTTCAAAAACGCCTTTATCGCGCATGCGTTGCTCGAATACTTTGCCGCGCGCGGGTGGCATTTTACCGCATAGATGCAATGTGACATCGGGTAATAGCGCGAGTGCATCAATCAGGCATTCGACATTTTTATACGGTGTAAACGCACCCATGTACAGGATTTCATTAGACGCGTGGTGATTGCGTGGTTCGGTATCGACAAAATGGTCCGACGTAGCGTTAGATACGGTCGTGATATCACGCCGCGTTGCTTTGACGGCGAGTAGTTCCTGGCGAGCGGTTTCGCTGACGGTCGCGATGCTATCGGCTGCATTTAGCTGGAATCGCAATGGGGAGTACGACATATGGAACAACCACCAGCCAACGCGAACGTACCACGGTAGCCAGTGCGGCGGCGTGCGATGCCTGAAGTAGATCAGGTCATGGATTGTCAGAACGAGCTTGTAGCGTTTGCCGAACGTGCCCATCATGAAAAATGGCGAATACACGACGTCGCAGTCGATGTTATTCAGCTTGAACCCTAGGGTAAAAAACTCAGCGAGTGGGTCGTTAGGGTCGTTGGTCATGACGTGTTCGCCGGCAGGCAGCTTGGCAAGCTGGCGGTCGTCGTGGACGAGCCAGATCATTTGTAGGTCTTCGCGGCGACTCATCGCCCATGCAAGTTCGTGACTGTAGCGGCTGACTCCGTCAAAACGGTTTTCGACAAGTATCCACCGCGCATCAAATAATACCTTCATGTAGCCAGTATACCGCAGCTAGATGGTATAATAGGTCAATATGAAGATTCTTATCGCCTCAGACCTTCACTGGCCCGTACTTAACGGTGTGGCTACATTCAGCCGCAACCTAGCTCACGGTTTAGCCGAGGCTGGTCATGAAGTCATTGTTATCGCTCCTAGTCAAGATGGTAAAAAGTCAGTCGAAGTCGACGGCAATCACACGGTTTATCGTACTCGTTCGACAATTTTCCCCTTTTATCAGAACTTTCGTATTTCGGTTACACCACAGCTAGAAGTGCGCAAGATTATTCAGGAATTTGAACCTGATGTAATTCATATTCAGATGTTGCTTGGCATTGGCCAGGCTGCAATGCTCCTTGGGCGCCGATATGACATCCCGGTTGTGTCTACGAGCCATGCCATGGCCGAAAACTTACTCGACAACCTAAAAAAGGTCGCGCCTTTATCGCGCCCAATCAACTACATGTTGAGCGATTACGGACGCCGATTCCATTCTAAAGCAGACGTAATTACGTCCCCTACGGCCAGTGGAATTAAATCATTCGGTAAGCTTGTCGAAAAAGTGGGCAAACCAATAGAAATTATCTCAAATGGCGTTGACCTACGTGAGTACAAGCCGCAAAAAGCCGACCCTGCGATTTACGAGAAGTTCGGTTTGCCAACAACTGTACCGATTATTACGTATATCGGTCGTATCGACGCCGAAAAGCATTTGTCGGTACTTGTTCATGCCTTCCACGAAGTATTACAAGAACGCGACGCTCATTTGCTTGTTGTTGGTCATGGTGTCGATTTTGATAACCTGAATAATTTGGCGCACGAACTCGATATCGAACACGCAGTTACCTTCACGGGCCGTGTAAGTGACGAAGATAAAATCGCTCTCGAACAAGTCGGTTCGCTGTACGCGATTTCATCACCTGCCGAGTTGCAAAGTATCGCAACACTCGAAGCAATGGCGTGCGGCCAGCCGGTCGTTGCCGTTGATGCCGGCGCACTTGCCGAACTATGCCACGATGGTGAGAATGGATTCCTATTCGACTTAGATGATTCACATGGCATGGCCGAGGGTATCTCTAAAATCATCAGTGACCCTGCCCTTCGTGAGAAGTTTTCTAAAGAGTCGCTTGCAATTGCTAAGACGCACAATTTGACTCATACAATCGATAGCTTTGTGAAGCTCTACAAGCGTACGATCAAGGCTAAAAAAGCAGAAGTCGCAGCGCGCCCTGCTGGATGGGTCGACCGTATTCGCGAAAAAGACTTTCGCGAATATATGAGCCTCGGCGGCTCTAACGACGAAGAATAAATTCTTGAATAGCCTCGGCAACGTCCGGGGCTTTTTCGTAGTGAGCTAAATGCCCGATGCCTGGCAAGACCAAGAATTCTTGAGGGTCGATAGCGTTAGCGAGCTTAGTCATTTCTTTGAATGGTGTAACGTTGTCGCTGTCACCGGTAATCAATAAGATATCGAACTGTTTGAGCGCTTCGGCGTGGTCTATTGCGCCCTGGCGGTTAATGTCGTGATGGAGCTTGCTGTAAAATTCGATACTCGAAATGTAGTCGAGGTTTTTAAAGTGATGACTATGGATTTGCGCTTGCAGTTCTTTGTCGGTCGTCGTCATGATCAGGCTTGTCGCAGCTCGCGATATACGTTTGCTGGTAACAAGTCGTTTGCCTACTTTAGGTATACGGTGGCCAAGCTGGTATTGCAATGCGCCTAAAATCGCACCGGCACGGCGTGACTCGTTGGCGCGAATCGCGGTCGGTACAGGGCTTAATAGTACGGCTTGTTTGTCGTAGAGCTCTGGTGCTTGATCGAGCATGCTACTTACCACTAGGCCGCCCATCGAGTGGCCAAGGATGTGCGGTTTATTTAGCTTCAGTTTAGCGACGAATTCGTTAGTGAGTCGTGCGATCGTATCGACGCTCCAGTCTTCGCGACCAATCGTGCTTTGGCCAAAGCCGGGTAAGTCAGGCACGATAAATTTGATTTCGGGAAGTAGCGGGATAATATATTGGAATCCTTCGTGGCTACCGGTGAATCCATGAATCAGCACCATCGTTATTTTTGCTTCTGGGTGGTAGGTCCAGTATTGAACGGTGGTTGTGTCGCTGAGTCGAATGGATTTTTGCATGTAGCTAGTATATCACCCCTTGGAACGTGGATTAACGGTTACTCGGATGGTTAGCGATGACATCGTGTATGTATAGTGGCGCGGATGACGGGATGGTATCAATAGTGAACCATCGTGCTTCTAGTATTTCGAAGTTAGGCCGCAGTTCCGTTGTTCGTTTAATGATAATCTTGTAGCAATCAAGCCGCCACGTTAGTAAGGGTCGCGGTTCGACGAACCGACCGAGAAGCTTACAATCTTTAGGGTCTGCGACTATCGCGAGTTCTTCGCGCAATTCCCTACTAATACATTGTTCGCCTGATTCGCCATTTTCATAGCCGCCACCGGGTAGCGTCCATTGGTTGATGTGCGTGATGGGTTTGATTAGTAAAACCTCGCCAACATCATTCATGATAAGGGCGCGGGTGCGGGGTTTGCTGTCTAGTTTTAGGATAATCGCAATCGGTGTCGCTAATATGCGCACCGTGAGGCCACCGATAATGAGTAATAATTTTAGTAGGATCGAGTGAGGATGTATCATCGACTAGCGGTGATTCCCCATCATCGCCTTGTGTTCGCGGTCTTGATCGCGCTTTTTGATTGTTTGGCGCTTGTCGTAATTCTTCTTACCCTTACCTAGCGCAATGACGATCTTGATGTATTTACCTTTGTTGAGTAGTTTGGTCGGGACAATAGTCATACCCTCTTTTTTACGCACCATGAACGTATCGATTTGCTTACGGCTGGCAAGTAACTTACGAGGCTCGGTATCGATGGCGCGTGCACCTGGTTTGCCGCGTTCGTTAAGTTTTAAGCTAAAGCTAGCGTTGTTGAGCCACAATTCGTGGTTGCGGACGGTTACGAAAGATCCTTTAAGCTGTATGTGACCATCACGAGCTGCACGAGTTTCGGGCCCCGTCAAAACTAATCCAGCGACGATTTCGTCGCCAAGTTCATAATCAAACCGAGCACGGCGATTAATAATCGGTGCGGCGGGTTTGTTGACTTGCTGCTTTTTAGCTGACATAAGACTAGTATACCAGAGACAAAAGGAAATGCCGCTCAGAGAAAGAGTGACTCTACGAGACAAATATCGGGAAGCCTCAACTTGGAGCGTCTGCGCGTGGACTAGTTGCACTTCAGGTACGGGGCATCCGGGTTGGGTGCGGCTTTACGATAATTCACACGCACCTTCTGGGTAGATCGAATCGTGCTTAAAGTGCATATAAAACCAAAATATTGTAATGCTGTAAATAATATAATAAAGCATAGCTAATTAGAGGATTTTACAGAGGTGTGGTACAATTGTAAGAATGATTGCCGATATTACGATTACTGAAAAATCCTTCGGCCCCAAAGTTCTGATGACTGGGGTTAAATTTAGTATCGATGATAGCGAAAAAGTCGGTATCGTTGGCCGTAACGGAATTGGTAAATCTACCCTATTTGGCATCTTAACTGGCGCTGATACAGATTATACTGGCGAAGTTATTTATAAGCGCGGTACTACCGTCGTGGCGACTGCTCAAGAGCATCACGACATGGGTGATACCACTGTGCTGCAGTATGTGCTATCTGGTTTGCCAGAATACACAGGACTGAGCCATATTATCGAGACGTACCCCGAAACTATGGGTGAAAATATGCGCCTCATCAACGAATACACCGAAGCCTTGCAACGGTTCGACGACAAAGGGTTTTATCAAATCGAGAGTGACATCGAACGTGAGCTTGAAAAGTTCCAATTGAGCGGCGTTGCACATCGACCGTTTACTACCCTTTCGGGTGGTCAAAAGCGACTTGTAGAAGTTATTAAAATCATGCATTCTGATGCCGACCTAGCGCTCGTCGACGAACCGACAAACCACATGGACTACGTTGCTAAAGAGCAGTTCATTAATTGGATGAAAGATGCCAAAGAAGC
>DJVK01000021.1 GCA_002441145.1 Candidatus Saccharibacteria bacterium UBA6258 | reverse complement strand
GAGTCGACATCTTGCTTGTTAAATAGCGTACCGGTCTCGCCTTCTTTGACGATATCTAGCGTACCGCCGCGGGCATAGCCAACCACGGGTGCGCCGGCAGCTAGGGCTTCGACGGTGACGATACCAAAGTCTTCTTCGGCGGGGAAGATAAATCCTTTTGCAGTATTGAGCGCTTGTTCTAACTGGGCGTCAGATGCGTCGCCAAAGCGGTTGGTCCTGAACTGGATGGTCGGCCCGGCGATTTGTACCAGCTTTTCGTGTTCGCTACCGTTGCCAAACACCATGAGTGGTAAGCCAAGCTTTGTGCAGGCTGCTACGGCTAGGTCGTGGTGCTTGTAAGGTATTTGCCTGCCAACCGTAACGTAATGGTCGCCGCGCTCACGTGCGGGGCTAAAGCGTGACGTGTCGACTGGTGGGTGAACGATGGTACTTTTGCGTTTGTAGTACTTTGTGATGCGACCCTGGGTTTCGGCAGAATTAGCTAAGAATACATCGACTGCTTGTGCCGCCTCGTAATCTAACTTGCGCTGCGATGGGACGATAAACGGCATCGCAAGGCGAACGAGCCAGTTTAATTTACCGAACCCAGGGTCACGTTTATATTCTTTGTAATGACTCCAATAATAGCGGATTGGAGTGTGGCAATAGCAAATATGGATTTGATCAGCACGCGTTTTGCGTACCTGTTTGGCTTCGGCGCTGCTGCTGCTGATAATAATATCGAATTCGGATAAGTCGAGTTTGCGGAATGCGTTGACGCGCATAGTGGGCAAGAACTTATGTAATTTTTTGAGCGGGCCAGGGAGGTTTTGCAGGTATGTTGTGCGCACGTCGTATTTCGTGAACCGAGGCATTTTTTCGGGAACATAGGTACTGGTATAAATTGGTGCACCCGGGAAGGCCTCGGCAAGTGCGAGCACAACTTCTTCAGCCCCGCCCATGTTGGTGAGCCAATCGGCAACGATTACCACCTTTGGTAATCGTTTGGAATTTGGAAGTTGGCTATTGGAATATGGCATAGCTGGCGAGTGGCTAGTAGAAGATGGCTTTTGGCGAGTGGTACGTGACATATTTATGCGCTCCTTTTTAAGCCGGATTTGAAGGCATTAAGCATTTTTTGACAAATAGTAATTTGTTCTAATAGCGCAGTGAGATCCTCGGATGTAATGTATCCGATACGGTTAGCAAGATATGCAAAGTTCTTTACCTCTAGCAGTGAGCCATACGCCATTGTGTAAAAATGTAGCTTGTCATTCATCGCACTTCTTCCGAATCCTTCTGCTATGTTTGCTGACACCGAGCTAGATGCCCTGCGCAATTGACTTGTCATGGCAAACGTTTCGTCTTTAGGGAATCCACGAGTAAGTTTATATACGTCAACGGCTAAGTCTTGCGATTTCTGCCATACACCGAGTGATTCAAAGGAGGTGATAGTATCTATTGCCATAAGCTATCTTCTATTAGCTAAAAGCTAATCCTACTATTTGGCTCCGGTTTTACGCAATACGACACCGATGGTTTTGAACAGGATCTTGATGTCCAGCCAAAAACTCCAGTTTTGTGCATAGAACAGTTCGAGTTCGATGCGTTCCTCGAAGCTAAGATTACTGCGTCCTGACACCTGCCACAGGCCCGTGACACCTGATTTGACGCTATGGAGCAATGCAGTGCGGGATGAGTTGAACTTGACCTCCTGCGGCAATATAGGGCGTGGGCCGACAAGGCTTAAGTCGCCACGAAGCACATTGAAGATTTGTGGCAGTTCGTCGAGTGACGTGCTGCGCAAGAACGAGCCAAACTTAGTAACGCGGGGATCGTGTTCGACTTTGTGGTGTTTGCGGTATTCAGCGGCAAGATCAGGGCGTCCCATGTCTTCGAATTCGAGGGCGGCGTCTTTTTTACCGTACTTGCTACCCATGCTACGGAACTTGAATAGTTCGATTGGGTTAGAGAATTGGCTGAGGCGCTTAGATATGTACAGTACAGGGCCAGGGTTAAATACTTTTTGCAATAGAGCAAGAATGAGCAAAATTGGCGCAAGGGGAATAAGCAAGGCGAGTGATACGACGATATCGAAGATTCGTTTGGCTATCGCTCCCCAACCGATGAGTGGCGTTTGGCTGACGGTGATCATAGGGTAGCCTAAGAATACATCGACGGTGTTTTTACCGGTATAAAACTCAGGTTCGCCAGGAATAAAGTTGTACTGAATGTGATTAACCTGGGCGGCGCTCAAAATACGCTGGTTGCGATCTTCGCTATCGTATAAATCGGTCTGGATAATCGTCGTAATCTTAAGGCGTTTGATATCACTAAGTGCTTCGTCGATAGAGGAATAATGTACTAAACCAAGGCCAGACGGTACGCATTTTTTAGGCCCAGCCATGGCGACGATCTGGTAGCCAGACTTATGGGTGGTCGAAAGCTCGTCGGCGATGTCGCGAGTGGCAGGTGAATTACCGATGATCAATACCCTGCTGACGCCGCGGCCGTACCGGTAGAGTTCGGTGCGTACGATTCGCAAGAATTCACGAGCCAAGATAATGGCAAAGGTCGTACCAAGCAAAACGTAAAGGGCGACAAGGCGTGCCGGGAAGATATAAATCCGCGTCATGTACTCCCAACCGATAACCAGTAGCACGCCGATAAACGCACCGAGAACGACTTTGCTCCACTCGACAAGCCGGCGGTTGTACACGTTGGCGTTATACATACCAAAGCTAGCAAATATCAACATCCATACTGGCGCGATGACTGAGAATCCAAATATATAATCCCACTTATAAACAGGGTATAGCAGGTCGCGTTGGTCTATCTGTGTACGGATGTAATAGGCGGCAAAAAAGACAATCGCGAGGACTATCAGGTCGGCTGCTATAAGTATGAGGCTGTAGAATTTGGTGTTTTTCGACGGCATATTATGGTGTTAGTATAGCATTTTTCGGTACAATGAGAGCAATGAAGCGAATGATATATGAATACGTTCCGGCATGGCTGCTATTAGTGGTATTGGGAATGATAGTCTTGCACGCACCGCTGACGGTGTTTTTGGGGAGTCAGTGGCCAGCAATCGCTACGGGGGTTAAAGCCTGGAAGGAAGTGCTGATTGTTGTCGCTGGATTGATTGTGATTGCTGATGTCACCCGCCGTCGCAAGTGGGGCGAGCTCGCCAGTGATAAGCTGTTTTGGCTGATTGTGGGCTACGTATTGTTGCACATGCTGGCCGCTATTTGGTCTAGTACTGGGTTGGCATCAATCATGGCGGGGCTAGCGATCGATCTGCGCTACGTAGCTTACTTTGCAATCGTTTATGCATATTTGATGTTGTATCCTGCCTATCGTCAGTCGTTTATTAAGGTAGGTATCGTGGGTGCGATTATCGTAGTAGGATTCGCCTGCTTGCAATTACTGCTACCGAAGGATGCGCTAACAGTGCTAGGGTATAGTGATTCAACCATCGCGCCGTATGGAACTATCGACAAGAATCCAGACTATATTAGGGTAAACAGCACGATGCGTGGCCCGAACCCGTTAGGGGCGTATGCTGGTATCGTACTTGCCTGCGTGGTGGCGTATGCAGTTGCGAACACGCATAGGTTAAGGGCAGGGCGGCTACGCTGGATTATTGGCGCTGGGATTGTTGCGAGCGTGATCGCACTATGGATCAGCTATTCGCGGAGTGCATTAGTTGCGGCTATCGTAGCGGTGGGTGTCGTGCTAGCGGCGCAACACATGAGGCGGCTAACAGATAAGCGAAGCCTAGTGGCACTAGCTGTGGGCACGCTACTGGTAGTGGCACTAGGGGTAGCGGTGCGTAATACGAGCTTCGTACAGAATGTTATCTTGCACGATAATCCGTCAACGGGCGCTATGGTGGATAGTAATGAAGCTCACGTAGATTCGTTGAGCGACGGCACCGTACGAATGCTCGCGCAACCGTTTGGTGCTGGCATCGGCAGCACAGGCTCTGCTTCATTATTTGGCGACAAGCCATTGATCATCGAGAACCAGTATTTATTGATCGCTCACGAAGTCGGCTGGCTGGGTATAACTCTCTTCGCAATGATATATGCAATTCTGATACATCGGTTATGGCAACACCGCCAAGAATGGCTGGCGGTGGGGTTATTTGCCAGCGGTATCGGCTTGGCGTTGATTGGCATCTTACTACCCGTTTGGGTTGATGACACGGTATCGATTATATGGTGGGGATTAGTAGCGGTGGTATTAGCGAAAGGAGTTAAACGTGGAACAAAGACCAACAAAAAAGCAGCGTGAGCTGCTAAGTTTTATCGACGGATTTATCAAGGGTAACGGCTACGGCCCGAGCTACCGCGAAATCATGCGAGCACTCGACTATAAATCGGTGTCTACCGTTGCGACGCACATCAACGGCCTGATTGCACGGGGATGGTTACTTAAAAAGGATAACTCGGCGCGCACGCTCGAGGTAGTAATGCCGGGTAGCCAGCCAAAGCAGGCTCCGCAAACCGTTGGTACGGTGAGCGCCGAACAAGAAATCATGAAAAAACTCGATGAACTGCGCGGTGAAGATAATGAAGCTAACGCCAAACAGATACAAACCTTGCTGGATGCGCTTGAAATCTTGGGCTATACCGAAGCTCGCGCTAAATATCTAGTATAATAAGGGTATATGCATAAGCGAATACGGGAGTTGCAGCGGTACGTTAAGTATGCCGACTGGAAGATACTAGGGTTGCGCGCGGCTATTATTGCTGGCGGTATCTTAATGCTAACCCAGATATTCTACCCAGGTGGCCGTATGTTACCGTTCGCACGTGTCGATGGCGTTAATGTTGGGTGGATGAGCAAAACGGATGCAATCAAAAAGGTGAATACTGCGTATAGCAAATACCCAATTGCCATTTATATGGGAGATGACAAAAAAGCATTCAAGACGCCAACACTTGCGACGGCAGCGATTACTGTCGATAACACCGATCGAATCAATAAAACCAGCTATCCTTGGTATTTGCGAATCCTGCCAACTTCGCTGTTCTGGGCTCAGTTTAAAACTCCTAAAACCCCTGCCCCTGCGTTTAGCGCTAAAACTGATGCGTATATCGAAAAGGCATTAATGCCTGAATGTCGTAAGGCGCCAACCGACGCGACGCTTAAACCTACGGGCGACAAGTTAGCCGTCGTGAGTGCGATACCTGGCGGCGAGTGCGACAAAGATGACGTGACGCGCACTATTAAAAAGGCGACACCAAAACTTGGTAAAACAACATCGGTCCGCGTGGCATTAAAAGAGCTCGCGCCGCAGATTAGCGACAAAGATGCCAAAGTTGCTGCCGACGCACTAAACAAGCGCCTCACTAATGGCGTACCAATCAAGGTAAATAGCGAAACAATCCGCATCGCTACCAAAGATGTGTTGCCGTGGCTCGATTTTAGTAACAAGGACGGTAAGTTGTATGTGAGCGTTAACGCCGAACAATCGGCCGCATTCTTTAACGCCACATTCGTTCCTAAGGTTGCAATTAAACCCGGGACATCATTCATTACTACCCGTGACTTTACCGAAGTATCACGTACTAACGGCGCAAGTGGGCAAGCGCTTGATACAGGTACGACACTCGAAGCAATCCGCCAATTCATTACTGACGAAGCTGATGTGATTGCGGTCGCTACAAAGGTCGTTCCACCACTCGAACAATATACCCGTACCTATAGCCCGACTGACGCAGGTTTGTCGGCTTTGCTCGAAAACTACGCAAAGGATCACCCGGGAACCTTTGGCATTTCACTTATCGAAATGGACGGCAAAAAGCGCCGCGCCAACTATAACGGCGACAAAGAATTTATTACCGCCAGCACATATAAACTGTTCGTTGCATACAGCCTAATGAAGCGTATCGATGCCGGTACGAAAGACTGGAACAGTAGCGCGGATTGCTTTAATAAGATGATTACGTATAGCGACAACGCCTGTGCCGAGATGTTCTTGAACGATATGGGGCTTAAGAATGTGACGAATGATATTAATGCGATCGGGCTTAAGAATTCTAACTTTACTAAAACGGGTGGTCCTTTCACGACCGCTAACGATTTGTCGTTATTACTTGGCATGCTTCAGTCTGGGCAGAACTTTAGTGGCGTTAACCGCGAGCGATTGATTGGTGCCATGACCTCTAATGTCTACCGCAAGGGCATTCCAGCAGGTGCTACTGGTAAGGTTGCCGATAAGGTAGGGTTTATGGACGGCCTATTGCACGACGCGGCAATTGTATATAGTCCAAGTGGTACGTATGTTCTGACTGTTATGACCGAGGGCAGTAGCTGGGCGACCATCGCCGACTTGGCCAAGCAAATTGATTCACTTCGTGCGCAATAACACCTTGACCACTACGGGTGTTTAGGGTTATAATACTCTAGTATTCCGGCATAGCTCAGTGGTAGAGCGGATCGCTGTTAACGATTAGGTCGCTGGTTCGAGCCCAGCTGCCGGAGCCACGTAATTAGTCCATCGAAAGATGGACTTTTTACGTGGCTCCGATACTGAATTTGCACCAGCGACCATGCGCGAATCCATTCGCGCATGGTCGCGGTTCGGTGGAGCGGAGAAAGGAAACGGGAGCTTGCTCATGTCCCCTTCGGAGCGGAAGAGGCTTTAGCCGAAGCCTCAGCTGCACGAATTGAAGTCGCATTAAGCGCCATTAATGCAGAGGCTCAGTTATCAAATGCATTGACCAAATACAAAAAACAGTATTAAATAGCATTAAGGAGTTGCAGCATGAATGTCGAAGACATACGATTTCAAAAAAGCAAAGCAATCGAAAGCCTACTTATAGATTGGGGCTATGCATTGTGTGCCGCAGTAAGCTCCGCAGATAACGTTGATGATTTAATAGCCATACGCTCTGTCGTTACTGAGTTTTCGGTCTTAGCGAGTATATACAGTGATTCGATAGGGGGATTTCAGGAAGACCTGGGCGTTAGCTTGGGTGAAGCGGTAGATTTTAAGCGAGAAGCAATTGCGGAAAAAACCGGATCTAAAGAATGGGAACAGTACTTAATAGATACCGAGAGTAGCCTAAAAATCTTGTCGAGTACGGTTTAAAGTTACCCTTCCACTATCTATCATGAACGAAATATCACAAGAACTCAATCAAGGTGATTCTGAACGGGCAAGGGCGCAGTTTATTTTATTTTTGAAAAATAAGCTTGTACCGCTCAATGGTGACATTAATGATGCAACCAAAGTGGCATATGAAATTGCTGGATTAATGTCTACTGATTTTGCGCAATCACTAAGTACTTCTGATTCTATTGATGAAATCCTTACTATCGCAGGTGAGTTAGAAATTAACCCGCATAATGCCGAAGAGCTACGCGTAGAATTGATTGAAAAGATTCAGTCACTTTAGAAATCGGCTTTTAAAGTTGAGTTGCGAAGTGCTTCCGCTAGCCGGAGCCACGAAAAGTCCACCCATGAGGGTGGTTTTTCGTAGTGCTATACTAATAGTATGCAAAAAATAGCTACACGAGTATTCATCTATGCGTCAATCGCATTCGGTATTATCGGAATCTTAGTAATCTTGACCGCTTCGGGCCCAGACGAGAAAGACTCTGCAATTAGTGAACTACTTATGCGGCTACTTGGCCTAACTGTGTTTGTGATACTGCCTTCATTCGCGTTAAGTATTGCCGGCAAGTACTTAAACGGCAAATCTTAGCTGAGATTTGCGAAGTATCACTCCTGAGGTAGTCTTAGTGTGGCGAAAATGGAATTGGCGAAAGCCCTGCAATAGCGCATACTAGTAACAGAAGATAGCCATGAGCTTATCTAGAAGGAATCGATATGCCAAAGGATAAAGGAAAAAAAGAGATTAAAAAGCCAAAGAAGGCTAAAGCCACCGTATAGGTGGCTTTTTCTTACTAAAAGTGCGATCAGATGAGAGCATAGCATAGTAGACAAACCTCAAGCGTAATGCTACTATCAACCTATGAATAGAACGGCATCGTTTTACAATAAGGGCAGCAACGGATTCACGATTGTCGAATTACTGATTGTAATCGTCGTTATTGCTATCCTTGCAAGTATTACGATCGTCGCATTTAGTGGCGTCCAAAAGAGGGCGAATGCCACAAAAGCGTCGAGTGCGGTGAACGCATATGCAAAAATCTTAAAAATGTATAAACAAGAAAAAGGTGTCTATCCCGGAGCGCTAGGGGTGTATGGGTATAATGATATTTGCTTGGGCAATATTAGCGATTTCCCTGCGGTCGCAGGAACCTACAATGGTGGTGACTGCCTATACAACGCTAACCCCAACTCTGCTGGGGGTGGGGATGGGCACTACCGCGTGGCGGCATGGCAGACGTTTATGGATGCGATAAAGCCGTATGCATCTAGTGTTAGTAATTCAAAATTGAGTGACGCACAGTATGCTATTGAAACATGGCGAGGCATCCGTTACTATACCTGGAACAATAACAAGGAGGCAGCTATGGACTGGATACTGGTAGGGGATCAGCGGAGCCTGTGCGGTCCAGGTTCGGGTTCGATCGGTAGTTATGATGCCTTCAATAATATAGAATCAACATTTTGTCACTACTACCTACCCTAACTAGGCTTGCTATTTGACTGACGTGCGGCTGTTTGTATTATTCCATTTGGGTTTGGTGATAAAGTCCGCTGAAACGTGAGCGAGCTGTAACGCCAGGTATATTCAGTCTGATTTGCGCGTGGCCGTGCCAAAGTGAGTAGTATGCGAACCCCAGAAGTGCCGCGCTAAACAGGAAGTCTGACACGAGCGTATTCCCAAAGAACGGAATTGCCATAACATAGCAGTTTATTAACCCTGCTACGGTAGGTGCGTACATACCGCTAGTAAGCCACACGCCAAAGTTGGATACGATGAAGAACACGATGCTTGCGCCGAGAGCGCCGACCATCGTTTTACTTGTGAAGGGTAGTTTTTTAACACCATGACCGATGGGGATGATTAGAGCGAGCCCTAGCCAGGTCCACACGAAGCCGCTGTAGAATCCGATTATTGAGTCGGTGATGAGCATAACGGCAAGGACGAGCAGCAGGGCGTGTCTTTTTGATAGTAACGTCCCTGCTGTTAGGGCGATTGCACCGATTGGTGCGAAGTTCGGGAAGTGGGGAATCAAGCGCCAGCAAATCCCGATAACCACCAACAAGAGGGCGATTATCAGGACTTTACGGCCCGTTAAAGCTTCTGGTACTTCCATACAATCTCCTCGCCGCCTTGCTGGACATAGCTACCTGCGCCAACGCTAGACATGGCGCCATCGACGTAAAAGCTCCAGTAGTAACCATTCTCGCCACCTTTGTTGCCTTCCATGGCATCTACATATTCACCATATTCACTCTGCTGTGTGACCAAGCCATTAGCCACCTTTTTGAGCTGATCTAGCGACGAGATGCCGGGCTCTGCTATATAGCTAACTTCAGTATTGGCTAATTGCTCGGCCGGTGCCTGCTTCGAATCGGTAGGCTGCTTTGCCGGCTGGTTGTCTGTACCGAGCCAAATCTGTGCCGTCGATAGAGCAATTAAGATAAGAAGAACGATACTTGATATGATTAGGGTTTTTTGACGATTCATCTTATATCTCACATATTCCACCAGCGCACGCTAATTCTTTGGCGCCAGTTGTATTATCGGTTTGTTCATAATTTGCTAATTCTGAGAAATCTATATCACCCAGTTGCTCGGTGAGCTTTAGGTATTCAGATTTCGATATTGCCTGGTAAGGGGCGAGTTCGTAGACGTGATCGGTGCGTGGCAAGAATGATAGGCCGCCGACGATATCCCAGTTTTTGTATACGAAGTCGGCAACACCTAACCATTCATCGTGATCCACGTAGACGGTGACCGAGGGGTTATGCTCGGTAAAGTGTACTTTGAGTCGCTTCCATTCGTTAAGCATTTCGAGCGCCGAAACTTGATCGGCCGTAATGGCTCCGTCTGGGGCTTTGACTGGGAACTCTAATACGAAGGTGGCCGCTGTTTCGGGGTTGCTACCAACTTCTGGTTGAGCGGGTATGCCTTGATCCTTTGCGAATGCGTACAGCGGGTCGTGGGCGCTAATACGTACGCGACGGATGAAGTATTTACTGAACCATGGGTGCATGCCAGAGCCTACCCCAAGTAGTTGGCCGGAATTACCGTGTGGTTTAACGCAGGTGATAGCGGTAGATTGATTAACACCGAATCGTTTTGCGTAATCCTTGTTAACATCGACTGCTTCTTGGCGAAGCGCCTGGAGATTTTTGTCGTTACGAACCAACTTGTTGTCATAGTAGCCAGTAATCGACACGCCTAGTAGCTGTTCTTCTTCGCAGTTCTTGCGCCACTCGTCACTGAGGTAGCCGAAGTTCGTTAAGGTGGCTTGGAACGTGCCAACCAATGTCGCAAGACGCATTTTACGTAGTAGGTCGGGCATCGTATCGTGGGGCCTAACGACGATCGAGGTTAAGTTGCAGAACTGCTTAGAACGGAGATAGATTTCACCACATGGGTTCATTCCGACCTGGGCGTGATTTTTGAGTGTTTTGGCGCGGCGAGCGGGGATTTGGTTGAGGATTTGCCCGCGATTAAAGATACCGCGTTCGCCACTACCTGAATTAACTAGTGCCGACCACTCTTCGAGGAACTCGCCAATAGTAGGCTTACTATCGTAAATCGCAGAGTTATTTGCCATAGCTCGTTGGCTGTTGTCAATCCAAAATTGGCCATTTTTTGAGTCTCGGATATCGGTGTCTGTAAGGTCTGACATTGATATCAAAGCCGATCGCCTAACGCCACCGGCCACGACGATTTCACCGACTTGGCAAATGATATCGTGCAAATCGAGTGTTGATAATTTTTTGCCCTGGCTATTGAGGATCTTGAGACGCGTGTATTCCATTAGTTTTGCCAGGGGCTCTGGCCCAGAGGCTCGGCCACCCATGACCTTAAGCGGAGCACCCGCCGGACGAACCTGCGTATAATCGATGTAAACATCTTTACCTTCGGTCCATGTAGTAGCGGCTGACAAAAAGGCATCGCACCAACCCTCGCGACTGTCTTGGACGACGATTGTCGGGTCAAACTGGCCGGTTTGCTTTTTGATAGTAGGGAACTTGTCGACATTTTGTTTTTCGGCACTGAATCCACAACCTGCCCCACACATCGATACGTACATGATTTCAGCAATGTCACGCCAACTGCTCGGAGCGATGTATGCGCAGTTGTATGCAGTGACATTCGTTTTAGTGACAGCGTCGCCAGCTGACCAAAGCAAGCGCATTGACGGGCAGATTTCTTGATTGAGGATTGCCGATTTTACGTCTCGGTATTCATCGGGAGTAAGCTTTTCGCCCATTTGCTGGTGCATGTAATCCATGAATCTTGCGATAGCTTCTTCCCAGGTTTCGCGGCGGTTTTGTTTATCGTTCCAGCGCGCATAAAACTGGTAAAAGATAAATTGTTGATAGGGTGTTACGGTCATCAGTGCTCCTTTTTGTTAGCTGTGATATGCAGTTTATGGGATATCAAAAGCTAATGCTGTGATGTCGGTCACAATATATATAGCGTAATATACAACAGCATAAGCGCTACATGTGGTGTATACTGTAAATAACAGACTAAAAAAGAAAAAACATAATGGATATATCAACTGACGTAAAACTAGAACAACTTTTCGCGAATTCACCGGCTCGACTATATACAAAAGGCGACATTATTATTTGTGCCGACCACGACCCCGAGAGTGTCATGTTAATAGAAAAGGGTATCGTTGAACAGTACGATTTGACACCGGCTGGCAACAAGATGGTCGTTAATAGGTTTAAGCCAAAGGCGTTCTTCCCGATGTCGTGGGCTATTAATAAAATGCCAAATAGATATTTTTTTAGCGCTACGACAAATGTAACAATCCGGTATGTATCGGCGGACAAAGCTGTTGAGTTTATAAAACATAACCCAGATGTAGCCTTTGACCTACTGCGCCGTGTTTTTAGTGGTGCTGATGGAATGACACGACGTTTAGTGTTAGCATCTAGCGGTAGTGCTTCGGACCGAGTCGTATTTGAGTTGCTAAACGAAGCCTATCGATTTGGCAAGGCGCTAGACGATGCGTCGTGGCGATTGATAAGTATCAGGCAACAGAACGTAGCCGAACGGTGCGGCTTGGCGCGCGAAACAGTGAGCCGCGAACTAATTAAGCTAGAGAGGGACGGGCTAATCGCACATGCAGGGCAAGGATTATTGGTTTGTATCGATAAACTAGAGCGACGACTTTAATAAAAAAGTGTTGACGAGTTAAATTTGAGTTGTTACTATGTTGTCAGGAAGATCAAGTGATACAGCACATTATCAAATATGTGTGACCGATCAAGTTCAATAGTTCAGTACAAGTACAAGTTATTTAGTTAGTAGGTCACATCTGTTGGTGCAAATCTTCCTAAAAGAGAGACATGAAAATGTCTCTCTTTGCTTGTTCAATAACAACGGGGCGGAATATTGACTAATCATAGCAATTATGCTAATATATATGTAAGCATCCGTGCCCATTCACAATCCGACCTGAAAGGATAAGCGTTATGCGCTTACTTGGTTACGCTGTCTTTATTACGGGAATCGTCATCATGCTTGGAGGCGATGGCTCAAAAGGAGCCGGCTTCATGATTGTCGGCGTGCTTCTTGTCACGTTTAGCCCATCGGCTAAGAAGTAATACGCAGTACAAGGTATTCAGGTCGTTGATACTGAATTCCTTATGCCTCGGTTGATAATCAACCGAGGCATAAAAATTTGTAGTTATAGTTTTGTGAGAGCATAATAGGTATATGTGCGGAAGGTATGCATTATATGATTTGCAGAAACTCGCCAACGAGTACTCTATTCCTGAGGGCTTTGACTTAAAACCGAATTACAATGCGGCACCAACCCAAACGATGCCAGTCGTTACCGAAAACGGTTTAGAACTTATGCGCTGGGGATTAATCCCGGCTTGGGCAAAAGATGAAAAAATTGGCTACAAACTAATTAATGCGCGCAGTGAATCTGTATTCGAAAAACCAATCTGGAAGGCAGTGATTACTCGCAAAAAGTGTTTAATCCCAGCCAATGGGTTTTATGAATGGAAGCAGCAAGAAGGCGGCAAGCAGCCATACTTCATTCACCCTAAAGATCAGCCGCTCTTTATGTTTGCTGGTGTCTGGGAAACGTGGATGCATGAAGGTAACGAATGGCACACTTATTCCATCCTGACCACTACGCCCAATAAGGAACTCGCATATATTCATGATCGAATGCCGGTGATATTAGCTAAGTCTGATTGGCAACAATGGCTCGAAGCCGACCGCCGGGAGGATATTGAACCGCTACTAGCACCGTATAAAGATGCTGAGCTCGAATTGCATGAGGTAAGCAAAGATGTGAATGTCGTAAGGACGAATACAGATAAGTTGATTGTCCCGATCAACAGCAAATAGTTATTGTAAAGTTCTGGCGTTATAGTAGATGATAGAAGAGAACGAAGAGAATACATAAACATATTAGGAGAATACTCGTGGACATTCTAGTTAAATTATTAGTTGCAGGTGGCGTGATGGGATTATTAGATTTTATTTGGCTTGGGTATGTGGCCAAAAAACTTTATTACGACGAAATGGGCAAGATATTACTTGAAAAGCCAAACATGACAGCTGCGTTATTGTTTTACGTCATTTACGTAATTGGTGTGGTGGTATTCGTTATTAATCCGGCGCTAGCTAAAGATTCATTAGCCCACGCAGTGGGTTACGGCGCGCTATTTGGGCTTGTCGCCTATGCGACGTACGACCTGACTAGTTTGGCGGTCGTTAAAGGATTTAGTACGAAGATTGTCGTCATTGATTTGTTGTGGGGCATGGCGCTAACGGCGGCTGTAGCAGCGGTAGCGTTTGTGGTTGTACAAAAATGGTTCCAGTAGAGTTTTATGACTACTTGGGATCCAGCTTTTTGGCGGCCATCGCAGTTCAGCTAGTTGCGTTTACTGTTGCTATGTATCGCAAAAGAGTAGATGTCGTCGATGTTGCTTGGGGACTCAGTTTTATCGCGATCGTGATGAGTCTATTCGCGCGCGAACCATCACCCGGTACCGGCGCTTTAATCGTAACGGTACTAGTAGTTATTTGGGGTTCGCGCTTGGCGTGGCACATTGGTCGTCGCTTTATACATTCTTCTGTTCAGGACGAACGGTATACGGAACTGATGCGGCGTTGGCCTACCGGGTACCGCCCGCTACAGGTGTTTGCGCGCATTTTTTTAGTGCAAGCTATGTTGGCGACGGTTATCAGCCTGCCGATAATCGTCATCTATTCGTTCAATCCCGGTGTGGGTATATTGACGATAGCCGGATCGCTAGTCTGGATCGCTGGGTTTATTATTGAAGCCGTTGCCGATAGGCAGTTGAAACTGTTTATACAGACAGCTAAGCCTGGCGAATTAATGCAAAGCGGCCTATGGCGCTATTCACGACACCCGAATTATTTTGGTGAAATAACCATGTGGTGGGGAATTGCGATAATCTCGCTAACGACTCCGCTATGGTGGCTCGGGGTTGTTGGCTCATTGGTAATTACCATTTTAATTGTATTTATATCTGGGATTCCACCAAGTGAAGCACGGGCAGCAACCCGTAAAGGCTGGGCAGGCTACAAACGACGAACGGGCGCGTTAGTGCCGCGGTTCCAAAACAGTGATAGGAGATGATTGTCCCGGACGTAAACTGATAGCATGCGACTTTTCGCTTTTGAACCGGATACACTATAATAGTATGTAAGTATGTGGGCAAAATATAAACAACCTGGTTTTACGATTGTCGAACTGCTGATAGTCATTGTTATCATTGCCATCCTGGCAGCAATTACGATTGTTGCATTTAATGGCGTACAGAATAGGGCACGCATGTCGGCTGTATCCGCAGATTTATCGAATAATAATAAGGTAGTGAAGCTCGTAAGTGCTTCAACTGGGAATACTATACCTACGACTGCCGACATGCTTCAAGCTAGTCCTAAGCCGTCCGCTCCTACTGGCGTACTTGCGTTATCTTCATACTGTTCCTCTAGCACCGGCTACGTACTAGCAGTGGAGACAACGTCCGGTGACAAGTATTATTCGCTTAATGGCGGGTCAACTGTGCAGAATAATTCGATCAATGTTGTCGATGCTTGTACCGGGCTAGGTATTAGCGGTGCTAGCCGAATGTATATAGGCATGTCCTCGACTGCATGCGCCAGCGAGGGAGGTACATGTACGTTTAGCGGAACGTCCGCTGTCGCCTTTGGTCATATTCCTCAAGGAAAATTCACGGCCAAGACCAACTTAACAAGCCCCGTTAGCTGTACGAACACCTTTTTTGGCGACCCTGCAAACGGCTACAACAAAGCCTGTTATCTGTTGAATTACTAGGTGTTGCTATTTGCCATTGCGTTCACGATGAGCGCATCCCGACCAGCAGCATGGCCGACGCTTACCTTTAGCTAGGTCGCTGTGTACACGTCCGATATGTCGGTCGCGCGTTTCAGCCATCTTGACTGTTTCGACCCAGCAAATCCATTCGTTGCGTGCTAGAGGAGTAAGGCTGTTCCATACTACCAAAGTAGACGGATCATCAACTAGTGATTTTTTTAGATCTTTTGGCAGTTGGTGGACTGTCCCACCAATGACTTGCTGCTTGTTCATAGTACTATAGTACACCACGCCTTGCCGTAATGCATTCAGAAGTTAGCCCATTTGAGCACTAAGGCGAGCGAATGATATGAATAGTGCGGTGAATAGGATGGCCATGAGGATAGGCGTAATAGTTGAAATCCAGTTTGTTTTGCCTGGTCGGTAGGCGCGGAGCGTCAGTGAGTTCGTAACGACCGAAATTGAACTAAGCGCCATGGCTATACCGGCGAGTTCAGGGCGAAGTACGATGCCAGCGAAAGCAAACATTCTCGCTGCGATTGGAATACCTGCGACGTTATAGAATAGTGCGAAGAAGAGATTCTGACGAATTTTGCTTACAGTCTCTTGAGAGATGCGAATGGCCTCTACGACGTCACGAAGATCGTTTTTGATGATGACGATACCGCCTGTTTCCATGGCGACATCCGTACCATTGCCCATGGCGATTCCAAGGTCAGCTTGTGCAAGAGCAGGAGCATCGTTAATGCCGTCGCCGACCATTGCTACTACCTTACCAGCCTCTTGGATGCGCAGTACGTTAGCTGCTTTGTCTTCAGGTAGAACTTCAGCAAGGACATTCGTTATACCAACCTGAGTAGCAATTGCCCGTGCCGTGCGTTCGTTGTCGCCAGTAATCATCCAGGTTTCAATGCCGCGCGCATGAAGGGCTTCGATTGCCGCTTTTGACGTAGTCTTTACAGTATCGGCGACGGCAATAACGCCAATAATCTCGGTATCAGTCGCGAGTAGCATCGCGGTCTTGCCGGCAGACTCTAGCTGTTCAAGCTGCTCACCTAGATGGTCAAGTTTAAGGTGCAGTTTATCGGTAACAAGACGACGGTTACCGAAATAGTGTGCGTTACCGGCAAATTCTGCCTTTACACCATGGCCAGGTATTGCCTCGAATTTATTTACATCAACGAGCTTAATACTCTTACTTTCGGCGTGACGATAGATCGCCTCGGCGAGCGGGTGTTCGCTGGCGCGCTCGATGCTAGCTGCTATTTGCAGGATATCTTTTTCAGTATGTTTACCGAACACCAATATATCGGTAACTTCAGGTTTGCCATTGGTGAGCGTACCAGTTTTATCAAATACCATCGCGTTTATTTTACAGGCGATTTCGAGTGGTTCGCCGCCTTTGATTAAGATACCGTGTTCAGCAGCTTTACCGGTGCCTACCATAAGGGCGGTCGGTGTCGCCAAACCAAGCGCGCATGGGCAAGCAATCACAATGACGGCCGTGAATGCCATCAGCGCATAGGTAAGGCCAGCACCTAAAATGAAGAACCATACGATGAATGTCAGTATAGCCGCAATGATTACGGCAGGCACGAACCAGGCTGCGATCCGATCGGCGAAAGCTTGGATAGGCGCTTTTGATCCTTGGGCGTTTTCGATAAGGCGTATGATTTGGGATAGTGTCGTTTCGCTGCCCACACGTGTAGCAGTAAATTCAAAGCTCCCCGTTTTATTCATAGTTGCGCCAACGACGGTGCTACCGATATTCTTTTCAACTGGTAAACTTTCACCAGTAATCATAGACTCATCGATTGCAGAAGAACCCTTGCTGATGATGCCGTCAACAGGAATCTTTTCGCCAGGGCGGACGAGTATTGTATCGCCAGCAATCACTTGATCGATAGGAATATCAACGGTTTGATCGCCACGTACAACACGTGCGGTTTTGGCCTGCAATCCAATAAGTTTTTTGATAGCATCTGATGTTTTGTTTTTTGCACGCCCTTCGAGCCACCTGCCTAAAATAACAAAGGTAACTAGGAATGCCGCTGTCTCAAAATAAAGCTCTGGGATTTTCATGCCTTCGAGCCCGATTAGTGACTGATTTGAAATGGCATAAATAAGGTAGTAAACAAGACTGTAAAAGAATGCCGTTGAAGTACCGATGGCGATAAGGCTGTCCATGTTGAACGTCTTCATTTTGAAACCAGACCACATGCCTTTGTAGAATCCAGCGCCAATGATGAATTGGATCGGTAGTACCAGAATCAAAGAAATAATTCCGAAGTACGGCGGGAGCGTATTGCCACCTGGCAAGAACGGGAAGAAGTCGAGCAGCATAAAGTATAGCATCGGCAAGCTAAGGCCAAGGCTATAAAGGAACATATTACGCAGATTGATGATTGAATGTTCATGGTGGGCTTTTTCTGCGATTTCAGCCTCTTCGCTATCAATTGCCTGCGCTTGGTATCCAGCCTTTTTGACAGCCTCAATAAGCACATTGGATTGGACCGAATCACCTGCGGTAACGAGTGCCTTTTCTGCGGCGAAATTCACGTTTGCCTTTTCGACACCCGGGACTTTTGAGAGTTGTTTTTCGATAAGCCCTGCACACGATGCGCAGTGCATACCATAAATCGCAAGGCGAGTAGTCGCCGTGTTGGCGGCGGACGCTGCGGCAGGTTGAGTGGTGGCGATTATATCGTTGTCATGCTTCACTTCGTCATCATCGGATGATGGGTGAATGACCTCATTGGTAATCGTCGCATCATAACCGGCCTTTTTGATGGCACTTAAAACATCGTCGTTACTTAGGAGCGTGTCGTCAAACATTACCTCACCGCCCTTATTTGGCTCGGTGATATCAAAATGGTGAATACCAGGTAAATCCTTTAATTCGGATGTGATAAGTTTTTCGCAAGAGCTACAGTGCATTTTTGGAATTGATAGCGTGATTGTTCTCATAGTTAGCTTTCTTTGTTATGAACCTTCGATAGATATTATTCAGTGACTGTTATTGAACCGCGCGGGACGCCCATGGCGCAGGCAATTTTATATGTACCCGGCTTTTTGGCGGTAAAAGTTATGGCGATTTTTTCACCTTTGGCTAGATACTGAGGCCTATTGTCTAGCCCGATGATCATGATTGTGCTCATACACCCTTGGCCATTGTCCTTCACATCAACGAGTAGCGTCGTTCTTTGGCCGACTTTTGCCGTAAAGGTGCTGGGGATGATATCCTCTCGCAAGGTGTACGTAGTATTAAGGATAGTGGAACCTTCAAGCGATTGAGCTAGCGCTTGTTCTTGTTTTTGTGACGCCTGCGGTAGCTCAAAGTTTTCGATCGACTGGCTAATACCAGACAAGTTTAATCCATTCGCGACATTTATGAATGCCATTGCCACGACAACGATACCTACAATGCGAAAGAATCGTTGTGCGAATATTCCTTTAACAATTGATGTAATACCGCCAAGGCTCAACAAGCCGGGGGTGGTCCCGATTGCGAATGCTCCCATAATAATCGCGGCCTGTACGGGGTCGCCAGTACTGACGGCGAGCAGCTGCATCGCTTGTGTAAAACCACATGGCAAAAAGAATGTTACGGCACCCATCATGAATGCGTGCGTATGACTATACTCGCGGTCTTTGCGATTATTAATCCCGAGTTTCTTGGCTAAGCCACTCGGTAACGTAAAGCCTTTCGTAAGACGTGGGAAGATACCGGTCAGCTGCAATCCGAGTAGTAGCATAACGATACCGACAGCAATCGTGAGTAACCCGAGGAACGTACTGCTAATCGCGAATGCTGAACCGATTAACCCTATGGCGCCTCCGAGCAGTACGAACGATACGATGCGACCTAAGTTAAAAAATAGGTGAGGGCGGAACTTTTGAAGCGTAGATTCAGTTGGGTGATTCTCGGCATATTTTGATGCCACGCTTAGTACCAGGCCGCCGATGAGCGCCATGCAGGTCGAAAAGCCAGCCGTTAGGCCTACGACGAGCGCCATCGTGCCGTTACTGCCGCTACTCGGTGTAGATGCGGCTAGCTGATCGATGCCGAGTAGTTTAAAGAGTATGTATAGTCCAAGTACTACCCATACGCCGATAACGGCGTCCTTCCAGACCCGATTATCACGTGTGATGAGCGGCTTCGTGACTGTTTCTTCGCCTACGGTATAGCCTGCTGCTTCAACGGCTGCATTAATATCAGCGTCAGAAATTCGCGTCGAGCTACGTATGGTCGCAGAATTAGTTTTAAGGTCGGCTTTTACTGAGGTGACACCTTGAATTTCTTCAAGTTCACCGGCAATAAGCAATTCGCATGAGGCGCAGTGCATGCCCTTGATCGGAACGGCAATTTCGTAATCGAATTGCTGTGATTTATGTTTGTTCATCCAAATTCTCCATATGGTGAGTTAGTAATGTAGCGGGAAGAGTTTGGTGAATTCTAAATACGTAACCTTGCCGTGAGGATTACGATATCTGGCGGTCTGAACGACGAAGTAAGCGAAGGGTCTCGATATGACTTTTGAGGCTCGTTATACGTATGTTGAAACGCGACAAAATATGGGTTAACAGGCGGGATGTGTCGCTCTTTATCATCATCTTTTAGGTGCCGTGATTCGCCACTAGTTGGAGCCGTAGGAGCCTGATGTTGATTAAGACATGCAACGATATCTGTGGGAGGATGGCCCATTTGAGCCATCGATGAAGCAGTGGCAGGTGCGCTAGTGAGACCAGGCGCCATTATACTGATCGCTAGGGCGGTCGAGAGTAAGATTCTCTTTATTTGCAAAATTAATTTCATTGGATAATGTTTTCCACCGCTAAGTATATAGCAACTAATAAATATATTCAATAGTGCGAATATAAACATATTATGCTATACTTCTATTTATGAGCAGCGATATTCTGTCTATCCAAGAAGATGTATTTAAGATAATCGGTAATAAAAAACGATTAGAAATACTATTATTGCTGGAAAGCAGAGAGCTGAATGTGACCGAAATGACCCAAATGCTAGGTTTACGGCAGGCCAATCTTTCACAGCATTTAACTCTGTTGCGTTCACAGCATCTGGTAGTAGTGCGCAAACAGGGCCGAGAATCATTCTATAAATTGGCAGACGACAGCATTGCAGCTGCAATCCGCATCGTACATGATTTTTTACGCGCGCAACACCGCATAGAAGCGCCATTTGACAGTGCATCGATGTTCCCGATTGTCACGGATCCAATTTGCGGTATGCGATTAAGCGCATCTAAGGCCTTCTCGCATATTAGCGAAAACGGAACGATGCAGTATTTTTGTGCCAGTGGTTGCGAGCAAGCCTACATAAATGACATTCACGTTACACATGATCACCAAGTGGTTCACGCGTAAGGGGGGACGATGAAGAAATTACTTTTATTCGCGGCAATAATCTTGATTCCACTATTTATTATTGGTTCATGGTGGTACGGTAATCTATCGACGAGTAACACCGAAACGCAAGTGGTGAGTGCATATGAGCAAGAAGACACCAACACTATGGAGTTAATGTATGCCAGTATGAAAGGTGATGAATTCGATAAGGCCTACCTTGCGGATATGATCGCACACCACCAGGGCGCTCTTAATATGGCGGGCTGGGCGGTCAATCAAGCGACGAAGCAAGAAATACGTACACTTGCAAATAATATCCTATCCTCGCAGTCATCAGAAATCCGACAAATGTTAGAGTGGCAACAGCAATGGGCTGGCACGGCGAACGGCAATGACCCGCACGCAAGCCATGCTGCAGAAATGGCCACACTAATGGGCGAAGAAATGGCCAAAATGGAAGCAAAGCTAGTTGGCCGTAATGGTGAAGCATACGATAAAGAATTTTTAACTCAGATGATTTTGCATCATCAGCAGGCAGTAGATATGTCAAAATATGCCGAATCAAATGCTGAGCGCCAAGAAATTAAAGATTTAGCAAATACGGTTATAGCTGCGCAAGAAAAAGAGATTGCGGATATGAAAAGTTGGCAACAAATGTGGGGGTATTAATAATGCGTAAAATCTTACTTGGCGGTTTACTAATACTCGCGATTAGCGGAGTTGCATACACCACGCAACCGGTGCAGCGCCTGATTAAGCAAAAATCCGCGCCACCGGTAGCTAAAACTGCACCAACAATACAAAGAGACCCAAATCAATATGACGTATTAGATGTCGAGTACGCGAAGAAAAAAATACTTCATCACCAACTTGCCGCTATACTTGCCGATAAGGCAAAAACAGACGCCATTCGCCCCGAGGTTCGCAAGCTTGCCGAGCAAATAAGTGTTGAAGAAACCGCGCGAGCGAACGTATACATAACGATGTTGACGGAGTGGAACGAGTCGTACGATAATATCACTGATTTTCCTGAGGTAAATGGATGCCACGGCTACCCGACATTTTCAGGAATGTTACCTTATCAAGAGGTAGGGAAATACCGGTTATCGACGGGCGAAGATGTCGATAAAACGTTCTTCGAAATCATGATTGCGCACCATGATGGGAATAAAGAACTCGCGGAGATAGAAGGCCGGCACGTTGCGTACGGTAAGCTTATTACACTGCGAGACGCATCGTTACGTGAATATGATGAGCAAGGTAAGCAACTTGCTGCTACTCAACAAGCACTCGGATTGTAAGATGCGTTAATTAACTATCGGTAACGCTTCGACTGGTAGATTAAGGATACTTGCCAGGCGTTCGATTTGTTGAAATTTACAGTATTTTAGTGGCGCGCCAGCATTATCGTAGATTCGGTAGTAATGGGTGAAATCGACAGTTTCGCCTTTAAAATTTTTGGCGTTTGTCGGCTCGTCGATTCGTTTAATAATCCAACCTTCAGGTTGTTGTTCGAGTATGTGTTTAATTTTTGCGTAATGATTAAACGGCATAGATTGATTATAGCAGTGAGAGGATGGGGTATCGTCAAAGTGATATACTACGGCTATGAAGATGGTTGCAAAAGTAGTGATGATTGATGAGGGTAACAACTATTTGCTGATGAAAAGAAGTAATCACCCGAGGTTCCTTAACGATCCGGATTTACCTGGTGGCACAATCGAGGATGGTGAGAGCCCGCTTGATGCAATGATTCGTGAGGTCATTGAGGAGGCGGGTGTTACGCTTGATCCCAGCGCTGTTACGAAGCTATATCAAGGCGATGACTATTCGTATCACCATACGGAATATAGCTTGTATGAGGCTCGCCTCTCGAACCGCCCTACCGTTACGATTAGCTGGGAGCATGATTCATATGCGTGGGTCAGCCGCGAAGAGTTTTTGCGCCAAGCGCACGATGCTGCCGATACATATATGCATATGGTGTATGAAGTGCTGAAAAAGTTATAATAGATACATGATTAAGTCATTGATTGTAGCTGGCGGGTGCTTTTGGGGAATGGAAGATCTATTCCGTATGCAACCGGGTGTTATTGATACCGAGGTAGGTTATACGGGGGGAGAAAACAAAAACCCAAGCTATGACAATCACCCAGGTCACGCCGAAGCATTACGATTTAGCTATGATAACACCGTTACGACCACAGGCGCACTACTGGATTACTTTTTTAGAATTCATGACCCGACGACCCTCAACCGGCAGGGTAATGATGTAGGCACGAGCTATCGTTCAGCGATATTTTATGACGGTGATGACCAAAAGCAATCGGCCGAAGCGGCCATTGTTCACGCATCAAGTATGTGGGATGGTGTGATTACTACGACACTCGAACCTTTAACGACGTTTTATTCAGCCGAGGAGTATCACCAAGATTATCTACAAAAGAATCCGGGTGGATACACGTGCCACTATGAGCGCTCACTACAGTAGGTGAAGTGTATAATAAATCCATGAAGAAAGCGAAAACACTCCCAACAAATGTAGAGGTCGAGGCGTACACCAAGGGTAAAGGAACGCTATGGTTCGCGCTTGACGAACCACTCCCTAGGGTGCTCATAGAAAAAACCGAAAAGCGCTTGTTTAACCGTAGCGACTAGCTAGCGTATTTGGCGTTAACGTGATCTTTGTTGATGCCGTTGACCATGTTAGTGAAGCCATATTGGCTTAATATGTGCATCGATGCGTTCGATCGTGCGCCACTGCGACAATACAAAATAAGTTCGGTGTCTTTTGGTATGTCGGCGAGTTGCTTAGGGACGCCTTGCATGAGTGTTGCGGGTGGTATATTAAGTGCTTCTTTTACATGACCTGTTGCGTATTCAAAGGGTTCGCGAACATCAATGATAATCCTACTCATAGGGGTTTCCTCCGTGGGTATTTTTAGTTATATATCCAATGTAAACCATTTACATTTAAATGTAAAGCCTGTATAGTAGCTCGTATAGAAAGATGGGAAATTATGCAAACCGCAGATCGAACAAGTAAATATATCGAAGCCGTACGTGCACATATGCATGAAGTTGGGCATGCAACGAACGTCGACTTGCTGGCCGTGTTACGTCAGCACTATCCAGAACTTAGCGCAACGACGGTGCATCGAATTACGACGCGCCTGTTAAGCCGAAATGAGCTACAGATGGCGCCGACCGGCAAAGAAAACATCATGCGCTTTGACGTGAACCTAGAGCCGCATGACCATTTTATGTGTAAGCGTTGCGGGATGCTAAAAGACGCTCACTTGGATGATTCAGTTCGATTGCTCGTAGAAAAAGCTATCGGTGACGACTGTTCGATATCGGGTAGTTTAACTGTGTCGGGCGTGTGTAAACAATGCAAAAAGGAGGGTGTATGAATAAGATAATAATCGCAATCTTAGCTGCAATCGCGCTAATCGGTGGGTTGGCAATGTTCGGTAACGGATCCGAAGCAGAAAAGGGTGCAGAGCAAATGACATTCGCGACCGTTCAACAAGACGTAGCGAACGGTGCAAAATTTTACGACGTACGAACTGCACAAGAATATAATGAAGGTCGTTTTGAGAACGCCGTAAACTGGTCACTGCAAGATATAGAAGCGGGCAAGTTGCCTGATGTACCAAAAGACACAAAGATTTACGTACATTGTCAGAGCGGAAATCGCTCAGGACAGGCAACGACTATTCTGAAAAATGCAGGCTACACGAACGTGGTTGACTTAGGTGGATTAGCAGACGTCGAGACAATCGGCGGCACTCTAATCACGCAGTAGAAGGAGGTAACATGAAAATAACGATATATAGTACGACGACATGCCCGTATTGCGTGATGCTAAAACGATGGCTTGACGAAAAGGGTATCGAATACACGGATTATTTAGTAGATAAAAACCCGTACGCGGCGCAAGTAATGGTGCAGCAAAGCGGGCAGATGGGCGTACCATTTAGCACTATCGAACATGATAATGGTGAAATGGATAAAATTCTTGGCTTTGACCGCGAACGATTTAACGTGGCACTCGCAAAATAGTATTTTGAGCATAAGCAAAAATGACCACCCGGTGGAAGGGTGGTCATTTGTTATTGAAAGGGTGTTATCGGTTGCGACCGTAGCCGCCCTGATGGTTACCCTCGCCGCTACCCCATTCGTGGTCAGCGGAATTTTCGGCGTGGCGTTGTTCGCGGTCAGCGATACGCTGAGCGATTTCTTCGCTACTTAGGCCGCGTTCTGCCCAGCGAGCTTCGGCTGCTGCGCGCATCTTGGCCTGGAAGTCTTCTTCAGTCATGCCCTGATCTTTAGCAATTTGTGACATGGTCTTGGTTTGAAGCGCTTGCTCCAATTCGTCGGCTGTCATGCCAAGTACGCCTGCGCGTGACTCGAGTGACGCCTGTCGACCCTGTCCATTGCCATTGCCTTTACCGGTGCCAGCATCTGTGTTGTATGTTGCCGAAGCGCCCATTGACGTAGCGCCAACGACACCGACAACTGCAAGTGAAGCTGCACCCAAAACGAGTAATTTCTTCATAGTTGTTCTCCTCATGATGTTACTTGTTACATATGTAGTACATCCTGGAGGGCAAAATTATTTCACTCAGAGGGTCTTAGCGATCGTTCTGTTGCCAGCCTGGGCCGCGCTGGAGTTGCGAGTCATTCAATCGACGATTTTGGTAGTGTGAGCTGCCTATGCCGAAGTAAGTAAATGCCGTTCCGAGCAATATCGAGACGCTTGCAATCACGATGATAATCGTGCTGATCTTATGGCGATACATCGTCCCCTGGCGGTGCACTAACCATACGGTAAGTGCGAACATGCCGACGCCGACAACCAACGCCCACCAAGGGAAAGAATTGATGAGCTCGTTCAGGTTTGCCCGTGCGCCCCATGCCATTGAGTCGGCAGTTTGAATGCGTAGCCAAAAGAAGACAATACTTATGACATAGGCGAGGGTAATCGCCGAAAGTACAGTTGCGAATACGGCGGCGGCCATGAGTAGCGTAAAGTACATACGTGGTCGCATGTGCACCTTACCTTGCTTAAGTTGTGCCATAACCCGATCTGAGATAGGTGATTGATTGTGTTTACTCATCGCTGCACTCCTTTTTGTTCGCAGATTTGCTTAAGGCGGGACTTGGCGCGCGAAAGCCAAACACCGATTGTTGATGTCGGCACATGTAGCACGTCGCTCGCTTCGTCGTACTTCATGCGCTCGAAGTATATAAGCTGAATGACTTCGCGATATTTTGGTTCAAGCTCGCTAATGCAGCCCTGTACGTTTTCGGCTAATAGCGCTTTATCAAGCGACTCGGCTAGTTTAGGCTCATAAGATAGTTCGGGCAGCTCGGTAATATCGGTATCGCTGAGATGCTTGGTTTTTTTGATCGCATTCATGGCTTCGTTGTGTGCGATACGATAAATCCATGATGAGAATTTATGCTTTGGATTATAGCCGTGCAGGTTTTTGTACGTTTTAATAAACGTCTCTTGCACGACATCATGCGCGGTGGCTGAATCATGAATCAAGTAGACGACATAACGCAGCAGCTTATCTTCGTAGCGGTGCATAAGAACACCATAGGCGTCAGTGTCACCGTTTGTGACACGGGCGACGATGGACTCGTCGGAATCGTTGGGTGCTGCTGTCATGAATTCATTATCTCAGAGTTTATGTTGTTTCTCTAAAAGTAGTACAACGCAGAGGCGGTTATTATTTCAATAAACCCCTGGGTAATGTATTACGCTAGTTTGACAACGGTTAGAATCGTTTTGCGGCGATCTGCCCAAGTAGGCGACTGATTTTTGTACGGTGACTCCATAAATGAGGATTTTTACCGAGTTTAAAACCGAGCCATACCCAAAAGCTGAATATAATCGATACGCCAATCAATACGGGTAGTTGGCCAAATTCGGTCAGCATGATTGCCGCAGCGGCCGTGACAATACCACCGCCCATGAACGGCTCGAAGGCAAGCTGCTTATAGGCAAAGCTTTCGCGGGCGTGCGTGTGGTTGCTCGGGTCGGCAAGTCGATTCATTAATAATCCTGTCGCAGTCATGCCCATTGATTGGCCGGTGTTGGTAATGCCATTTTCGAACCAGTTTTTATGAAAGAACTTTGGTGCTAAAAAGAAGAATGCGCCCAGAATCCATACAATACCTGCAAGCGTTAAGATGATGAATATTGCAAAGTTGTCGCGGATTGCCGTCAGTGAGAGTGTTGCTATTGCTGATGCTATTAATAAATCGAGCGCGATTGCAGCGATGACTTTTATGGTATTGCGTTTGACTAAATACGGTTGTTTGAGTTTAACGAGTATGAGTTGCACAATCAGGCCGCCAATCATCGCGAGCGGGAATAACGGTAAGAATTTAAAGAATCTCAAATCAGTAAACCCTGCGAGTAACGCTTCTTCAGCAATGACGAAGCCCTGTAGGATTAGCCAGCCGATGCCGATAGAAGCTGTAAACAGGATTATTGTGATGATGATTTCACGCGGATTGGTTTCGAGCTTGCTGGCAAACTTTGTCAGGTTATAGCCGTTTCGTACCATTCGTTGTTGCTGAGCTCGCGTGGCGGCTTCGTCATGCATACCGCCGTGACGACGTTGGTGCATATTTATAATTACTATGCCGCTAAATATGGCGGTAATAATACTGACCGTCGCAAGACCAAGTGCAATGTCTGTAGCTTCACTCCAGCCGAGCATATCGAACGTCGGTGCAAGCCCGGCAGCTGTGCCATGACCACCCTCAAAGCCGACCTCAATCAATGCACCGGTCATTGGCGGAGCGCCAAATACGGGGCCGAGGAGGAACATCGTCAACAAGATGCCTATGACGTACTGGCCCCACGCTAATGTGTTACCAAAGGCGAGCATCGGTGCGGATTTTTCCCAGATTTCTTTTGGTCCAGGTATGACATGTCCTAGAAATAGCCCAGCAAAGACGACGTTAATAAGTACTTTTGGATACGCTCCCCATTCGGCTGAGATTTCGGCAGGTATCCAGCCGAGTAGTTGGTGGCTGAGTAATAACGCGCCGAATCCTGCGACTAACGAACTTGGAATAAAGTATCGCTGCAACAAGCTCGTACCACGCTTGACGGCACGTGCAAAAAGCAGGATAAACATTAGGATAACAACGGCTTCTAACCAGATAGGCATTACTCTTAGTATAGCAAATACGCAACAGATGAGGACTAATAATGGTACTTGTGCTTTTTAGCAGGGTTTGTCACTATAAGAACAGTCATTTTGCGATGACAGAAAGGGTGAAAATGAAACAAGTAGTAGGAATTCTGGCCGCCTTAGTAATTGCTTTGGTGCCCGTCGGTTTTGCTTCGGCTGTCGCCGAGCGAACACAACCGGTAAAACCGGATATAAGCGAGCGTCTAAATGTCGCACGAGAAGAGGCTAAGGTCCGCTCGACTGAGGCGAAAGAAGCCGCAGAGGCACGTAAGATTGCAATGAAACAGGAGCGCTGTGAGGCAGCGCAGGAACGACTTGCTAAGGTTGTCCCTAAGTTATCGCAAGGCGTCACAAGTGTAAAGAAGACGCTTGACGCAAACTACGAGCGTATTCAGGCTGTTTATGAAAGTGGTAAACTAAGCGTCGAAAATTATGACGAACTTAGCGCAAATGTAGATACCGCTAAAGCAGAAGCTGAAACTTCGATGGAGCTGATCGACCCATCTTCGGTAACAGTCGATTGTACGAACACTAAACTCGGCACTCAACTAGACAGTTACCGCTCTACGGTCAAAGAAACACGTACAAGCCTAAAGGCGTACCACGCGGCATTAGTCGAATTGGTAAGCTCAATGAACGCATCAGCATCGAGCGAAGAAAAAGCTGATGACACTACTGAGACTGAAAAAACTGAAACAGAATCTACAGAAGAGGCTACCACGCAAGAGGAGGTAGAAAGTGAAAACTAATACAATCCGCAAAGGATTTAGCGCGGTCGAAGCGGTAATCATCGTTGTCATCATCGTCATCATTGGAGCACTTGGGTATGTGTTTTACAACCGTATGCAAGCACAGCCTGCAAGTGATACGAATAGCGCTCCTCAAACTGCTACCGAGGCCAAGGCTGAAACTGCAGATGTAAAGAGCGATCTTGAAGCTGTTGATATCGATAAAGAACTTGATACAAGTGAAATTGACGCAGCACTAGAATAGTCGCGTAGAATACTTGAATTTAAAACTCCCCGATTGCACGGGGAGTTTTTATTATGCGGTTTCGGTAGGCTCTTTGACCGGTGGCTCGGGTTGTGCTGCACGGTTGTTCATTTGCTTAAGAATATCACGCATTTCTAAGACTGCACGGTTAACACGCCAATGCTGAATGATATTAATTAGATAAAGTATAGTGATAAGCGCTGAAATAATCGTAAATGCGATTAAGAATGGATATATATAGCTCAAATCAATAATCGGTTTGGTTGTCGTCGAAGTCGAACCATTTAACAGTTCTTGCAGTAGGGCGGGGTCAATCGAAGATGTATCCATATTATATCTAGTATATCGCAGTAAGAAGTATAATTAGAGAAAGTAATTGACGAAAAGTATTGATATATTTAAATATTTCGATATAATAGGATATGTATCATGATCACGAATACAACCACAGATATTATTAAAGCTCTTGCGGATGACACGCGGCTTAACATAGTGCGCACATTGGCCAAGTTGGATAAACCAGCGCCAAGTTGCGACCTTGTTGCGTCATGTGCATCGTTCCTTAAGTTATCGCAGCCTGCCATGAGCCATCATTTTAGCAAATTGGTAGATGCTGGCGTCATTCTAGAGGAGAAGCAAGGTGTACAAAAGATGTACACGTTGAATCATGAGCTATTAGATTCTGTTGGCATAAACGCATACAAATTATAACGCTCAGTAAGAAAGAGGTTTTATATGGCACGAAAAATATTAGTCGTGAGTGGTAGTTCACGCCCCGGTGGCGTCGCGGACACGTTTGTCCCGGTAGTATCAAAAGAACTCGCGTCACGCGATAACGTTGAAGTCACGACCGTTGACGTTAAACATCTAGGTTTACCCTTTTTTGACGCACCGGTAGCGCCATCATCAGAAGAATTCGCACCCGATAATGAAAATGTTCTAGCTTGGACTAAGATGGTGGGAGATGCCGATGCTATCGTGCTGGTAACCCCGGAATACAATGGTAGCCTGAGCGCAATCCAAAAGAACGCAATTGACTGGGTGTTCAAGGAATGGAACGACAAACCTGTGGCACTTGCAGGTTATGGCTGGTATGGCGCTAGTCGTGTGCACGATAACGCAAAAATCGTACTTGGTAACGTGAAGGCAAATGTATTGCCAACGACAACTAACCTTACGTTCATGAAAGAACTAAATGTTGACGGCACGATTGCTGACGAAGCTGCGGTAGATGCGCAACTTAAGGCGACTGTAGACGAAGTCGTTGCTGCATAATTAAACATACGCGCTATAACCTAATCCCGCCCGCCCCCACCGTGGCGGGATTTTGTTATAGCCCCCTTTACGGCTAAGGGGTAGAGAGTATAATGAAGTTAGAACACTAGGTCTCTAGAGGTAGGAGGTTACATGACGGAGCCAAGAACACTTTATAGAAAGCCAGCCGAAGGGAAGATATTTGGCGTAGCGGCAGGACTGGCAGACTACTTCGCCATCGACGTGACGCTGCTCAGGATCATATTGGTGGTGCTCGTCATCGCTGGAGCAGGGTTTATAATTCCTGCGTATATATTAATGGCGTTTCTGTTGCCGACACCTGGTAACGAGCCTGCATCTGGTGACGCCATGGCAACGATGAAGACGAACTTTGATGCGATGTCTCGGGAATGGCGCGAAGGCGGCGCAGGTGATCGTGCGAGAAACTACTTTGGCGTCGGGCTCATCGTAATCGGTGGTTGGTTGCTATTAGTGCGACTGTTCCCTGATGTCGTGTATCTGCGATGGGATTTGCTATGGCCGCTTGCCTTAGTGCTAATCGGCGTGATGGTTCTTACTAAACTAGGAGGACGAAAGTAATGGCTGAAAAAAAGACGGAGACAAAAGTCGCAAAGGTTAAAGAAGTCAAAGAACCCGTTGTCGTCGCTGAGAAGCGTGGCGGCTGGGATATGAGCAGAGCATTCTGGGGATTATTACTCGTTCTCGTCGGGTTGTTGATATTGCTCGATAATTTAGATATCGTTGACGTGAATCTTGCCAACGTATGGCAACTGTGGCCGCTATTGATTGTTGGCTGGGGTGTGTCACTCCTTAAGCTGCCTGGAGTGGGCTGGAGTGTCGTGTCGATGGTGCTGATGCTAGCAAGCCTGGCACTCGTCGCATGGGCGGCCGTGGGTACGGGTACATTATTCGACCGTGCGGAAACGCGTAACTTTACCGAACAGGTTGCCGTTGAAAGTGATGGTACTAAAAACCTTGATGTTATCATCGAGGCTGGTGTCGGAGATATTACGATTGAATCAACTGACGAAAACTCAGTCGGTGCAACGCTTGATAGCAGCTTTGCTAACTTGTACCGACAATCACGAACAGTCGGCGATACACAGCGTGTGCTGATATCGACACATGGCAACAATATGATGTGGCGAGGCGACATGCACAATGAACTGGCCGTTCGCTTACCTAAAGAGATTCTCACAATCGCCACACTTAAGGCTGGCGCGTCTGATGTGAGTGCCGACTTGGCGGATATTAATCTGCGCGAGTTAGTTCTCGACACGGGCGCAAGTAGCGTTAACGTGACGCTCGGCGATGTGGCCAATAAATTAGACGTTGAATTAAATGTCGGCGCTAGCTCTATTGTTATGCGTGTTCCAAAAGAGAGTGGTATTAAAGTTGAATTAGATAGCGGACTGTCTAGTCGTAACTTAGAGGGACTCGTGAACAAGGGTGATGGAATCTACGAGACTGATAACTTCGATACCGCAACGAAAACAATCCAGATAACTGGCAGTATGGGCGTCGCGTCTTTCGAGCTTGTGCGTTATTAGGGATAATTCGAGTAGTTAAGCGAAAGGTAGCATCGCGTAACTACTACAACTTTTGGCTGAGAAGCGCTTCGAGGGAGGCGATGTCGTTGATTATGATTTGTTTGCGCCCCATTGTGATAAGCTGTCTATTTTGCAACTGACGCAACTCACGGCTAATTGTTTCGCGCGTCAGCCCAGTTCGCGCCGCTAGTTCGTTCTCGCTGACTAGTACCGTGCAGGCGTTGTTTCGTTGTGCTTCAAAACATTTACAGGCGATAAGAAGCTCAAGTATCGCTCGTGACTGGGCGGTACCTTTCATGAGATGTTTCATGCGGCGCAAGAGCGTGTCGGTGTTTTCATATGAGCGCGAGAGTAGTGCGTAGACAACATCTGGGTTTTGTTTAAAGAAGACCAGGCAATCTTCGACGGGGGCGATACTGACGACGGTGTCCATGGTAGTTTCGTAGAAGTATTCGTTAGGCGCCTGGTTAACCGCCCATGACATAGGAAAAAGAGATGGTGGATTGTATACATTTACCACCATCTCGTCACCATTGCGCGCGATATCGTACTGGCGCACCTCGCCAGATTGTATAAAGTAGATGCCGGGCGGGCTGTCGCCGCCGTATATAAGAATTTGGCCTCTTTTGAACCGCTTTAAAGGAAAGTTGGTAAAGAATTCATGTAGCTTTTTAGACACGTTTGTATCCATAATGCATCTCCAATGCTTATTATATAACTATCCTAAATAAATTACGAGGCACGTGTGTGAGTAAGTTCACACTGGATTAGTGTTCCCGCGCATTGCGGATTATTACTTAAACGTGCGTATATATGTATATAGGGATTTGCGTGAGCAAACTCCCACTATGCGAGCACCACAGGAAAGGGTAAGGAGGCATGCGAGGAATGGAAGGAGCGAACACCAACACCTAATATGTAGCAGTATGATAAATACAAGTGGAGAATATCATGAAACTCATAACGTATAACCCAGTGAGACAAATAAACAGAATTGAACGCGAACTGGAAGAAATGGGCAAGAGTGATTGGAATGCGTTGCCAATACTCGAAGACGTGCCTGCAATGGACATGTACGAAGAGGACGGTAATTTAGTGGCAGAAGTCAGTTTGCCAAACTTTGATAGGACCGAAGTGAGCGTCGCGGCTGATGACGGCATACTGGAGATATCGGCAGAACACAAGCAAGATGTCAAAGAGCATCTTGGTCGCCTGTACTACTTTCGTGAATGTCGCGATAAGTACTTCCGCAGAGTAACGCTACCTGATGGCGTTCTTATCGATAAAGCGAAGGCAATGTTTAGGGACGGTGTGCTAAAGGTTTCAATTCCGCTAACTGCGGCGTAGTCGTTTGAATATGATGATAGGAGGGTGATATGTTCACAAAACAACTTCCCCCAATACAAACATTCGCGAACGTGGCGCGGGCTGCCGGGCCGTTCCCGGCTTCAGCACGAAGAATCGTCATCTCAGCCGTCGCGCATGGATTTCATAAGAACGTAGTGGAATTTCTTCGTCAGTTTCATCCTAAAGAAATATTCCAGAGCAGATCGGATTTTATAAACCGGTGTGACGAACTGGAGCTTTTAATAGAGGAGGAACGCAAGACGCCGAGGGAAATCGTGCGTAGTTCATAATGGCGTATAACCGCGAGAGGAGTATTACTATATGATAAATTTTCCTAGCAATAGACAACTGCAAAAGTTAAAAGGGGCAATCGGCGCGCTTCGCGTATCGCTGTATATTCCGTATATTCCAGTAACGACCGGAACGAACCCTAACTTGATCAAGCTAAAGACATTTCTTAAGCAGGCTAAGCAAGAATTGACTGAATTAGGCGCAACTAAAGGGTATATCGAAGACCTTCTTAAGCCAGCGAAAGAATTGGTGAACGGTACGGAATTCTGGCCATCACAACGAGCTGGGCTCGCACTGTTCATGGGGCCGGATATGTTTAGCTATTACCATATACCCGAGAGTATTACAGAGGAGCTGGTTATAATTAGCGATCAATTCGAACTGGAGCCACTGATTATGGCGATGAACGAAACGAAGCCGTATTTCTTATTGACTATCGGCCATAAGAATGTCCGCTTGTATCACGGAACTCGATATAAGCTGAAGCCAGTGCGCTTGCGTGATTTCCCGCCGAGCCTGACAGAAGCACTGCAGATTGATGAGTTCCCCCAAGGGCGCCAAACGCACACGATTTCGGCTACTACAAGGGGAAAGGCGGGTAAGGGGTCCGAAGGATTTCACGAACAGTATAATGTTGCACAGACGGATAAGCAGATGCTGCTGGAGTTTTTTAGACGGATAGATAAACGCCTACACAGGCTACTTACGCGCCACGGGGAGCCATTGGTTGTTGCGGGAGTAAATTATCTAGTGCCGATATACCGTAAGGCTAATACATACTCGGGGCTATTATCTGATACTATACTTGGCAATCAAGATGTCACTGACGAAGAGGTGCTGCGCACGAAGGCGTGGCGAGTGGTAGGTTCTAACAATGTCTAAGTTCGGAGTACTGTTAGCCGCACTGCTGCATAGAACCAAAGGCATAATTTTGTTACACTAGTAGGAGTATGATTAAGCGCGTACAAGAAGTATTTGGCTTGCGCATGAAGCCGTCATCGGAATATACAGCCGTCATTCTTATTTCGCTACTAGTTTTTTTAATCGGATTTTCTGCGGCAAGTTTGTTTGCGAAAGCGATATCTACCCAGAACGCTGCAGATTACGATTCTCGACTATCGCAGCAAGCTTTATCTATCCAGTCACATACGGCTAGTACGGTTGGAACGTACGACCGCTTATTGTATGCGGCAGCCGCGCTATTCAACGCTCACGGTGATGTCACGAGGTCTGAGTGGCAGCAGTTTTACGATGACATGAGGGTGCCTGAGCAGTACCGGTCGCTATTGGGCTTAGGATATGTGACGTATTTATTACCCGACCAGGTTGCTGGGTTCGAACAGAATATTCGCGCAGAGGGATTTCCGGAGTTTTCAGTAACGCCAACGAATGCGCGAGATGAATATACGGCAATTACATACATTGAGCCGTTTGATAGCATCAATCAGCGCGCGTTTGGGTACGATATGTTCGCAGACCAGGTGCGAAGAGCTGCAATGGCCGAAGCTCGTGATAGTGCTCGACCAACCATGTCGTCGCCCGTCAAATTAGTGCAGGACTTAGATAAAAAAGACGATAATTTAGGTGTACTTATCTACTACCCGGTTTACACAACCGATACAATCCCAGCGACCATCAAGGATCGACGAGCGGCCCTGAAGGGTTATGTGTACGTCGTATTCAGGCCAGGCGACATACTCAGTCGATATGCAGAACAGTCACCTCGATTTGATGATAGCACCGACATTAATCTGTATGATCTGGATATTAGTGGCCAAACAGCGCTATATAGTGTGGACTCTTCGAGTACGCCAATTGAAAAGCAACGTAAATTTACAGAGTTCGTTGAGGTTGATAGCCGACGATGGGGTATATCGGTTGGCGGGCAGGACGAAGCATTAAACCGTTTTTTCGGACCGATTGGCATTTTTACCATGGGAGCGGTAATTAGTTCGATTGCTGCGGTATTCGTGTATGCCTTGCTCATGTCGCGAATAGCCAAAGTTGAGCAAAACTATGAAGTCGAGGTCCAAAAAACAAAGGACGAGTTATTAGCACTTGCTTCACACCAGTTACGGACGCCAGCGAGTGGCGTAAAGCAGTATATAGGCATGCTGACGTCGGGCATCACTGGCGAGCTTAATTCGATGCAGCGATCAGTCGCCGAAAAGGCCTATGAAGCAAATGAGCGACAACTGCACATTATCAACGAATTACTGTATGTTTCGAAAGTCGACGCTGGACAGTTGCTAATCGAACCGGTTGAGGTGGACTTGTCGAGGGTATCGACACGAGTTATCGACACGTTTAATGAACAGGCAGCGGTAAAGGATATCGAACTTGTAAGCCGCTTTAAGCGACCTCGCATCGTCATGGCAGACGACAGATATGTCTCGATGATCGTCGAGAACCTTGTAAGTAACGCCATAAAATACTCGTACCCGTCATCTACGGTGCAGATACAGCTTAAGGACGCGGGTAAAATGGTCGCACTGGTCATCAGAGATAACGGAGTCGGTATCGCTGCTCGCGATTATGAACGAGTATTTAATAAGTTTGATCGCGTCGAAAACCCGTTATCACACACCGAAGGTGGTAGTGGACTGGGGCTATTCTTAGCGCGTCAGTTAGCTAGGGCTCATGGTGGCGATATTACCGTCGTATCTCGGCTTGGCAAGGGTAGCGCGTTTACGCTTACACTGCCAAAAGATTCTACGATTAACCGTGCCTACGTTAATTTACGGGCGACCCATCGTGATAAAAAAGGCAGAACTAAGCGGTAGAAAGGGGAAGATATGGCAAAGAAACTACAATTCATACTGGTAGTAGAAGACGATTTGGCGCTGAGCGACGCATTTAACATGATACTTACTCATAGTGGATTCAAAGTTCACAATTCGCACAATGGCAAGGAAGCGCTAGATTATTTATCAAAACACACGCCAGATATTATTCTGTTAGATATTTTGATGCCAATCATGGACGGTCGGGAGTTTTTGAAGCATTTTGATAATAAAAAGCACATACCTATCGTTGTATTAAGCAATTTAGACAGCAAGACGGACATCGAGCAACTGATTAATCTCGGGGCGACGACCTACATGCTAAAATCATCAGTTTCACCCGATGTACTAGTAAAGTTGGTCAAAGATACGATGGCCACGACATAACAGCCAATTGTCACCGCTTTACCCTTGTGATATGATAAACATAAGAGATAACATCAGGGAGAACTAGACTAATGGATACTTTATCTGGCCGTAATCAACGACCGGTCCAACAGCGAACTGTCGCGCATCCTGCGCAACCACAGCAACAGGCTGCTGCGCCACAGCAGTCAACTCAATACCGCCAACCTCGCCACGAGGCCCCTAAAAAGAGCCTATGGAAGAAATTATTACCAATCGTTCTTGGTGTTTTGGTGGTTGGAGCACTCGGTTTTGCGGTTTGGTCGACGGTATTCGGTGCGAATAGCTTAATCGATGGTGGTAAGTACCAGGCAGTATTTTTGACGAACGGCCAAGTGTACTTCGGTAAGCTTAAGAAGATTGATAACAATTACTACACACTGACAGATATCTATTACCTTCAGGCGTCGTCGACGGGGGCTGAGAATGCCGAAAACCCACAAGACACCGCTCAGTCGAATTCAGATGTTCAAATCGTTAAACTTGGTACAGAAATTCACGGTCCAGAAGACAAGATGGTCATTGGTAGCGAGCAAGTATTGTTCTTTGAGAACCTGACCAAAGAGGGTAAAGTCTCTCAGGCGATCGTACAATACAAAACCACGAAAAAATAACCTAGAGGCCACGCTCAATGCTCCAAAGTCTCAAGCACGGTAACGCTCGGTATTATACTGTCGAGCGGAGGCGTCGATCTATCCGCAGCAGCATTATTGCCGTTGTTATACTGGCTGGACTATTGTTTACCGGTGGAACTGCTTATACATGGTACATGAGCCAACAAGAGGCGGTAGAGGCGACACCGTTGCCTGATGTGGTGAGTAAAGCTGTTGCCCCTAAAGCACCCGTAAAAATAGCTGATGATGCGAAAGTGGGCATCAGCGTGCAAACCTTGACGTCTCCGGTGAGCCGGGGTGGGAATTCATCTATATCTATCAAGACGCTCCCTACGGCTACATGTAGTATTAAGTTTACTTATAATTCCGACAAACGTGAAAGCAAAGACTCGGGACTGATACCAAAGGCTGCCGATGAATTTGGCGTATTAAGTTGGACATGGACTGTAACACCGGATACGCAGTCGGGAGTTTGGCCGGTCGAAGTTACCTGTGCTCACGGTAGCCAATCGGCATACGCACGAGGTGATGTAACCGTCGAATAAGACGGTTATTTTTTTCGCATCCGCTGGATTTCTAATTGATCAGCGATATCGCGCCATGTTGATTCATCGAGGGGTCGGCTAGGATTCATAAAGATCAACAAACCGCGCTCAAGCATGACTGCCAGCTGCTTGTCTGCCTGTCTAGCTTGTCTACCTAAGTAAAGTGTGCCGCCAGCCGTACTGATACTAGACGTTTGCATGACGACGTTGGTCAAAAACCGATCCTTATACTCTGCGACTTCACTAAACTCAGGTGGTTGACGGGACTCTGTGACACTCACGATAGTGTCGTTGGGGCCATGAATATCGTAGGTGAAAAACTGTTCTTGATTTTCACCCGTACCTATCTGGTAGTTGGATGTCGTGTAATCGGTGACATAGTTCGGTAAGATGAGCGGGGAAAAGGTAAGCGCATTACTCACTTCGGTTGGAATAGGATTATCGCGTTGTTGCGTGAATGCATAGACAACATAGCCGATACCGCCCAACAGACAGAGCGCGACAATGACGGCGATGATTTTGCGCCAATGTGCACGTACGCTACCCCATATAGTATTCATACTAGTAATTATACCTTAGCGCACGTTGAAGTTCACGTAGAGCGATCCTGCACAGTCGGACGTTGTAGTACAGGCTGTGCTGTAATTGGTACGCGTGTTGCCTGCAGAGAAGTAGAAGGAGTTGTTCGGAATGGCGATGATTGTTCTTCCGTAACCAGCCGTCGTACTTGATCGGATGAACTGCCCGGCGGTACCGGCGATTGCCTTTACCCAGCCTGGGCCGGTTGTTCCGACGATAGCGTTAGGTGCACCTGCAGATGTTGGGTTTGCGGAGTCGGCGACGAGCACAAGGCCGTAGAGCTTCTGGCTGGCTGATGCTCCTGGTTGCATAGCGCCAGTGGTGCCGGCATCGACGAGCATGCCTAATTCGACGGCGCTCGACGTAATGACAGCTTCTTTTAGGGTTGAGCTAAAGGTGCGTACGTCGTACAGGTTGTCGATAGCTGACGAAGTGTTTGACCACTGGACGTCTGCGAGGCAGAGAATCGGTTTAGCGGCGCTAAAGGCTGGGAGTTCAGCGTTTGCGGTCGCTGCACCGGTGCCATCAAGGTGGGATGACCAACGCGCCTTACCTGTGGTTGGATCAAGACATACGTGTGCCCATACGTTCGTGGCGTCCATAGTGATACTCAGTGCCCCAAACGCTGGCTGGTTAATGTATAGGGCTTGTGAGTCGACGCTGACGCGGCGTCCGTTAGAATAGGCGGTACAAGCGTTTACTTGAACGGTATTGTTCGCTGTTCGCGATACCTTACAAGGGCCAGAAGAACCGTTGCTAATCAACGACGGTAGGTCGTACGCGTCGCTCGGGCTACCACTTGAAGGCACGATACCGAAGGTAAGCAGACCAAGTGTGTCTGGGTTAGAGATGTCAGTCCATACGCCACTTACACAGCCACGGATGCTACCCATTGACGTGTTGTAATAGAGCGTACCTTGGTTGAGCGTCGAGGTACAGTTAATGACATCTTGGTCCGCACCATTATAGCTGTCGAGCTGGAGCTTGTTCATGACAGCGTCGGTAGTGCCCGATCCGATTTGTACATCTTCGTTCAAACTGATGCCGCCACCGTTAGGCAACACAGAAAGTACGTCGACGCCACCGTTTTGAACAGCGAAGCGACCGCCATTGGTGCCGCATCCGTTTACACACTGTAGGTTAATGAACACGTTAGGGTCTACGGTTGAGTCGACAGAAGTGATCGAGAAGTCTTTACCGCTCGCCAAGTTCACATTTGCAGGCGCACTGTTGTCGTAGACATCTTGCAAGTTGACACTAATACCCGCAGCACAGTCCTGGAACTGCAACTGGCCATCATTGGTCGTGTTCTTCAAACAGTAGCCAGCCGTGCCAGTAACGCTAGTAGGGAGCTTAAGGACGACGTTTTCAGATGGGTTTTGGTCTGGTGCCTGTAGCGTTACAGTGTTCGCACCCTGAGAAGTCTTGAAGAGTATTGATCCATTAGCAGCACTGCTCGTACCAAGCGTAAGCGTATTCGCGCCTTGGATTTCTAAATTGCCACCCATCGTTGTTTTGACTCCCGCGTGACCAATCGTAATTGCGCCAAGCGTACCACCAGCTCCAGCGGTACCGACATCAAGCTTGAGGTCGCCAGATTTACCACCGGCGAGGGTAGAGTTACCAGTCGTGATGGTAAGGTTGTCGCTGTTTACAGTTGTACGGTCCTGAGTTTGTAGTCGAGTAAGAATACCGGTACCAGTAATGTTGAAGTGACCGATCTGTGAAGTACCAGGAGTAGTAGTCTGCAATTGGATTGATGAGCCAGCTGCCGCAGAGTAACCGTTACAAGTGACTGCAGTGGTACAGATATCGACGACAGCGCCACCAATAACGGCCTTAAGGCTGTTGGTGGTTGAATTGTAGAACATACCACCGTCTTTACCCGAGACAGTCGTTGGGTCGACCGATGCGGTGTCAACGACGAGTAGAGTGGTCGCGGTGTCGCTACCGGTGCTGTCGCCAATCTTGATGGTGTTGTTGGTTGTATTAGCAGTAAATAGAGTCTGAGCGGCGCCAGCAGACTGAATGCGGAACGCAGCTGCACTATCTGATGCATTGCGGTGCGTGTAGCTTGCGGCTTCTGAGTTCTTTTTCATGTAGAAGTCATCAAAGTAGTAGGTGCCAATTGTCGCAGTTGAGTGGACATTCGCAGAGATACGAGCATAAACGGTACCCGCTGGAGCGGTACCGCTTACTTTGCTTAATATCCACGCAGTGTTTGCGAAAAGTAAATCAGATGAGGAGCTAAGGACGGTCTTGTCTTTGTTATACCAAGTAATCTTGATACCACCAGCACCGTTGGCGCCGCTAGTGCTGCGTACGTATCCTGAAGCATAGACACTCTCGCCAGCCTCTACTTCGAAGTAGTTGCCAGCAAACGTGTCGAGAACGGTGCCGTTTGTCATGGTTTGCAAGCCAAAGTTGCCGCTATGGACGGATAGAGCCTGAATACTTGCTTGTGATGGGCCGAACCAGCCTTCTTCGCCATTTGAAAGCGAACCGCCAGCCTCGAAGCCGGGGTTGGTAACCTCATTGCCTAATGACTTGATTGAGTTTGAAATCACATAGTTGTTACTACTATTAATGTTAAACAAGTAGTTACCGCTTGCGTTCAAAACGCGAAAGGCAGATGCGTTATCTGTCGTACCCTGAATCGTGACACGACCACTGTTGCTGACACCGAAGAGGACGGTACCTAAGCCCGCAGCGTTGCTACCGCGCACGTTGAGGATGTCCTGGCCGATTGTCGTGTCTGCATCTTGGATGTCGATGGTTCCGCGGATACCGTCGAGTTTAATCTCTGGAGTTTCTGAAGGGTTCGTGCCGTTATTGTAGGTCGCCTGAAGAGTAATGGCGTTGCTGGCACCACCTGGAGTCCATGCCGTACCGTTCCAAATCATGGTTGCCGTGGTGTTAGCGCGCATAGTGACACTAAGCGCATCTGCGCCTGCGTTAGCGGCTAGGGTAAAGTCGTTACTACCACTTGTAGTCGTGACGTAGAGCATGCGCCCGACGGTGTTCTTTGTCGGCGCAGGGAGGGTAATGACAATATCAAGGCCACTCGCACTGACTATAGCCGTACTATTGCCGTCCACGATCGACTGATTAACCGTACAGCTAACCGTACAAGTAGGGTTAGTACCGGCGCTGTATGCTGATGCGCCAAGGTTCACAAGGCCATTTGCGCCGGTGCCAACACCCGCACCGCCAGCTATAGTGACATCGCCACCGTTTGCGTTACCTGTACCGGCCGCACTACCACCTTGGAGTGTCAAAGTGCCACCTACTGCAGCCGCGCCGCCCGCTCCGGCTGCACCGGCGCTGACAGTCAGTGCCTTACCGGCAACGCCAGCACCCGCCGCCGCAACCGAAACGGTGTGATTCGCGTTAGCCCCCATTTGGATGTCGCCTGCGCTAGTAATGGTAAATACGTCTGTGCCGGCTGACTGTAGTTGCATGAAGTTGCCGCCGCTACCAGTCTTGTTAATAAAAATGCTAGACGTATTAGTCGAGGCTTCGGTTTGGACACCCTGAGCTAGTTGCAAGAACTGAGCAGCTGTTTTGCCACCGAGCATGCCTGAGTTAAGTGAGAACGGAGTCGACGATAATCGCTTCATAGGTAGCATTTCGCCGTCGGGTGCACAAGAGGTGAATGGGGTACAGGTTGCGTTGGTGTTACCGACGTTGACACTGAGCCATAGCGTATCCTGGTTCCAGTCGATACTGGTACCGAATGGGGTAATTGAACCGAGTTGCGCCGATACGTAACCGTTCTTAACGGTAATGCCCGTACTAGCTGAGTTCATGTAGCTCTCGGTCCACTTAAGGGTACCGCCAGGGTTGCCTGCAGCAGTACCGGTGCCATCTTGGTAAATCTTGAATTGCATATTGTAGTTGCCGTCGGCAACAGGGGCGCCAGATGCGTTAAGTAGGCGACCTTGGAAGTTAATTTGCGAGTTGATTCCTGCGACAGCTTGAGCGGGCGCAACAAAATGATTGGCAGAAACGACAAATACGCCCAACAATAGGGCGCTAGTAATTAGCCTCTTAAGAACGCGTGGAACGCGAAAAACACCAAGAATCATTTTGTTTTTAGTCTCTGTGTTATTTTATTTTGTTGTTAATTTTGTAAACCGTTTTTTGTCTCACACATAAGGTTTTACTCTTTTATCATACGCGCTTATGTTTAACAATGCAACATTATTCGCAATAAATCTATACGATAGTAATTATAGGGGGCAAAGGTTAAGCTGCGAGTACGCCATGCTTGATGAGCAAGCGCTTTTCGCGCCATTCGCCCATCCAAAAACTGACTACGACAGCAAAGGTTGCCGCATAGAGTGGCCAGAGGAGTAAGAGAGTATTCTTGTTTTCGGTAGATCCTGTCGATGTAGGCGCTGGATCTGGCTGACCGTTCACGATTGAGGCTACTGTCAAAAAGGCAACGCGACCATCGGCATCTGTTGCCTGGATCGAAAGTTGGTAGGTACCGGCTTTGGCATAGGTGTGTTCGGTTCGGAACGAGGCATTGTCAGGACGGGACACGACCTTATTGGTTGAGTCACCCCATTGAACGTTAACTGCATATGGCGCACGGCCACCTAAGATATCGATAGGTATGGTCATCTCTTTGTTAGGGAAGGCGCCTCTGAAGACGGCGTCGGTATTTACGATTAATTGTTCGCCGCCAAATACTAACGGAGCCAGTGCGCTCGCTTGTGTGGGCAGGGCGTCATAATACACGACAACGACGTTAGAATCGGGGCCAGGCTGGTTGAGCGAGTCGTAGACGCGTGCTACGAGAGTGTTTGCACCAATAAGCAGGTCTATTTCTAGTGAATACGTCCCGGCATCGCTACAGGCAGTTGATCCAGCGAAGATATCATTTTTAAATAGCTCCACGAGCGTAGATGTTGGGCAAGTTCCAGACACAGTAATTGGCGTCTGATTAAAACGCTGACCGTTGGCGGGGACCTTAATGGTAGCTGCGACGGTCGGTGGTGCCGCTGGGACCTCGCCGCTCAAACCGATTGATCCTGATGCTGGGCCGGGTCGCTCCCAGGCTGTCGCCGTGATACTAGTTAAGAAGAATCCGATGACCAGTAAAATGACAGCAAGCGGAAGATACGAAGTGTGTTCGTGAGGACGTACCTTGCCGCTATGACTGCGGTGAATCAGCTTGAAGTGCTGTAGCATAAGCTTATTATATCACGGGGTTAGCGACGTCGGGTGCCGCGAGATTTACCGAGTAGGCGTTCGTTGTTGCGGCGAATAGCATAGATGATACCGACGATTGCAATGGCGAGAATGGTTATGACTCCGAGGATGAGCTTCCATGGAATGACCCAGAATGAAATCTTTTTAGTAACAGTTTGGCCTTTGAGTCCAAATTTACTTGTGAGCTCAGCAGTATAGCGGCCAAATAACATTCGGTTACCGATCGATGATTTATCGAGCGGTGTTGTGAATTTACGTGTACTATTAGGCAGAACGTTGCGGTTTTCTAGGTTGACGTTTAGGCCGACGACATTCTTGCCGAACATATCTTTAACGATGATTGTACCGACCGGCTGCTCGTGTACTGTACCGGTGTTCTTAATGCGTTCTACGAATTCGAGTGGTGCAGCGTCAAAGAATGAGCCTGTGTCACCATCTTTGTTGACTGAAAATTCTACGATTTCCATACTTTCTTTTGCGTCACCATTGACCCGAATAAAAATCAATGCACCAAGACTTGCAGAAAGCGAGACACCTGAGGTTTCGACATCTGGTGGGACGGCGCTAAAGCGAACAACGCCATAGTAGCCACCAGGCACTGCGTTCGCAGGGACGGTAATTTTGACAGGCAATTTTTCGATTTGGCGTGGCTTAAGATTAAGTTCAGGGAGTGGCGACACCCAAGAAATTATAGAATAAGGACTAGGTTCGGTTTTATCAACATCGATCTTTGGTGAGCCGTCTTCACCGGCGGCCGTGAAGTCGTTAACTGTACTTGTTACGACAAGACTCGACGTCGAGACATCGCGTAGGCTGATTTGAGTGTCAATAACTTCACCTGGGTCTGCGACAAGGCTAAGCACGGGGGGTGCAATCTCGAGTGCTTGACCGGCGCTATTGGGCTGTGCAGGCGGATCGACGGCATTTGCCATGCCTGCGAATGCGACAAGTATTAATGATGCGAAGACGAGCGGTGTGGTGATATGGTGGATGTATTGTTTCATGGTCTCTAGTACGTAGCGGTGCAGACGTAAGTTAAGGTTGTCGTGTATGTACCAGCGAGCTGATTACCGGCTACGTTAGCTATGTAGGTAGCTGTATAGCGCTGTGCGTTCGTTGGGCCAGGTGTGTTAAATCCACTGTCTGCGACAACATCACCAGACGTGAACTTGAAGGTGTCGGCAACTTCGTAGCCAGCAAGAGCTTGAGCGCGTAAATCGCCGCCATCAGATACTGGAGTAATCTCGCCACCAGCTGCAACCGTTGAGGTAGCGGTGGTGTTAAGGCGTAAGTTCATACCGAATTCACTCTTACCTTTGGTTCCAGTAGCCGCAGTGCTCATTGCAGGAATGGTTGCGGATCCTGAGGTAAGTGTCGTGCCGTTGACGGTAATTGCATAGCCCGTAAGGGCGTTCGTGCTGGCTGCCATCTGCGAGGTAGCTGTCGCTGTGTCGGTTGGCGAGAATAGCTGGTTAAATGCGATGACACCACCAGTTGCGGTAGAACAGTTAGGGTCGCCGTTAACGGTCAAGTCGATAGTCTCTCCTGTACAGAAGATTAGTGACTCAGGCATGATACCAGTAAGTTGGATGGGGTTTGCTGTACTTGCAGCAACCGTACCTGTGTCGATTGCGGTACCGGTACCATCGAGACTTGCGAAGGTACTTATACGTACGAAGAAAGTGTAGTTAGCGGGGGATGGGTTAAGGACGCCGTTAAGGGTGTACGAAACTGCGCCGGTGGCAGCAGTCGCAGAAGCTCGTGCTATCGTCACTATATTTGTTGTTGCAGATCCGATGCTAAACCCGGTAGCACCAGCTTCACCACCGAATGTGGCCGATGCGGCACTAAGGTCTGTAGGTGCGACACACCCTTCGGTAACGCTGGCGATAGTACAGTATTCGAACTTAATCGAACCGACACTTGAGTTACTTGGTAATGTAAAGTCGAACTTATGGTTAACTACTCCGCCCGGTGTAGACCCTCCTACTGCACCGTTTGCAAGTAGCGTTACGCTACGCGTTGTTATTTGCGCCGCATACACTGCCGGCGCCTTATAGACAGATGTCACAGATGCGGCTATTAATAGCACGCTCAATATATATAGTTTTCCCCTCGCACTCATCATATTGAGCAGTGTACCATAAGCATAAACTCGTGGTCAACGTGTGGATAACTAATTGTATGTGTACAAGTGGTTTGATGCGGTAGGTAAGGGAGTTCTAGTAGGTAGGCGTACAGATGTAGGTCAGGGTTGTGCTGTAGGTACCGGCAGGCTGGCTACCTGGTACGTTCGCGATGTAACTTACAGTGTAAATCTGAGCGTTTGATGCCCCGGCGCCTCCAGCGTAGCTGTTTGCGACCGTGCTGCCCGAGATGAACGAGAAGGTGTCGACAAGCTCGTAGCCAGATGCTGCTTGTCCGCGGTAATCATTCACGGGATCTGTGGCTGGAGAGACTTCTGCGCCGAAAGCTGCTGCTGCGGCTGCGATAGTATTAGCTTTTAGGTTTAGCCCAAACTGGCCAGTACCCTTGATTGACGTGAGCGGTGCTGCCATCGCTGTGACCGTGTTTGAACCTGAAGTCAATGTTGGGCCGTTGACGCTGATGGCATAACCGGCACCTGCGTTGGTCGATGCAGCCATCTGCGATGTAGAAGTTGCTGTGTCAGTTGGAGAGAAGAGCTGGTTGAAGGTGATGACACCTGATGCCGCATTGGCACAGTCAGGGACGCTACCGGCACCAAGTGGAATCGTGGCGCCCGTACAGAAGACGAGTGACTCGGGCATTATGCCGCTTAGTTCGATGTTAGTCGATGTGCTTGCCGTTACTGTACCGGCGTCGACTGCCGTACCGGTTGCATCAATTGTCGTGTAGGTACTAATACGAACAAAGAATGTTGTATTGGTTGTTGACGGGTTGGTGATGTTACCAAACTGGTGCTGGAGCACTGCGTTGGCACCCATAGCGATAGGTGTGTTGCTAATTGGCTTGATGTAGAAAGACTTGGTGTCGATGCCCACGATTTCGACGCCCGTAAATCCCGCTTCGCTACCCAGCGTAGCCGCACTGACGTCCAACCCAGTTGGAGATGTACAAACTGCAGCACCGACGTCTGCAGCCGTTGTACAGTATTCATACTTGACCGCTCCGACGTTGCCGGCAGTTGGCGTCGTCAAGTTGAAGAAGTGGTTAACAACGCCGCCGGGTGTTGCGCCGCCTACCGCACCGTTTGCCTGCAAGGTGAGGCTACGGAGTGTAATTTGACCTGCATAAGCAGGAGCTATTAATAATGACTGTACTGTGAGCACCGCGACAAGCGTAAAGACGCTAAGAACACGGAAAATGGGCTGGGTAGTTTTTATTTTCATGGTGGATTTTTTTGTTTATTTTTAGTGCTTTCTATGGCGATGATAGCATTAGCGGTAACGGGCTGTCAACACCTTTTTTACTGTATTTTACGGTTATCCACAGGTATTTAGTAGGTACCGGTCACGACAAGCATTTGATTACTTGTGTATTTACCACCAGGCGTCCGGCCAGCAACATTCACGAGATAGCTGATCGTATAGATACTCACCCCTGAGCTTTTCGGGGCCGACGCGATTGTCTCGCCGTTTACGTACCGATATTTATTAGGTGTACTGTAATTTGCGGCCACGGTACCGAACCCAAACCCACCGTTATCGATATTTGCGCCTACTGACGACGGTATGGTGTTTGCCACAAGATTGATGCCGAACTGTTCGATGCCGGTTTGTGGTGAGGCTGGCGTTCCGGTCATCGCCGCAATAGTATGCGTGCCATTTGTTGGCGGCGCACCATATATTTGTACGGCGTATCCCCAGCTAGAATAATTAGACACAGAGAACTTTGCTGTAGAGACGGATGAAGATGACGGACTGAAACTGTTAAAGTTGGCGTTGAACTGATCGACACTAAACGACAATGTTGGTTCGTGGCTAGTCTTGCTACCGGCATCAATCTGGAAGTTCGATGATGCCGAATTGCCGACGCCTAAGTCACCGGTAGCTTCGGTGACCCCGAAGTTAGTTGACTTAGAGTTAAGTAGGCCGCTGGTGCCGACACTGGTTTCGTTGAATTGAAAGTTATTAGACGATGATGTTTCAGCGAGCGCAGAAGGGGTGTGAATAATAATTCCACCTATAGCGACAACAATGACAACAAAACCCCCAACGTACCTGAGCATATAATATATTGTCGGTGAAGCGTAAGAATTTTGCAAGTTTTTACAGTAAGCGGTATACTTAGCATATAACTAAGTAAACACAGACATGAGTGAAGAACCAAAAGACACCGATTCTCCTGAAGCACCGGCACCAGAAGTGTTGTACGCTTCGGGTAGCGAAGATTCTGATGCGCAGGATTCTAGCGACGCGTCATCGGTAGCATCGGCGACGACAACGCCAGTATCTGGCCGTCGCCGCGTCGCATATCGACCAAGCCACAAGGCGACCTTTGTTGGTCTTGCGGTTGTTGCGGCGGTGCTGGTGGCTAACGTTGCTATAATCACCTTCGTTATGCGCAATCAGGCAACGGCCGAGGACGAAGCTACTGCCAAGGGTGTCACGATTAGTTCGTCAGTACTTGAAAGCCTTGGTGTAAGCCGTAACCCTGTAGGCAACGCCGACACAGAGCTCGTAGTTGGCCCCAACTCTAAGTTTAATGGCAAGGTCATTATGGGCAGTGATGTCAATATTGCCGGCCAACTTAATTTGAACAGTAAGTTTACCGCAACCGATGCCAGCTTAGGTAAGCTGAGCGCGGGTGAGACTGCTGTCGAAGATTTGAATGTAAATGGAGATGCGACAATTTCGAATCTTAACCTACGCAAAGACCTACAGGTTGCCGGCATAACTCGACTACAAGGTTCACTAACCGTAAATCAATTAACGACGATTAATAATAATATGAATGTCACTGGTAATCTTTCAATCGGCGGCTCGTTGTCGGTACGTAACTTTCAGGTGAGTACACTGACGATTGCTGGGCACCTAATCAGCAGTGGTGTCGCACCAGGTGTCGGTAGTGGCGGCGGAGTAGGCAGTAATGGTACCGTATCGATTAGCGGTAATGACACGTCAGGAACGGTGGCAGTAAATGCTGGTGTTGGTGCCGGTAATGGTCTGCTGGCGACGATTACATTCCGAGAGAAATATGGCAACACGCCACATGTCAACGTGACGCCTATCGGCCGAAGCGTTCCCGGGCTATACGTTAATCGTACCTCGACCGGGTTTAGCATTAGTGTCGATGGCGCAATGGCTCCCGGCGGTTACGCATTCGACTATATTATCGCGCAGTAAGGCTATTACATATTTACGAAGAGCATGACTTCGTTGTCGCGTACGGTGATGATTCCATTATTGATGTCAAAAGTGACGTCATCTGTATCGGTGGTAATGACGCATTCACATTTAGAGAGCATTGAAAAAAAGTCAGCATGGCCTGATAGGATATCAAACTTACCGACCTTATTTACCGCGGTCACAGAAAGCGCCGGCCCCTCGTAGTAGACCGTAAACGGGGCACGGGCGATGACGTGAAGTGGTTGATTTTGCTTGTTGCTATTCGTCATCACTTCTTTTCTTCTACTGGCGCTACTTCGGCCGGCTTGGCTTCTGCAGGTTTCTCAGCTTCGGCGGCCTTGCTATCGGTAGCTTTGCCGTTGATGATTTCTTCTATGCCGTCGAGAGTTTGCTCAAGCGTGTAGTATTCGCCAGGCTTACCCGAGAACTTTTCGGCGACTGAGAAATCTTGGCTAAAGAATTGAATTAGCTTCTTGGCATTCTGGTAGTCGGCACGGTCGCCAGGGCTCAATTCGTTTTCACCGACGATCGCGATGATGTTTTTAAGTGAGTCATACTTTTGCATGATAGCCTGGACGCGTTCGGCTAGACGATAGTGACGTTCGCCGACGATTTGCGGGGTGAGCAGGGAACTGGTGGTTTTAAGCAGGTCGACTGCTGGGCGAATACCTTGCTCTGCGATAGAACGACTGAGCACAAGCACTGAGTCGAGCTGTTGGCTAATTGCTTGCACGGCAGGGTCCGAAAGGTCGTCGGCGGGGATATACACGGCCTGGACGCTAGTGATGGTGCCATGTTCGGTACTACTTAAACGGTCTTGCAGTCGGCGGAGGTCTGAAAACACCATAGGTGAGTATCCACCTTCTGATGGAATAAGCCCAAGGTTGGTGCTGAGCTCGGTCATCGCTTGGACGTGACGATAGATGTTGTCGACAAAGAACAGGATGTCGCGACCTTCTTCGTCGCGGAAGTATTCGGCGGCCGTGGCAGCCGCCGGGCCGACCATACTACGAATAGCAGGAGTCGCGTCCATCTGCCCAAAGAACATGACGGTATTTTTGAGAACGTCGGTATCTTTAAGTGTTTCATAAAGTTCGTTACCTTCACGAATACGCTCGCCAACACCACAATAAATAGATAGTGATTTTTCGCTACGGGTAACGTTGTGAATCATTTCCATGGTCAGGACGGTCTTGCCGACACCGGCACCGCCGACGATGCCAATTTTGCGACCTTTGACGAATGGAGTAAGGAAGTCGATTACTTTCAGGCCTGTTTCGAGTAGCTCGAGTTTTTGGCTGCTGCGATAGCTATTAGTTCCAGATGGTTCGGTAATCGAACGACGGTTATCGGTAATCTCTTCGGCTTTATCGAGTGCTGCCCCAAGTGCGTTAAAGACACGGCCCATCGTCTTTGGACCAACAGGAACGGTCACCCTCGTTCGTGTACGGTAGATCTTTTGACCACATCGGACCGTTTGATCGTTGTTTAGGTTTAAGCAAATTGCTTTTTCATTGCGAAAGAAATTAACCTCAAGATAGACCTCGGGGTGTTCTTCGATGAGGAGTAGCTCTTTGATATCAGGGCGGTTTTTAATAAGCTGGACTTCGACTGTCAGGCCGCGGATAGCTGTGACGATACCGACGTAATCCTTAGTAATGTCTGGTGTAGTAGCTTCCATGATTATTGACTCCCTGCCGCGGCTTGACGACGTTTCTTCTTGATTCCAACGAGCACCTCGCGCAAACGTCGGTCACTTTCGGAACGTTTTGCACGGTGAAACTCTAATTTATATTGATCTAACAATTCGCCGGCACGATCCTCTGCGACGGTCATGGCATTAAAGCGGCTGGCTGCTTGGGCAAGGCCGGACTGCAAAATGGTTTGGCTTAGCGCCAGGCTCATCATTGTCATTTCCATCTGATCGGCAATTTCATCAAGCGAAGGTTCGAAAATCGTATCTTCTGCGGTGATGATATCTTCGTCAGCATCTTCACTCATATCTTTGACGTGTGATACGAGGTCGATTGAGCGAATTTCTTGCTGGCCAAGAGATATGTACTCTTCGTAATAGACGACGATTTTAGAGTAGGGCATAACTGCTGCAATGACCGGACTGACATCGACGTAGCTGTCAGACTCGGGAACCTGGAAGAATCGAACATAGGGGATGCCACGTTGTGCAAGTTGGCTGGCGCCGTGGCTACCGAGCACGATAATATCCGTCGAACCTTGATCATACTCTTGTTGCATGGTTTCAATCATACGCATGTCCAAGTCGCCACTTAGACCGGCTTCTGCCGAAATCAGTACGAGTACCTTGCGACCGTTATTACCGACGTCTTCACGGTAGGTGAGGCGTTTTTTAGGGTCGACACGGATAGCAGTGTAGCGCTGCCAGAGCAGCTGGAAGAATTCCTGGCTAAGCATGGCTTTGGTTTTGACTTTTGCCACCTGAGTACTCGCCAGGCTTTCAAAGACGTTGGTTAGGTCTTTGAGCGTTCCGATACTCTCGGCGTCTTTTTCGATAACCTTAGCTCTTCGCATTGTTGGTCTCCTGTGTCGGGGCTTCGGCAGGTTTTTTCTCTGTTAACACTTCGGCGCCAAATTTCTTAAGCAAATCAGCCTCAAGCCGGTCGTAATCTTCGTCTGCTTTGGCCTGTGCGGCCAAATCTTTGACGGCAGTCTTGAGCTGGGCAACGTCGATAGCGCGGTCATCCGGGCTTATCATGATTGTTTCGAGCATTAACTGCTGCTCAGGTAGTGAATAGAGAGCCTCTGGAGGCTGTTGCAGAGCGGCGTATAAGTGTTTACCACGTGCAAGGTCGAGGCGGGTTTCTTTAGACAATTGCGAACTAAAGTGTGAGAACTCTTCGGCTTGGTGGTAGTTTGCGAGCGATTTAAAGAGATTGGTCGAGAGTCGCTTTTGACGGTTGGTCTGAGCTTGTCCACCGACACGGGAGACTGATAGACCGGCGTTAACTGCTGGGCGGATGCCTCGACGGAAGTAGCCTAAGTCAAAGACGATCTGACCGTCGGTAATAGACATGATGTTCGTCGAGAGGTAGGCGGTGATGTCGTCGTTAGGGGTCAGGACGACCGGTAGCGACGTCAGTGTTTTGCTGTTAGACAATAGCTTGCCAGCACGCTCTAGCAGGCTCGAGTGGGTGTAGAAGATGTCACCAGGGTATGAGTCTCGCCCTGGGTCGACTTCTTGCAACAACGAAAGTTGACGGTAAGATTCGGCGTGACTGCTCAGGTCGTCGTAAACAATGATCACATCTTGACCACCATACCAAAGGTGTTCCGCCATGGCGGCTCCTGCGTAGGGTGCAAGGTAGCTTTGCGTCAATGAGTCGAAGATATTGGCGAGCACGACGATGGTGTGTTCCATGGCACCCGATTCGCGTAGGTTGGCTAATAGACGCTCGATGTCTACCTTGCGTTTACCGATAAGGACGAAGACCACGATGCGGTCGGTGCCTTGTTGGTTTGCACTAAGCTGGCTTAAGAAGGTACTTTTACCAGACTTACTGTCACCGAGGATGGCAATACGCTGACCAAGCACGATTGGAAAGAAGCTGTCGACAGCAGTAACGCCACTTGCTAGCTGCGTGTCGAGCACTTTGCGGTCCATAATACCTGGCGCGGCGTTAAAGATACCCGACATCTGTGAAGTGCGAATTGCACCTTTACCGTCAAGGGGTTGGCCCGTTGGGCTAATGACGCGACCAATAAGTTCTTTACCGACGGGAATGGTAAGTATGTCACCTTCGACGACAGCAAGGGCGCCAAGTGCGAGGTTTTCGGAATCGATGTTATATAAAATGACCTTGTCGCCGTATGCTTCACGCACCATACCACGCTGGCCATCATCAAAAAGGATCTGTGCACCGATACGGACACCTTCGAGCCCCTTTACTTCGACAAGGAAGCGGTTGACAGCCACGACTTCACCGGTTAGGTTACCAGCTTCGACAAGTTTTTGAAATGCCTGATTATCAAACACGACTTAACATCTCCCCAAACCTGTGTCGCTCATTCAAAATAGCGCGCCGGAACGACCAGTCGTAAATATGACTGCCCGATCTGACGACCATGCCGCCAAGTAGCGTCGCGTTAAATCTGAAACTTACTAATACGTCTGGCGCGATATTAGAACGGCACCAGGTTACGAGCGTTTTCTTGACCTCGTTCGTAGCGGGTGCAGCCAAAGTAATCGTAATGACCGGCGCTTTATTTTTGAGTTTTTCGAGTGTGGATAGTAATAGATCTAGGCGTTTTTGTGATAATGCCTCTTCTTTGCCCCAGTCGCGTATCATTTCGACGGCAGCGGCACTGAGTTCTGGTTGTTCAGTGGTGAACTTCGCTTTGACGCGGCTCGCTACTGAATATTGGCCGTACCATTTTGCGTATTCGCGGATTTCTAATATAAGCGCCGCAAGATCTTGTGACGAAGAAAGGGTAGGCGGCAGGTTAGGCGTCATCGCGGATGCTCCGTATCAGTTCGTCTTTGTTATCTTCAAGAACGCCTGTAAGGTATGCCGTTTGCGCACCAAGATCAACATTATGGCCCAGTGTTTCAGTGAGGAATGCGGCGATCGTGTCGCCAACTTTCGTATCAAGTTGTCTGGCAAATGCTTCACGCTTCGCAGCCATTTCTTGTTCGAGCTTTTCTTCAAGTTGGGCTTGTTTTTCAGCGTGCTTTTTTTGGCTCTCGACGAGCTGGTCGTCTAGTTCTGCCTGGTGTTGCGAAAGTTTGATTTCTCGCTCATTGAGAGCGGCCTTAAGTTCTGCTTGGTGTTGGGCAAGCTGCGCTTCGATTTCTTCTTGCTTCTTGATGTATTCGGCCTGACGCGCTTTGAATTCGGCTTCCATTTCGGTGGTGCGTGCGGCTAGGTTTGCTTCGAGTTCAGCCTGACGTTCGGCGAGTTTAGCATCCATCTCTGCTTGACGCTGAGCGAGTTTGGCACGAAGTTCGGTTTGGTGACTTTCGATTTCTGCCTGGGCACTGCCAATACTTTGTGCGGTTTCTTTGCGCAGTTCATCGAGACCTTCTTTGTATCGTTGCATTTCATCTTCGACGATTCCACCGCCCATTTTGTCGAGCTGGGCGTTTAGTCGACCGGTCGTTGCTTCGAGATTTTTTTCGAGCTCTAGAGCAGCGCGGTGAAGTACTTTTTGATAATCCTCTTCGGCTTCTTCGATAATGCGTTGGCGGGTATCAAGCGGTAAGAGCGGAAGGTGCTTTTTAACCTCTCGTTCGGGCTTATCTGGCTTAAAGTGTGCCCGAGCATGTTGGAACGCAAAGGCAAGTACGACGCCTATCACAAAGACGTTGATGAGCAGAAAGAGTTGTAATGCAATGTCCCCACCGATCATTGTTAAAGCCTCGTTAGAATTATATAAATTGCTATTATTGACACGCTAATGATAGCGAGCACCAGCACCGACAACTGGATGATATCACGATAAACAGCAGATTGTGCCATTGGGTTACGACCGACCGAAATGATGCTACTGCGGATCATTGAATAAATGATGCTCGTGACGGTGATCAGCATGATGATAAAAATCGCTCCACTGATGATAATTGGTAGGGAATCAACCTTTTTACCTGCAATCGAGTTGGCGACATTTTGCAGCGCCGCTGGAATAACGGTTTTTTCGGGTGTCTGATAGTGATACGACACGCTTACGAGAACAGGAACCTGCCCAAGGACAATTTCTTGATCGGCGCCGGTCTCATCTTTGATTGTTTGCTTTTTAATGCCTGTGATGGTGCCTTGCGCAATACCGATGACTTTGGAATTCGATATCGCCTTCATGCCAACGCCCTTGATGTGTGAAGCCGTTATAGGGTCACCTTGCTTGATTTCACCACCTAAGTCAGATACGCTCACCGGCACGACACCGCTCGTTGCTACCTGGACCTGATTGCCTTGGCCATTGTTGACACTCAATAGCGAACTGCCCGAATTTATCACAGCTCCAATAAGGTTCTCGACTGATTTAAGATCTGCGGCGACGACTCGGTCGGTTGAGTTATTTTCGAGACTGACGAGTGAACCGACGGGGATAGGCTCGCTGGTCGTGTAGCCTTGAGAAATCGTCGTAGAGGCGTAGACGGTTGCCGCAGTGAACGCTCCAACGACAACAGCGCCTACTACATACATAGGCCACAGTCTGTTCAACCGGAGGAGATTCATTATATCGGCAGGTCCTTACTTATAGCGTTAGTATATCAAAAAAGCACAAGCGTAACCACTGTTTCGTGATATTATTTAAAGTATTAGACAGGGGATCACACATGAGTAAACAATCTGGCTTTACTATACTCGAAGTCGTCGTGGTAATCGTGGCGGTCATTATCATGCTCGTCTTAGCTTTATTACTACGATAATCGCTAAATTTGACACGCGTGCTGGCATCCAAAACCTGCTGTAATCTATTGTTCGTGTCACTAAAAATGTATCGTACCTACCAATTTCAACAGGGGTAAATTACGCATCGTACGTGATTTTGTGAAAATAATTACAACGAATAATTTGGGCTCGGGCTACGATAGGTTTATCAACAAATAACGAAATAAGGAGAAACGTTGATGGACATTATTATCTGGCTCATCGTCGGTGCACTCGCAGGTTGGATCGCATCGATGATTATGAAAACAGACGCACAAATGGGTGCACTCGCAAACATCGTAGTAGGTATCATTGGTGCCTTCCTCGGTGGCTGGGTTATCAGCTTGTTTGGAATGGATGTTGCCGAAGGCCAGCTCAATATTCCAAGCATTTTGACCGCCATTCTTGGTGCAGTCATCCTGCTTGCGATTGTCAAAGCAGTTCGCGGTCGCGCTTAATAGTCCGGCCCACCCTCCACTACCCCTAAGAGCCTACTCCCCCGTAGGCTCTTTTGTTATAGTAGACCTATGAAGAAACGACTTGGGATAAATTACGACGTTCTGTTCCACGCATTACCAGGTCACTACATGGTACTGGTTAATAATGCCCCCAATTATACGATTATCGAGGCAAGCGATTCGCTGTGTGCACTCATCAGCCGCACCCGCGATCAAATATTAGAGAAATCTTTCCAAGAAGTCTATCCAGTTTCAAAAAACAAAGAAAGCCGCGAAGGCACCAGAGCTCTCATGGAGGCAATTGAACAGTGTGTAACGACTGGTACGCCATTCGATGCCGGAGTAGTCAGGTATGATACTCAGAATGAAGCAGGTAAGTTCGTACGACGTCTGTGGGCTATGGAAGTCTATCCGCTTATGAAGAACGGTACGGTAACGGGTGTTATTTTGTCTACCGACGACGTGACGGAGCGATATGACGCCGATGACTATGCTCGCCAGCGATTGAAGCACCTTGAACACCTAGTGGAAATTAACAAATCGAAAGACGAATTTATTTCGATTGCCTCACATCAGTTACGCACACCGGCTACGGGTGTAAAGCAATATCTAGCAATGCTACGCGATGGCTTGTTCGGCGAACTGACCGAGCAGCAGTGTGAAATTTTAGAACGTGCCTATGAAAGTAATGAACGACAGCTACGCATTGTCACCGACCTCCTTAAGGTTGCGCAAGTCGACTCGGGTAAGGTTGTACTGCGTAAAGAGATGACAAACATCAATCAGCTCGTACACTATCTTATTCGCGATAACATGGATATGTTCAAGCGACGTAACCAGCAACTCGTATTCCAACCGCTAGATATTAAAGTCGAAGCCGACATCGATAGCGAAATCGTACGGATGGTCGTCGAAAATATCATCGATAACGCAAGTAAGTATACTGAAGAAGGCAAGTCGATCGAAGTGACGATAACCGATGACAAAAATTCAGTGAAGATAGCCATCGCCGATGAGGGGGTGGGTATTCCTAAAGAAATGCAACGGGAGCTATTTAAAAAGTTCGTCCGAATTGATAACGAATTGTCTATGAAAGTCGGTGGAACGGGCCTTGGCTTGTACTGGGCTAAGCGAAGTATCGACATGCATGGGGGCAATATCGTATACCATGAGAATTCACCTCACGGGAGTATATTTGAAATTATTCTTCCAAAGCAGTAAAATGTGATAATAATTACAGATGAAAATTAGATTGATAGGTATTATTACACGCGTATGACAAAGAAAACCGCCACCGTTCTCGTAGTAGAAGATGATCAAGCACTTAATGATGCATATCGCATGATATTAGATACCGTTGGTAACTATACCGTGCAAACAGCATTCAACGGCCAAGAGGCACTTGAAATCGTCAAAGACAGCAAGAGTGACCCAGACATTATCTTGCTCGATTTACGTATGCCTGTAATGGATGGTATTGGATTTTTGCGCGAGTTTAAGCCCGAAGAGCACCCCGACACGACTGTCGTTGTGTTTAGTAACTATGACGCGCACAAAGACATCGATGAGGCATATGAACTTGGCATCGACAGATACGTCCTAAAGGCTCGCGCTGCTCCTAAAGACTTGCTCCACCTAGTTGACGGTATCACTGCCGAAAAATCAGCAGTCTAATTAATCAGCTAAATATCCAAATTGCGGAAGCTATCTTCACCAAGGTATGCTTCTAATTTTGGTTTGTTGACAGTGTAGGTAGAGGAGGTGTAGTCGACAACACCGGCGTCTTTAAGCAGCTTAAGATTCTTCGCGGTAGACTCCCTTGTTTGGCCGATAAGGCTCGCGAGCATGCTTTGCGTGATCTTAAGGTCGATTTCGTAGTTGCCATTCGCGCGTTCGATACCGTGACGGAACAATAGGTAGTAGAGCGTGTAGCATATCTTTTCTGTTGCACGGGACTGGCAGAGGCCGGTCACGCGTAATAGTAAGCTGGCTTGGCTCTGGATAGTAAAGTCTAGGTATTCGCGTTGAAATTCGGGATCCGATTCGATAGCATCGTTAAAATCTTTACGTTTTACTTTGACGACGCGCACATCATTGACCGCGTCGTAGTTGAATAATGCCGTAGGCGAGTGATTATTGGCCCAGGCTGTCGGTAAGACGGTGCCCTTAGTAAATAAGTTGACGATCGTCTCATCACCCTCGGGGCTAATAGTGTATGCCTTGACGACACCATCAAGAATAACGATTGCATAACGAGGAATCTCGCCCTGAAAGAATAGGCTCGAATTTTTGCGATACAGGCTCGGCGTACCGATTGATCGCAGGTGAGAAAGCAATTGTTTCATACTATTAGTATACCGTGAGTTGTGAAAATAGTCACATAACTATTCGATATTGGCAAGTGGTAAAAACCCGCGACCTCTGGTGCGATGCGAGGAATAAGCATGTACCTCATATGTAAAATATGTTACAGCTAGTGCTCCGTATGTTACGTATGATATAAACACACTAAACAGGATATAAGGGATATGAAAAATATATTGACTATCGGAACCATCGGTACCCTAGCGATCATGTTATTCGCATCGTTGTTTGGGATTGAAACAGGATTTACGTTGTTTATGGGGCAAGGTGTGGAGCACAACATTGCGAGAGTAGCGCTCATCATCAGTCTAGCTGTAATTATGCTGACGTCACGACCGCGTTCATCAAGTGTACGTAGCGCGCTTGCCGTCGTATCGGTTGGCGTCACTGTATTTGCACTGATGCTAACGGCGGATTATTCGCTACAACTATTCGATACGCTCGCGTACTTCTTAGCTGCCGTCTTGACGATGGTCGAAGCACTCGAAACTGAAGAGACGGTCACCTTCACGACGCCTCAAAAAGTTTAGCTTACGCGACGCGTAGTTTTACCAGCCGACGTAATCATCTTCAACGTGATGGTTACGTCGCTTTTCGATGACGCTCGAGACGATCGCAGTGGCAACAAATACAAGACCAAGTGAACCGGTCATCCACTCAGGTGGTTCGATATGATAAAGCTTGACGAACATGACAATACCAAGCGCCAAAATTGCCCAATGCGCACCGTGTTCAAGGTAGCGATATTTAGCAAGCGTGCCGGCTCGTAACAGATAGACGGTTAGCGAGCGCACCCAAATTGCCCCAGCTCCAAGACCGGCGATAATTAAGATGACACTATTTGTAATCGCAAACGCACCGATAACTCCGTCGAATGAGAACGAGGCGTCGAGGACTTCGAGATACATGAACGACGCGAATGCTGCCCAACCTACTTGTTGCTTTAGGTCATTTTGTTTCGATTCGAACATAACGCTAAATACCTCTAGGCCCATATGGAGCATAGTGCCCAAGATGCTCGCCGTGAGTACGGTAGTTTTATATTCAGGATCGACAGTAACGTAAAGAATCATCGCAACTGCCAACATCACGAGTACTTTTAAGTTCTCGAAACGTCCCGCTGAAGAGAGCTTCTTTTCAATGGCGCCAAGCCAGTGGATGTCCTTGCGACGGTCCATGAAGTAGCTGATTCCGATCATGATAAGGAATGCACCACCGAACGCATCGATCATCGGAGCGGCTTCGTGGAGCGTTGCGCCGTATTTATCGGGGTTATTGAGGGCTAGGTCGACGACACTGCCAAACCCAAGCCCAGCGGCCACCATCACGATGACGATAGGGAGTAAAAATCGTACCACGAAGACGGCAATAAAAATACCGACAGTTAGGAATATCTTTTGCCAAATCGGCGACATCTTAGCCAGAACTTTGCTGTTGATGACCGCGTTGTCAAAGCTAAAGGTAACTTCGAGGATGACAAGGATGACGAAAATCCATAGTCCAGGGAGTCCTAATTTTGCCAATACGAACCCTGCAAGGGCAATAGTGAGGAGGCCTGAGAGCCAAAATATCCTCAGTGGATGTGCATCGTGGAATTTTTTCATACTGCTTCTACTATACCAAAAGAACTAGCATGATAGGTGAAAGTGGCATACTATAAAGGTATGATTAACTATTATCGATCCGTGACTGATGGTCAGGCCATTGTTGAGCAGCCTGCCTTGCAGAATGGGGATTGGGTCCGTGCTGAGCGCCCGGCAGAAGATGAGCTTGCTCAGCTTATCAGCCTCGGAATCGATACCGATATTCTTTCGGACGCCCTTGACCCGCATGAGATTCCGCGTATCGAGCATGATGGCGGCTGGACGTATTTCATTACTCGCGTGCCTGATGTTGGTGATAATTTTAACGACTACACGACACCGATTATGTTTGCGTTAAATAACGAGCACACCGTCACAGTTAGTCGCGACCTGCTGGGCCGACTATGGCAGCCATTCATCGACTCGAACGCAGTCGATACTGCGCGGCAGACGCAGCTCTTCCTTAGGATGGTAGAAACAATCTTGCGCTCTTATCAGACGCGAGTCGCAGCTATCAATAGGCAAATGCGCGCGGCGACAAGCGACTTAGTAAATTTGTCGCCAAAAGACATAACGACATTCGTTGAATATGAACGTAAGTTAAACGATTACCTTGATGCGCTCATTCCTACTAATACTGCGCTTGAAAAAACGCTAAATGCAAAGTTCAAGCTCATCCAGCTGCAAGAAGAAGACCAAGAAATGGTCGAGGACCTATCGGTTGACATTGAACAGGTGATAGCGCGATGTAAAAGCCTTCTCCGCACAATTACGAACGTTCGTGATTCATATCGTGCGGTCATGGATACACGCTTGAACGAGACGATGCGAACACTGACTGTGGCTACATTGGCTTTGGCGATTCCGACGATGCTAGCAGGGTTGTTTGGTATGAACGTTCAGTTTCCCTTTGATTCGCATAGTTCCTTCACATTCTGGGTCATTATTTTTGTCAGTATGTTTACCGCCGCGCTAATCAGCTTCTATTTCTTAATCAGAAAGAGGTAATACCATGAAGAAAGTCACCAAATTAGCAGAAAAACAGTTTGAACTGACTGCAAGTGTCGTCGGTGCGTTTGTCGCTGCCGCCATATCATCAATGCTATTCGTAAAACTTGCTTGGGATGTGCGGGAATACGACACGCTCGCATTTGATGAACAGGTTTTACTGGCAATCAATGGTATGTCCGATGGATTTCTTGATGCGTTTGTGCCGGTTGCGACCGATATCGGTGGGGTTGTCGGTGTAACATTATTGACGCTTATCGCCGTCGGGGCATTCGTCTATAAAAAGGAATATATTCGTGCGATTTTTGTCGCACTCGGCGTCGGCGGTGTCGTCGCGCTCAACCTCATTTTAAAAGCGATCTTCGAGCGCGCTCGGCCTAATTTATGGGAGCAATTGGTCGTTGAACCTAGTTACTCATTTCCGAGTGGTCACGCTATGGCAAGTGCCGCACTCGGACTAGTGATTGTCGTGGCACTATGGGACTCGCGCTGGCGATGGTGGGCATGTGGCGCCGCTGCTGTATATATTTTATTCGTTGGTTTCTCGCGACTTTATCTTGGCGTTCATTATCCGACCGACGTCATTGCTGGCTGGCTCGTCAGTGGTGCATGGGTGATGGCTGTCGCGTTACTGCTCCGCTCAAAACTCGGCCACCAAGCGCTAAGATACTTTAGGCAACTAGCTTAAACAATCCTTCTTATTTTACTGCCGAGCGTGAATCCCGGGCGATGATGATAAGATGGTTAAGGATTGTTACTATTCAAAGCGATGTAAAAAGGGGGAATAAACTAAATAATGTCATTGCACCACATTACACAACGAGAAAAAATTATTGTGATGCTAGCCGTAATGAGCGGTCTTTTTTTAGTGGCGCTCGACCAGACGATTATCGCGACGGCACTTGGCGCAATAGTCAAAGAGTTTGATAGTTTTAGCAGCCTTGGATTCATTGTTACTGCGTATTTATTAACGAGTACCGTTACCGTGCCGCTTGCTGGTAAATTGTCTGACATGTATGGGCGACGACCAATCTTACTTGGCGGTGTCATAATCTTTTCACTTGCGTCATTATTTGGTGGCCTTGCTCCAAGCGTCGAGTGGCTAATCGCACTGCGCGCTATACAAGGTATTGGTGGTGGTATGATTATGGCCAATGCTTTCACGATTATTGGTGACCTATTTACGCCTAAAGAGCGCGGCAAATGGCAGGGCATGATTGGAGCAGTGTTTGGTATGAGTTCGGTAATCGGGCCGCTGCTCGGTGGATGGCTGACCGATAACCAGCAGATAGTTGGCCTGACGACTGACTGGCGATGGACGTTCTTTATCAATGTCCCAATCGGTATCGTTGCGGCCTATGTGATCGCACGCCACGCGCCCGACACGAAGCACGCCAAGTCACATACCCCAGATTACCCCGGGGCTATATTTATCACGATTGCACTAGCATCGTTGGTGCTCTCGGTGGACAACACCGAAACGATCTTTAAGGGTCTGATTGATAACGGCATGAGCGTTGAGTTTATAAAGGGTACGCTCATGACTATTGCGGTTACCGCCGGCGCATTGTTTGTCGCGGCCGAGCGCAAGGCAAAAGAGCCAATTCTGCCGCTACGCTTCTTTAAAAAGCGTACCTTCAGTTTGATGGTCGTTGCAACATTACTATTTGGTGCGGCGTTCCTCGGTGCTATTCTATACCTAACACAGTTTAACCAGCAAGTATTCGGTGCATCTGCATCTAATGCCGGCTTGATGTTGCTCCCGATGATGGGCGGTATGATGGTCTCGTCTATCGGTATCGGGCAGGTAGTGTCGCGCACCGGTAGGTATAAACGGTTTATTCTGACTGGATTCACGTTCGCCGCGCTTAGCATTCTTGCGTTGGTTACCTTGCATCCTGATTCACCGTATTGGCACGAAGCGGTCATCATGACATTTGCCGGGCTTGGTATGGGTATGGCAATGCCGATTCTTAACTTGGCTGTTCAGAATGAGTTCCATCAAGAAGACTTAGGCGCGGCGACATCGAGCGTTCAACTATTCCGAGGCCTTGGATCGACGATAGGCACAGCGCTGATGAGCGGTATCCTGACGACAGGTATTTTGAGCTCGATTGCCAATCCGGCAGCCATTCCGTATATCCAGACCATTCAGCAGTCGCCAGAAGGCTCAAAGATGATTGGTGATAAAATTACCGCAGATACGTTGCTACAGGTAAATGCACAAAAGCAGACTATCAAAGATAGCGCCACGACAGCGATTGATACCGCTCCGATTTCTGAGGCAGCAAAAAATGAGCAAAAGAGCACGTTCCTTAAACAGCAGGGCGAGTTTGGCGATCAGGTCATTGCGGCGTTTACTAAATCGCTGCACACGATTTTTATCATATCGTCGATCTTGATGGTTATCGCACTGGCATTCGCGTCGTTTATCAAAGAAAAGAAGCTTCGAGATACGCCCCATTTATAGAGGTCGGACGAGTTCGCCATCGTGCTAATACTTGAATAACTTACTCATTTTTGATACTATTATGAGCGTGCCCGGAAGCGCGGCAAACAAACAAATAGTAATATTTAAGGTCGAATGCGCTTCAAATACGGGACACTGCACCTAGGTGCAAAGGAGTTACAAACACATGCCAATCGCAATCGAATATGTTGCTTCACGCAGCAAAAAGATCGCCGTGGATGTGGTGCCTGCCGAATGGCAGCTGTATATCGCACAATAAATTTGCGTTTACGCTAAACCGAAATCTTCGCCCCCCGCGAATGATTTCAAAGAACTAAAAACACCCCAAGGCACCGGGGTGTTTTTATGTTGGTTAATCTGCTTATTCTTTTGGTAGTGGAATGCCAGCCTCTTTAAGCGCTGGTTGAATGATCAACTTATCAATCGCGTCGAAGTCTGACCATACCTGGCTGCCTTCGGGGTCATTGGTAACAAGTTTGCCATCTTTATACTGCTGGTCGACGAGTTTACCATTTAAGTAAAATGTCGGTGTACCAGTAATCTGCTGTGACTTACCAAGGGCTTCATCGTAGGCGATTTTAGCTTGGACTGATTGGCTGTCGAGGTCGGCGAGTAATTTGTCGCCATCGAGCCCAAGGTCTTTGGCGAGTCCGACAAAGTAGTCAGAACGTGCGTTTGCGCTAAGATCTTTCCATGCGTCTTGTGTTTCGTACAGGCTGTCGTGCATTTCCCAGAACTTACCCTGTAGTCCTGCTGCTTCGGCTGCAGATGAGGCAGAAAGTGCATTCGGGTGAATTGACTTCAATGGGTAATTGCGGAATACAAAGGCGATCTGATCTTTGTATTTGTCGGCAATTTGTTTGATGACGCCTGATGCAGATGCACAACCAGGGCACTGGTAGTCGCCGTATTCAATCAATACGACTTTACTGTCGGCATTACCGAATACTCGATCACCGATGTTGCCGTTATCTTCTGAGGCTTTTTGAACCGTGAAGGGGTCAACACCAGTTACGTCTGTCTTATTATTCTTTGAGGTCCATACTAAGCCGCCGAGTAGGGCAATACATAATGCGGCAAAAATTAACCAGGATTTCGTTGTCATACACACTCCTTATGCTATTACACCTAGTATAACTGTCCCGCCGTGGCGAAGCAAGAAAGAGTACGGTACAATACTAAATATGCAAAGCTTGCTCATTTTAGGATTTATTATGATTAATTCGCTACTCGTTCTCATTGCGAGTATCATTCCGCGACGCTCGGTATTAAGTTTATTCGAGCTAGAACGTCGCCGTGAAAAAGGCGACTCATCTGCCGCAGAGGAGCTCAAGCGCGAAGTGCTGCTCGAAGATGTATTCTCGTTACGACACGCCGCCGAGGCGTTGTTATTAGTGCTTGCTGTCATCACGGGCGTTGCCGTATTTGGACCGCTGTTTGGCGCGCTTATCGCCGTTGTCATTGCACTTGTCTACGGTAGGGTCGCCCGATTTGAATTTGTCCATAATCTCGCGCAACGCATTTACGAGCAATATGAACACGGAGTATTAAATTTTGTTGAACACCATCCGTCCGTTGGTAAATTGATCCGAACGGTTACGATTCCGCAGAATGATGCGATGATATGCTCGCGTGAAGAACTGGAGCATGCTGTCGAAAACGCCAGCGCCATTCTGACTCAGAATGAAATCAAAATGATTACTAATAGTTTGCATTTCGAAGAGCGTCGTGTCGAAGAAATTATGACGCCGCGTGGGGTTATCACCAGTATCGATAAAAATGAAATCATCGGTCCGCTGACGTTGCACGAACTTCATGAATCTGGGCATAGTCGATTCCCAGTGACAGATGGTGACATCGACCACGTCATCGGGGTTTTGCATGTTAAAGATTTATTATCACTGAATGATAAAAAGACGCAGACTGCAGAAGGCGCGATGGAACCAAAGGTGTATTACATCAATCAGGATCAAACCTTGCAACATGCACTGGCTGCATTTTTGAAAACTCGCCATCATATGTTTATCGTTGTTAATGGTTACCGCGAAACTGCGGGAGTCGTAACACTCGAAGACGTCATAGAAGCATTATTAGGTCGCAAGATCGTCGATGAATTCGATGTCCATGACGACCTGCGAATCGTTGCTGAACGAAATGCAAAGTCGAACAACAATTCGACGCACGGCACTAACGTCTAGACGAATGTGCGTAACAGTGGTAGAATAATGCTACATGATACAGCAAACCGGTACAAATAACTGTAATTAATGGGTCGGCGAGAAGCCTGGCGTGCTTTCTCGTGCATACGACCCTCACGGTAGCCGATTGCAACCACTCTTAAACAAGGAATAATCCATGACACGAACCTACACAAGCGACGCGGTCAGTATGATCGGCCAGCAATTATCAGTATCCGGCTGGGTCCACTCTCGCCGTGACCATGGCGGTTTGATTTTTATCGACGTCCGCGACCACACCGGCATTTTGCAGTTAGTTTTTCACCCTGAAGCAGCCGAAGCCTTTGCCCTAGCCGAAGAAGTGCGCGACGAATATGTCGTACGAGTAGAGGGCACAGTACGGGAACGTGCTGACGAATTAAAGAACGACAAGATTCCAACCGGCAGCATCGAGCTAGCCGTCGAATCTTTGACTATCTTGAACCGCGCCGAAGCGCTACCAATTCAGCCGTTCGCCGACGCTCAGGCGAGCGAAGAGCTGCGATTTAAGTATCGTTACCTCGATTTACGTCGTCCTAAAATTCAGAACATGCTTAAAAAGCGTGCCGAAATGTATCGTCGCATTCACGACTACATGGACAACAGGGAATTCATCGAAATCACGACGCCGATATTGGCGAACAGCAGCCCCGAAGGCGCCCGTGACTTCTTGATACCGTCACGTCTGCAGCAGGGCAAGTTTTATGCGTTGCCACAAGCTCCGCAGCAATTCAAGCAATTGTTGATGGTCGGTGGCGTTCCTCGTTACTATCAACTTGCGGCATGTTTCCGCGACGAAGACCCTCGTGCCGACCGTTTGTACGGTGAGTTTTACCAGCTCGACCTCGAAATGGCCTTTGTCGAAGATGGCGAAACAGTCCGTTCAACCGTTGAGCCGCTCATTGTCGAGCTTGCTACCGATTTTGCCGGCAAGACCCTTAAGTTCGAAACGATTCCGCGCATTCCTTACGTTGAAGCGATGGAAAAATACGGCTCAGACAAACCTGACTTGCGATTCGACATGGAACTTATCGAACTTTCAGACGTATTCGCGCAATCAGAATTCAGCGTGTTCAAGAACGCCATTGCAAACGGCGGCGCAGTCAAGGCAATCCGCGTCGAACGTGGCGCTGAACTTAGCCGTAAACAAATTGATACCTTTACCGAAATCGCCAAAAGCGAAGGTGCGGGTGGCCTTGCGTATATCGTCTATCAAGATGGCGAAGTTAAGTCGCCAATCGCCAAGTTCTTAAGCGAACAAGAACTCAATGCAATCAAGGAACAAACAGGTGCTGTCGATGGCGACACGGTCTTCTTTGGTGCTGATAAGCGCGACACCGTCAACGCGGTTCTTGGCCGATTACGTAACGAATTCGCTACACACTTCGGTCTTAAAGATCCTAACGTTGTTGCCTTGGCATGGATTATCGACTTTCCATTTTACGAGTGGGATGCGAAAAACAAGAAGCTTGATTTTGGACACAACCCATTCAGTATGCCTAAAGGTGGCATGGAAGCATTGGCTAGCACCGATGACAAGTTGCAGATTGTTGCCGACCAGTACGACATGGTTATGAACGGCTACGAAATTTGTAGTGGTGGCGTACGTAACCACAACCCAGAAGTTCTGTATGCAGTATTTAACGTTCTTGGCTTTAGCAAAGAATACGTTGAAGAAAAGTTTGGTGCCATGCTTAACGCCTTCAAATTTGGCGCACCACCACACGCAGGTTGTGCATTTGGTGTTGATCGCATTTTGATGGAGCTAATGAACGAGCACAGCGTTCGTGAAGTCGTTGCATTCCCAAAGAACGGCTCAGGTGTAGATGTCATGATGAACTCACCAAGCGTCGTGGACTCAGCTCAGCTTAAAGACCTCGGGCTCTAATATCGCGTCATCTCGACGCTATTAGAACGGGAGATTATATGGATTACGAACAATTCACCGAAGAAGTATGGGCGCACTATTGTCAACATATGCGCAGCATGCCATGGCGAGACGATCCGTCGTTGTATAACGTGCTCGTCAGTGAGTTGATGCTACAGCAAACCCAGGTACCGCGCGTACTGACAAAGTTCGCAGAATTCATGAGCGTGTTTCCAACCATCGAATCGTTGGCATCGGCATCACTTGCCGATGTGCTAATCGTATGGCAGGGACTCGGCTACAATCGCCGCGCTAAGTATTTGCACGAGGCAGCAAAGTATATCGTAGCAAATGGTCAACCTACTGATATCGAAGGGCTTGTTAAGTTACCGGGTGTCGGCAAGAACACTGCTGGAGCAATCATGGCGTACGTCTATAATCAGCCGGTGGCGTATATTGAAACGAATATACGTACTGTCTACTTCCATCATTTTTATCCGAACGATGCCAACGTTAGTGACGCCCGGCTGCTTGAGCTTGTCGCCGCGACGGTCGACAAAGAACATCCACGCGAATGGTATTGGGCATTGATGGATTACGGGGCGTTCCTAAAATCTCAGGGCATGGGCCGGCTTGATGTGAGTAAGCATTATAAAAAACAATCCGCGCTAAAGGGCAGCGTACGTGAGGTTCGTGGGCAAATCTTGCGGGCACTGGTATCGGGTGATATGACGCTTGCTGACCTTAAGGCCACGCTCGATGCGGATGGTCGCTTTACCCCAGCATTCGACGGCCTGCTGGCGGACGGTCTTATTGAACATAACGATGGCCAAGTTCATTTGACCAAATAGGGGTAGGTGCGAGATAATAGGGGCAATGCAAAAAACTATGGTCCTTGGTATCGCAGTCATCCTCGTTTTAACGGGTTCTGTTGTGCGCGCCGAAGAACAGACGTCACTTTTATTGACTGATGTCCAGATTGCCGAGATCAAAACTAATTGTCTTAGCGTACAATCGACGCTTGAGCGTATTCATGCGAGCGATGCATTGGCACGAGTCAACCTTGGTCAGCAATACGAAACGATTTCTACGAAGTTGATGGCGCCAATGAACAGCCGTATCGCGTTGAACCGTCTTGATGGTATTGAGCTAACTAAAACGACAGTGGAATTTAACAACGAGCTTGATCGGTTTCGTTCAATGTATCAACAATACGAGCAGACCATACTACGCGCGACAAAGATAAACTGTAGCAATCAGCCGGTGTCATTCTACGATACCGTCAGCCTTGCGCGCGAACATCGAGCCGAAGTTCGACAATCGGTAGATAAAATGACCGTGTTGACGAAGCAGTACGGCGAACAATTTGATACATTCCGTGCCAAGACCCTCGAAAAAACGGAGCGTGCATCGTGAGCATAGAAGACCTACGCAACGACGCCGCTGAAATGACTCATTGGGAGCGTCACAAGTTTTTCGTGTTGGTTGCGAGCGTGATTGTTATCTCATTCTTTTTAGTGAGTGTCGCTTTGAGTTTGTACAACAGTAGTGGTGCTGCGCAACTTGACCTTAGCCGTCCTGGTTATCAGGATGTGCGCGATCAAGCTCGCCGAGACACGACGGCAAAGAGTTTCCCGTCGACGGGTGAGTTGGATCAAGAAGCGTTAGATACCTTCAAGAAATTATATGCCGACCGTGCAGCTAAGGTTACGTCGGTAGACAGTTTTGACGCCACGGCGTTAAGCCCTGAATCATTGCAATTGTTTGCGGCACCGAGTGAACCTGCTCCGATTGAATAATTACTTCTTTTTTGCAGCAGCAACTTGTGCGAGCGGGGTAGTACCAATCGTTATGCCTTGAGCTTCGAACGCTTCGAGTAGGCGGTGTCGCATTTCGCTAATAACCGACCATTGATCCGAAGGCTGAGTTTTACCAGTTATCGTCAGGTTGACGGCAGTCGAGGTGAATTCACCCATCATGGTGTAGTGAGGTGCCTCAAGAATCTTATGCTCCCATTCAGGTTCGCTAGCAAGCTTAAGGCCAATGTCGTTGATAATTTTCTCGACTTTTTCGATGTTCGTGTCGGGCGCTACGGCAACAGTGAGTCGTGCCATGCTATAGCCCATAGTCTTATTGATGACATGTTGCACCATTCCGTTAGGGAAGTAGTGAACATTGCCATCGACGTCACGAATAACGGTCGACCTAAAACCGATTCGTTCAACCGTACCGCCAAATCCCTCGATTTCGATGACATCACCAACACGGAACTGGTTTTCCGAAATGATAAACATGCCTGATAAAAAGTCTTTGATGAGTGACTGCGCGCCAAAACCGAGGGCGATACCGATGATTCCTGCACTGGCAAACAGTGGGGCAAGAATATCCTTATCGAATAGCTGTAGGCTTAAAAAGTACAGTGCGCCAAGGACGACGACAATTCGCCAAACGTTGGTAAACATCGCACCAAGCGTGCGTTGACGTTTTTCAAGGTCCTTTTTATGCAAGGTGCGTTGATACGCGGTAACAAAGACGTGCTGCATGAGCCACTCGACTATTACGGGCCCGACCGTGTATAAGATTACACTTACTACTAAGACTGTGACGAAGCTCGTAAAATCATTCATATGTGTTAGTATAACAGAGATGAAACAAGATCCGAAACAGCTTATCTCTATTTTGAACAGTGGCGGTATTGCCGTGGTACGTACCGATACATTGTACGGACTTCTTGCGCGTGCAGAGGATGAAGCCGCAGTCAAGAAAGTATACGAAGTCAAGCAGCGCGATCCAAGCAAATCCTGCATCGTGTTAATTGCTGACTCATCACAAGCCTACGGTGATTTGAGCAATACTATCGTGTCGGATGGTATTCCAACCAGTATTTTAGTTGATGCGCCAAAAGCGCCGGCCTGGCTCTTGCGGACAAATAATCAGCTTGCGCACCGTATTCCTAATAATGATTTTCTGAAAGATGTTATTCGTGAGACTGGCCCATTAATTGCGCCAAGCGCGAATCCCGAAAGCTTGCCGCCAGCTTCAACTATCGATGAAGCGCGTGCGTATTTTGGGGATGTCGTTGATATCTATATCGATGGTGGAGCGGTGTCGAGCGACATACCGCCCTCACGTTTGATCCGCGTCACGGCTACTGGTGATATTGAGCGACTGCGTTAGCAAAGTAAGCAGGGCGTCACTAAGGGCAGATGCTATAATAAGTCTCGATGTCTGAATTACTTAATCCAAAGGACTTTATTATTACCCGCAAGCGAAAACAGTATAAATTTGCATTGTTTAGCAATTCTGATTTATGTATGGAATATGCAGACTGGGATAAAAGTTTTGCACCAAATGTGCTTGAAATCGGTGCCGGTACCGGATTGTTTAGTGCGGAGCTTGCGCGTCGTCATGCTGATTGGCGTGTAGCGGCGATTGACGTAAAAGGCGACAGGCTGCAAAAGGGAGCTAGACTTGCGACCGAACAAGGCACGAATAATGTTCGTTTTTTGCGCACTCGTGGTGATCAATTACTCGAATTGTTCGAACCGGGCGGTATCGATACGCTCTGGGTGACATTCCCTGACCCGCACCCGAAGAAGCGTTCAGCAGGGCGCCGCTTGATGCACCCGACATTCTTACGTATCTACGCGCAATTACTTAGTAGCGACGGCGCATTATATTTTAAAACCGATTCTCACCAGTTATTTACGTGGACGCTTGAGCAACTTGTTGCCGAAAAGTGGCGACTCGACGAGATTTCGTTTGACCTACATGACACAGAGCTCGCTGACGATTATAAAATCATGACAACTTACGAACAAAAGTTTACGGCCGAAGGTCTGCCGACCCACTTCGTCAAAGCTTATCCGCCAGTTGCAGCTGACTGACGACGATACGCCGGTTCGGCGTGGGTGAGGGTATAGACCAGGCTTTTTACCGGGTCAGCAAACTCCGGCCGTTCTTGCATGTCGCGAATAATTCGTCGACCGATGCATGTCGCAAGTGGCGTCGGCATCTCGTACAGCAATTCACGTGGTCCCGCGATACCTTGGCTTCCTGCGTAAATACCTTCGACAATAATGACAGTAGATGGTTCGATGGTACCGTCGGTCAACGGTTCGGCAGTTGAAAAATCAAAGACACGGCGGGGAATTGGTGACCCATTTTTAAGTTCATATAAATCAGCCGCCATCGCTTTGGTGTCGTACACGATCGCATCATCCCATGCAGTCCACGGTTCGCCGTTATTGTACGAAGTTAGCCACCGTGTTCCACGATGATAGTCATCAGTAGATAAGACGATGGGGGAGATCCCGTAAGTCGCAAGCGAAGAGCCTAATTGTCTAACGAGTGTTGATTTTCCGGAACCTGAGCGCCCTGCAATTCTAACGACTAACGGTTCAGCTTCGTCGTGTTCTTGTAAGATATCGGCTGCAATGTTCGTTGCGTTTAATTCGTCGATGCGAGGTAGTTCATATCCACTCCGTAAATATTCGACGTGTGCTCGCCATTCATTGTCTGCCATTCGATCACCCGTTACTTCGACAAACGGCGCACCATGTTCGGCGGCAAAGTGTTCCCAGTGGTCTGGATTCTCGGCCTCGGCAATGATTGATCCGTCTTCATGAAAATCTATAAACACGCCCGGCAGTGGTTCGGCTCGTAACTTACGCAAGGCAAGCGCGCTAGACGACTTGTAATACGCGTATAATTCAGCGGATATCTGAGCTTCTATTTCGATGCGGGTTAAGCCGTTTACATCAATCGTTCCTTTGTCTTTTAGTGTAGCGGTATACTGGGGCGTGCCTGATTCATCGATATGTTCACGTACTCGTAAACTGAATGGTTCATCGTGACGACTTAGATAGGTCTGTTCAATAGGACGAGCGGTTTCGCGGTATGGGTGCATAGTCTCGGGGAACAATGGAATGAATTTGCGCTCAACCTCGATGGGCATAGTTTGCTCAAATTTTTTGTTCAATAGAATTTCGTTGTATATACTCATTACGCACTCCATATGTGTATTACAGATTACTCTCATAGAATATCGTGGTATCATTAATAGGTATAGTAAGTATAAATTGAGTCAAATATGTTTGATAAGACCTTAACCCATCACATTCAACGGTACATCGTCAGCTACCTGATGACACATGAGTACGCTCGTTTTAGCGACTTACGCCCGCCAAAAACTGACACGAATTTGTTTACGTATCATCTAAAGTTGTTGCAAAAATCAGACTATATTAAAAAGGCTGATCTTGGCTACACACTCAGCCACAAAGGCTTATTGTTTGTCGATCGTGTGAATGCTGACAATGTCGCGATTCGTAAACAGCCAAAAATTATTACCATGATTTTAGTACAGGACGGCTACGGTAAAGTGTTACTGCAAAAACGCACTAAGCAGCCATACATCAATACCTGGACATTGCCCTACGGTAAACTGCATATCGATGACGCATCGGTATTGGCCGCCGCCAAGCGTGAGGCAGATGAAAAATTACCGCACAGTATTCGAAACTTACGTCATGTTGGCGATTGTTATATTAGGATAATGAATAAGAAGGCTGTCGATAGTTCGACGCTCGCGCATATTTTTAGGTGTGAAACCGACGACTCTACATCAACTGATAATCTTCAATGGGTCAAGCCGTTGGATCTTGGTAAGCTAAATTTAGCTCCTGCCGTGGAGCAAATCGTGTCACGCAGTTTCTTCGGTGACGATTTCTTTTTTGAAGAGTTTATTGCGTAGAATCAGCAAGCTTTTGACGTACCCAATCGTCAATGCTGCCGGCGCCCATGCATAATACAAGTTTGCCGTGCTCGCGAGCAACCTGAATTGCGCTCCACAGAATATCGTCGAGTTCTGCTACGTGGACGTTTTCGCTGTTAGCAAGACCTTCGATAAGCTCTTCGGGTGTCAGTACCGGCAGGTCCACGCTTTCGCGCGATAGGTAAGTGGGTAACCAGTAAATGTCTTCAGCAAGTTCGGTACAGTTGGTATATTGGTCGCGAATTTCATGCTGGCGCCTATTTTGATGTGGCTGGTAAACAAGAACTACGCGGTCGTTGATTTCACGCGCCATTTGCAGCGTGGCGGCAATTTCGACAGGGTGGTGCCCGTAGTCGCTATAAAGATTCTCAGCTAACCGTTCAAAACGGCGGCTCGTACCTGGGAACGATTCTAAGGCTGTTTTTACGCTGTCGCTAGTCCCAAAATTGACGTACTCGCAAACCTTAGCTATAAGTGTCGCATTAGCGCGGTTATGTGCGCCAGGGATTTTATAGTCGATGGCTTCAGAATCTTGCAACACCCACGAATCATCGTGAGGCGTCGTGCCCGTAGTAGTATCGTGCTTCCACATAATAGTATGCTGTGACTGATTGATTAATTGCGTGAATGCGTCGGTATAGCTTGCTGGTGTCGGGTAGGTGTCTGGGTGGTCGTAATCGATTGACGTGATTGCCGTAACGAAGGGCGAAAAGTGCAAAAAGTTGCGATCAAATTCATCACATTCATACACAAAATATTTGCTAGCAGGGTCAAAATAGCCGCTTGGCCCAAAACTAACAGTCGAACCAATCGAATAACTGACAGGAATACCTAGTTGGCGCATGGTCCATACCATCATCGCTGTGGTAGTTGTTTTGCCGTGGGTACCAGCGATGGCGATGAGCTTCAAGTTCTTTTCACTAATGATGTGATTAAGTAATTCATCGCGCTTTGCGGTGTGAATACCGAGCTGTTGAGCGGTTAAGAGTTCGGGGTGATCAGCGGGCAGGGCGGCAGTGTAGACGAACCAATCAATAGGGTTGTCGGCGTGCGCGGCTGTTAAAAACGCACCGCTTTGGTCGGTCGTGACTGTTACGTCGCGTTCAGATAATTCTTTCGTTGTCAGACTTTGTTTAGTGTCCGATCCTTGCACGGTGTGCCCAGCGTCGCGTGCGATTTCAGCCAGAGGGCCGATGCCGACGCCACCAATACCACAAAAGTAGATGTTCATAGCCTTAGTATATCATGAGCGGTATGCTATAATTGACTCTAGAAAACGAGCAAAAATAAATATGTTCCAACGCATCATTCATCGTCTATTTAGGCGCCGTCACTACTGGCGCACAGTTTCATTTGACGAAATTGCCGAACTCTACGCATCGCGCCTCATGACGACGTTTGCCATCAACATCGTTAACTTGTTCGCAGCCGTGTACCTGTACGAACTCGGCTATAGCATCGTATTCATCGCATTGTTCTATGCCGGATGGTATTTGTTCAAGATACCGTTCTCTGTACTCGCTGCCCGATATACTGCTTACTATGGCCCGAAGCACGCCATCCTACTCGCGAACATACTACGCATTCCTTCATTGGTGGCATTCGCGTTTGCATCTGACCAAGGTTTAATAGCTGTCTTAATATTCGGTATGTTCCAACAAATGTCTGCCGCCATGTACGATATAGGGTATTTAGTCGATTTTTCTAAGGTAAAGCATAGCGATCATGCCGGCAAAGAAATTGGCACTATGCAAGTCATGGAAAAGGCAGCTAAAATTATCAGCCCGCTGGTTGGTGGTGTGATCGCCGCTGTCTATTCGCCACAGATTACCATTATCGTGGCAGGCATCGTCTTTGCCCTTGCTGCATTACCATTGCTGCGGACCATCGAACCGACCGCAACACGTATCAAGCTAAAGATAGCAGGGTTCCCGTGGCGACACGCATGGCAAAGTCTCTTATCACAATCTGTCGTTGGGTTCGATTTTGTTACGAGTGGCATGGTTTGGACGCTGTTCATCATGCTATTCATCTTTAGCAGCCTTGGACCTGACGTATACGCCGCGCTTGGTGGTTTAGCATCGCTTGGCGTATTTGTTTCGATGGTAGCCGCCTGGACATTTGGACAAATCGTCGACAAGCATAAGGGTGGCGTGCTGCTGACTGCTGGCACGATCGCGAATACCGTCATTCACTTGTTCAGGCCGTTCACCTTGACAACGACAGGTGTCTTGGGGGTTAATATTGCCAGCGAAACCGCGACCTCGGCGTATGCTATGCCGTTTACGCGTGTTATTTTTGATATTGCCGATAGCTACGGCTACAGGATTGTCTATGTCATGTTCATCGAAATGGCCGTCAATCTGGGCGCCGCTGCGGCCTGTATCGTCTTGGCGCTAAGTGTCCATACATTAGGGGTCGAGCAGGGCATGAAACTGACCTTTTTTGCCGCCGCAGCATACGAACTTATTCTCCTTATTTCTCGTCGCGCCGCCCGATAAACAGTGCTATACTAAAAGCACTATTACTATGGTGGGATATTTAGGTGGCCGATAAAAGGCAAATAAAGCGAAGTATAAAACAGTTGCAGGGAATCCAAACCTGGAAGCTGGTTATTCTGCTTATCCTGATGCTGTTTATTACAGCTACATTCCTGCGCATAAACAATACTGGCATGATTGCGCGCCGCCAGGCTATCGCCGCGGCTGATAAAACGGGCAACATCGACGATATCACTGGTCGAGTTTATGCGTTACAACGGTTTTCATCTGCGCACATGAATGCAAGCACCGGTGTATTTTACTTGCAGGAACAATACAATCGCGATGCCCAGCAGGCAATTGAGCGTGCAGCAAGTGCCTCAACCGAAAACGCCCGCATCAATGCCGAAGCCGAGGCAATCTGTAAGCCTCAGTTTAGTGGATGGTCTAGCGCGTACATGCAATGTTTCTTGAATGAGCTTTCAAAGCGCCCGGGGTCAGAGACGTTGCCAGAGCCAGAATTGCCTAATCCTGCTCTATATCGCTATAGTTTTGTTTCTCCACGGTGGTCACCCGATTTTGCTGGTTTTTCACTACTGATTTCAGCCATTTTAACAGGGGTCATTATCGTCCGCCTCTTAAGCCTCGCAATCCTACGGATGTTACTCAAACATCATTACAGAGAGCTATAAGTGTTGACACCTGTTTCAATCCGCGATACGCTTACTCTGTAAGATGCTAATAGGAGGTATAACTTTATGGCTTACAAGCACACGAACTCAAAAGGTGTAACATACTACCTACACAAGACCGAAGTAACACTTCGTGGTGGCAAACCACAGACAATCTACTTCTTCGCTAAGGTAGAGAAGAACGCAAAGGGTACTCCAGTCGATCTTCCAGAAGACCGCGTTGTCAAAGAAAACCCACGTAACGGTTTCTTGACTGTTTCTAAGAAAAAATAGTTCGCACAGTTTAGACTTGCAAACACAAGCACCATGATGATATTGTAGAGATACAAACAAACAGGTGCCAAAATGCCCCAGGGGCCGTCCGTGTAGGATACGCCCCACCGGGGCTTTTTTTGTTGGCGAAATACTTAAAGCATATTGCATTATTGTTGCGCTTATGCTATAATATAACTATATGGAAACGCCACGCATCAAAGAGTTACTCAATCCAGATAGCTTTGTAGACAAAGAAGGCGATATTCACCCACGTGATGACGCAGGGTTTGATGCCGTTGGCTACAGGCGGTTCAGCGACCTCTATCGTGAGGATGTTGCTCCCGATACGCTTGATGACAAGGATCATTTTTACCAATCGATTGCTGATGCCGAGGTAATCTTGCCACTTAGGCTTGAACGGTCGTACCCCTCTGTCGAACTAGGTAGATATGCAACAAATATGGCACAGGCTCTAACTAAATTTGCACGCATGAACGAACTTAACGGGTTGGTTAAATCTGGAGATAAACTTAAAATTCATCGCTACGGTGGCGAAGCACGCCTTAAGCGCGATGCTAATCAGGCGGGCCTGGAAGGGAACATATATTTCGCCCTCGGTTATGGCGAGACGGCTTTGACGAATGCTGGCGTCGACCCGCTTGTTGTGCATGACGACATGATGGCGGCTCGCTATCAATTTAAAGAAGCGTATCTTGGGTCGAAAAATAAGTCTAAACGGTCCAGGCAGCATAAAAGATATGAATCTCTAAAAAATAATCCCTCATCGTAAAAGATGGGGAATTATTTTTGGTGGGGGCGGCTGGGATTGAACCAGCGACCAACAGGTTATGAGCCCGCTGCTCTAACCGCTGAGCTACGCCCCCAGAGGTTTACTTGAGCTATTATAGCCCATTTTACCACTGTAGGCTATAATAAGAATGCCGATGAAGCAAACAGACATTATAAAAACGCTCTATCATTTAAAGCACCGTTACGGCACGATGAACAATATCGTGGTGGCTATCGCGTTGATTATTGCGGCTAGCTGGGCGTGGGGATCGATCACGATGATGCAGCGCAACTTTGCATTGCAAAAAGATTACGATGCCCGCAAACGTGAGCTCCAGCTGACCGAACTAGAGGTTGCAACGCTTGAATACCAGCAAAATTACTACCGTAGCGATGAATATAAAGACCTTGCTGCGCGTGAACACCTTGGGTTAGCTGCGCAGGGCGAGAAGGTGCTCATTTTGCCACCTAATAGCGAAGCTGCTAAGCAGTATGGCAAAGAGCCAACTGTCGCACAAAAGGCGAGCGAGCCAGGCAGCGCACCAAGCAACCTTGAACAGTGGGCCGGGTTCTTGTTGGGCACCTCGGCTGAACAGTTGCAAAAGTAAGCTATCTCTGGTAATATTGAATATGTATCGCGGGGTGGAGCAGCCCGGTNNAAATCCTGCCCCCGCAACCAAGAAAAACCCCTCAGACCTTAAAAGGACTGGGGGATTTTTCTTAGCTTCGCTAGCAAGATTCATACCTGCGTCTTTTGCCAGAGCAAAAGTTCGCAGGTATCGCTTCGCTCCTCGCTCAAAAGGGTCGTGAGCAAGCTCCCGCTTCCTTTTTCACTCCGCCAAATCCTTAGTCATTTCACACACGGCTTATGCTTATATGCTACAATTTATCTAATGAACTTACGCATAGCTATGCCACAGAAGCGCCGAGGATTTACAATCGTCGAACTGCTAATCGTGATTGTCGTAATCGCTATTTTGGCTGCCATAACGGTCGTTGCGTATACGGGTATATCGGATCGCTCGCAAAATGCACGTAAGTCATCCATTGCTTCGCAGTACGTACGGTTGTTAGAAATGCATAAACTCGAAAATGGTACCTATCCAGCTTCTATATCCGACTCTTACCCCGGTGGCGGTGAAACCTGTTTGGGTTCGGCGGGGGATTACGCCGCCGTAGACGGCTATGCGGCAGGCGACTGTTTACGCAGTGCCGATAACACCTATCTGGTGGGCTCTTCAACGGCACTAAGAACGGCGTTAAGTAAATACGGAACATTGCCGACGTCTACGTACGCAATAACTATGCTCGGTACTGAATCGTGGCGCGGGTTTAGGTATGCCTACTTTACTTCAACAAAAGAAGCTCGAATCGAATGGATTGCTAAAGGACCCGACACAAAGGTGTGTGGGCTTGGTTCTGGCGCGAACTACTGGGGTAACACCTGGTGTACGCTACGGTTAAGTCCGTCTGGTCCATAGATCGCTACTAAATAAGTATTTTTGTAATTAATATTACACCTCTCGCGGGTGTTTGCATTTATAGTAAAAATTGCAACGTAAGGCAAGGAGGTCTCTA
>DJVK01000007.1:103743-127356 GCA_002441145.1 Candidatus Saccharibacteria bacterium UBA6258 | reverse complement strand
TAAGGAAGGTCTGTAGAAATTTGCAGGCCGTTATTTTATGAAAGACGCAACACTTATACGCAATATCGCGATTATCGCGCACGTCGACCACGGAAAGACAACGATGGTTGATGGTTTGCTTAAACAAAGCAACACGTTCCGTGATAACCAGGCCGAAATGACCCAAGATCTCATCATGGACAGCGGCGACCAAGAACACGAACGCGGTATTACGATTACTGCAAAACAGACATCTATCTACTACGGTGACTACAAAATTAATATTATCGACACCCCAGGACACGCCGACTTTTCTGGCGAAGTTGAGCGTACTCTCAACATGGCTGACGGCGTCATGCTCATCGTCGACGCGCAAGAAGGCCCTATGCCTCAGACTAAGTTCGTGCTTTCTAAGGCACTCGAGCTAGGCCTTAAGCCTATTGTCGTCATCAACAAGATTGACAAGCCATCACGCCGTATTCACGAAGTCGAAGATGAACTTTCAGACTTATTCCTAGAACTTGCTACCGACGACGCTCAGCTGCACTACCCAGTGTATTATGCCATTGGTCGTGAAGGTAAAGCATGGACGACACTACCTGACAATACGTCAGAGCACGCCGGCCTGACTCCAATCTTCGAAGCTATCATCAGTGATATCCCCGCACCTAAGGTTGATGCAAATGGTGCATTGCAGTTACTCGTAACGGCATTGCAATACGACTCATTCCTTGGTAAATACGCTATTGGTCGCATTAGCCGTGGTATTGCTAAAAAGGGCATGGCTGTCACGTTGATCAAACGCGATGGCGTGCAAATTAGTGGTCGCATCGATAAGCTATTCGGTTACCGTGGTCTTGGCCGCGAAGAAGTCGATAGCGCGATTGCCGGCGACATCGTCGCACTAACTGGTATTAGCGAAGCCCACATCGGTGAAACGATTGCCGACAAAGAAAACCCTGAAGCATTGCCAGTCATCGACATCGAAGCCCCAACGCTAAGTATGTACCTTGGCCCAAACACCAGCCCATTCAAGGGTAAAGAAGGTGAATTTAGCACAAGCCGCCAAATTGGTGACCGTCTTAAAAAAGAACTCGAAACCAACGTTGCATTACGTGTCGAAGAAAACGGTATTGGATTTACCGTGAGCGGCCGTGGCGAGCTACACCTTTCGGTATTGATTGAAACTATGCGCCGCGAAGGGTTCGAATTCGAAGTCGGTCGTCCACAAGTCGTGACAATCGAAAAAGATGGTGAAACACAAGAACCAGTCGAAGAGCTCCAGATCGAAGTTTCGCCCGAATTTGTCGGCGTCGTCAGCCAAGAACTTGGTGCTCGCCGAGCAATCTTGCTCAAGCAAGAGCAGGCAAGTAGTGGTGCTGCGCGTATGACCTACATTCTACCTACTCGCGCAATGATTGGTCTTCGTAACCTTCTCCTTACCGGAACAAAGGGAACAGTTATCATGAACAGCCTGCCGCACGGCTACCAGCCAATGGGCGGCAAGCTACAGACAACTCGTAACGGCGTTCTTATTGCCTTCGAAGCCGGTACTACCACGCCATATGCCTTGCAGAATGCAGAAAGCCGCGGGCAATTATTTGTTGGTCCAGCCGTCCAGGTATACGGCGGAATGATTATCGGCCTTTACACTCGCCAAGAAGATCTTGAAGTAAACGTATGTAAGGCTAAGCACCTTACTAACATGCGCAGCTCATCAAGTGATGGTACTGTACAGCTGACTCCATTCATCGAGTTAAGTCTTGAGCAATGTATCGACTTTATCGAAGACGATGAATTGCTTGAAGTCACGCCAAAGAGCCTACGCCTTCGCAAACGATTCCTTGACCCTAACCAACGTAAGCGTAACAAGTAGCCACCGTGCCAATTATCGTCCTTACAATTATCGCGATAATTCTGTACACGATATTCGGCTTATTGACCGCGCGTGCAAGTACTATGTTCCCGTCGACGCTCGTTGCCGTTATCGGCAACGGCATTGGTATGACATTGCCATTGATAGCCTATTACGCACTACAGGCAAAAAAGCACGCTGAAATGACAAAGGAAGGCTGGATTTACGCGCTACTAGCTGGTGTCGCAATCGCTGGGTTCTCTATGCTGATGACCTACATATTTTCGCGCGCCGAAAACGTATCGTTCGTCATGCCGGTAATTTACGGCGGAACGATAGTCTTAACGACCGTACTCGGAGTATTCTTATTCAAAGAACAGCTCACGCCGGTAAGCTTGGCTGGCATCATTATTGTCGCAATTGGTGTCGGACTCGTTACCTACTCACGACTATATAACTAAAAAACCGCCCGGATGGGCGGAGTCAGTCGGCTACTAACCGATGTACTGAACGTGAATTCGTTTTCTTTTCATGTTTTTTCCCTTTTTGTTTACCACCTTGTATATCATCAGTATAACCATATGCAATACAGTTGGCAACAACAATTTACGTTACAGATGTGTATAAGTTTCGAATTTAAGTAATTATTACGTCATTGATAGTCGTGGCGCGCCTTGTAACAGGGATGCATAAGCACTATACTATGCAGTATGTTAGGCCGTTTATTCAAAAAACAACCAGCTATCGCGAAGCAGAGCACAGACAGAGTCAAAACGGCACTTGTTGCGAGCGCGGGAACGCTGATACGCACGGGCAAAAGCCCTGATGAGTCCTACTCAGAATTATTCGACGAGGTTCAGCGCACTCGCGTTTTTACTGATGGTAAAACGTTTGTCGATCTCGTACCGCGTCAACGTGTGCGCGAAATAAAGCGTGAATATATGATTGCTAAAAAAGATCCGCATTTTAATTTGCAAGAATTTGTGAACAGACACTTTTACGAATTCAATCCCTATCATAGGGATGATCCGTATGTTCCTAGCGACTCAACCACCGCGCGTGAACATGTAACCACTCTATGGGACGAACTCAAACGTCGTAATCGCAAAAATCGTGGATCATTAATCGCACTACCGCATGAATACATCGTCCCCGGCGGTCGATTTAGTGAGCAGTTTTATTGGGATACATATTTCATCATGCTTGGCCTCGCCGCGGATGAGCGTTGGGATGGGATTAGTGGCATGGTTAAAAACTACGCGTACATGCTGCGCAAGTTTGGTATGATACCAACCGCTAACCGTACGTATTTCTTGAGTCGCTCTCAGCCGCCATTTTTTGCATCGATGGTAAAACTACTTGCTCGCCACAAAGGGCGCGCACGTACCTATACCGAATATCTGCCGTCGCTCATCGCTGAATACCGCTTTTGGATGAAGGGCAAAAAGATTACAGGTGAACACGCCGACCGACCTGCATATGCACGTGTCGTCATGATGCCGAATGGCGTTGTGCTCAATCGCTATTTTGATAATAAAACGACACCACGCCCCGAATCGCGACGTGAGGATATCGAAACCGCAGAACTTGCACGAAGCGAAAATAAAGATAAGATATTCCTTGACCTGCGCGCCGGTGCAGAAAGCGGTTGGGACTTTAGTTCGCGATGGTTCCGTGACGTAAATGATATTCAAAGTATTTATACGACCGATATTGTTCCAGTTGACCTAAACTGTTTGATGTATCAGCTAGAAATGACGATTGCCGAGGCGTATACGATTATCCGCCAACCGTTATTTGCTAAGCGATTCCACAGTTCAGCCGAAAAGCGAGCCGAAACTGTTCGCCGCTATTGTTGGAGCAATAAAACCCAGTTCTTCGAAGATTACGATTTTAGGTCGGGGCACACGACAGGCCGGATCACACTAGCTGGCGTCTTCCCGCTATATGCAAAAATAGCCACTAGCGAGCAGGCGGCTGCAGTAGCAAAACGCATCGAAAAAGACTTTTTGCACGATGGCGGCCTTGTAACGACGTTCGAAAAAAATGGTCAGCAATGGGATTCGCCGAATGGATGGGCACCACTGCAGTGGGTTGCGATTCAAGGTTTGCGTGAGTACGGATACTTTGAGCTCGCCAATACGATACGTGACCGATGGTTGCGCTCGAACGAGAATGTGTTTGCCGACAAGCGAAAGATGATTGAAAAATATAATGTTATGAAGGCTGGTGATTTAGGCGGAGGCGGTGAATATCCGCTTCAAGACGGATTCGGATGGACGAACGGCGTCTATGCAGCACTTAAGGATGAGCAGGGGAAGTAATATGAAGACGTGGCAAGATGTAAACGCAATTTATCAAATATATCCGCGAAGCTTCATGGATAGCAACGGCGACGGAGTCGGTGACCTACGTGGATTTATCGAGCGTCTCGATTATGTACACGGCAAAAAGAATTCACTCGGCATCGATGCGGTTTGGTTTTCGCCATTTTTCCCGTCGCCAATGGCTGACTTTGGTTATGATGTTAGCGATTACTGTAATATTCATCCGGATTTTGGTACCCTCGATGATATCCGCGAACTGATAAACAAGGCACACCAGCGTGACGTTAAAGTTATGATCGATTTCGTTCCTAATCACACGTCAAATGAACACCCGTGGTTCTTAAAATCTAAGTCTTCGAAGTCGAATGACAAAAGCGATTATTACGTATGGCGGGATGCAAAGCCCGACGGTAGTTTGCCAAATAACTGGCGTAGTATTTTTGGTGGCCCGGCATGGGAATGGGACGAAACGCGCGGGCAATACTACCTGCACACGTTCTTAAAAGAACAGCCTGATTTAAATTGGGATAATCCACTCGTTCGTGCAGAGATGAAAGAAGTCTTGCGTTTTTGGTTTGATATGGGTGTCGATGGTATTCGTGCTGATGCTGTACGCTGGATTAGCAAACATCCCGACCTTATCGACGACCCAAAGAATCCTAAGTTCAAGCCTGGTGAACATGTAGATGATTTCGATATGGTAATTCATAAAAACAGTCGCTTCGGTAAGCAGCTGTTTCCATATCTGCGCGAATTGACTGATGTTGTCGCTGAATACGATGATCGAATTATGATCTTCGAAGATTATCCCGATGATGCTATTAGTCCTCCGCGCGAACAGTACCTAGGCTTTTATAGCATTAACCCTAAAGTGAGTATGCCATTCAACTTCTCGGGCATGGGCGTGCCATTTGATGCGCAAGAGTTTGGGCAATTTATCAGTGAGTTCCAAGGTATGATAACCGATGAGCATACGCCGGTTTATTGTTTCGGCAATCACGACCAATGGCGCCTGGCAACGCGTTTCGGCGAAGAACAAGCACGTCTTATCGCCTTATTACAACTGACTCTGCCAGGCCTCCCTGTGGTTTATTATGGAGACGAACTCGGTATGAAAAACGTTGATATTCCTGCCGATAAGATACAAGACCCCGTGGAGTTGCGTAAGCCTGGACTTGGGCAAGGTCGCGACCCTGAGCGTACACCAATGCGATGGGATGATACTGAGAACGCAGGTTTTACGACCGGCGAACCTTGGCTACCTATCGGCGAGAATGTCGCGCGTATTAATGTAGCAAAGCAGCTCACGGAACATGATTCATTCTTGTCGTTGTATCGTCGCTTACTTAAACTTCGTTCTAATTTATCGGTACTGCGTGAAGGAGATTACGAAACATTCGGCGAAGCACGGGCAGATGTTATGACGTTTGCACGCCGCACTGCAACCGAGCATGTATATGTAGCACTTAACTTTACCGATAAGCCAGCCAAGGTTAAGCTGCCACATGGCGGGCGAGTCTTATGCTGCACGCACCCCGTCGATTACCCTGATATTTCTGGCGATGGTCACGTAACGTTGCGACCTTTCGAGGCTGTATTAGTTGAATGTATCAAACACCCGCTAAATATCGCGGCTTAAACGCTGTTTCGTCGCCAAGATTGCGGCGACTGTCCAGGCTTGTACTTCTTGAGGTGGCTGTTCCACGACATTTTCGCGCTTATTAACGTCATCCCAAAGAATGATTGTTTGTGTATTGATACGCGGAACCGATAGGTCATCACCACGAACGTATTCAGGGAACATTTTGGTCTGCTTTACGACGTTTAGCAGGCGCTGATCAAGATCGTTCGCTTCGGTACGATATCCGAGTCGGCGCAATCCTTTTGCTATGTGATGAGTATCCCATAGCCAGACGCTGCCGTTTTGGTATGCGCCGGGCCTAAAACGCACCTCGTCTGATGCGAGCGTTCGGATTCCGCTGATATTCAGCATTTCAGGTGACAAGATTTGCTTGATGACGCAGGAGCGCATATGTACGAGTTTAGGGTCGTCACCTTCTAGTAACCGGGAATTAAGCACGTGGCCCATGTTTGATGTCCGTACTTTCAGCTGGCGCAATGTGCCGTTTTTGTCGCGATCAGTGCCGAGCACGAAGTAGCCACCTTTTTCGTCGGTCCAGAATAGGCTGAATATTGCTTGTTTGAGTTCGTTCGCCTGGTGACGCAGGTGTTTGGCGCGATTGGGATCATCTAAAATGTCTTCATAAAGAATGGCGGCATCGATTAACGCATCATATGCCGTGACCTGAACTTCGATTGATGCGATACCGCGTTTGTGATTAGCCAATGTGCCATCAGCATGGTGATAGGCGTCCCATGAATCCTTCCACACCTGATTTTCGGCGCCAAATTCTAGCGGGGTGCAATATTCTAAAATGCCTTCTTCGTTGCTAGAAAGTCGTCGGGTTATCCAAAGCAGGGCAAGTTCGAGTGCATGGCTCATGGTTTGCGTGTTACCGTGTCGATCGACGTAAAGCTCGCTCAAGAAGGCGCGGTTTTCCTCGGAACGTTGACAATAGGCGGTGAGGGTGCGGATAAATTCGGGCGTAGCATCAACGGTTGCATAGTATGGCCAGCCCCATCCCCGGCTTTTGGTTAGCTGTAGGGCAATAGGGTCGTTTGGGTCGCGTGCTTCGTGAACGATGCGACCAAGTTCTTCTTCGCGTTCAAAGTGGTCCTCTAGGCCCTGCATGCGGGCAAGTTCTAGCGTAGTAGCACGCGCAAGCTCAGGGTAGCTCGAAATAAGATCAATTGCTACGCGTAATGAATCGCGACCAAAGATGACCTCATAAAGACGTAGGTGATCTGGAGTGTCGGTAGAATCGGTATGGCGCGATAACGCAGCGACTGCCGGGCCTGTTTTACCAATTTCGTGCGGCGAGCTCGCGCGTGTTAATCGGAGTATCTCTCGTAAGCTAGATGGTTCGTATTCGCTATGGGGTTGGTCGGGGTGGTCCTGGACATGCAAAACTGATTCACCCGGTAGTAACCGGTAGTCGTGAGGTAGGTTATTTTGCAAATGTGTGATATTTCCCACACTTTTATTATACCGCAGGCGCTATGATAATGAGGAAAGTGAGTAACGATGANNCTGCCTATCAAAGGATACGGCGGAATCGAGCTTGTTGTCCAGGGTATCATCGAAGAATTACGCAAGCATGGCGTAGAAGTAGAGTTATTTGCTAACGGAGCACGCAAGATGCGCGGTGTCAAAACGCATTCTCTGTATAAGCAAGAGACGTTTGACATGATTGACATGCCCTATTACGATGCGCCGTTACAAATCATGCAAGCGCATCTTAATTTTGCGTTGCAAAAAATCGAGCAAGACGGAAAGTTCGATATCATCCACGATCATAACCCGTATATTGGGCCTACATATTTTTCGCTCGCAAGCCGTATTAAGGGCATGCCACCGGTACTACATACATTCCATGGGCCTCCGTTCTCTAGCAAGGCCAGCATGGATGATGGACAAGCTGATAATAGACTGCAATTAGAGTACATGGACCTAGGCCGGTTGTTCATGGTGTGTATATCTGAGGCAATGGCAAAACAGGCGCCTGCGAGAATAATGGATCACATGTTGCCGGCAGTTCACAACGCTATCGATCTAGACGCTTTTCCGTTCAGCGATAAAAAGAAAGATTATTACATTACGCTTGCGCGCTTTACTAAAGATAAAGGCCAGCACCGTGCAATCAAGTTTGCTATAAAGAATAAAAAGCGTTTGCGCATGGCGGGTACGGTAGCCGGAATGGGATCGAATAGGCGAGTGCTATTGGAACTTTCAAATCCGCTTAGTCCTTATCGCAAAAACGAAGAGTTCCGTTACTTTAGCGATAATATTTTGAAAGATTTGCTGCAGTATCCGCGTATAACGTACGTCGGCAATCTGAGCGGTAAAAAAAAGAACCAGTTTTTGATGAATGCCAAGGCACTGCTATTCCCGATTGATTGGGAAGAGCCATTTGGTATGGCGGTAATCGAAGCCCTAGCTTGTGGTACGCCTGTCGTTGCGATGAACCGTGGTGCAATGCCTGAAATCATCATACACGGTGTCAACGGATTTTTGGCGAATAACGACAAAGAGTTCGAAGAGTATGCTCTGCGCGTTGACGAAATCGACCCGGCTAAATGTCGCCAGAGCGTCGCGGATAAGTTTTCATCTGCCCGTATGGCCGAAGAGTACGTCAAACGATATCGCGAAGTCATAAAGCGCGCACGTTAGTTGATGTCGTCTGGTAAAAAGCCTTTTTTAGGCTTGAACGCGGCCTTCCATTCATAGCCTTTACTATAGCCAAGATCTTTCATCAGTTTTGTAGGCGCGTTGCGGATATGCAGCGGGACAGGTGAGTCGGGGTATTTTTTCGCGAGATCCTTTGCTTCGTACATCAGGTCGGTTGTTTCGCGCGACTTTTCGGAGCGTGCGAGGGCGGTGGCGCAGTGGAATAGATTATATTGAGCTTCGGGCATGCCGATACGCTCGACGGCCTGGAACGTCGCTACGGCAAGCGCTAGCGCACCATTACCAGCAAGGCCTATGTCTTCGCTTGCAAAAATTACCATGCGACGGGCAATGAATTTTGGATCTTCGCCGGCTTCGAGCATGCGAGCCAGGTAGTAAAGACTCGCTTTTACATCACTACCACGCATGCTTTTTATAAACGCCGAAACCACGTCGTAATGCATGTCGCCTTTTTTATCGTAGCCAGGGATGCGTTTTTGTGCGGCCACCTTTACGATTTCGGGCGTTACTTTGTCTGCCTCTAAACTAAGCGCAAGTTCTAGGTTGCCCAGTGCTACGCGTGCATCGCCACCGCTTAGCTCAGCCAAATAATCGAGAGCTTTTGGCGTAACGGACTTAGTTTTTTTAATATGCTTTAACGCACGTTTTAATACGATGATAATTTCGTCTTTCGTGAGTGGCTGCAATACGAGTACGCGGCTACGGCTGAGTAACGGCGTGATGATTTCGAAACTTGGGTTTTCGGTGGTCGCACCAATCAATGTAATTAGGCCAGATTCTACATGCGGTAAAAACGCGTCTTGTTGCGCTTTGTTGAAGCGGTGAATCTCGTCGACGAATAATATCGTGCGCATTTTTAGGTTCCAGTTTTGCTTGGCGTGTTCAACGACAACCATAACATCTTTCTTACCTGCAGTGACGGCTGATAGTTCGATAAATTCTGCGTTAACTTCGTTAGCAATGATTCGTGCCAGTGTCGTTTTGCCTGTGCCGGGCGGCCCCCACAAAATCAGGCTGACCGGTTCTTGTTTTGCAACGATTTGCTTAAGGATTTCGCCATCTGCCAGCAGGTGCGATTGACCAATCACTTCATCGAGTGAGGTAGGTCGCATTTGTTCGGCTAACGGTACGCGGTTCATATACTTAGTATATACTCTGCCTAGCGACCTCCCAAATTATACCCCTGTAGCAACGGTCGATTTGTGGCGCTAGCATGGATGATGTACACTAAGGTCATAATGACACGACAAACCGTACTTCTACTGTTCGGCGGTGAGTCGTCGGAGCACGACGTCTCGGTTACCTCTGCGCGCAATGTTTATGCCGCTTGCGACAATTCAAAATACAATATGCTACTTTGTTACATCGATTTGCACGGCAAATGGTGGCTACTAGATAAGTGGACCGAAACGCCGCAACAACACGGTGGCGTGCAGCTATTGCTCGCTCCAGGGGCAAAGAGTTTGCTTACCATTCCCGGTAATACGGTTGTCAGGCCAGATGTAATATTGCCGATATTGCATGGCAAGAACGGCGAGGACGGTACAGTCCAGGGCGTCGCCGCGCTGTTGCACATTCCTATCGTAGGTTGCGACACTACTGCTAGCGCTGTATGTATGGATAAAATTCTTACTAAGCAAGTCCTAGAGTCTAATGGTATAAAAACTGTCGAATACGTCGTATATCGCAAGGGCAATCCCATGCCGCATTACGATGAAGTTGCCAAACAGCTAGGTGACGTGATGTTCGTTAAGCCGGCACGTTCGGGCAGTTCGGTGGGTATTAGTAAAGTAACTAGCCAATCGGCATTTATCGCTGCCGTTAAGACGGCACTTGAACATGATGATCGCGTATTGATTGAGCGCGCCGTCACTGGCCGTGAACTCGAAACAGCGGTGCTCGGCAACCCACCAAAACACAAGGTGAGTGGCATTGGCGAAATTATTCCAGGTGCAGAATTTTACGACTACGAAGATAAGTATTCGCCAGACAGTACGTCGCAGGCATTAACGAATGTTGAGCTAGCCGATGAACTTGCCGAAAAGATTCGTGATACATCTGCCCGTGCCTACGAAGTGCTTGGGTGTACAGGGTTAGCGCGCGTTGACTATTTGCTCGAAGGCAATAAGTTTTACGTCATCGAAGTTAATACATTGCCTGGGTTTACTAATATCAGCATGTATCCAAAACTTTGGCGTGCAACCGGTATGCATTACCCAGAACTTATTGATGCACTAATCGCCAGTGCACTCAAATAGCAAATCAAGATGTATCGATTAAATACCTCGCCAATGTGCGAGGTATTTTTATATGAACATTTGTTCGTAAGGATTATTACAACGGAAAATTACCTCTGTTAAAAAATCTCACAAGTCGCAGGTTGTGACATTTTTCACAGGCTAACCATAACCAATACGAGAAGATTGTTACTGTTGCCCGCCAAACACAAATAGAATAAGCGGGTACGGGAGGATAGCACATGAATACAAGCATCAAAGCAGGAATCATGACTGGCTTAGTGGGAATTGTTGCAGCACCATCTGCGATGGCATTAGATGGGGTTGTAACAGTATCGCCACCAACTGAACTTAACGGTTGGGTTGACGCAAGTATTAACGGCGGAACGGCGACATTAGTCGACGATGCACCAGCTGGCATGGGATCTAATTCTCTACAACTTAAGACAACGAGTGACGTTGCAGCAAAAGCGGTATTTGCGCACCCTGAAAACATGCCGCTGAACGACGTTACGACGCTAAGTTATTTAACTAAGCAAGTAGCGGCGTCGAGCGAGGGCGGCTCGGCATCAATGACGCTAGCCGTTGACTTAACTGGCGATGGCACGTTCGATACTAACTTAGTTTTTGAGCCGTATTGGCAGAACGAAGGCAGCCCCGATCCGGCACCCGTGAGTGCTACTGAGTGGCAGCAGTGGGATGTCGACCAAGGTATGTTCTGGTCGTCTAAGTCATACGGCGAAGGTGACGCAGCGCTCGTCGCTGGTAGCGGTGGAGCGCCATTCTACACGCTAGAGCAGATTAAAGCGTGGTACCCAAATGCACAACTACAGGGTATCGGCGTGAATGTAGGCAGCTACAACACAGATTACGCAATTAACGTCGATGGCGTTCAGCTGAACGGCCAGACGTATAACTTTGAAGCACCGTTAGTAGATGATGGTGACGGTGAGGAAGAAGCCCCAGTAGTGCCGCTCACCAAAGATGAATGTAAAAAAGGCGGATGGAAGACTTTGCAAAACGTTGATGGACGTATGTTCCGCAACCAGGGCCAATGTGTCAGTTTTGCAGCTAAAATTCAAAACATGACTTCGGTAGACGTAAACAATAGTTAATCCCTCCAACTATACGTTATACCCCTATACCACCAAAAAGGACCGCCTCTGCGGTCCTTTGGTTTTATGTAGGCATTATGAGCAAGGTATAATAGAGGGATGGATATATCAGATGAGCAATTCGAAGCGATGATCAATAAGGCTATGGATGAGTTGCCTCAGGAGTATATTAAAAATCTTAATAACGTTGCTATTACGTACGCAGATAAACCGACCACCGAACAGCTTGGTAAGCAGGGCGTTAAGCATGGCCAGTTGCTACTGGGGCTTTACGAGGGCATCCCACAAACACAGCGCGGTGCTGGGTATGCGCTTGTTCTGCCCGATAAGATAACACTCTTCAAGCACCCGCTTTTACAAGTGACACACGATCAAAAATCACTGTTCGAACAAGTTAAACGCACGTTGTGGCATGAAATCGCACACCACTATGGTCTTGGGCATGATTCGATTCATCGTATCGAAGGCAAGTAAAAAACAGTTCTTCGTGTAATTTAATCTTTATAAAATTTGGGGTGTAAAAATGGCGCAAGTGCGAAGGTGACGCCTTGTACGTAGGCTGCCTGCTAACTGCTATTTTTATAACTAACCTAATACTATCTAAGCGGCTCGTATTCACCATCGTGCCAAGCTAAGCTAACTATATTGCCAGTGTTGAACATTATTGATGCGTATGCTACGCGAGCCCCCGATACTATAAAGAAGATGGATATAGCAAGAGACACGACACCTAACGCCAACCCGGTGCCTTTGATTTTATGTTGATACAGATATATTGGCAATCCAATGAGATTAATAAGAGCCAAGATGACAACTATCGGAGCAAGCGTTAATAGCATCAATCCAACACCAAGCCCGGCAATATTACCCATAGCTAACAATACTGTCTGGTTCATGAAAATAACATACAACACAAGTGCTATGGCCTGCACGATGCCTATTGCTTTAAATAAAGGTCGCCATTTCGAAGGCTTGCTTACGGTCGGTTCAACTATATGCATGGTGAAGTTTTGCGCGATAGGCTGCTGTTCGGCAGCTTGTCCAGTGGGTTGTGCTACATATGGCGTATCGGCGGGCGGGAGGGGATTTTTGTCTTCGTTCATATCGAAATCATATCATAAAACGTTGGCCCAGATTAAAAACAGCACCGCTATTATGACGGTGCTGTTTGCTGGCGGGAAGGTTAGTTCCAGCCGAAGGCTTGGCTCATGATCCATAGCGTGATTGCTACAGAAATGAAGAACAGGCCTAGGCCAACTGGGCTGCCCCAGCTAAACCATGATCCCCACGATCGCCAGTGTTTTAGGCTGTTTTCGTGGTTGTATGCATATTCTGCTTCGTAGTCTTTGTGACTCTTGTCTTGCTTTTGCATAGTATCCCTTTGTTAATTAATGAGAGCTTGTTGCCGCGCAGGTTCGACGATATCCCAGTGGCGTAAGCTATTCATTCATTGTCGGTGGTCTCGGTGTCTGTCCATGTTGCTCGCCGAATGAGTAGCGAATGGTTGCAGTGAGACGACCACGTTAGGTGTATTTAAGCATAGAGTATCTGAATATTCAATTTTGGTGCAGCATAGTTGACGTATTTCAAACATCTGCCATTGAGCAAGCCAGTAATCCCAATTTACAGAATCTTGTAAATGTTTTTAATTTATCTAGCGACCTAATATAGCTTTTATTTTTTCTAGTGTTGTACTTACATCCTCATTTGTACTGTCAACTCTAATGAATTCATTCCAACCACTGGTCAAAAAGTATTCATAATGCTTTCGTACCATATCTTCACCCATTGATAAGTGATTACCACGCGTTTTATCTCTCAAAACAACAGATGCAATGTTTGGCAACAGCATTATCTTCTGAGTAATGTCTACTCGATTCTCGATACTCGATATTAATTCTTCAGTGACATGGCCATGAATAATTACCTGATAGTTATTATCTAAGAAATTACTTGCTAGAAGTCCAATCGTATCGCCAGCAAGGTTCCACTTATTAAACGACAACCCACTTTCATTATCTGCTTTTATCTCTTTAAAGCCATTAGCAATCATGTAGTTTACATTCTCAATATCGATAACTGCAGCGCAATCTAGTTCAACTGCCAATTTTCTTGCAAGAGTACTTTTTCCGGCACCTGACGGTCCTGTGATTACGATTACTTGTTCCTTATTTGAATTGTCGTGCATTAACTTATCTTATCAAAAAGTGACCATGTTGGTCTCTAATGTTTAAAACTATACTGTTTCAAATTTGTTTGGGTCTAATTGGTGCGGGTAGCGGGACTCTAACCCGCGGCCCCTTGCTTGGGAAGCAAGTGCTCTAACAACTGAGCTATACCCGCATATATTTTTAGTATACTCCACGGTGTGCGACTAGGGTAGAGATGAATAAAAATAGAATAGTGTGACATTTTTCATACTTGCACGCGAGCGTAGCCAATATGATGGTTACATATCAATAAGTAAGGAGAACGATAAATGGTTCACTACGAAACTGATGAAACTGTAACGACACGAGACGATGTTGCTCGTACCTATCCAGTACAACGAAGTGGCGCAAGTAGTATGCTTGCCGGTTTAGCACTCGCACTTTCAATAGTAGCGTTGATTTTAGCCTGGATGGCCTATGACCGCACTGGTGCAGATTTAGACGAACGAATTCAGCAAGGTGCTAACCAATCTGCAGAATCTGTAAATGATGCTGCGAATAGCGCAGGTGATGCACTTGACGCTGGCCCTGATGGTGTCGACGAAGACGATACTGACATGACCACGCCAACTACCCCATAATTTAGTGTCCTACCCATTCCGATCTACCCATAGCTTCCCCCGGCTGTGGGTAGCTTTTTATTATCAAAGAAAAAAGACCAGCGTTTGCTGATCTTCATTCTATGGTGGCTCCTCCCAGACTTGAACTGGGTGAGATATGCCCGCACGGCATATCGCAAGGAAACCTTCTGATGAAAACTTGTTTTCAATCACGAAGTTTCGGGGTCGCGGAACGTGACCACGCGTCGCCGTGTCCCCACCTCGCCGACCAAAGAAAAACCGCCAGCGTGTATACTGACGGGCTTTCTTTGGTGGCTCCTCCCAGACTTGAACTGGGGACACGCGGCTCTTCAGGCCGCTGCTCTACCAACTGAGCTAAAGAGCCATAAACAGTTGGATAACTTCACCTATTCTACTAGAGTTATTTAATTTAGACAAGACTATACACAAATGCATAAACAGTATGGTATAATCACGGCAAGAACACATAAAAACAAAAAAGGAATTGTAAAATGATCAAGATACCAAAACCATTAGCAGTCGCTGCTGGAATCCTTGCTCTCGTGGGTGTCGCGTTCCCGGTACTGGCGGCAAGCTATATCTACGCCATGCCAATCACGCCCGACGCTCCAGACGGCTGGGCCCCTGTTAAAGTCGAACCAGGTGGAACTTATAAATTCGTCAGCGACACGACAGCTCCATTTGGTACGGGTGCACTCGAACTAAAGACAGATGCAACAGACGGCGCATCAGTTGGCTATGGATATGCCTTTGACATGATGGGGTACGAAATTAGCTGGTTAGGTGACACTGCTTATTCGATGAAGCAAGTTGCCGGCGGTGGCCGTGCAACGATGCAGCTTTCGGGTAACCTAGATAGCAACATCCCTGTTGATTTGGTATTTGACCCTGCTGATCAGTCACTTTACGGTAGCCAAGCTATCACACCAGGTGAGTGGCAGGAATGGGACGTAGATGCGGGTTACTTGCGTATCGTGCCTCGTAACGGTGCAACCGTTAGCCTCGACACTACTCAGCTTTATACATTCCCACAAATTTTAGCAGCTTACCCATATGCGATGATGTACAACATGAACATCGTTTTGGGGCCAGATGCACCGAGTACGACTGTCGCAGTTGACGGTGTCGTATGGGGTAGCGTTGCTCGCGACTTCGAGCAAGGTGCCGTAGCTGAAGAACCAGTCGACTTGATACCACCTGTAGCGACAATTATCACACCTACCGAACTTACTTCGGCCAAGGGTGACTTAGTCGTCACCGGTACGATTACCGACGACGTACGACTATCTGTTTACAGTATTTCAATTTACGACATGAACGACGTCTTCATTGCGGGCTCAGGCGTCTTGCCGGCAGCTGGCACATCGATGGATGTGACCCACACATTCAACTCGGCCCAGATCCCCGACGGTAACTATGTACTTAAGCTAGAGACTATCGACGGTTCTGGTAATCAAGATCCAACGATTTCTATCGACAAACTAGCGTTTGCAATCGACAACATCATCGATACCAAAGATGCGTGTAAAGACACCGGTTGGGAAACGCTCACAATGAACCAGAAGTTCTTTAAGAACCAAGGTCAGTGCGTCAGCTACTTCAATAGCTTGAGCAGCTAATCGACGATTACATTGAAAACCCTGCATACGTAGGGTTTTTGATTGCAACCATTTTGACAATAAATAATCACAGGCTATCATATAACTATGAACAATCATCCACATGAACGAAAGCGCACCAATGTAGCGTATGCTCGCATTGGCAAAAAAGTGCTCGCAACTCATAAGGTTTCTGAAGCTTTAGATAAAGCAGCTAGTCGACGTAGTTCGTTTACGGCTATGCCGGCGAATAAGCCTAAGCGGGTGATTAAATGGCAATACTTCGCAGCTGCAGGATTAGTGCTGATCCTACTCGCTGCTGGCGGCGGATGGATGTATTTCAACAAACAAGCTCAAGCAAAAGAGCAGCAGGTCATACAAGCTCGTATACAAGAGCAAGTGCGCATCAATAAGCAAAAAGAAGCCGAATGTCGCGCTGAGATGTACGAAAAGAACAAGAATAATCCTGCATTAAAGACATACGACGAGATTTATGGGTTTGATACCTGTATCATTAAGTAGTTTTTAGACAATTAAATATCCCTCCAGTAACGGAGGGATATTTAATTGCTTTTCGCCCTTTTGGGCTCGTCAGCATAACTACGCAGTTATGGAAGCGGGTGTGACAAGCAGACCGAGAAACGCCGTGGTGGACGTGATGCGAGTAGTGCGCATCACGTCCACCAGCGGATAGTGGGCAGAGATTACCGAGTTGCGATCAGCTCGTCGGTGTCGGGGTCGAACGGCATCAGGTTGCCCCTTCGACACAGCACCTGCAAGGGCTGGCCGTTGTTGTCGTGTTCGTACCGCAACCTTTCAGCGCTGCCGGAGATCACGTCGCTACCGCGCCGTCCGTACAGTTTGCCATCGATGTAGTACAGCCTGCTCGGGTTGCGTCGTTGACGGCTCTGGAACTCGACCGATTCGCCGTCGATCTCGATGTTCGTCTTGAGGATGTCGAAGTAGTAGAACGCGTATGCCGTGTCGGGGGCCGACTGAGCGTCCCGCAGTGGGCTGCGCGTGGGGACTACTCGGTTCGATTCCTCCGAGATGACGACTCCAGGCCGCAGGTAGGCCACGAACGTGGTCGTGGTGGGTGTGGGTTGTGGCTGAGGCCGCACGTCGGTCATGATGCTCTCCTTGTCTCGTGTTGTCTGCTTGTCGGGGTACTCTTTTGGAGTTGCCTCGACAAAAGATGTATACACTTTGTCATAAAGACTCCAATACGTCAATTACGGACTAGCGTCTTCGGGTCGGCCAGGAGTTAGAGTCAATCTCAGACCAAGATAAAAACCCACACAGGGTGGGTTCATATCTTGGTGCGGGTAAGGAGACTCTAACTCCTGGCCTCATCCTTGGCAAGGATGCGCTCTAACAACTGAGCTATACCCGCATAATGTGTCATATTATAGCTTGTCGAAGCGCCTAAGGCAATACCTTGAGAGAGTTAAAAATACAGAGGTGGGTATTTTGCGCAAAAAAACGCGGTGTACAGCATAAATAAATAAGAATATACTATGAATATAGGGCATCTGTTTAAAAAAGCACCTGCTCGCCACGGACACGGATAAAACAAACATTCGTGCCGTTTTTGTTATAGAGGGTATTGAAAGGAACGACGTGCCTAAACACGACCATTTACGTACACTACCTGACATCCATATCCGCATGCCCGATGAAGAATGGAAAGCGCTTAACTTTTTTGCGACATTACATCAACAGCAAATCCGTAAAATTGATGAAGAGCCGTTTATTAAACACCCGTATGAAACATGGCAACTGGTTGCTATGGTTACGGCCGATCGTGATACGAGGATTGCTGCGCTAGGGCACGACTCGGTAGAAGATACCGAAATCACGCTAGAAGAAATAGAAGAATTATTTGGTGCAAATGTTGCACGAATCATTTGGGGAGTAACCAAAGATCCCACGATTGAAGACCGTCATGAATGTAAAGTAGCGTACCTAGCGCGGTTAAAAGACGAAGCCCCAGAGGAATCTGTTGTGATTGCTCTGGCGGATAAGATTAGTAATCTTAAAGATACATTGCATCATCATAAAGCACTAGGTGATGAGATATGGCAAAACTTTAGTAGCGGGCCCGCAGAGCAGTTATGGTGGTACGAATCGGTATTCGAAATAGGCGTATTGCGCCAGCCCGATTGCCCGTTATTGCCAATGCTTGCCGCGTTGATAGTCGAACTACGGGTTGCCGTAAAAGCCTAGCCGACTTTATCAATCATCCTCAGTGCGGTATCATAAGCGTATATGTTCAAAGCTATTATCCAGAAAATTTTAGAACACTACGTTCGTCGTTATTTTGCAAAACACTCAGAAGTACGATTAATCGTCGTGACGGGTAGTGTTGGAAAAACAAGTACCAAACGCGCTCTTGCGAGCCTGTTGTCACAGCGCTATCGGGTGCGCATGCACGAAGGTAACCATAACACCGAGATTGCCGCACCGTTAGCGATACTCGGTATCGATTATCCGACAAGCCTGCATAGCGTGGGCGCGTGGGTGAGTATCTTTAGGGCTGCACGACAGCGCGTTCGCAGTGCGACGGATGTTGATGTAATTATCCAAGAGCTCGGTACTGACCAGCCGGGTGATTTGGCTAAGTTTGGTCATTACCTAAGCCCAGACGTTGCATTACTAACGGCAATCACTCCAGAACATATGGAATTTTTTGGCACCATGGACGCAGTCGCCAAAGAAGAGATGAGCGTGTCGGACTTTTCTAAGTTCGTGCTGATCAACCGCGATGACGTGGATAGCCGGTACGCAGATTACGAAACTAACCCGAACTTTAGTACGTACGGCACGACGGGTGCGGCTGAATACCGTTTTGAACAGATGGATTACGATGTCGAAACTGGATATCGTGGTTCGATTATCGCAGTTAACCACGAGTCATTCCCGGTAACGATCAATGTACTTGGCGAGCACAGTTTGCGACCTGTAATGGGCGCTATAGCGGCAGGTCTGTTGATGGGCTTGACGCCAGCAGACATCGTCAGTGGCTTGGCGCTTATCAAGCCCGTGCCAGGGCGTATGAACGTAATGCACGGCATTGACGGCACGATAATTATAGACGACACCTATAATTCTAGCCCAGCAGCTGCAGCGGCGGCATTGCAAACACTGTACTCGTTTAATCAGGCACCACAACGGATTGCGGTATTGGGGAGTATGAATGAACTTGGCGAAACCAGCCAGTCCGAACACGAAACGCTTGGTATGCTTTGTGATCCTGGCCTACTAGCCTGGGTTGTTGTGGTTGGCGATGAAGCAGCGAACCATTTAGCGCCAGCAGCAAGACAACGGGGCTGCCAAGTAAAAGTCTGCCGTGATGCTATTGAAGCAGGCGAGTTCGTTCGCAGCGTTACCGAACCAGGGGCTGTCATTTTGGTCAAGGGATCGCAGGGCGGCATTTATCTTGAAGAAGCTGTAAAGATTTTATGTAACTTAACCGAAGACGATGAACTTGTACGTCAATCTGAAGAATGGATGAAGGCCAAAGACGGGTACTTCTCGCGCTTCAAGTAGCACGCACTTACGACCTCTGATATACTAGAGGGTAATGAAACGATATAATCCATCCGAAATAGAGCCAAAGTGGCAGCAAGTCTGGGCCAACGAGCATCGATACGATGCGCCAGACGATTCTGCTAAGCAAAAATTCTATCTTTCGTGCATGTTCCCATACCCTAGTGGTGCAGGCATGCACACCGGTCATGCCTTTGAGCATGCTATTGTCGACTCCGTCGCACGTTTTTATCGCCAGCGCGGCTATAACGTACTCAACCCGATGGGCTGGGACGCGTTCGGTTTGCCTGCCGAAAACTACGCAATTAAAACCGGCACCGCTCCGGCCGTCGTGACGAAGACTAACATTGCTAACTTCAAGAATCAGCTTAATCGGATGGGCACGAGTCTCGACTGGAGTCGCGAAATCAACACCAGCGACCCAGAATATTACCGCTGGACGCAGTGGATTTTTGCCGAATTCTTTAAACGCGGCCTAGCGTATCAAAAAGAATCAATGCAGTGGTGGTGCCCAGTCGACAAGACTGTGCTTGCCAACGAGCAGGTTATTAACGGTAAATGTTGGCGCTGTGACAATGACGTCGTCAAGAAATCAATGAAACAGTGGTTCTTAAAGATCACTGACTATGCCGATGCATTACTTGAAGAAATTGATGGATTAGATTGGCCAAACAAGATTAAGGTCGCACAGCAAAACTGGATTGGTAAATCTGAGGGTGCCGAAATTACCTTTGTTCTTGCCGAGCATGAAGCCGAAGTAACGGTATTTTCTACTCGCCCCGACACGCTGTTTGGCGCGACGTTCCTTGTACTTGCACCTGAACACGCGCTTATTAAAGATATTGTTAACGATGACACCAAAGCAGCTGTCGAATCATATGTCGCCGAAGCGCTTAAAAAGTCTGAAATCGAACGCATGAGCGAAGGCAAAGAAAAGACAGGCGTCTTTACTGGCGCGCACGCTACCAACCCGGCTACGGGTGAGCGTATGCAAATTTGGGTTGCAGACTACGTTTTGAGCGGCTATGGCACAGGCGCCGTGATGGGTGTGCCTGCGCATGACGAACGCGACTTCGAGTTTGCCACTAAGTTTGAATTACCAATTATCGAAGTTATCGAAAAGCCACACGACACAGCCGAACAATGCTACCACGGCGAAGGTGCGCTGATTAATTCTGGCATCTACGATGGCATGAGTTCGAGCGACGCACGGGAGCAGATTGTAGGCTGGCTCGAACAAGAGGGTCGTGGCAAAGCAAAGGTTACTTACAAAATGCGCGACTGGCTTTTGAGCCGTCAACGCTATTGGGGCGCACCTATCCCGATTATTCACTGTCCGGAACACGGCGCAGTTGCCGTACCCGAAGACCAACTACCTGTAGTTTTGCCCGAAGTCGAAGATTACGCACCTAAGGGTGATGGCAAATCTGTACTTGCTCGCGAAACCGACTGGGTGAATACAACCTGCCCAACTTGTGGCGGCCCTGCCATGCGCGAAACCGACACTATGGATGGTTACGCGTGTAGTAGCTGGTACTTGCTTCGTTATACCGATCCGCAAAATGCGACAGCTCCTTGGGATTCTGTGAAAGCAAATTACTGGGCACCGCTTGATATGTATGTTGGTGGCGACCACGCTGTCGCGCACTTGCTATACGTTCGGTTTTGGACGCACGTCTTTAAAGATATGGGGCTCGTTGACTTTAAGGAACCCGTCAAAAAACTTGTTTACCACGGCTTAATTCAGGCCGAAGATGGCACTAAGATGAGCAAGAGCAAGGGCAACGTTGTCGACCCGCTTGACGTTATTGACCAAGGTTACGGCGCCGATGCACTGCGCGTGTTCTTGTTGTTCCTTGGACCGATAGATCTTAACGCAAACTGGAGTTCAACCGGTATCGCCGGTATTTACAGGTTCTTGAACCGTGTTTGGACATTGCAGCAAGAATTTGCGAGTGCCGACAGAAGTGGCGAGCCACTACACGCAGTAGAATTACGAACGGCAACACATCGCACGATTAAAAAGGTGACAGACGATTATCACCGGCTCAGCTTTAATACCGCCATCGCCGCCATGATGGAATATGTAAACGACCTATATAAATTAAAGGTACAAGGTTTTGCAGGTGAAGAGTGGGACGAAGCACTCAATTCACTTACTCGATTGCTTGCGCCAATGGCGCCGCACATGGGTGCTGAATTATGGCAGATACTCGGTAACGAATCGGCACTAGAAGATGCCGGTTGGCCAGCTTGGAACGATGAATACCTTGTCGCTGATACGATTACTGTTATTGTTCAGGTAAACGGCAAGTTACGCGCTAAATTGACCGTCGATGCTGATGCGAGTGAAGATGAAGTAAAGCAAGCCGCATTGCAAGACTTGAACGTTGCTAAGTTCGTTGGCGAACAGCAGCCACTTAAGATGATTTACGTTAAAGGCAAATTGCTCAACATCGTCGTTAAATAAAAAAGCCCCTAAAAAAGGGGAAGACCCCGCCCTTTCAGGCGGGGTTCGACCCATAACGCGACTTGTACACCTTATTTGCCCGTAGGGCAATGAGGCCGGCGATGACGCCGAGCAGCGAGAGAGGAATCAGGGAGAAGGCTGGGGACTGGCCACGGGGAAGCCCGAAAACGAGCCAGAACGCCACGAACCCGAGCGATACGATACTCACCGTGCCGGTGAGCTCCACGAAGCTCTCGTGATCCCTGCGCGTTGACGTCGGGAGCAGTGTAATTAGCCAGCTGCCGAGAAGCATGAGGGCGATAATGATAATCGTGATGCCCATAGTGGACCTCTTTCTGTTGCGAGTCGAGTTGTACGGGTTCTACCGGGCGGGGCCCAGTAGCTTCATTATAGCATAAACGCAATAAAAAGTCAATAAACGTGCGTCTATTATTCGGTTGGATAGCCGCTCTCGGCGCACGTAGATTCTTCAAATATAACAGGAGTGCCTGTCGGGAGCGGTTTCTCAGGGTCAAATTCGTTACCCTCAAGTTCCATGATGCGTTTTTTTGCTCCTATAAACAAAAGTTCAGGTGGTAGCAGAGCAAGCGTGCCACATTCTTGGTTAACGATATCGCGTAAGGTGTCACCCTTCTCGGCTTTAACTATTTTTGTTGGTCCTGATGGCTCGCGTTGGCTACTGCAACCAGCGAATGCCACGCCCCCAATAAGCGCGATAGCTACTGGGCGCGAAAGTCGCTCATAAAGCGAGCGTCCACCTGTTTCGGGTGTCTTCATAGCGTTATTAAACCACTAAAGCCATGTTGCGTCAATATATTTTACTGTCATAGATACTGATTACCCTTGTTAAAAGCTGATATATGGGGTATAATTGAGCTAAGTTTTATACAACCTAGAAAAGGAGAACATTTCATGGGACAACCTAAGAAACAGAGTAGCCCTCGAAAAACTGGTCTACGTCGCAGCCACTTGGTCCTCAAGCTTGCTCGCCGTGTTAACGCGAAGTCACCAATCAAGGTGCGCACGACCAAGAACGAAACTGGCAAAAAGAAGTAGATCGCTACTTTTTTAAGAGTGGGATAATTAACAAAGAAAGAACCAAACAATGGCCTCAAATCGTCACTTAGGACGTATCGTCGCACTTCAAACTTTGTACGAATTCGAATTTCGTACTCAGTCAGAAGACTCTACTGTAGACTTAGCCGAAATCCTTTCTCGTAACCTCCAGCGGTACGAAGAAGCTATCGAAGATACAGGATTCGTCAAAGATTTAGTAGATGGTGTCGTTCGCGTCCAGGCTGAGCTAGATGCTCAGATTCAACCGATAGCGCCAGACTGGCCACTTGAACAGATTGCACGCGTAGACCGAACGGTACTGCGCCT
>DJVK01000007.1:0-103736 GCA_002441145.1 Candidatus Saccharibacteria bacterium UBA6258 | reverse complement strand
GAAGCGGTGGAGCTCGCCAAAGCATTTGGTTCTGATAATTCAAGCAAGTTTATCAACGGGGTACTCGGTACCGCGTTCAGGACACTTGTCGAGGAGAAACCAGACAATGCCAGCGCCAAGACTTGATAAATTCAAAAAATACTTTGGTAAACACAAACCTTCAATTCAGGAAATAGTTCGCGAGCCTACCGCTGGTGGCATCGTTTTTCGCCACAATCAAGATGGTGGAGTCGAAATATTGCTTATTCAAGATGCTAAAGATCGCTGGACGATCCCGAAAGGTCATATCGAAGAAGGCGAAACTGCACAGCAGACCGCGCGCCGTGAAATCGGTGAAGAAGCTGGCTTGAACGAAGTCGATATGTTGGGGTGGCTTGGTAAAATCCACTTCCGCTATCGCCGCATAGACCGACTTGTCCTTATGACGACCCAAATCTACTTGGTACGGGCAAAGGGCGACACAAACGCCATTCAAAAAGAAGAATGGATGAACGGAATCAAGTGGTTTCCGTTTGCCGAAGCGCTTGATCTTATTGAATACGAAGATATCGGTAAGCTGATGTTACTTGCGATGAAACGAATACGACAGGAGAAACTGTAATGACCGGAATGCCAACGGCGCCATACCAAGAATTTGCTCGCGAACACATCGGATTCGAGTACAAGAATATCGATTTACTTGTAACTGCCCTGACGCACCGAAGTTATGTAAACGAGCACAAAAAAAGTGTCAGTGAACATAACGAACGACTAGAATTTTTAGGTGATGCAGTGCTAGAGCTCGTCGTTACAGATTATTTGTATAACACGTTCAGCGAATCAGAAGGTATTTTGACGAGCTGGCGAGCTGCACTTGTCCGCACCGAAAGTATCGGTGAGGCGGGCGATAAACTCGGCTACGAACCATTGGTGCGTATGTCGCGCGGCGAAAAGAATGGCTCATCACGTGCTCGCATGCAAATTTTAGCAAATGCTTTCGAAGCTGTCATCGGTTCGATTTACCTTGAGCGCGGCTATGACGACGCGGCTGAATTCATTCACAAACACATCACCAGCAAGCTCGACCAGATTCTCGAAAACGGCACATGGCGCGATCCTAAATCGCACTTACAAGAAGTTTCACAGCGTATCGACGGTGCGACGCCGGTATACAAAGTGATAGAAGAAGTCGGCCCTGACCATGACAAAGTATTCACGTTGGGTGCGTATGTCAACGGCAAGCTGATGGGGAAGGGCGTTGGTCCGAGCAAACAGCACGCTCAGCAAGAAGCCGCACGTGCCGCACTGATGGCCTACGAAGTGCTGCAGCGCAAATAACAGATTGACATTAAGCCCGAAACAGTGTAAACTTGTTCGAGAAGTAATAAATAGACTTTTAAGTGAAGTAAAGGAAGATATAATTTTATGCTAGCAATTCGTTTGCAACGCCTAGGTCGCAAGGCCTACCCAGTTTACCGTCTAGCCGTTCAGGAATCACAACGCCACCCGTCAAGCGGTCGTGTCGTTGCCTACGTCGGTAGCTACAACCCACACACCAAGGACGCTAACATTCAAGTCGAAGCTGCTCAAAAGTACCTAGACAACGGTGCTCAGCCATCACCACGTGTCGTTAAGCTTCTTAAAGAAGCTGGCGTCAAGATGCCTAAATGGGTAAAAGAACCAACAATCGATCGTCAGAAGACAATCAAGAACGTTGAAAAACTTCGCAAGAACCAGCCAAAAGAAGAGCCGGTTGCTGAAGTCGCTGAAGAATCAGCAGAATAAGCTTAGAAGTCTACAGTCTATATAGTCAAGCAGCCCCCATCATCGATGGGGGCTCTTCTATATCCCGAAGGATATAGGACGTGCTATTTAGTTGTAACCCAGGACGATTGCGTACCCGCGGCCATCGAGGCCGCTCTGCACGCGGGACTCGGGGTCGTTGTCCTCCGGCCAAACCTCCTCGAAACCCACAAGGATGTCGAAGAGGGCATCAGCCCTCGCGCTGAGAGCTGTTCTCTCGGTGCGAGACAGACCGCACTTTCTGAGGCTCTCGTGTGTCCAGAGCCACATGCCGAGAGCGCGGTCGTGACGGTCGTCGTCATCGGGAATGGCCGCGAGCTCCATGCGCAGGAGCAGGCGCGTTACCACGACGGAATCATCGATTTCAAGCACGGACATACCATCTTTCTCTTGTTGAGTGACTGGATTGTCATATACTATTTCAGCATATATATTACGGTAAGTCAACGACTACAGCGCTAAAATCATGCTACAATAGAATTACGATATTAATAGTGAGACAGAAAAAGGAGACAATGGGCATGTCGACTATCGACCAGCAATTTGTAGAATATATCGTCAAGTCACTCGTCGGACATCCAGAAGATGTCAGTGTTGAGCGCATTATTGATGAAAAAGGCGTACTACTAACACTAACCGTTAATCCAGAAGACCTTGGCCGCGTTATCGGTCGTCGTGGCGTTACTGCGCAAAGCCTACGCACCTTGCTACGCGCCCTTGGAACAAAGAACGCAGCACGCTATAACCTAAAGATCGTCAATAACGATAATCCAGACGATGCGACGTATATTTCATCGGATGAATCAGCAGATAATGTGGATTCTGACAACGTTGTGGATAACTCTACTGATGATACTGTGGATAAAGAATCAGACTACGCAAAAAAGTCTCGCCAAGAGCTTGCCGAACTAGATGATTTAGATATATAATCATAAACAGTTCAGACACCAACCTTGAACTGCGAGAAACGAAAAAGCTCACGCGAGCAAACCAAAAGGTTTGAGAGCCTTATATGTGTTAAAAAGTCCGTCATTATCGACGGGCTTTTTAGTTGCAAAGAAAAAAATACAGCCACACTTTGCGCGACTGTATTGCTCGCGAATATATTAGCGGCTGAGAAAAGCGATTGAAGTAGCCACGACGAGGACTGAGACTATAGCTGTACTATAGGCGAGAGCGGTTCGATGCGCAGACTTTGCGGCAACTTGCTGGGCGGGTGAAGCGGCTGTGGTTGCTTCGTACTCATCAGGGCTGTTTGGCAATGCGCCATCCATTGCGTGTTTAGCGACGATTTCGGCGTCAGGTAGTGCCTCGGGAGCGACATTATCGTGAATCGGCGTTAACGTTAACTTGCGCATCTCGGCGGATACGCGCACATCTTGTGTTATGTCAGGGGTCTGAGGTTGAGTTGGCTGGAGCTCCATTGTGCTTATAGTTTAGCAGAAAAAGAGGCATGAGAAAAGCCCAGCGTACCGACGGTCGCTGGGCGATTCTCATCGGTGGATGGGCTTGATGTGATGATGGCTCAGGGGGTATACCCGTAGTCTTTCTCGAACCGTTTGAGCATACGGCGCAAACGTCGCCGCCGCAAGAAGTGCATGATGCGCATACTGAGCGGCATCGTGTACCCCTCGTCGCCCTTGATGTTCGGGTCTGGTGCCAAGTGTTTGCGCACCGCTTTATCCTTCATATGCTGCCGTCGCAATTTACGAATCTCTTCGATTCGCGCCTGCTCCTCTGACTGCATCGGGACAAGGTCATCGCTCATGATGCATTCTCGATTCGGTCGTGGCTCACGGAGTGCGTGCCAATATACATACTTTATAATCTATAGACAACAAAGTCAATTACTGATAAGCTATAACAGATGAAAAAGTTCCAAGTTATCACGCTATTCCCAGATATGTTTACCGGTATTTTTGGTAATTCTATGATGTGGAAAGCGCAAAAAGATAGCATCGTCGAACTATCAACCGTAGATTTACGAGAATTTGGTCTCGGTCCACGCCGACAAGTTGATGATACTCCATATGGTGGTGGCGATGGCATGTTGCTTATGATCGAACCATTGTGGAACGCTGTAATACAAGCAAAAGCCAACGACCCTACAGCAAAGGTGTTGCTTATGACGCCGCGTGGGCAGCGCTGGAGGCAGTCTTTGGCACAGGAGTATAGTGAAGCGGATCATGGCTATATATTCATCTGCGGACGCTACGAAGGCTATGATGAGCGTATCCTGGAACTTGTTGACGGTGAAGTAAGCGTTGGCGACTATGTGTTGACTGGCGGGGAACTACCTGCGATGACGATAATCGATAGCATCGTTCGCCTTATACCTGGAGTACTGGGTGGTTCGGAGAGCGCTGCTATCGAAAGCTTTAGCGACGGAGAGACACTTGAATTTCCGCAGTATACTCGACCCGAAGAATGGAACGGTCGTACCGTACCGTCAGTGTTGCTAAGCGGTAATCATGCTGCGATAGCCAAGTGGCGTGCCGAACAATCTAAAAAAGCTGAATAACCCGTATCAAAACGCAAATATAATACCCCATCCGAAAATGGGGTATTAAAAAAGATATGTTGTGGTGGATATATCGTAGAGCGATTATGTCACAAGAATTTTTTTAAATGTTTGTTTTTGTAACTTCGCTGTCTGTACAATACGCTGAAATTATTTATAGCGCAAGCGGAATTGAAAAAAATACAACACTTTTGCAGAGGGGGGCCGTATATACTGGTACTATGAAGCAGTTTGTTCGAAGCGTATTTCCACATGAGTTTTATGGCCATCCTGCGTATTGGCGGGCTTTTGCGCTGGCAATGGTGTTTTTAGTGCTTATCATTGGGCAATTATTCACCTTTGAAAAATTTGACGAAGTCACTGCGGGATATGACCTGCCTGGGGGCTTTTTTACATCGATTACCTTAGCGGGATTAATACCTTTACTTGAGGTCTCCGCACTACCGTACCTACTTTCGATGAAGCTTAGCGCCAAGTGGCGTAATGTATCCCGTTTCGCAGCTATCGCAGCTCCTGCCGTGTGGACTTTGATTGCACTGTGGCTGAATATTACCGGTGGAGGCACAACTAACGAAGGTGGCTTGTTTGGCGCGACGCTACCATCGGCCGGTGGATTATGGATGCTTATATTTACCGGTACGCTTTTGTGGGCAACCTTACTCGTCGCGCGCGAACTACCGATGCGTAAATAGACTGTACTAATTTGACAAAATGAATACGTTCTTTGTTAATTGTGAAAACAAAAGGTATAATTTATATACACATGAACCGCGTTATCTCAAAACAAGAAGCACTGGAACGCAATGTATCGTTCGTTCTTAGGGGTATCGCGCTAGCTACGGGAATCTACCAGCTATTTCTTGGTGAAACTGATGTTGGCATAATAATTCTGCTTGCCGTTGGTGCAATCTCTGCGCCAAAGCTGTTTACGCGTAACCGAATCGTATCAATGCCGATCGAGTTTGAGCTGTTATTTACGTTGATGGTCATCCTACAATTCGTAATAGGTGAAACATTAGATTTTTATAGTCAGGTGCCATATTACGATAAATTCGTTCACTTTTCGTTACCCCTCATCGTTGGTTTCGTGAGTTTTATGATTGCCTACGTATTGTATAAGGCGGGACGGTTACGGTTGAGCACGGGGCCACTAATGTTAGCAATTATATTCATGACGCTAGGGGTTGGTGCATTTTGGGAGGTTGTAGAATATTCGTACGACATTACCCTCGGGGTCCACACCAGTTACCTTGGGGAGCTTCAGGGCAACGCATCTGAAAATGCTCATACTGATACGATGTTTGACTTAATAGCAGATCTGATTGGCGGGATGCTCGGTGCATTGCTTGGCTTGCTGTTTATTAATGCACCAAGCATTACGATAAAGGCCAGGGTGCAGCGGTTCGTTCGCGCAGCGCGACGTAGCTTGCGCAAAAAACCAGTTTAAACGCTACTTACCGGTTTTATGGTCATATCGCGTGCCAATGGCTTTTGATTCTGGCGATCCACGCTCTCGTAGTTTAATAGACAGTAATAATAAAGTGGCGACAGCTAAAAATTCACTTTGCCAGTTTTGTAATGATTCGTACCAAAATCGTGATGTCGTAATGTATTCAACTACTGATACGGTGGGCGAACCATAGTAACGCGCATCTTCGTTATAAGCCTCGGTACCGCCTATCGCATGGAGCGTGAATGAGAACACGAAAAGCGCTGCCAAGGCAATACTTAAGGAGTGGCTGTAAAGTGCATGACCAATTGCTTTTTTACGCTTCGGCCACGTACTCGCGTTTATGATTGAATATCGCGACGAGGTATCTTGTTCAGCGGGCCCGCGCATTGGCTTACTGTCTTCTGAGCCTTTTTGTCGCAACCATATCGTCAAAACGACCAGAGCAAACATCTGCAAGAACTCGCTCTCCCAGTTTTCGAATACGCCTTCGATAAAGTCACCGCTAACGACAAACTCGCCGTACGACTGAGTAGGTTGTTTACGGTCAATGAGTTCTTCGTTGGTATCGAGCCACCCGGCGAAGCTCATTCCTACGATACTGAAAATAAATATTGCTATTAGAACGATACTGAGGTTATTGTTAAGCCAAAATTTCTTCATTATGGCTATATGGTAGTGCAGGTTATGAATTTGGTATGTAATTTTTTTTACACGTTAGGCAAAGGTGTATCTTGCCTATGGTTGCATATTTATAAAAAGGGGTTTATAACAGGGGTGTTATGCCAAGAGATGCGCTTTTAGCAAAAAGTGTTTATTTGCATGATTGCTCATCTACAACAAGAACCAACGTTTGAAAGGAAGGCACGTGAGTATTCACGAAGGCATCGACCTGATCGAAGCTGAGATGAGCGACTACACGGTCGTATCAGAGCGTCGCCGTTTGACGTGGAAGGAGGTGCGGTACATCTACCTCCAGCCCCTCTGGGTCCTTGCCAAGCGCGCCTCGGCATGGACTGCGGTCGCATCGGTCAAGGTGGGCAAACTTGCACTTCGTGCAAGCAAGTACCTCCCCGACGTGTTCATTGTGGCCATGCTTGCCATAATGGTGCAAACCTTCATGAACATGGAGAACGAGGTGCGTGGCGCGGAGGACTGGATTGGCGCAGCCTCGGCTGGGCTGACCTTCTTGAGCCTGCTGGCTGGCTTCTTCTGGGCTCTCGGAGCCCTTGAGAGGCGAGTTAATGCCAAGAACCAGGGGCAAGCGACTCCTGTCGCACAGTCTGCGGCGGGCGCGGCAATCCTCGCCCTTGTGGCATCGGGCTTCGCGGGCGCGTTCATGTTCTACCTTGCCGGTGAGAACCCGGTGTTCGTAGGGCGGCTCTTCGCCGGTGTTCTGGGTGTGACGGTAGCCGTTGGCTACCTGAGCGTCCGTCGCCATGTCGTGACGGGCTACCGCATTCTCAAGGCGAAGCGCGCGGCCACCCGGCCAGCCTGAGAAGTAGATGAGCGTCCGACGGCGGGATTTGTGGTGAAGATCACATGTTCCGTCGTCGGGTACGCTTATTTTTTTACCCAAAATTCCGCTTATGATTTTATATATATTGAAATAATATAGTAAAAAATACAAAAACATTGACAAATAAGTATTTAGGAGTATATTTAGAAATATATTTGCTGATAAAGCAAAGAGCTGCATGACAAGTGCGACAAAAGTGGGTGGTTTTTGTGTACTCGCCATGCAACTAGCCTTGCGTGTTACGTAAGCAGTCCGGATGCATGGTCGACATTTGAATATGTTGCTAGCACTCGTGCTGCAATGTAGCCGAACGTCGATAATGAGGGCAAACATCTACATTGTTTTGTAGATCTGCTTTCGTCTCGTAATTATTCTAAACTTAGGAGTTCTCGTATGTCACGCGAAACGACGCAACGTCCATCAATCTATGAAGCGCATAGTACGCTTCGTCAAAACCCTGAAGCTGGGTTTATTACACCAGGCATGGCACTCGGACTAGGCAAGCTTGCCGCAAAGGGTATGTTAGTACTGTCACCGCTAGCAGTCGTCGGCTTATCAGCTCAATACTACACTGGTGGCCATGAAAATACTACGGCCGAGACAAGTGTCGTAAGTGCCGATCTGAAGCGCGTATTCGACGTTGACTTTAAGTGTGTCGGCGGAGTAGAAGCAAAGATCGTGACAGAAGCAAAAATTGCAAAAGAAATCGGCGTGGCAGCGCTTTCTCAAGCCGCAACATCTTCAGCTAAAGTCGACCACAGCTACATCGGTCCGCTTTGCTATAGCGGTGACAAAGCAACTAGCACATTCAGCCAAGATACGAAACGATTAAGTGTCGCGCTGACCGATGGCAAATTCCAAACATTTCCGTATGTAGATATGATGAATCCAAACTCAGTGAGTTATGGTCAAGATTTTGCCGCCGGTATCTTGAGCGGTTTCGACAATGCGTTTACATGGGCATCATCGTTAGGCAAAGATGACATACCTGGAGCTAACGGAACTACCAAGACGCAGAATGTTCTGCGTGATCTAGCCACACTTCGTGGCGAAGATGTCTTTGCGACAGCGTGTATACCTGCGGCGTGGGACGTTGGACTAAAGGATATCGTAAATCGTCGAATGAAGTTGAATGCGCAGCGTGAATTCACCGCTAGTGGTTTTGACTTTGATGATAAAACACCTGGTCAACAAGTAATTCCGCTCGAAAATATAGATGTCGATCTACCTGCGGTTGTTTCGGGTACGTTGCCTAAAGAACACCAAGACAAGATTAACTACATGCGATCTGTATCTAATGGAAAAGAGAATAAAGATGGATTCCGTTGGAATTTTGATGGCCCGTCAGGTAAAGCGGTCACATGTACGGCAAATGTCGTTATCAAAGATGACAAATCACTCGAAACGGCTGAAGATAAAGCAGCGCAGCTCGACCTAGAACGCGCAGCTCTTAAGGCAGAGACGGGAAAGTAAATTATGTCACGAGAAGCTAATGTCAATCAAGAATTCATGGACTACTGGGATAATGCGCCGGTAGCCGTCGAGGATGATGCGTATGTATATGACGTTCGCCAAGCGGCTGTTGTGCCACCTGTACCCGAGAAGTTAACGAGAGCACAAATCGATGCAAATCTTGCTCGATATGCCACCGGTAAGCCACAAACAAATGAAACGGCGTACGTCGTAGATGTACGTGGCAAGAAAACTGTGGTGCGCCCAGAAGTATCGAACACGGCCGACGTCAAAAGGAAATTATTTACTAAAAAACGCGTCGGTGTAGCCCTTGGCGTGTCTGCTGTTATGGCAGGGGCATGGCTAGGGCCACGAGAAATCGTCTGTAATCAGAGCGAGAATATTCCAGTTTTGCGCACAGTCATGGAATTCACCGGTCGTGTAGAAAATGATTATCGCTGTGAAATACCAGCACCAATGTTTTACCAACCCGACAAGGGGCCGATGATTATTGAGGAGGACAATTAATGCCTGAACGTATGGATAAGACAGACGCCATCCCTATGGGTGCTGCAAACCCGTTTGCTCAGTTTGTGGACTCTAAAATTCCCGGCCGTTCATATTTTGAATCTACGCGGCAGCAACCCGAGCATGTAGAGGCGGGTGATTTAACCCAGGTAATTCCTATAATTCCTGTTGATCGATACAATGCTGATGCAGTTTCCTCCCCTGCAATTCATAACAGTGACCAAACAGAATTCATTACAAGGGTGAATGTAAACGAAGGTTCATTGCCTTGGCGTACACAGGAAGTAAAAGCACCGATTTCGTCGACAGCTATTGAAAATCGCAATCATGCTCAGGTTGACCGAAAAGTACTAGAGGGCAGCATATCTAAACCCAAGAATAAGCTTATCCGGTACGGTTCGATGGCGCTCGTAGCTACTTCTCTCGTAGGACTTGCGGGAATAAAGCTTAATGGATCGGATGAGGTAGTGCCGAATGCAACAGCGATGGTTGGCATTGAGGATTCTAAGAAACTGGACCCTGCTAAATTTATTCCTCCAGCCCTTGACTGCGCGAAACCCGGAGAGTTGCGAACTCGTTTAAGCGCTCGGGCTGAAAGTGACATTCTAATTCCTATTGATACTAAACGAGATGCATCAAGTTTGACTCAGCCTGTCGGATATCCAATGTTCAAGGATGGTGTTAACGGCGCACCTGAGGGGATGGTAGAACTAAATAATGTAGAAATATGTTTCGATGAGAACAAGGCTGCCAAGAAGAAAAATGGGACACTCAAGCCATACGTATCGCTAGCTAAGAATCCGAAAAATAAGAATGAATACATCGCGACGATTCACCGCGACTTAGCGATACCTGTGCCAAAAATACCGCTTGGCAATTGTGATCCGAAGGATGTTGACGGCAATGCGATAGTCGTATGTGTCGATGACCCAGGTGCAACAGGCTTACTAATCGGTGCATCAACAGCGAAGGGCATAGATGCAAACGAAGCAAAAGCTGCGAATGAGTTCGTCCGTTCGAGAGATTACAGTATGATTGCAATTTCGTCGTTACAGAACTTTACGCTGCGCCGCCTCACTCATGCCCCAGCTAACGCGACTGATGATGAAAAGATAGCCTCGCAAGTGATGCGAACGGATATTTGGAAGGCTCTCGACGCCCAGCTGAAGAACATTACAGCATCTGAACTGGCGCGGTATGGCGTGACAAAGATTGTGTTAGCGGGTGATTACCCAAGCCTTGATAGAGATATTTATGAACAGTACAAAAAGAGCATCGACGACCCGCGCGTCATCGTTGATCCACAGGTAACGTCACTAGCTATTAATACTGAGACGGTGAAATAGGATTGCATCATGAGCCATTACGAATACGATGCACCGCAGGCTATTCCAATCGTTGAGCGCAATGAGCAGCAACCACAACGGGCAATTAATGAGCTTGGTCTCGCTGCACTTAAATTACGTGACGAAGAGGGACTTACTTATACCGTAGACAAACGATCCATAGAGCTCACATTCGCTTCAGGTGATTCGGCGATAGTAGAGACGACACGACGGCTCGATGAGGCTAAGACGAAATCGCATCAGAATAAATTACAGGCGAATGTTATAGGTAATGGATTGATTAATCGGCTAGATGCCCGTGCATCATTGGTTAAGGGTGCAGCATCAACGACCGAACGGACCGTCCAGGCGCGTCTGGGTAGGGAATTAACTGCTGCCTCAGCTCGCATCGATGCTATCTCAAATGAGGCGAGTGATCGAATAAATGAACTCGAGATTGAGGCAGAGGAAAAAATTCATGCGATTCGGGAACAATTAGAACGAGACAAGTCACATGTCGTGATTCAAAGGGACGGTGAGCTTGCAGACGCACAAAGTCTTCGCAGTGACGTAGAGGCATGGGGAACTGAGAACCTTCAAGCCCTAACGTCTAATCGTGACGATACGTTGCTGTTATTCGAAGAGCGAGCCGCTGAGATTAGCAGGCTTATGCAAGAGCAAGTTGAAGTGAACGGTGCCGTGTTTGCCGACTTAGCTGTAATGCAGCAAAAGCTCGCTCAAGACAGAGCCGAGCTAGACCGTTTACGAATGCGAGCGAGTGAACTTTATGATAACTACATCGGTCGTATGCGAGATAAGGAAGCGATCGATGAGCGAGTCGTGCAATCTGGTAAAGCCCTGGACCAAGTTCGACAAGAAATACATGATACTGAAATTGAATTAGGTCAAACTGTCATGCAGATAGGTAAGCTCGAAATGGACTACACTGCAGCGGTAGATTACGCTAAGAACGAAAAATATCCAGGCAATCCTAGCCTGGGGGCGGTACTTCTTCATAAAGATCCGCACGTATCTGAGCTTACAACTAAAAAACGCACCTATGCGCATCATGCAGCTAAGCTGAATAACCATCTTGCTGAACTTGCTGAGTTCGAACAAGCGCGTATACAAAACCGTCGACCATTATTGACCGAACAAGGTAATGCCATAAGAGCTCTTGAGGTTGCCGAACGCAGCGTACAGGAATCGTACCGTATGATGCTGCGATTGAAGAAGTCAATCGCAGATGAATGCGCGAAGATAATGATTGCCACGCAAGAGTGGATGGCTCGCCCAGTTGAAATCACTGTGGAAACAGATGATATCACCGAGGTTGGTGATGAAGGCGTTATTGGCATACTAACGAAGGGCATGAGCCTTGGCGTAGGCCTTGACCCACAGCGTCGTGTACCAGAAGAACATGACCTAGAGCAGTACGTCGAAGTGGCAGGCAGCTTGGCGCTCGACGACGATAGGAAAGGACAAACGGGCGTAGCCGCTGAAGCGCCGCTAAATCAGCAACGCAGTGAACATGCGTGGAAAATGTATTCTGTGCCATTAATCCATCGCGTAGTTGACGCAAAACCATCCCCAGGTATCATAACGATGCAAGATGGAACGGAAGTAGTGTTCACATGTGATACGGTGTCATCAAATCAAGGGTAAAACGATAGTAGAGTAAAAAGGAGAAACATATGCCATTCAAAGAATCAACAGAGTACCGAGCGCACGAACAGGACCTGTACGCTGCCCCTAGAGAGCAATATCTTGCCGACCTCGAAGATGCGATTGCCAATGCGGGTCTTGATGAAATCATCGCGGCTTCGTATGCGGATAGTGAACATAACGAAGATCGTCCTGCGACTCGTTTTGATAATGCACGCGAGCTATATGTATTGCACGACCGCTCAGCCGACGGTGAAGAAGCTGCGCGTGCCATGCATTACGCATGTGCGGACGCAATCGTTGAATATATCCATGAGCAGGTAGAGCAAGATGGTAGTTTGCACGACGCAACGTTGACTACTTTGCATAGCTATAGCCTTGAATCGTTGCCTCATGTCGTGCAGGCGATTGGTAAAGAATATGTTGCTGCGTCGGTTAAACACCAGGCATTATTAACTGAGAACGCTATCTACGGTGTTGCAGATTTCGAGCAACAAGTAGCTCAGCTGGCTCGACAGCAGCACGCGCTTGTTGAGGCATTCTCGCACGTCGGCGTCGCTCACGGAGTGAACGAGGCAGCTGGTCATAAAGTATACGGATTCATCGCAAGCCAAAGGCTCATGCTCGAAGAACTTCCGGTTGATACTAGTGTCGTGCGTCAACGAAACGCTCTTGATACACTTGTCGAAGAAGCGTTCCATCTACGACTAAATAAAACAGGTGAATATGTAAATGACGATACACTCGATGACGAAACAACGAGAGTAGTCAAAGCGGATGCGCACCGCATCTCGCCTACGGCGCGGATTGTCACGACCGCTACGGCCGTTGCCTTTGGGGCTGGTCTGCTAAACATCTCGTCGGCTGCTGCAGCGCCTATTCCTACGCGCCACGTGGCAACGACAGAAATTGAAGGCGTGACTAAATTAACCCCTGCTGAATTTTCATCAGTAAAAATGACGTTTAACCCATCCGTAGAATCTAACTTCATTGTCGCTGATTATGTTACCGCCACCGTCACTCCTGGTACGGATATTGTCAGTGGCAAGACAACAGATGCACGCATTAAAGCACAGAGTAACGCTAAGCCGCCAATCGTTGAATTGGATGAAAGCGCACTCGCTGTTCTATCCGGCGATGCGGTTGTGTATGCGGACGTAGCAAAAGAAGCTTCTAATAAGCTTGACGACGCACCAGTAGTAGCCGAACTTCCTCCTATGGCTATCGCTACAGAAAGCGGTGCGTACATCGTTCCGGCAGAGGCTCCGGTATCTGCTCCAGAAGAAGCGAAACCAGCTGAAACTCAACCCGAAACTACCACCCCTGCTGTAGACGCCGCAGAACCAGCTAAGCCGGAGGACCTCCCTGAATCTGTCCCAGAAGATTCTGACTTCTTTGTTCCTACACCAGAAGCGCCAGCTCCAGCTGAAACACCAGCAGCTCCTGCCGAAAACTCTCCAGAAGCAAAAGCTCCAACCGCAGAGGTTAAAAAGCAAACTCCAGTAGAACGTTGGACGAAAGCCGCAGAACACGCAGGCGACATATACAAATGGGGTAAATATAAGCAGTGGGTCGTAGAAGAAACAGTTGAGCAAACGCTTAAGAATGGCGGAACACTTGTTGGTGCGTCAGGATTTGTAGGTAGCGCTAAGGGTGAGTCTAACTACGTACCGAGCGTCATTGAGCATGGTAACGGTATTGGTCTTGGTATCTTCCAGCACTCATTTGGACGTCGCGACAACCTTGAGGCTGGTGCCAAAAAAGAAGGCGTCAACGTTTACAAGAATACTAGAGAGAACGTCGATTATCAGGTTGGATTCTCTATCGGCGAATCTAAAAAACGTACCGAGCGAGATGGTACCGGTAACGAATGGGTAGGCTTAAACAAGCAGAAAAACCCAGCCCTTGCGGCGGCATATTTCCAATGGAACTTCGAACGACCAGCAGCTGTTGAGGCGCAATCAATTAGAACGACTGAAGCAACGAACGTCTATAACCAGATTATCGCAGCCGATAAGGATCTTCAGGCTAAGGCGGCTGCAGAAGCAAAGGCTAAGGCTAAAGCCAAAGCGGACGCTGCAGCTAAAGAAGAAGCAGCTAAGGCAAAAGAGAGGGCAGAATCCGATACTAAGTTCAAGGTTGTTAACGGTCCAGTAAGCGCAGAAGGCTACGGTGCGCCACTAACTCCAGAGGCAATGGCTAAGTATGGCGTGAGCGCTAAATATGACGGGTATAGCAAAGAGTTCTCTAACCAGTATCTTGAAGAAAACGGCGTGTATCCTCACCACGACGGTCTAGATATCGCTACCCCTCCAGGTGAAGAAGTTCTCGCAGTTGACGACGGTACCGTATTCTACGTGGGCGATTATCGTCCAGGACAAGAAAATCAATTGGTCGTCATTGACCACGGCATCAACGAAAAAGGTCAGCACATTATGACAAACTACCAACACCTCCAACCAGGTAGCTTTAAAGTAAAAGCGGGTGACAAAATAAACCGCGGGACTGTCATTGCGTTAAGTGGTGCGAGCGGCACTAACGGTGCCCACGTTCACTTCACATTTATTACGGACGATCCTAATAAGGACGGTCGAGTAGGTGTGGTTAACCCAGACTTCGAAAGTCAGACTGACGACCCGCAAGAGTACATTCCTGGTATGAATGCAGCGAAAGAATATATAAAAGGCAAACAAACAAATTAATAAAGATAAAAAGAATATAAGAACACCTTCATTTGCATGGAGGTGTTTTTATATATAATATCATTATAGCATAAGTACAATAAAAAGTCAATATATGCGATAATAGGATAATGAATAACCTGGCGCCCTATGGATGGAATGAGCACACCGAAGCAGAGTGGACAGCTTTTAAAGAGACTGACCTAAAACCCGGTCGCGTCGTAGCTGATTTTGGCACGTCGCTTAAGGTAGCTATGCCGGAGCATATAACGGCTGAATTGTCAGGTAAGCTNNAATGGCTATTCGGTCATCGAGGCCTGCGTGGCGAGACGTGGTGAAATTGCGCGTAAGGTAACCGGCAAGCGAACGGTTAAGCAAGTGATTGCCGCCAACGTAGATATAGCATTCGTCCTACTGGCACTCGACAACGACTTTAACGTCGATCGATTACGTAGGTTTTTGTATCAGTTATCAATTAATGACATCAAACCGGTTATTGTGCTCAACAAAGCAGATAAGACTAATGATGTTGATGGATATATTAGTCAACTGAGCGATTTTGACCTACCTATTATTCCAATGATTGCAACCGAGGGTAAAGGTATCGATGTGCTGTTAGAACATATCAAGCCTGGCGCGACGGCTATCTTGCTTGGTTCTTCGGGTGTCGGCAAGTCGACCATTACCAATCAGTTACTTGGCCGTGAAGTCCAAAAGACTCAAGCAGTTCGTGAATCTGATGACACCGGTAAGCATACGACGGTTCATCGTGAACTATTTGTCTTGAAGAACGGTGGATTATTAATCGATACACCGGGAATCCGTGAGCTACAGCTGTGGGGCACTGAAGAAGAGTTGAAAGATAATTATGAAGATGTCGCCGAGTTAGTTAGCCAGTGTAAATACACGACCTGTAAACATGGGGACGAAGAAGGGTGTGCGATTCGTTTTGCGCTACAGCAAGGAACGCTCGACCGATCGCGCTACGAGGCATATTTAAAAATGCAAGCAGAACTTATTGCGCTGCATAAACGGACTATTGTTAAAGATAGATTGGCAAATGCCAAGTCGTTTCGCGCCAGAAAACGACAAAAACGAGATGAAATGATTCAAGCACGCGAAGATTTGTACTAGGCGATTGGCGTAATTAACGCAGGTTTATCAATTTTGCTCGATTTAACATCGATCGATACTTTATCTGTTACCAACAAACCTGCTGGGTATGGCTTAAGCATTCCATAGATTGTATTAGCATCTTCGAATGATGGATCAAGCCATGTTGCTTCATCGTCGGGTTTAATGATGGCTGGCATTCGCCCACCTTCGGAATCGCCTGGTGTAATTTCGCTTGTAATCATCGAGAATGACCCTTGAGTTACACCGGCTTCATCTTCCCAGCTGCGGTAAATTCCCGCAATCGCAAATACTTCGTGGTCAGCGAGGTGTGTGTAATGGGCTGTCGTAACGTCGCCTTCTTGTATGATATCGTAGAATCCATTTACCGGAACGAGGCACCTTGTTGTGCGCGCAGCGCTTTCACGGCTATGAGAGGTTAATAACTTACCCGAAGGAGTGGCATAGGTTTTATAGCGAAAAATGGCGTTCAGGTCGGTCGTGCCCTTGGCGAGGAGGCCCCAAGTCATAACTTCGACGGCGCGTTTGTCGTCGCGGTTGATAATGACGGGCGCGGGCATGGTAGGATTAATATTATATCGAGGCTTAACGCCCTTTGGTAGGCCGCTTTCTAGCGCGAAGCGATCAAAAAGTTTACCTGTAGTGTAGAGGGCGTATTTAGGGGTCATATAACTTTATTATACCGTTTTTATGCCTAACCGCCTAACGCACGTCCTCTGTATGGCAGATGTGTGAATAATCCCACACAACCATTAGCTAATATACTGTACTATAAACGCATATAAGCAGGGAGGTTTATTATGAAACAGATCATACCAACGTTATGGCTAGATGACCAGGCTGAACAAGCTGCGCAATTTTACTGCGATACATTCAATGAGGGTAAAATTTTAAGAACGGATTATTATACAGACGCTGGGAAGGAAGCCCATGGTCATAATAAGGGTGATGTTATGACCGTATCGTTTACAATCGAAGGGCAACAGTTTATAGGGCTTAATGGCGGGCCTGCATTTAAAATAACGCCAGCAATTTCATTTTCGGTGCAGTGTAAAAGCATTGAAGAGGTTGACGAGCTATGGAATAAGTTAATAGACGGCGGATCAGCCCTGATGCCAATAGACACCTATCCCTTTAGCAGACGATATGGCTGGGTCGTTGATAAATTTGGAGTATCGTGGCAACTGAATTATGTTGAGCACGAAGTAACGCAAAAAATCATACCATCACTCATGTTTACCCAGCATCTGGCAGGCCAGGCAGAAGAAGCAATCAATTTTTACACCTCCGTGTTCCCTGAATCAGGGGTGGGACTGCTATCTCGTTACCCGGCAGGGCAAGAGCCCGAGGTAGAGGGCACTATTAATTATGGTGAATTTAAAATTTTTGATTATCAAATGATAGCGATGGATAGTGCTCAGGCTCATGAATTTGGGTTTACCGAGGGTGTTTCTCTGGTCGTTAACTGTGATGCTCAAGAAGAAATCGACAGATATTCAGATGCATTGTCAGCAGTGCCCGAGGCAGAGGTGTGTGGATGGTTGAAAGACAAATATGGTGTCAGTTGGCAGATTGAACCAACCATACTTGATGAAATGCAAGCATCTGGCACGCCCGAACAGATAGAGAGTGTTATGGCGGCATTCATGCAGATGAAACGAATCGATATCGCAGCTCTTGAAACCGCCTATCATCAAGGTTGACTTGCGGCATTTAGCAAAAAATGTGAAAAAGTTAGCAGTCTCGCTGAGTATCACGGGGCTATCATATAGGTGAAAAGGAATTTCTTTTCGCGAGTTAACGAATGATAAGGAGGGTATTATGCGTGACTTAGTGAAATTTGATCCGTTCGCAGAAATTCAAGCACTACAAAAACAATTCTTTTCAGATGATTGGTTCTCGCCAATCAAAAGCCTGCAAATGCCGGTAACAGACATTTATACGGTCAACGACAAAGAAATGTGCGTCGAAGCGCACTTGCCTAACTTCGAACAAAAAGACATCGATATTAAAATCGATAAAGGCGCTCTTGTTATTAGGGCGGAGCGACACGAGCAAGAAAAGGATAAGGATAAAAAGTACGTAGTACGGGAAAGCAGCAGTAGTTTTTACAGGAGCGTTAAGCTACCTGAAAATGCTGACGAAGATGCTATTCAAGCGAACATGAAAGACGGGATTTTAAAAGTGACAGTAGGGCTGAAGCAGCTACCCGAACCTAAGCATATCGTTATCAAAGGCTAGCCAAGCTTGTCGCATGGTTTAGGCCCGGTAGCAGCTGCATGTGCGCAGTTGCTACCAGGCCTTTGTTGAGTTGTCGCCACGTGGCTAGCGAGCCCTTCGAACTCCACGCCTGTCGCTCGTGCTTCTAAAGCTAATGTAATCCATAATGCAAATAGCAAGCGCCATTATGACGAACGCGTATGAATGAGGCGCTGATTGCATTTTTACCCCTGACGTAACTCGTAATATAATCCTTATTGTAAAAATGACTTTATTTTTAAGCATAACGGGCGTATGCTGAACTTATGATACATAAGCGCCATTCTCTTTTTAATAATCATACAGGTTTTACGATAGCAGAATTAACAATTGTGATAACGGTCATTGCCATACTTGCTGCTCTGATTGTTGTTACCTATAACGGCATGGCTGCGAGATCGAAAAAAACAACCGTCCAAAGCGATCTTATTACGGCAGTAAAGCTTCTTAATCTTTACAAGACCTTCAATAACTCCTACCCAGTAACTATAGATGCGGAAGGGTGTCCGGCCACTCCTGTCGTAGATAAAACTGATTGTTTGCCGCTTTCAACAGGGACGACGATTACGTATTACCAAGGTTCGGCCAGTGGCTACTCAATACGTGAGGCTAATAGTGGGTATGAATATAAGGCCAGCCATTCAAACAATGTTCCAGTTGCGTATAATCCGTCGGCCGAGCCACCATGTCAGACGATCACGGGCGTGCTAGATACGGGCACCGAGCTACATCTTGCTATTTCTGGCGAGCCATGCGGAGAAATTCAAAAAATTATAGAGGAATTATATGTTGACGGGCCTTGGGACCCAGGTAGCTCGTTCTATCATGCAGATCTTTACGGATGGAGATGTATGACTGAATATACCGGTACGCCCACGTCGGTAGCTAGCAACGAAGTGGTTGTACCAAGTCCTATGCCTCAAACAGGCTTTACATCTTACTCGAACGTTGATTGTAGCGGCTACCTGGGGGACGTACAGACTAGGTATTATCTTGTTAATGCCAATGGGCGAAGCCAGCCATTCATCCAAAATGGTTTTTGGGATTAGAGCGTAGAGATGCCCTGGTTATTAGGGCGGAGCGACACGAGCAAGAAAAGGATAAGGATAAAAAGTACGTAGTACGGGAAAGCAGCAGCAGTTTTTACAGGAGTGTTAAGTTACCTGAGAATGCTGACGAAGACACCATTCAGGCGAACATGAAAGACGGTATCCTAAAGGTGATCGTCAGGCTAAAGCAATTGCCTGAACCTAAGCATATCGCCATCGAAGCGAAGTGGCTATAGGTTTTCGATATATTCGTAAATGCGACGTTCTACTTCTGATTCGGACTCTTTTAGTGTTCCTGGGTGGATAAAGGCCACTTCGTCACTGTCTATACCGGTACTGAATGTAAGATTTTCAGGCTCAACGATAAGAATGAGCCGGAGCAGCCAAAATCCGTGACGCTCTAAAAACACCGGCTCCTCAACATTTACCACACGATAGGTGAAGTGGCCTTCAAGATTAATTTCTTCTTTAAGCTCACGGGCAAGTGATGACACGATATCTTCATCGTGATCCATTCCACCACCCGGTAGGTCCCAGTATGCTCGACCAGCTTCTTTAACGACTAACACTTCGCCAGCATCATTACGAATGATACTTTTTAATGCACGCGAAATAGATAGTCGGTGCGCCTGTCAGGAAGCGCGGGATTTTTTATTACACCGTGCAATCGACTATGGACCATAATTGAAGTATTATAACATGTTCTTTTAGTTCTTCCAGATTGAAAGAACGTTGCGGCGCAACCATAGGTGCGGCTAAACAATGAAACTTCATATGATGGTAAAGCGTTTTAAGTAATGTTTTGTGAAATAACTTACAGTGCAAAATCACTGATTTTCATAAAATAATATTGTCAACCAATAATCAAAGGAGGACATTATGGCAGCAGCAAAAAACAGCACAAGCAAGCTTGGACTTGTATCGATGGACAATGAAAAGCAACGCGAAATGTCGAGCAAAGATGGATCAGCAATCGCAGGTAACATGGCCAGTGATACTTCTAAAGCTGGAGCCAAAGATGGTTCAGCAAGCGGAGGTAACTTTGCAAAGGATCGCCAAAAAGCAGGCAAAAAAGGCGGGTCACGTTAACAGAGCAATGTGACTTGCATATAAGTCAAGTGAAACGCCGGTGCAGCCGCACCGGCGTTTCACTTGGCTGGGGATGAGGGATTCGAACCCCCGAATGCCAGGACCAAAACCTGGTGCCTTACCACTTGGCGAATCCCCAGTACTTGCACGATTATACCACTTAGGAGCGACTTGCTCAAGAGGCTAGGGGCTAGGCACTTTTCACGCAAGCTAAAAGCCTGAACTTTTACGATACATCTGTCAATTCGCACTAAACGTTGTTGCAAAAACTACTTTATTTTCACGTCTTTTCACGTTGTATCATGTAGTCATGAGCACTATGACGCTCATAGAAAAGGAGATAAACATGAAGCTATCGACAAAGACAGTTGCATCTCTACTGGTAGTGACAACAGTAGCGGCTGCAGTGCCTGGCCTTAGCCAAATAACCATCCCCAAAAAACGTCGTGAGTCGCAATTTGACAAGCTATTGCAACGCCACGATCGCAAATGCGAAATTCGTGCTGAATTACTCGGCATGACACCATACGAATTCAAGCAATTGAGTAAGACAAAAGCCTTCGAAGAAATTATCGTTGCACGTGGACTAAAGAATAAGCGAATATTCCGTGTCGCCCTAATGGGATATTTGCGCAACGAATTGCGACAACGAGGCTGGACTACATCGCGCATTGACACGTATGTAATGGCTCGTTCAGTACGTATGGCATAGCTCTCTCAGGCAGAGTACGTGCTACTTAACCTACTACGCTAGACCTAGTGTTCATACGCTAGAGCTAGCGTATTTTGTTTAGAAACAATGTTACAGTGCTCAAGGCAAAAGTAGTATACTGACTGTATGGATATCGTAATTGAATTAATTGCTGATGGGCTGATGATTCCGATTATTTTGATTGGTATGTTTGCGCTATTATTTCGCGTGCCGAACAACCAACGTTACGATCGATACCTAAGGATTTTCATGGCTGGTATCACATCGTATATGAGTGCAAAATTTTTAGGTGCACTTTGGCAGCCGTCGACGATGAGACCATTTGAAAAGCTTGGCGTAGACCCTGGTGCGGCCTACCTTAATAATCCTGGTTTCCCATCAGACCACGCTTTATTTGCTGGGTTTTTAACGCTCGCCGTTTGGTACGGAACGCGTAGCCGGATACTTACTGGTATCATGATTGTGTTGACGATACTTGTAGCGGTAGGGCGCGTTTTGGCGCTGGTCCATACAACGCTCGATGTCGTCGGTGGGCTGGCTGTAGCATTGTTAGGCGGAGTTTGGTATATCAGTTATGCTAAAAACAAAATATACCGTAGACTAGCTAAAACTTCAAATAAGTAGTAAAATATTACCAAAGAAGAGGAGCTATAAATGAGTAAAACCGCTACAGTCGTCGAACAGCCAGCAAGCGACGTACGAGTGTCCCCGCTAGTGTCTATGTCGGCACGAGAACTAATCAGCACGATTGTGTATGGTATGGTCGTCGGCCTAATTATTACTGTCCTTATCTATCTGCTTAATAAATTTATTTTTGTGCCAGTTCTTTGCCGCCCTGATTTAAACGCTGATTGTTCACGGGCGCCCATGTACTCAACGGTCGTCGCGTACGTCATAGGTGCGTTTATTGGAATCATCGGTCTTGCACGTATCCGAATCTACCGCCCGCTACTTGTCGTCATTGCCGCATCGATTGCCCTATGGGGGTCGTACGCTATCGTTGACGGCCTTGTATGGTACTGGACCGCACTTGCAATGGCAGTATTATTTGGCTTTGGCTACGGCGCTTTTGCCTGGGTCGCACGAATTCGCTCGTTCTTGCTGGCGCTTGTACTCACTGTAGTATTGGTCGTCGCTGTGCGCCTGATGCTCAACGCCTAATCGCTATACCGTAAATGCTATAATAATGAGTATGGAACAAACCCTACTCATTATTTTATTGCTGATCCTTGTCTTCGGTCTTGGTGCCGTGTTGTACGTCTTGACGCGCCGTATCGACGAACTAAAAAACACCAATGCCGTCGACATGATGAAGACAGACGTTACTGAATTGTCGCGGACCATTACTGCACTTAGCCAGACGATGGGTGACAAGCTAGAGCGTAACAACAACAGTATGCAGATTTCGGTCCAAAAGCAGTTGAGCGAAAGTGCTAAACTGGTTGCTGATGTCGCGCATCGATTGACGAAACTCGACGAAACGAATCGTCGTGTCGTTGACGTCGCCGACGAACTCAAGACGCTACAAAATGTGCTGCAAAACCCAAAGCAGCGCGGCGTATTTGGCGAATTTTATTTGAACTCAGTGCTTGAAAACGTGTTGCCACCGGGGCAATTTAAGTTGCAGTATAAGTTTTTGGACGGCGTTATCGTCGATGCCGTAATCGTACTTGAAAAGGGTATCATGCTACCGATTGACAGTAAGTTTAGCTTAGAAAATTACAATCGCATGATTGAGGCGTCCGGCCCGGAGCGCGAAAAGTTACTCATGAAAGTCAAGATGGACCTGAAGGGTCGTATCGACGAGACAAGCAAATATATCCGCCCGAGCGAGAACACGATGGACTTTGCATTCATGTTCATTCCATCTGAATCGCTCTATTACGATATGTTGATTAACAATGTTGGTGCAGGCGGTAGCTCACGCGACTTAATTGAATACGCGTTCCGTGAGAAGCGTGTCATTATCGTTAGTCCGACAAGCTTCATGGCCTACCTGCAGACAGTTTTGCAAGGGCTCCGTAGCTTACAAATTGAAGAACAGGCAAAAGATATTCAGGTTCGGGTTGGTAAACTCGGTCAGCACATCGCTAAGTTTGATGAATATATGAACAAGCTTGGCAATGCGCTAGGAACAACTGTTAATCACTACAATGCTGCTCATAAAGAACTCGGTAAAGTTGATAAAGATGTAATTAAGATTGCGGGTACAGAAGCCGGCGTAGAACCGTTACTGCTCGATAAACCACGCCTAGATGACTAGAGCATCGCGAAGATAATAAAATACCTCGCCGTATAAGCGAGGTATTTTATTGTAACGCGTACGGTTACTATCAGTCGTGACGACGAGCGCCAGCGACGAGGAGGTAAAGATTACCACCAACTGCGGCACCGATCAAAGTACCAGCAATAACTTCCCATGTGAAACGGCTGTATTGCTTTTCTTTGCTGTCAGCACGTGTGCCAGTAAAGCTGCTGTCACCCTGTTCTGTTGCAGCAAGCGCGATAGCTGGGTTAAGCGTTGCACTCTTGACACGAAGTTCGTGCGGAATGTCTTTTACTTCAGTGATCTTGCTTGTATCAACGGCACCTTGGACTGATGCGAGAAGGCTACTTGCAACAAGCAAGCCAACTGCGAATGCAGTACCAACGCCAAACGCACGACTAACAGTTGTTAGTTCACGGCGGTTGATGATAGCGGCAAGACCGAACATGAATACTGCAGCACCGATCATTTCGATACCGAAGAGTGCCCAGTTCATGTTAAGCAAGTTAAAGTGACCGAAGTCGAGCTTTAGCGAACCATTTGTTAGCAGGTTGATGACGATAACGGCCAACATACCACCAAGGAGTTGTGATCCCCAGTAAAATGGCAATAGTAGGGCCTTGAGGCGACGCATCGACCACAGACCGAATGTAACGGCAGGGTTGAAGTGTGCACCAGATACTGCGCCTACGGCGAGCGTCGTCAATGCAAATGCGAGACCTAGGTAAAGTGCACCTGTTTCTTTAAATGCAAGCAGAGCAACGAGAGTCAGTACGAACGTACCGACGATTTCTGCGAACACGATGTTAACAATGTTACCTGGCAATGCAGATACTTTGCGCTCACGAGCAACGGGTGTTGCCACTGTACGTGAGGCGGGTTTAGCACCAGCGCTTACTGTACGAACAGTAGTCTTGTTGGCTGCCGCCGGCTTTTTGGCGGTCGCTTTTTTGGTAGAAGCGGCTTTTTTAGTAGCCATAGGTATATTCCCTCCTTTAATTGAAATATGTTTTCAGTATAGCATAATCACCGTCGGTACAATCGGGGGTGCTATAATAGACGCATATGGGACGGTATATTCAACAGAGCCAAACACGATCAGAACTTCAGCAACGTATCGCGGCAGAGTTGCGCGCTAAAGCAGCGGCTAAGGCCAAAGACGAAGGTGGTGAAGGCGGCGGCTACTATGATGAGCGTGATGGCGTTAATGATTCTGAATATATCAAAGGTACTAAACAAACGACGTCATTAGCATGGGCCTGGGCGTTAATATTCTTTTTGGCAATTGGTGCATTTATCTATTTCGTTATTCTCGCGAACCAGTAGTAGTTAGCTAATCTGTCGCAGGGTTTCGTAATCAGAGGTGTTTCGTATATAATTATACGTAAATGATAGACATCGCAACACTCCAACAAGAACTTACGGCACGAGTCGCTGCATCACAGATGCCAGCTGAGGTGCTTAAAGCGCCAGAGTTTCGCCAGCTGTATGCTGAAATACCAAAACTAGCTCCCGAAGAACGAGGAGCGTTTGGTCAACAAGTTAATCAACTTAAGCAAGCTGTCGAAGCTGCCGTCGAAGCACGCAAAGCAGAGCTTGAACGTGTTGAATTGCCACCTATCGACGTGACCGCACCGTTTGATGTCAACACCGCAAAGCCAGGAATGTTGCCGAGCGAGAAGGGCAGCGTGCACCCGTTAACGCGCGAGATGGAAGTTATTTCCGACATCTTTAATCGAATGGGATTCGTGACCGAAGAATCACGCGAGATCGATGATCAATACCACATGTTCGAAACCCTTAACTTCCCTAAGGGCCACCCGGCACGTGACGACTACGATACTTTTATGACTGTAGAAACCGATACCGACGGCGACCCGTTAATCGCACCTGCTCACACGAGCACGATGCAAAACCGCACGCTGGTTAAATATCGCGACAACCTTGCCAAAGGTGAGGCAATCGCCGCGATTGTCCCCGACCGTGTATTTCGTAATGAAGACTTAGATGCTCGTCACGAACACACCTTTTACCAGGTAGAGGGTATTTATGTTGCCAAGGGCGTTCATGCAGGCATGCTTGTCGCTACGTTGCAAAAGTTCCTAGAAGAATATTATGGTCGGCAACTAGAGGTACGCGTGAATCCGTATTACTTCCCATTTACCGAACCATCGTTCGAATTCGCGCTTAGTTGTCCGTTCTGTGACAAAAAAGGTTGTAGTGTTTGCTCGCACGCCGGCTGGATCGAGCTGCTTGGTTGCGGCATGATTCACCCTAACGTATTGAAAGCTGCAGATATTGACCCAACCGAATACACTGGTTTTGCATTTGGTTGTGGCATCGACCGTTTGGTCATGATGAAACATAATATCGAAGATGTCCGTCATTTTGAATCAGGTAAATTAGATTTTTTGAGGCAGTTCTAATGAAAGTAAGTTTAAACACAGTCAAGCGATTCACGGCGGTCGACCTAGGCGTCGATGAATTAGTGAGCACAATCAATAAGCAACTAGGTAGTGTCGATGAGGTTATCGATCTTGCATCTAAATATAAAGATGCCGTTGTCGTGCGTGTCGTAGATTGCTATAAGCACCCAGATGCAGATAAGTTAAGTGTCTGCCGTGTCGATGACGGCGGTGTTACTGCTGATGTAACACGGGATGAAAATGGATACGTGCAGGTCGTATGCGGCGCACCTAATGCTCGAGCCGACATCATGGCGGTTTGGTTGCCGCCAAGTGCAACAGTCCCTGCGACATTCGGCGACGCAGACCCCTTCGTACTTGATAGTCGTAATTTACGCGGCGTGATGAGCCATGGTATGTTGGCTGCTGCGGATGAGCTCGACCTTGGTACCGACCATAACGGTATCATCGAACTCACGGGCGATGATTTGATGAACCCAAGTGAAGCCGAGGTTGTGCTGCGACCGGGCGCTAACTTTGCTAAATTGTTCGGCCTTGACGACACGACTATCGATATCGAAAACAAGATGTTTACTCACCGGCCTGACTGCTTTGGTCAGCTTGGTGTAGCGCGTGAAATCGCCGGCATTACTGGCAAAAAGTTCACAAGCCCAGAATGGTATAGTATTTTGCCTGAATTTACTCAGGGAGAAGGTTTAGAGCTTACCGTCAAAAATGACGCACCCGACGTTGTGCCTCGATTTATGGCTGTTGCGATTAAAAATGTTAAGGTTGGGCCGAGTCCGCTTTGGCTGCAGTGCGAATTGATTCGCATGGGTAGCAAGTCTATCAGCAATATCGTTGACATTACTAATTATTTGATGCTTTTGACTGGCCAGCCACTACACGCGTACGATTACGACAAAGTCGGAGCTACGATTGGCGCTCGCCGCGCGAGCGATGGCGAAAAAGCTACCTTGCTTAACGGTAAGACTATCGAGCTTACTGACGGCGACGTTGTTATTACCGATGGCACGAATCCGATTGGGCTTGCTGGTGTAATGGGTGGTGGCGAATCAGAAGTTTCTGATGCAACCACGAACGTTATTCTTGAATGCGCTAATTTTGACATGTATACCATTCGTAAATCAAGTATGCGCCATGGATTATTCACCGATGCGGTGACCCGATACAACAAGGGTCAATCGTCATTACAGCAGCCGTACGTGCTCGACCTCGCCCTTAAATCTATTCAAGCTATGGTAGGCGGCGAACAGGCAAGTGACGTATATGATATGTCGAATACGCTTGAAATGCCCGATTCGATAAACGTTACGAGCGAGTTTATTAACGAGCGCCTAGGCTTAGGATTGATGACTGCAGAAATCATTGGGTTGCTCGAAAATGTTGAAATTAATGTAGAGCTACCAACCGAAATGAATTCGTTCATGGAAGTGCAGCCACCTTATTGGCGCACCGATCTAGAATCGCCAGAAGACGTTGTTGAAGAAGTAGGTCGTTTGTATGGATTTGATAAATTACCACTTGAGTTACCGTTGCGATCCATGATTCCTGCTGTACGAAATGCCAAACGGGTCATTAAACAACAGGTTCGCGATAGCCTGTCGAGAGCTGGGGCAAATGAGGTTTTGACATATAGTTTTGTACACAAAAACGTTATGGAACGTGCTGAGCAAGATGTTGAACAAGCCTTTAAACTTAGTAACGCCCTTAGCCCTGAGCTACAATATTACCGCTTGAGCGTATTACCATCATTGCTTGATAAGGTCCATGCAAATGTTCGTGCGGGCTACGATGAATTCGTATTATTCGAACTTGGTAAAGGCCACAATAAAAAAGAGCACGCGAACGATGATCAGGGGCTGCCAAGGGAGCTCGAATTCATCGATGCAGTGTACGCGAGCCGCAAACCTAACGATGGCGCACCGTATTACCATGTTCGCCGTCTCGTTGATCAACTAGCTACTGACCTTGGTTTTGATTTGCAATACAAACCCGCGCCAGCCGACATGGATTATCCTGTCACGGCACCATTTGATTTATCACGAAGTGCAATGGTCCAAACGACCGACGGTGTATTTATAGGTTTAGTCGGTGAGCTTAAGCAATCGGTGTTACGGGGCTTCAAATTACCGGCCTACACGGCCGCAGTAACCCTTGATCTCGACGGTGTTCACAAGGCGTCGTTAACTGGTGGCTCAAAGTACAGGGCGCTTTCAAAGTTCCCGACAATCGCACAAGATATTTCGCTTCGTACTTCAACAGATGTTAGTTATGATATGATTCTCGATGTTGTGACCGAGACACTTCGTAGACAAAACGATAGTATTCTTGATGTAGCCATTTCTCCAGTCACTGTATATCAGGCTAATGGCGACCTGAGCACAAAGACGACCACATTTCATGTAGAATTTGTAAGCTACGAAAAGACCTTGACTGACGATGACGTCAATCCGTTGATGGAGCAGGTCGCTATATTTGCCGCGCAAGCATGTGGTGCTGAACGAATTTAATACAGTCAAATTGATTTAGCAAGGCACTTATGCTCTAATGATGGCAGGCGAGTGACGATTTGTCATTCGTCGCACTGTCGATGGAACGGGGAGTGCAATGAACCTTTCGGTCACCAGAGTAGATGGTCGGGGGACGTGCGCAAGCGAAGCGCTTGCCTTTGTGGTTGCTGTCGTGAGCAGTGTCACCGTAGTCGCCTCAATCGGTGTCGTGCTGGCATCGAACGGACTGCACCTGTCGAAGGTGCAACTGGCCAGTGTTGGCTGCCTGGCATTCATATTCGCTACGTTTGGCTACCTCGCCTGGAGGCGTGCGCCGCGTACGACGATCACTGATGTCCTAACGCTTGCATGTGCTAATGCGTTTGGCGCGACCGTCGTCATGGGAATCATTGCGGCTTACGTCAGCCTCGTCTAGACACTGCGACGTATAGTGTCGTTCGCGACTGCCCGGAGTTTGTGCGCGTATGCAAACTCCGGGCAATGTCTTTTGTAATTATTAACCAATTATTATATAATACAAATATAGGGTATACATATAGCATGACCAATCCGACGAAGGAGCGAGTTTACATGTCTGGCAACGTAAGGACGAGCAAGGTTCAGCAACACTGGAGCCCGATGGCCTCAAGGTACAGCCTAGAGGCCTACGTGGTTACCTGCATTACCGCTCTAAGTGTCGCCACGGTTGTCATCGTGGCGAACCCACGCTTGAACGCTTGGATGCTCATGCTCGCATGGGTTGGCGTCCTGGCAATGTTCATCATCGGCGACTGGTACTTGATCATCGCGGGCAATCGGAACGCCGTGCTGCTCGGCACCGCCTACATAACCGCTTCGGTGGTTCTAGGGATCTCGTTGCTGTTCGGTCCGAGCATCAATTCGATCATTGGCCGATAGGCCGCCATCACCCTTAAGGTCCCGGAGCTTGCGCAGTGCGTGAGCTCCGGGACCTGGCCGATTTACCGCATAACGCGGTTTTTTTATTTGCTCCGTAATATTTGTTACATATCTTAACGTTGAACGTATATATACTGGTATGTATGAAAATAGATGTCACAAAACCGACAACCGCGCTACTCGTAATTGACATGCAAGAAGCGTTCTTTGAACAGCCTAGTTTAGCGAGTCAAAAAGAACGCGTCGTCGAACATTGTAATAAACTAATTCGACACTTCAACAAGCAGGCGATGCCGGTATTTTTGGTGCATACTGAGCATACACTAACGCATGAGACCTGGACTCTCAATATGCTTGACGATAAGCAAGGGTATTTATTTGCTGGTGACGAACATACGCGTGTCGTAGCCGGATTGCTTGTTGGCAAGGCAAAGCATATCGTTAAAATTCGTGACAGCGCATTTTTTAAGACGAATCTTCATCATCAACTTGAATCATTGGGAGTAAGACACGTCGTGATTTGCGGCGTATCCACACAGAACTGTATTCTACAAACCGCCGTAGATGCCTATTCGTATAATTTTAGAGTCATCGTTGCGAGTGACGCGATTGCGACACACGAACCCACCCTGCACGAACCGGCGCTAGATTTGTTAGAAAGAGATTATAGACAACAGATAATAGATACCGACACGATTATTGCATCACTGAAATCATTGACTCCCTATATCGTACCATCGAAAACGTAGGTTCGTAGACGGGCGGGGTGCCGACGTCCGCATTTATAGCGGTCGCTTATGGTTGACTCACGACTAATAAATATGTCACAATATATATTGTTCAAACACTACAATCTGGAGGTGGCATGATCGTGTCGTTACTACGACGAGCGATAGGTACGCGCGTACAACAAGAGCTGGATGCATCTATCCGCACGCTCTGTGAGAAGGAAGGAATTAGTATTGCGGTACTGGGTGATGTAGACGTCGAAAACGTGCCCGTGGTGAATCTATTAGATCCACAGGAAGTCGTTATACGGCACCATCGCTTCGGTATCAGTCAGTACGAGGCAAGAATCTCGATACCAAATGATGCAGATCGGATGAGCCGAGTTAAGCTCGTGGCCATCAAGCTGCTGATCGGCAGTGCGCTACGCAAGCTCACTCAAGATAGCGGGCGCATCAAGCTCATCGCGCCGTAAGTGCGTAGCTGTTGGACATTTAGGCGTCGCGCGGGGACGTTGTGGTCTCTGTGTGACGCCTGTTCAATTTGTCATAAAGTAGGGCCTGCTCTATTGCTTAAACTTAAGCGTAAATGGTATCATGCAACTATGCACAAGGGGGATAGTGAGCAGTTTGGTGGTTCAGCACGTACGACTCAAGAGCTACCTCCACGTCCGCTTGCAGAGCACGTTGCTCCTGACATCGCCATTGATTCACTCAAACACTATATGACCCGCAAGACAGTTGCGGGTCATTTTAGATCCGCCTGGCAACACGTCGAGTATGCACTCAATCAACAAATTGATGTCGATAGTGATATTCGGCGGAAATATTTGAACGATGCAACATGGCTATTGGGCAGTGTGATGCGAAGGAGTAAAAATGAAGATATACGGTTAGGCGCGCTTACGCTAGGCTCGTATATGCCATGCATCGATAGGCGCGCGAGCGGAAACGACGTCACTGCTGATGATTGTGACGATATATATAAAAGCCTTGGTCATGTCATGGCCTACTGCGAACCGCATCGCCCGCAAGATCAACCGCGCTGGCGGTTGACTGAAACAATCGTGTTAGCGCTATCGGCGCGCACGCGACGCCCCGACCTGCTGCTATACCCAAGTTCACCTCGAGAGGAGGCGTCAGCAGAACGCCAAGAAAATCATGACAGCTATTTTATTTATAATGACACTAAATTACCTGTACAACAAAAAAGCTTCGAGACGCCTAATGATTATAGCGATCATATAACGCTCGTTACATTGCAGCCTATGACTGACCGAGCTTATAAAAAGGCACGTATATCCCAGCCGGACTACCCTGCTGATATGCTGGATGACATTGTAGGTTTAATTGTAGCAGAAACCCATGGAGTCGCTGTGCAGCCGAGCGAAAAGCTTTTCCTCGATACCCTAACAAGCTACTTGGCGTGGCATTATTACGAAGCCAGGGCAACCGTGGTAGAGGCTGCATAGTAAATTGCGCATAAAGGACTATAATCAAAATATAACAGCCGGAGGCTCGATGATGCGATTCACTAATCGTCAACAAGCAGGCAAATTACTCGCCGATAAATTAGCTGGGTACAAAGGCCAAGATGTCGTAGTACTAGCGCTCCCACGGGGTGGGATTGTGCTCGGAGCTGAAATCGCTGCGGTACTCGGTGCTCCGCTTGGTATCGTGCATGTGCGAAAAATCGCACACCCAAGCAGTCCCGAATTTGCAATCGGTGCTGTCGCCGAAGATGATGAACCACTCATGGATGAGTATGAGCAAAGGGTCGTTGATCAAATGTGGTTGCGTCAGGCAATTACGGATGCGCGTGATTTAATCAAGTATCGTCGTGAACTTTATGGCATACATAATGGCATAAATGTAAAAGATAAAACAGTCGTGCTCGTAGATGACGGAATCGCCACTGGGCTTACGATGCTGGCTGCCATTCGGCAAGTTCACAAACAGGGCGCGAAATCAATTGTCGTCGCAGTGCCTGTGTCGGCTGCAGAATGTATTGAGGTAATCGGACCGTTAGTCGACGATATTGTCATTCTCGATAATCCACAAAACTTTTTAGGTGCTGTCGGTGCGCATTACGATACGTTCGAACAAGTTAGTGATGACGAAGTCAAACGCTTGCTTCATCGATCGGATTATCCCAATCCACGATCCTAGTTACCACGGGATGGGCTTTGGCTTTTTGTCTGAATTCTGGTGTAGATTTATACGTGTTTGGTCCAAGCTCAGAACGACGAAATTGATCAACGGTCACGGCCATAGCCGTATCGGGCGAGTATTCAATTTCACTTTCCATAAGTAGCTTTGACTGTACTCCGTATGCTTCAAGTTCTCGATCCAAATAGGCGTGAGGTTCCTCTATCGGCTTATCGAGTACTTGCAGTAAGTGAGCGAATTCGTGCAATATGACTCCCGGACATACGGCGTCTACCGTAGGTTCATCGGTCATATGTAGGGCAATTGAAGGGTGAGTAAGAATTAATGATGTGCTAGGATCTGCATTTTCGCTAACGGCTATGCGATAAATCGTACTTGCGCTTACTGCTTGTGAGTCGTTAGTGTCACTAGAATTATACCAGTGTTGCCTGTATCGTAGATCGCCTTGCATTTCGTCAAGATCACTAATGGTACTTTTTTCGAGTGCGGCTACTTGAATTGGGTGGAACGAGGTAGGCGTAGGTAATAGCAGTTTTTCCTGTGGTTCGACGGCGAATATGGCTATGCTATCCTCGCTCATATTTTTAGGACGCACGAGGATGCCGGTACGGTTATTAGGAATGAAGTAGTTTTCGGGATTCAGTACGTAATCGAGAGTAGCGGCGCTATAACCAAGCGAGCCTAGGACTGTGACGGATTTATCGAGTACTCCCGATTCGAGCGTATTCCAAAAAACCTCCAAAGAGCGCTCGGTAAATAATCTTGAACGAGAAACGGTCATATAAACGTGTATTTTATCATAAGTTTGTTATCCTGTCATTCTATTGCATGATATGAATGGGCGAGTATAATAAATACGATCATGAATATACTAATGCCCCTTGAGCCACAGCCAATATTTCCACTAGAAGACCTTACAGAGCGAAATGCAGAAATGCTTGAACTCATGCTGGCGAATAAAATGGCCCTTGACCGAGAACATATGGCTTCAGAGATGGGGGCGCTGATGTATCGCGTCGCGCACCCTGCGATTGTAGATACAAGCTCACGGACATTTGATCCACCTTACGTTGATGCAATTAGTCATGGTATTACTATGTTCGAAGCAATATCTGGTTATGTAGTCAGTAGTGTAGGGCAAGACGTAGACCCGATTGTGGTTAATTTTAACGCAAAAGTTCTTATGGATGCGTCTAATGATGCTCAGCTACAGATGAAAGCTAACGAGAGCGCAGAGGTATTCAGAGATGACATGCCGCGTACAACAGAGGTCATTATTGCAGGAACAAAGCGTTTCTATGGCAGTCTAACCAATTATGCTTTGCTCGGTGCGGCTATGGAACGTCAATTTCAGCTTGACACGATGTCAAAAGAATTCGATATATTGCCACGGATAATGTAATTTTCATTTTCACAAATAGTTGAGGCCCCGCGCATCCGGGGTCTCAACTATTTGTTGGGATGGATGCGACGGGGCCGGTTGGCTAGTCGCGGAGTGAAATGACGACGTCGTCCTGACCGCCATCGTTGAAGCTGACCACCAGCTGTTCGTAGTGTCCGATGCCAGCAGCGTGCGAGACTTGCGCCATGAGCGCCTCGCGTCCCCGAGGCGTGATGCCAGCGGGGGCGTTGGCGCGCGTCACGAGTCGCATGTGAGCGTCGTGATGCTTGCTGTCGGGCTGAACGAAGTAATGGGTACGCAACCTGAGCGTGACCCTACTGAGCCGCTTCTCGCGCGATGTAGCCGGGAAGAGCTGTTCGCGGTTGCCGACAACGAGCTTTCGTAGCTCATCGAAGTAGCCGCGAGTTCGTTCCTGGGAGGCTGCAATCTGCTCGGCATGCTGTCGGTCAAGCTCGGCGAGTTGATCGACGAGACCGCGCCGACGGATTTCGTAGCTACGTTCCGCCGCCTTGAAGGAGTCGTCTGTACTTGTTGTTGCGCGGCCCACGACTTCGTCGAGGAGCGCGAACAGATCTGCGGCTGGCAGTTCTGCGTGTGTCACAAGATTCTCCTTGCGTTGTTGATGGGAAGGTTCTCCTTTGGACTAGCTATACTATAATAAAACATTTTCTACAATATGGCCAATTTCTCTGTGGTGTATGATAGGAATATATGGAAAAGAATAGGCAGTATATCTTTGAGTGGTTAGTTGGCGCGGTTCCTGCACTCTTAGCCGTCATTGCGTGGCTCCAGGTGCGTGATGTTGGCTCTGTGTTGACGGTTTACGCCATCTTTCCGCTACTTGGCTTGATTGCATTCGGCTTGATGTGGAGTCATTACATAAATGGTGCGATCGCTCGCTATCGCGGCGTGAAGCAATCGTTAGTACAGACAATGTATATGCGATTGTCGATGGGAATAGTATTGGCACTGCTTGTCTTGCACCCCGCGCTACTGGCGTATGGACTATGGCGAGACGGCATGGGGCTGCCGCCTACTAGTTACCTGAATGCTTATACGGGACAGCTGATCATGATCATATTGGGAATGATAGCTTTGACGATTTTTATCGCGTTCGAATTTAAACGCAAATTTGGGGAGCGGTCGTGGTGGCGCTACGTTGACTATGCTCAAATTTTCGCGATGATCGCGATTTTAGTTCATGCATTACAGCTCGGTCGTGAATTGACTTTGGGGTGGTATGCGGCTATTTGGTGGCTTTATGGCGCTAGTCTGGTTGCATCATTCGGCTATAGTTGGTGGTATGATAGTAAGTACAAAACAGGAGGTGGTAATGAAGAATAATCGTAAAATCGTTATAGCTGTTAGCATTATTGCAGTGCTGCTTACGGGTGCTGCTGTGACAGTGCTACTGGGTCGACTAGCGGAACAAAACCAGATAAATCAACCCAGTGCAAGCGAAAAACAACTATCACCCGAGCAAAATGCCGAGTCTAAGACGGCTGCTATTACTATCGTATATACCGATGATGGGTTTAACCCATCTACGTATATGGTAGCGGCGGGAGATGCTGTTGCGGTAGTAAATAATTCATCTCGTACATTGGAGTTCGCATCGAACGATCATCCGTCGCATCTTACGCAGCCAGAGTTAAATATGGAGCCAATGCAGCCTGGACAATCTGGAATGTTTGTCGTCACTAAAGCTGGCACATGGGGATTTCATGATCATTGGCGAGCCGGTTTTGGCGGTACGCTCACAGTCGAAAATAAGAAATAACATGGAAAAGGGCTGGGTAACGGTAATACCGTCACCCAGCCCATGTGCGACAGGGCTACTGACTCACTCGTCAGTGTGCCCCTGGTCGCGAAGGTCCATCGACTCCTGCAGAGCCTGACGTGCCGCCCGGGCGTCTTCGCTCATGGTGTTCACCTCCTGCATGGGGTGTGAGGATGGAAAGTTGACTCCTACTAGCCGATTGGCGTTCGGTCCTGCTTGGTTCGCTCGGGTGAGAGCGAATCGTGTGGGTTAATCGGTTGATCGACCCATGTAATATGCATACACTATGCAAATCTCAGGGGGCGACCAGCCTTAAATTAAAAGCGAGCTTCGGTTGGTTGAAGCTCGGGATAATCATTTGTAATGTCCGACCTACTTCAACCACATCAGGCAACGAATAATCGCCAAGAGGCGATATAGTTGGTTGCTCGTAATTGCGTCAGTAAGCATGGTATTCGTTATACACCTTTGGACAGGTTTTTGCAAGCTCGTTACATGGACAGAGCCCCGTACATCCGGGGCTCTGTCGTATCGACGGCACTGGGATGCAACGGGGCGGTATGCCTAGCTGCGGTCAGGGAGGTCGATGCGCTGTGGATTGAGCTCGACATATGGCTTCGATGCCACCTTCGGCAGTGTGAACGTCGCACGCTCCTTGAGCTGAATCTCAATCCCTGGTATGGTACGTGCCAGGTCGTGGTTCTCGCCGAGCGCTTTTTTGTTGATGGTCAAAGTGACCTTGCGCGTCACGAAGCGCTTGATCAGGCGCTTTGCTCGCAGGAATCGGATTGCTTGATCGAAATCCGTGACCTCGATCGAATCCGCATTGCGTAGGCTGACGGTGATGTTGCGCAAAACGAGCGTCTTACTCTTGCCCGTGAACAGACGCGGGCGGTACTCGATGATGATGGTGCGAAGCTCGGCCTTGATTTGCTCGGCGCGAGCGACTCGTGGATCGGCCTTTGCTCCATATTCGGTGCGCAGTGCGTCGATCTTGCGGTTCATCTCGGCCTCATCGACTTCGTTGTTGCGAAGTAGCTTTCCGTACTCGCCGCCGAGTGCGTTGAGCTGCGAAAGGATGACGGTGACGTCAGGCTCCGTAGTCACGATGTTTCCTCCTCGTTTACTTGTGAATGGACTCCGGCTAGGTGCCTATACTATATCGCAGATAAGTTGTGATAATTGTGATAATAGACACAGTTTTGAATGATGTCGCGGGTGTACGATGAGGGCAAGGAGATGTATATGGATATCCCGAACACGTATACCGAACTGAACGAAACTGGTTGTTGCGCAGTACCAAATATCGAAGAGTGGAATAATCAGAATCTGCAGTTTAATGACCGGCCGTTTATCAGGATGTATACGCGTAGCTTCATGTATGTTCCACTTAATATGGGTAAAATTATGACTCTTTTGAGCGAAAAAGCGGTACTTGCAGGTGCGGCTGTTACGCCCGAACAAGTGATGATATTGAGCCGTGACTTATCGCCATGGAAAGCCGAACACTTGTATGCCGTCAGTCACCCTGTTGAAGGTGCAGATAACGTCACACTAAAAGGTGAGTTTTTAACAAAAGTGTTTGAGGGCACGTATTCCGAGGCTAAGAACTGGTTCAAGTCGCTGGTAAATTTCGCTATCCAAAAGGGAAAAATTGCTAAAGAGGTATATTTCGATTACACAACGTGTCCGAACTGTGCAAAACATTACGGCAAGAACTACGTAATAGGTCTTGTGCACGTCTTATAAAGAGGCTAACGAAGGATAAGGAGATTATATGAGAACTGGCGGAAAATTTGTAACAATCATTCTTTCGATTCTGGCTGTCGCCGTAATAGGTACTGCGGTCGCGTTGTGGCTGGTCATGCAAGACATCGAAAACGCCCCAACGATTAATGAGCCGGATAGCTCGAAGCAGACGACAGACGATGAAGACAAAACTCCTGCTGTAGAGCAAAAGACAGAGTCGTTGACGATGTATTACGTGCGAATCGGTGATAATGGCGCGAATGGTACCAAGATAGGCTGCGATGATAGTTTAGTAGCGGTGCAGACAGAGCCAGTTACGTTTACGAATAAGCTCGATGCGACTATGCAGCGGATTGTTGCAGATAAAACTCAGACATACGGTGATCCAGAGCTTTACAATGTTCTCTATCAGGCCGATTTGAAATATGTCAGTGGCAGTGTAGCGGGCGACACGGCAACCGTGAAGCTGACGGGAATTCTTAATCTACGTGGTACATGCGATAACCCACGCGTAGTCGAGCAGCTAGAGCAAGCGATTAAAACTGCAACTGGCGCACAAAAAGTCGTCGTCATGCTCAACGACAAGACACTCGCCGAGGCGATAAGCCTAAAGTAAGGAGCCTTAATGTATAATAGCGAGCTAAGCGAGCACGATAAAGACATTATGTTTGGTGGTGGTACGGAGCCGCCGTATAGCGGCAAGCTATTGCATGAACATCGTGACGGTAGCTATATCTGCAAAAATTGCGGTGAGCTTTTATTCGCTAGCGATGCCAAATTTGATAGCGGTAGCGGATGGCCGAGCTTTACCCAACCTGCCAATCGTGAACACGTAACGTTGATTACCGACACAAGTCATGGAATGGTGCGCACTGAAGCAATCTGTGCGCACTGTGGCGCTCACCTAGGCCACGTATTTGACGATGGTCCAATTGATAAGGGTGGTCAGCGTTATTGCGTAAACTCTGCCTGTATGACGTTTGCGCCACGCAAGGTGTAGCTATGAACAATTTGATATGATAGGAGTAGATGACAAGAGCGAATGATGACTACAACGCACCGTGCGATCTTGGCGAGAGAGGGTATTGGTTTAAAATGACAAAGAATGTCTGGGTGAGGCAGGGTGACATTACCGAGTTCGAGGGCGACGCTATTGTTAATGCGGCAAATACCGAATTAAAAGCCGGCACGGGTGTTTGCGGAGCAATCTTTAAGGCGGCCGGTTTTGACGAACTAACAAAGGCCTGTAGCGAAATCGGTGGCTGCAACTTTGGCGATGCTGTGGTGACACCCGGGTTTAATTTGCCGGCACATTACATAATCCACGCTGCCGGGCCGGTATATGGACAGCATAATGGCAGCGAACCTGATTTATTGCGAAGCTGCTATCAACAATCGCTGCAGGTGGCCCATACAAATTGCTTCGAGAGTATTGCATTTCCGCTCATTTCGACGGGTGCGTATGGCTATCCCAAAGAAGACGCGATAAGCATCGCCATCGCTGCGATACGGGAGTTTTATCGAGATAATCCTTTTACCTGTATCGCGCGAGTCGTTATATATGGGTACACGAGCGAAGATGCTGAATTAACTCAAGCAGCACTTGACACTTAATGTAAACGATTCTACAATATATATGAATGCATGACACAATGCATGTAGTTGTTCCTACTAGAGTCTGGAGGGGCCGATGCCCATCATCCGCGATCCAGAGTTGGACCGCCTGCTAACAGCACACGAAGCCGCATGGAATGCAAAGCTTGTCGCAGAAAAGAAGAGCAATGGGTTTGCGGCTGTTGTGGCCGTTATAGCCCAGGAGTTGCGCTCGTCTCGAGGTAGTTATCGAATTGAGATTCGAGAGCTATCTGAAGAGGTGGGCAGGCTTCAGCGCGAAGCCAGACGCAATAGTCGCTATGGTGCCCCGCGTGTTGCCAAGAAGAAGTTGGCTGAGGCCGACAAGCTGCTTGAGCGACGCAACTGTCTCGTTCGTGAACGTGACGTTGTGCGGTTGCTTCTTGAGTCGACTAATCAAGCATTGCAACGTGCCGACGAAGTGCGTGCAGTTTGCCAAAGGGAGTGGGAGGTCGCTCACGCTGAACTTGAATCGTTCAAGCAACGGCGCAAGATTCGACCCTCATTGGCGGCATTGATCATGGATAGTGCGGGCGTGCCTGTCGCGCACCAAAACGATGCACTGATCAAACACCGGGACGGCAAATATCACATCTACTTCGGTGGAAAGGGAGAAGGAGTCGGCCCAGGGCACGGACACTTCGTGTTCAACCCTCTGCACGGCAAGAATGTCTATACCCGCATGCCAACGGTCGGCGAAAGCTGACCAGAGACCTGGAACAGCTAGGGCGCGGAACTTGCTTTAACGAGTGAGTTCCGCGCCCTTAGCCATATCATGGGTCAGTTGTGCGGGGTATAATATGACTATGAATTTAAATAATATGGCATTTCAGGCAACGCTTCACTGCTTGGCGGGATGTGCGATTGGTGAAGTTGCTGGTATGATAATCGGCATTGAAGCAGGGCTGAGTAGCGGTGCGACAGTAGCGCTGTCAGTAACTTTGGCGTTCATATCTGGATATGCACTATCAACCCTACCGCTTGTTCGTAACGGTATATCGTTTACGAAGGCGCTGAAGACTGTTTTTGCTGCCGATACGCTATCTATCTTTACGATGGAAGTGGTAGACAACGCGGTAATGGTCTCTATTCCTGGTGCGATGGAGTCGGGCTTATCGGATATATTCTTTTGGATTTCGATGGCAGCGGCACTAGTCGCCGCATTTATCATAGCCTACCCAGTAAATTTGTGGCTTTTAAAACGTGGCAAAGGCCATGCTCTAACGCATGAGTATCATCTCGATCGACATGCCGACCATCATATAAATCATCACGAATAAGATCACAAGATAAGACAAGTCCCCCGAACACAGTGTGTGCGGGGGATTCGTCCTTCTGCTGGCCGATACAAGAGTCGGTGGTTTGCTCACGCTGCGCTTGACGTCATCGAATGGCGGCAGCGATTGCCTGAGCTGCGATAGCGGTCACATTCCCGTCGTGCGTGTAGGCGAGGCCTGGGAAGGTGTATCGAGCAGGTAGCTCGGGGTCGTTGCGGCCTCGCTCGACGTCGAGAATGAGGCCTCCGCGATGGTGCGCCGAGTACGTGAACGTCACTCCACTGTCGAGTAGCTCGAGGATGTATTCGAAGCTGGATCTCGCGTCCTTGTCGACGACGAGTGTGCCACCCGCGGTGTCGCTTGATGCAGTTGTGCGCGGGTACGTTCCTGATTCGAGTGTCATGGTCAATCCAATCGTTGGTTGGCGTAGAAGGACAGCTATTACTATCACATAGTAAATGTGATAAGTCAATAACTAGGGACGCTTGAGCAAAAGTAGGGTAATTGTTAAATTTATTACATTACTGCTCTTACGCGAGGTCTATACTCGCATATATGAATGTATCTATTTCGACACAAGTAAAATTAGCGAAAAATGTTATTCCGCTCGTCCACGCATGCGAGGGTAGCGTAGCGCAACTAGAGAGACTTCGCACGTTATGCGAGATCGTTGATGAGTGTGCCGAAGACGAACATTCGATTACGACTGATCTGATGGAGTATGTTCAAGAGTGCCTAGATATTGCCAAGGGTCAGGGTGACCCAAAATGGCGAGATGAATTATACGAGGTACTGCAAGACGATATGCGCCTTGAAGACGAAGAAGTATAAAGTTAGTATCAAAAGACATGACGAGGCCCCGTACGCAACGAATCGCGTACGGGGCTTTTTCGGCACACTGTCAGGTTCGATTGAGGATTGTCTTGACGAACTGCACGAATGACTCGGCAGCCCGGTAAATCAGATCCCACAATCCGACGACGATATCCCCCATCTTCGTCGGGGCGACAACGATCGCGATAACCAGTGCGATAGCTAGTAGCAGCCCGAGGATCTTCTTAGTGCGCGTGCTCATAACATGCCTCCTTCGCTTGCATCTGGAAAGCGGGCGATGTGCCGTAAGTTCTACGACAGTCCTGCCAACTCGTTAATAACTGCGAGTTGCCGTTCGGTAAGAGGTGGTTCACTGTAGCCGAAGGCCATGGTGCTGCTCCAACCGAAGTTCCGGCTGCCCGAAGGCGTGCCTTTCTCTTTGGACGTCCAGAACGCGGTGATTTCCCCAAAGCTCGGCCCGGCTTCGCTGCGGTGAACGAAGAGCCGAAGTTCGGCGATGTCACTGGATGAACGGACGTCCTTGAGCGCGACCAATCGCTCCACGATGCGCTTCGCTACTCCGACCTTACGGAGACTGCTCGTGTGATGGTCGTTGCGGTACCGCATGTAACCTGTCACATCCTTTCACTAGTAGTGCCATGCCTATTACATCAAATAGTTTGACTTTAGTCAATTTAATAATATGATTTGTGTGAAAAAAGTAATAGATATTACAGTCAGTGGCGACGTAAGCTTAATACAGTAAGGTGAAAAGGAGCGATCATGAACGGGTTTAATAGAAATATCGAACAGCAGGCGTTGGTTAATGAAAATTTTAGGCATGTGATTTACACAGGTCGGTACATGCAGTTAGTAGTTATGAGCTTAGCGCCCGGAGAGAATATCGGCATGGAAATGCACGGCAATGATCAATTCTTTAGATTTGAAAAAGGTAACGGTAAGGTTATCTTAGATAGCCACGAGTACGAGGTAACGACAGGTAGCGGCGTTATCGTACCAGCGGGATGTCGTCACAACGTCATGAATACCTCGTCTACTGAAAACCTCAAAATGTATACAATCTATGCGACCCCCCATCATAAGGATGGTATTGAATTTGCTACCAAGGCAGCGGCAAGTGCTAGTGACGAGCAGTTTGACGGAGTGACCTCAGAATAAAATATATATGCACGAATGGCCAGATTTTTTAGACCAGGATGCACCGACCGTAGCTCGTAAATTATTGGGATGCTATCTAATCCGCAAAATTGATGGCGTTGCTGTCAGGGTGCGGATTGTTGAAACCGAGGCATATCGTCAGGATGACGCTGCAAGCCATAGTTATAAGGGCGAGACGGCGCGTACTGAAGTGATGTTCGGAGAAAATGGTCGACTATACGTGTATTTTACCTATGGCATGCATTATTGTTGTAATGTCGTGGCGGGTGCGGTAGGTTATGGTGCCGGTGTTCTGATTCGCGCTGTTGAGCCGCTAGGTGATGTCGCTCCGCTCGTCGCTCGACGTTACGGCAGGTCTGGCCCAGACCTAACCAACGGGCCAGCGAAGTTGTGTCAAGCACTCGGTATCGATATGAATCTCAGCGGGCACGACTTACGCGCTGGTGAACTGCGTCTAGTCACTGGCGATAGAGTCGATGAATCTGATATCGTCACGACAAATCGCGTAGGGATAACGAAAGCGATTGACATACCGTGGCGGTTTTATTTGCGAAACAACCCATTCGTCTCAAAGCAATAGTGAAGTTTTTCATAGTTTGTGCTTGTAATCGGCGATACGCTAGATAGGTAACTATGGAGGTGCGAGATGGCAAATCAATATGAAAAACAAGATCCCACTACGCAATATCCAGATTTGGACATCCCCGAACAATCTCAACCAGAACCAGGCTTAGATTCGAAATTAATTCCACAAGCCGATCATGGCGAAGATACCTATCAGGGGTTAGGCCGTATGAAAAGCCGTAAGGTATTAATCACTGGTGGTGATTCGGGTATTGGGCGAGCAGTTGCCATCGCTTTTGCACGAGAGGGTGCAGATATCGCAATAAACTACTTACCGAGTGAGCAGACAGATGCCGACGAAACAATAAAAATAATTAGGGAAGCAGGTCGTAAGGCTGTAGCAATTCCCGGCGATCTTACAGACGAGACATTTTGTAAGTATTTAGTTGATGAAGCGGCGTCGCAACTCGGTGGTCTAGATATCGTCATAAACAATGCAGCAAAGCAAATTTCGGTAGAAGATATCAATACACTGGATACTCACCAACTAGAGGCAACCTTTAGAGTAAATGTATTTGCGATGTTCTGGGTCAGTAAACGAGCTCTTAAATACATTCCAAAGGGAGGCACGATTATAAATACGACATCTATTCAAGCGTATCAACCATCACCTGACAAATTAGACTATGCTGCGACGAAGGCCGCAATAGCAAACTTTACCAAGGGTCTCGCAGCCCAGTTGGTGAGTAAGGGCATTCGGGTCAATGCGGTTGCGCCCGGTCCGATTTGGACTCCGTTGCAACCATCTCATGGTCAACAGCCTAAAGATCTGCCTAATTTCGGTAAAGATACACCACTGGGTCGCGCCGGTCAACCAGCAGAGCTAGCAGGTGTCTATATATTCCTAGCAAGCCAAGAATCAAGTTATATCACAGGTGAAATAATCGGAGTAACAGGCGGCTCGCCTATATCATAAGGAGGATAACATGCCATATTCATCAGTAACCGACTTACCAGATTCTGTCCGAAACGTTTTACCGGATCATGCTCAAGATATATACAAAGAAGCGTTTAATCACGCCTGGGAGGAGTATGAAGATGAGGACGATCGCGAAGGTGATGCGTCGCGCGAAGAAACCGCGCATAAAGTAGCGTGGAGTGCAGTAAAGCATATGTATCATAAAGGCGAGAACGGAAACTGGATTAGAAAGTCCTAAAATGTCGCTCGTTTATCTCTTGTGCCCCGTATAATAGACATATATGAACGACCTGATTAAAATTTTACGTTACGCACGAGACCTCTGGCCTTATTATGTAGGTATCGTTGTAATGTCGATACTGATGAGCTTGACTGCGCTGGCGGCACCTTTCATTATAAAATTGGCTACCGATTTAATAGTGGGGTCCATTCAGACGGGGAACGCTGACGTTTCTGGCGCTCTTTGGCTTGCCGTAGCATTATTCGGCGTAGATGTCGCTAACACCTTTGTGACAAATTATGGAGGCTACCTAGGCGACATCATGAGTATCAAGTTACGCGCACACTTGAGCGAACGGTACTATTACCACTTGTTGCGTTTGCCACAGGGCTACTACGACAATGAACTGACAGGGACGATAATAAATAGACTGAACCGAACGATAACCGAAGTCACGCAGTTTCTGAACATTTTTGCGAATAATTTCTTCCAGATGTTCCTGACGATGATCCTAACATTAGTCATCGTTGCGATTTACAGCTGGGAACTCGCCCTTCTGCTATTCATTCTTTACCCGATTTTCATGTGGCTAACGGCAAAAACGAGCAAGCGATGGCAAAAGTTGCAGGATCGCAAAAATTTACAGCATGATATTGCAAGCGGGCGGTTTAACGAAGTTGTTTCGCAAATTCGCGTAGTAAAAAGTTTCATCCAAGAGCATGTTGAGTTTCGGCATTTTGCAAAACGCTATCAAAAGACTGTCGTATTAACGAAAGAGCAATCAAACTATTGGCATAAGATGGATGTCATTCGTCGGCTCGTGTTGAACGTCGTCTTCTTCGGAGTTTTTGCATACCTATTCGTATATACCGCTAATGGCGAGTTTACAATCGGTGAGATGGTGCTGCTTATCCAGCTCGTGAACATGGTGCGGTTCCCAATCTTCAACATGAGTTTCATCGTCGATAACACGCAAAAAGCAATCGCGGGCAGTAGAGATTACTTTAGTGTCATGGAGACCGAGCCAGACATCGCAGACGCTCGTGGTGCTCAAAAACTGAAGGTTGCCAAGGGCGAAGTCGTCTATGGCGGTGTATCATTTGGTTATGGACACGAGAAAGAGGTGTTGCATGATATCGCATTTACAGTCAAGCCTGGTGAAAAGGTAGCCTTGGTAGGTGAGAGCGGCGAAGGCAAAACGACGCTTACGAGTTTATTACTACGGTTGTATGATGTCAGTGCAGGAGAAATCAAGATTGATGGAACGCCAATTCATACTGTTACTCAAACCAGTCTACGCCAGAATATTGGTGTCGTGTTCCAGGAACCGGCGTTGTTTAGTGGTACGATTCGCGAAAATATCGCCTACGCGAACCCTAAAGCTAGCGACAGGCAAGTAGAGGCGGCGGCAAAAGCCGCGAATGCATTTGAATTTGTCGGTAAGCTCGATAAAGGTTTCGACACGCAAATTGGTGAGCGTGGGCTTAAGCTAAGCGGCGGACAAAAACAGCGCATCGCAATAGCGCGCGCTATATTGAAAGATGCGCCGATATTGATACTGGACGAGGCGACGAGCAGTCTGGATAGCCGTGCTGAAAAATTAGTTCAAGAAGCGCTTAATCGTTTAATGAAGGGCCGCACTACATTAATTATTGCTCACCGATTAAGCACCATTGCGCACGTAGACCGCATCGTAACGATACGTAACGGTCGCATTGACGAGGTAGGTACCCCGGCAGAACTCAGTAAGACCGATGGTATTTACGCGCAATTACTAGAACTTCAAATGGGCTCCACAGAAGCTGCGAAAAAGAGCCTTCAGAAATTCGAAATCACAACGTAATTATTTGCTAGTTTTGACTACGCTAATTCTTTAAGTGCGTTTCGATATACGATGAATAGTGGAATCAAGAAGAGCGCTAATGCCGGAACACCCACGAGTAGGAGAAGTGGAATATCTTGTGTGTATGGTGTAAAGTTACTCGATATAATGGCCGGTACAACAATCAGTAGTCCCCATACAAGTGCAACGACACCGGCGAGATAGCTGGCAATTAAGCTAGCGTAAACCCATCGCGGCGGCTTAGCGAGGTAAAACAAGAAGAGGTAAATTGATCCACGAATAAGGAGCGAGGCCATAAGTAATGCGACTGGTGTATATAGTTGCGCTCCAATATCTACGAGCAGCGCTGCGAAGGTCACCATAAACTGAGCATAGGCAAAGACCAGTATCGTATTGGTCAGTTCAGTCGACGCTTGAATGAAGACGAGTGCACGCGATGGGCGACGCTTGAATCCAAGCGTGTAGGCGGTCCAGATTTCGATAACTGAAAATACAAGGTAGATAATAATCGGTCCGATAATGAGAGCGTAGAGTGCTTCTACCATGACAATTTCTCCGTTTTACGCCATTGGCGGGTTGTATAGTTTAACGCAAATGTTGTCGCGATAAATAGTACGACGAAAAGCGTAGGGAAGATAATTCCTGTTTGCATCATATTCACTCCCTTGGTAAATGCGTCGACAGTCAGCAGTTTGCCGTTTATCGCCCATGGTTGGCGACCGAGTTCAGTTAACATCCAGCCCAACTCTACCATTACGATGCCGATACTACCGAATGCCGCAAGAATTATCGCGAACCAACGCGGTTGTTTGCGCGTGCGCCAGTAGAAGAACAATGTACCTGCAATCAAGCCGGAAGCAAGTCCAACGAGAGCCATCTTAATGTCAAAGAGTAGATGGACGACTAAGAGCGGCCAGCGATCGCGAGGATAATCCGCTAGGCCAACTACCTTCGTATCGAAAGAGTTACCGGCAAGGAGGCTTAACAGGCCAGGGATGACGATGCCGCCTTCAGCTTTACCGTCGTCATTCATTGCGCCGCCGATGCGCATAGGTGCATTAGTCTGAGTTGTGTCGAGCAGTTCGATTGCGGCAAGTTTGCTGGGTTGTGTCTGCGCGATATTCACCGCTGATTGGTGACCGAGAATCCCTAGCAGTCCCATTAGGATTGCTGCAATGATTGCAATTCGGTTCATTGACCATTGTACGAACGCCTGAGACTTATTGGTTTGCTTATGTAAGCTTCGCCACGCGAGGTAGCCTAGCACGATAAGTGTTGTTGCGAAAAAGTACGCGGTTACCGAGTGGAGAATTTCATTCGTCGTCGTTGATGTCCAAATGCCTGTTGGATTATTCATCCAAGCATTCACCATCGTAATAAAGAACGCCGATCCGATGGCTCCGATATTAATAGGGATGCTAATCCAAAAGTGTTTTTTAGTGCCTACTTGCTTCATGGTTGCGAAGTACCATGCTAGGAATACGGCTTCGATGAGGAACATGTAGCTTTCGAGCTGGAAGAATTTACCTACGTGCGGTCGTGCCGCATCCATGAAAGGAGCCCACAACGTTGAGAACTGCAGAGCGATAATGGTGCCGCTCATCACGCCAGTAATAACAAATACAGCAGCCCAGCGTGCAAGCAAGCGTATGAGGCCACGGACGTTATCGTCGTTTTTGCGCCAGGCATACCACTCGAATATGCTTATTAAAAACGGTAAACCAATCGAAAGGCCAACGAATATTATATGAAATCCGAGCGAGTCCCCGACGAGCACTCGTCCTATGTTAACTTCTTCCATGTTTTTCCTTTATGCTTATGCTAATGTCTGCTATTATACAGCTAGAACAACAAATTATTAATAACAGAAATATGACATGCAAATTACAATTGTAGGTGGCGGATTCGGCGGCGTACGCGCAGCGATAGAACTTGCCAAAGACCCGAGCAATCAGATTACAATCATTACCGATAAACCGGACTTTCAATATTACCCGACGCTCTACAGCTCTGCAACGGGGCATAGTCACCTAGAATCCTGGGTTTCGCTAGGCGAGATATTTGCAGACAAACAAAACGTGCATGTTTATATTGATACGATATATCATATCGATGCGCATAAAAAGACCTTACGCGGTGCGTCTGGGATCGCATATTATTATGAGACCGTTATCTTTGCAATTGGCGTCGTAACGACATACTTTGATATTCCTGGCCTCGAAACATACACATACGGTATTAAATCCGAAGAAGAAATCCGTAAACTCAAGCAACGACTTTTCGTTGACATTGCCGAAAAGCATACGCTGGACAAAAACTATGTCGTCGTGGGCGCGGGACCGACGGGCATCGAACTGTCGGCGGCGCTCGGCACGTACGTTAACCGACTTTGTAAGTATTACGGTGTCAAGAACCATAAGGTGCGTATCCACTTAATCGAAGCTGCGCCGCGTATTTTGCCACGTTCATCGCAGCTAACTAGTAAAGTCGTGTCGCGACGCCTAAAACGCCTGGGAGTTATTATTGAAACCAACAAAAGAGTAGAGCGCGCCAATGCGCACGAACTTATTGTTAGCGGTCGACCCATCGAAAGCCACACGGTTATCTGGACATCAGGTGTTACGAATCATCCATTTTTCGCAGCACACCCGAATGTCTTTAAGCTTGCGCCGAACGGTCGCGTGTTGGTTGACGACTATCTTCGGGCACATAATCATGTGTATGTTATCGGTGACAATGCCGCGACTCCATATACCGGACTTGCCCAAACCGCGATTCATAATGCCGACCTCGTTGTCGACAATTTGACACGGCTGAGCAAGGGTAGGCCGCCAAAAAAGTACAAGGCGATGCTGCCGGTATCGGCAATCCCAGTCGGACATAACTGGGCGGTCGTGGAATGGCGATGGGTTCGTATATACGGCTGGACTGGCGGATTGATTAGGCGGGTTGCTGACCTAGTCGGTTATTCAGAAGTGTTCCCGATAGGCACATCACTGGGCGCTTGGCGAGCCGCGAAAGTTTATGAACACGATTACTTTACGCCTACTATCAAGCCTCAAAAACGTAGCAAATAATACACCCAGTGTAAACCATTTACATATAGGTTATCTATTGCGTTTTTGTTATAATAAATCTAGAAGTTAACGAGAGGGAAATATGGCAACAACAAAAGCTCAGCGTTGGGGTATCCTAACGATAATGATAGTCATGGTTGTCGGTACGCTCGGTTCATTCGCAGTAATGGGCCTCGATATTGATAATGCGGCTAACGATGCTGCTCGCCAGCAGGATGCAATGAATAAATACACTGCAGAGTATAGGGCGTATCAGGCTAAAGTCGATGCACAAGGCGTCGAATTATCTGTGAAGTATTATGATACCTTCAAAGAATATAGCTCGCAGGTTGCCGAGTTCGATCGTGACGGTGTAAAAGAAATCAAGACAGAGGATCTTAAGGTTGGCGACGGCGTAGAGATTACCGGGACTACAAAGTTCGCTGCCTATTACATCGGCTGGAACCCACTTGGCAAGGTTTTTGACCAATCGATTGATGGCGATAAACTTAAATCGCCACTACCTATCAGCACTGGGCTTGATGCTGCTGGCTTGATTGAAGGCTGGAAAGAAGGTATGAAGGGCATGCGCATCGGTGGTGTTCGTGAAATTACGATTCCATCAGACAAAGCGTATGGCGAGAGTGGCCAAGGTGATGACATCCCAGCAAACACACCACTAAAGTTTGTCGTTATGGCTATAGCGGCACCGACAGAAATCCCGCAACCAGAAGTACCTGCCGAACTATTGCAAAGTGCATACTAATTAGGAGAAATTATGGAAACAAAAGAAATTCGTGATGTTGTGATGATTGGTGCTGGTCCGAGCGCCTTGGCAGCGGCAATTTACACGACTCGCGAAGATATCGATACAGTTCTTTATGAAAAAGCAATCGTTGGCGGGCTAGCGGCCGTGACTGATAAAGTCGATAACTACCCTGGTTTTCCTGACGGCATCGAAGGTATGACCCTAGCTGATCAACTGCAAAAACAAGCTGAACGATTTGGCGCGCACATCGAATACGGTGATGTTACGGCAATTCGCGACGAGGGCGATTACCGCGTCGTCACTGTTGACGGCAACGAAGTTAAAGCAAAGACGGTTTTAATTGCGACAGGTAGCGACTATAACAAGCTTGGTATTCCTGGCGAAGCTGAGTATTACGGCCGGGGCGTACACTACTGTGCTACCTGTGACGGCGCATTCTATCGCGAGAAACGCCTTGCTGTCGTGGGCGGCGGTAACTCGGGCGTTCAAGAAGCTATCTTTTTGACACGCTTCACGAGCCATATCGACTTGCTGGTTCGCAGTACTCTTAAGGCGAGCGAAGTATTGCAACACGAACTACAAAAGTTCGTTGACGAAGGTAAGATTACTATACATCTACAAACAACACCTACTGAAATCCTTGTTAATGAGCAAGGTAAGGTGAACGCGGTTGCTATGACCGAAAATGGCGAAGCGATTCGTCTCGAAGTCGACGGAGTCTTTGTGTTTGTAGGCCTAAAGCCTAATACACAGTTTTTGGCGGGCAGTGGTGTCGAGCTAGATGAGCGAGGTTTGGTTAAAACTGATATGCACCTAGCGACAAATATCAAGGGTGTGTATGCGAGCGGCGACGTGCGCAGCGGAGCGACGATGCAGGTTGCAAGTGCCGTCGGCGAAGGTGCGACTGCAGCCCTGAACATACGCGAGTTCATAACAGAAGAAGCGCGCAAGACTCAACAATAGCTGCTGTTAGTAAAAATACACCCCATTCGTGGGTGTATTTTATTTTGAGTCGCGTTTATCTAGTGCGGCTCGGAATTTATCAGGGTAATTGGTGACGATGCCGTCGACGCCCTGGCGCTCTAAGATGTCTATCGCACCAGGACGATCGACGGTGTATACGTACGTAAATATTCCTGCCCGTTTTGCGATTTGTAGCGCAAAACTATTAAGGTAGAGACGGTGGAACCCGACGGCAGTCAGTGTCAGCAGACGATGATAAGCGATAAAAATGAATGGATTCTGATTATGTAGAAGTGCTAAATTTACTCGTGGCGCAAGCTTGCGGATTCTAATGAGTTCAGTTCCTTTGAATGATGAGATAATAATCTTATCCCAGTCGGACTTCTTCTTGATGTATCGCTTCGTGAGCAGCGTGACAACCTCCGTTCCCGTACCCCGACTTTTGAGCTCGATGTTAAGCATTATTTTGCCGAAGAATTCATCGAGCACTTCTTGAAGTGTTGGAACGGGATTGGCGGCTGTTTTTTCGCGCAATTCGTCGAGGGTAAGATGCGCAACGGCGGCTTTAACGTGGTGTGTACGTAAAAGACGCGCGTCGTGTATGACGACGGGCACGTTATCCTTGGTTAAGCGGATATCGAACTCTAATATGTCTGCGTCGGCGTCGAAGCCGGCACGAAATGCTTCCATGGTGTTCTCGTGAGCGAGTCCCATGGCGCCTCGGTGTCCGATTATTAACATACCATCAGTATATCACGCTTATTTGACGTGGTTATCGAGGAATTTTTTGAGCTGAGTGATGGTATCTTGGTCGCTGGTTTCGAGCGCGATTTCACGCGTTCCGGTCAGAACGCCACTATTCGTAAAATTATGCGAACCCGTAAGCGCGATTTCGGTCTTATCAGGCATGGTGAACAATATAAACTTCGCATGTAAGTAAGGACGGCGGTTATATAATGTGCTCTGACGAGAGATGAGCATGCCAAGTTGGATAATAAGCATATTTGCCCAGCGGGCCCTGCGCCAGTGATTGAAAAACAGCGTCGCCTGCTTGCGTTTTAGTATACGGTTCAGCCTGCCCGTCGGGCAGTATTGTGAGACAAAAGTGATTTGAGACGCTTCGCGAGCGAGCGTACACGCCCGGCGGTAGATAACTGAGTCGCCTGGGATGCCGCCATCAATCAAAATCGTCGAGGTCTCATTAATCGTGATTTTTTGGCTACGTAGCGCGTGACCACCGCGGTCCGCTTTAAAGACTCGGCCGTGTTCAACGAACAGGCGATTCGCGATCTTGTTATCGGTGATACGAATCATGAGGTCGGTATTTGTAAAGCTGACATGGTCTAGGTTGATGCCACCAAAACTGTATATCATATCATCGATGATAGTCCACTTGCTGTGCGTGCGACCAGCGAAAATGAAGTTACTCATACGGCCAAGCCAATGGAACTCAGCGCCATGCTTTTTTAATTTTCGTTGCACCTTATGGGCCTTGATGGCACGCATTGAATGACCTTTTGCGCCAAATATCGATCCTTTAGGTTCAATATAGGTAAATGCATCTGCGCCAACCGACACGTAAACGCCCCTGTCGGCAGCGTCGCATAGCGCATCAATAAGTGCGTTGCTTATAGCATCATCACCGTGAAATGTTGTGGCAACGATTGCTATGCGCGTCGTAGCGGCATTGATACGCTTAAGAAGGTCCTTGGTGTATGCGGGCGCGGTTAATAAGGTTTGAGTACGAGTGTTGGTCATAGTATCTGCTCATAGTATACTCTAGGTTGGCAAACTGATACACTATAAGGAGTAAATGAAAGGAGCTGTATGGCTGATTTTAATAAAGTACTGACACCTGGCGACGTGGAAAATGGCGTTGTTAACACTGTTGTCGAAATTCCTGAAGGCTCACGCCTCAAGGTTGAATGGGACCGCGAGCACGCTGCGTTCATGCTCGACCGAGTAGAACCTCGAATCTTTGCAAAACCTTGTAATTATGGATTTATCCCGCAGACGCTTGACGAGGATGGCGACGAACTCGACACATTGATTATCTGTCCAGAACCATTGCCAACGGGCGTGTGGCTTGAAGCAAAAATTATCGGTGTCATGAAATTTGAAGATGACGGTGAAGTCGACGATAAGGTTGTCGTTGTACCCGCTGATAACCGTGATGATGCAGACGCGATTACGTCGCTTGCTGATATTCCGCAGCTCGTTAAGCAGCTCGAAAGCCACTTTACACACTACAAAGACCTTAAAAAGCCTGGCAGTACGAAAGTACTTGGTTGGGGCGATGTTGAAGAAGCAAAGCAAATTGTTCGCCAATGTATCGAACGATACGGTAAGTAGTTAAACGCTTTCAATAAAAAATAACCGGCTACATCAGCCGGTTATTTTGTTTTCTGCTTTTTGCGTATGCGTTCGCGCGCCTTACGATGAATAATGGCCGCAGCGTTAGAGATTTGCCCTAGCACACCATGGCGACGAAGTTGTGCGCGTAGTTTCATCCGTGCGTGGCCAGTTATGACGTAATGTACCCAGTCGGAACGTGGCTTCGCACTTTTGCTGGTTAAAATTTCGATGGTGTCGCCGTCATTTAGCTGGTAGCTAAATGGCTCCATCTTGCCATTGATGATAAATCCGCTTGCCCTGGCGGCAAGGTCGCTGTGAACGCGATAGGCATAATCTAACGGGAATGCGCCAGAAGGCAGGTCGTAGATATCGCCTTTAGGGGAGTGAACGAAAATGCGATCGCCAAACAAATCAACATGCAAATCGGCCTCGTTGAAATCCTTACCTTCTTTAATTTGCGTCGCGGCGTCTTGTAGATTACTAATCCAGTGAAGGTGAGCGGGCAATTTGGCGATATTACCTTTGCGATATGCGTCAGTCAGTTTTTGTTCATTGTAATGGAAGCTGGCGGCAAGACCACGTTCAGCATACTCGTGCATTTCGTGGGTACGAATTTGAAACTCAACGATTTGACCAGTTGGTGTGACCACCGTGGTGTGAAGAGATTGGTAGCCATTGGCTTTTGGGATCGCGATATAATCTTTGATACGATCAACCATCGGTTCGAACATCGTGTGGAGCTCGCCGAGGACCAGGTAGCATGTCGCAATGTCATCGACGATAATGCGTAGTGCCATTAGGTCGTAAATATCATCGATATTACCCACACGATCGAGTTTTTTGTATAAGCTATAAATACTTTTGACACGCCCATCGATTTGGTGGGAAATCTTTTCATTCGTTAGGTGCTCGTCGACCTGGTTTTTTACTTTGCGCAAACGGCGTTCGCTCTTTTTGAGACGACTATCCATTAAGCGCTTGGTGGCAGTAAAATCTTTAGGCATAAGGTAACGGAAGCTAAGCTCCTCGAGTTGAACGCGGACGCGACCCATATTGAGTCGGTCGGCGAGTGGCGCGAATACCTCGATGGTTTCGCGGGCGATCTTACGTTGCTTCTCGGAGCTTTTGTATTGCAATGTCTGCATGTTGTGCAAGCGGTCAGAAAGTTTAATGATGATGACACGAACATCTTGGCCTACGGCGATGAGAAGTTTGGTTAAGTTGTCGCGCGTTTGTGGCAGGTAGCTTTCGAGGTTGCGCATTCCGGCGCGCGCCTGGCTAACTTTAGTGACGCCATCTACCAAGAAGGCGACATCATGCCCAAAGAGCGATTCTATTTGTTCAAGCGTTGCAGGTGTGTCTTCGACGGTGTCATGCAGGACGCCGGCTATAATTGTATCGATGTCCATACCCCATTCAATAAGGGTACCAGCTACATGAATCGGGTGCGAAATATAAGGTTCGCCACTCTTGCGCACTTGACCATGATGCATTTCGGTGGCAAAGTCGACGGCGTGCTCAAGCTCGAGAAGCTGGTTCTCGCCATAATGGCCCTTGGCCAGCTCGAGTAGCTCACTCTTAATCATATCTCTATTGTACTAAACATTGCCTGAATGAGCGAATGACGTGACAACCGGAACAAGGGTGCGTTATACTATACCTAAACAGCTAATGGTTAAATAAATGGAGAAAAAATGAGTAAGATTCGTATTGCTATCAACGGATTCGGCCGCATTGGTCGTAACGCCTTTAAAATCGCCTTTGATCGTCATGACGTCGAAGTGATCGCTATAAACGACCTGACAGATACAAAAACATTGGCGCACTTGCTAAAGCACGACTCATCGTACGGCACATATGCCCACGAAGTCGGTTACGACGACACTGGTATTATTGTCGACGGCCAGCACATCGTAGTGCTCGCCGAAAAAGAACCTGCGGCGCTACCATGGCGTGATCATGATATTGATGTCGTCATCGAAAGTACCGGATTCTTTGTCGATCCAGCTAAGGCGAATGCGCATATTGACGCAGGCGCTAGAAAAGTCGTTATTTCTGCACCCGCAAAAGGTGACGGCGCTGACACCATCGTCTTAGGCGTTAACGAAGATAAGGTAGCTAACTCTACGCCCGTCATCAGCAATGCAAGCTGTACTACAAACTGTATTACACCTGTGATGGCAGTGTTGGAAGGTGCGTTCGGCATCGAAAAGGCAATGATGACGACTGTTCACAGCTATACCGCTAGTCAACGTCTGCAAGATGCTCCAGCTAAAGATTTACGCGAGGCTCGTGCAGCTGCTGAAAACATCGTCCCAACCACGACGGGTGCATCAATTGCCGCCGCTAAGGCGTTACCAGCGCTCGAAAACCGCTTTGGCGGACTGAGCGTACGTGTTCCTACGCCAGTAGTTAGCATGAGTGACTTTGTTGTACTACTAAAGCGTGACGTCACGATTGACGAAGTTAAACAAGTCTTCCGCGACGCCGCTGCTAAACCGTTTTATCAGGGAATCCTTGACGTGACCGAAGAAGAGCTCGTAAGCAGTGACTTTAAGGGCAATAGTCACAGCGCGATCGTTGACCTTCCGTTGACGAACGTTGTCGGTGGTAACTTGCTTAAGGTAGTCGCTTGGTATGACAACGAATGGGGCTACAGCAACCGCCTTGTCGAATTGGTCGCCGATGCTGGCCGTGCGGTCAAAAACGTACGATAACTATTCGTAGCAAAATAGAAACACCGTGAGCCGGAATCGCTCACGGTGTTTTATGTGGTGGCTTCGTTGCAAATGTCAAGCGTAGCGCTTATACTTATAGGTATATGAAACTTTTCGTCGGCGCAGATCATGGGGGCTATTACCTTAAGGAGAAAATTGAAGCTTACTTAGCTAAGCGAGGTTACGATGTTGAAGATGTCGGTGATAGGGAACTTGACCCCAACGATGACTTCCCGCAGTTTGCTCAAATGGCAGCAACCAAAGTGCTTGGTGAAGAGGAAAAAACCGATCCGCGTGCTATCTTGATTTGCACTGGTGGCCAAGGAATGGCGATGGCCGCTAATCGCTTTCGTGGTATTCGCGCTGCAGTAATTTGGGATAGCTTTGAGGCAAAAGAGTGCCGCAACGACAATAACAGCAACGTGCTTTGTTTGCCGGCGCGCGTCGTCGACAACGAAGACGAGGCCTGGAAAGATATCATCGACACCTGGATTGCCACGCCGTTTGCCGGCGCGGTGCGGTATCAACGACGTAATAATGAATTGGATATGTTTTAATGGCTATAATTACCCCAACTTTGCTTTGTGAAACCGACGATGCGTATAAAGAAACCGTCGAGCGTCTGCATCCGTTCGCACAGCGTGTGCATATTGATTTGACCGATGGCGAGTTCGCTCCGACATTTACGGTAGGCGTAAATCAAATCTGGTGGCCACAAGAGTGGGTCGTCGATATCCATGCCATGGTAGCTCGCCCTAGCCAATACGTAGATGCGCTGATTCAGCTGAAGCCGAACTTGATCATCTTTCACTCTGAGTCCAGCGAAGACCTTACGCCTATAATTGCTAAAGTTAAACAGGCTGGCATAAAGGTTGGTGTGGCATTGCTTCGCGCTACCGTGCCGAGTAACGTACAGTCGTACATCGAAACAGTTGATCACGTGCTCGTATTCAGCGGTGATTTAGGGCATTACGGCGGTACGGCAAATTTGATGCAACTCGAAAAGGTGCGCTTGATTCGCAACATTCAGCCTGAAGTCGAAGTTGGCTGGGACGGAGGCGCGAATGTCGAGAATGCGTTTAGTTTAGCGCAGGGTGGCGTCGATGTAATCAACGTTGGTGGAGCAATTAATAAATCCGCCGACCCCGAAGGCACGTACAAGCAACTTCTTAGTGAAATTAATAAACATAGCGTAATATAGGCGGCAATTATGAGTGGGCAATTGACAATCAAACAGATAGAAGTAAAGGCAAATGAAATCCGCAAGGACATCATCAAGATGCTCGAGCATGCGGGTAGTGGCCACAGTGCCGGACCGCTAGGGCTGGCTGACCTTGTTGCGACGCTATATTTTGGGATTATGAACGTTGACCCTCAAGATCCTGACCTGGCCGACAGAGATGTCTTTATGATGAGTAATGGCCACTGTGTTCCAGTGCAGTACGCGACAATGGCGGAGCGCGGATATTTTGATAAAGCCGAGTTAATGACACTCCGCAAATTAGGTACGCGCTTACAAGGCCACCCTGAGCGCCTTAAGCTGCCAGGGCTCGAGAATACGAGTGGTCCATTGGGGAGCGGCGTAAGCCAGGGTGCAGGTTATGCCTACGCGCTACAATACCTCGACAACCAGCGTCACCGCTGGGTATATGTCGTGACGGGTGACGGCGAGCTTAATGAGGGCAATATTTGGGAAGCGGCAATGTTTGCCGGCAAATATAAATTGTCTCAACTGATTGTATTCGTCGACCGTAACAATATCCAGATTGATGGTCCGACCGAAGACGTCATGCCGCTCGAAAATCTTCGCGCAAAATGGGAATCGTTTGGCTGGCATGTTCAAGAAATCGACGGTCATAACGTCGAGAGCATCATTGATGCAGTGGGCATGGCAAAGGCTATCGAGAATCGCCCAAGCTGTATCATTACACACACGATACCAGGCAAAAACGTCGACTTTATGGAGTATGACTACAAATGGCACGGTGTTCCACCAAATAAGGAACAGGCAAAGAAAGCACTACATGACTTACGGACCATGAAGGGTCGCCTTACAGGAGAGCACGAATAATGAATTATCCACTTAACGAAAAGATTTATACCGACACTCCTGATGTCGAGCCTACACGAGCAGGATTTGGGCGAGGACTCAGGTTAGCGGGCGAGGCCGATCCTAATGTAGTAGGCTTATGTGCCGACCTAGTAGAAAGCGTGCAAATGCACTTGTTTGCCGATGCGTTCCCGGACCGATATATAGAAGTTGGTATCGCAGAGCAAAACCTAGTAACCGTCGCCTCTGGATTGGCACGCGCTGGGAAGATTCCATTTGCGGCAAGCTATGCTGCATTCAACCCGGGGCGTAACTGGGAGCAAATTAAGACAACGGCTGCGTTGAACGATCAACCCGTCAAGGTCGTTGGGGCTCACGCCGGCGTAACGGTAGGCCCAGACGGCGCGACACACCAGATGTTCGAAGATATCGCAATGATGCGTGTCATGCCGAATATGGTAGTCGTATGCCCTGGTGATGGCATCGAGGCCGAAAAGGCCACGCAAGCAATCGCAAAAACACCAAACCCCACATACTTGCGACTTGCTCGTGAGAAGACACCGATATTCAGTACCGCCGATTCACCATTCGAAATTGGTAAGGCCTACGTGCTTCGTGAGGGTAACGACGTGACAATTATGAGTACTGGCATCCTTACGCCCTACGCACTCAAGGCCGCCGCTAAGCTCGAAAAAATGGGTGTTTCGGCAGAGATAGTGCATGTCCCAACTATCAAGCCACTCGACCATAAAACGATCTTACAGAGCGTTTTAAAGACTGGGCGCGCGGTTACTGCCGAGGATGCTCAGGCGGCAGGCGGACTTGGTGGAGCTATCGCAGAATTGCTTGGCGATGAGTTGCCAACGCCGCTGCTGCGCATCGGTATCAATGACCGTTACGGTGAATCTGGCGCGCCACTCGAGATGATTACGTTCTTTGGATTAGATGATGAAGGCATAGCCACTAAGGTTAAAACCTTCGTAGATCAAAAGGCGAAATATCACCAAGGATTTTAACGAATTACTAGCCACTGACCCCTAATATGGTATACTGATTTATAGATTAGCATAACAACTTTAGGGGGCTAGGGGTAATATGGGACTTACGATAACCGAAATTCGCGACCGAACGGTGCGCGCTCGCCATTTAATGCAGCGTTCACGCCAGCAAGGCTTCGCAGTCGGCGCGTTTAATGTTGATAACCAAGAAACACTGATTGCTGTTTGTAAGGCAGCGCAAAATCTAAACGCACCGGTTCTTGTAGAAGTAAGCGACGGCGAAGTGAAGGCGCTTGGCCTCGAAAACATTCGTGACATGGTAGACAACTATCGTGACGAATATGGTATTGAGATCTATATAAATCTCGACCATAGCCCGAGTGTCGAAGACTGTAAGCGCGCGATAGACGCAGGCTACGAGTTTATCCATATTGATATTTCACAAGCTAATCACGAAGCCACTGAAGAAGACATTATCGCTAAAACTCGCGAAGTCGTTGAGTATGCAAAGTTCACAGGTGCACTCGTCGAAAGCGAACCGCATTACTTCGGCGGATCATCTAACTTGCACACTGAAGGTATTGATTACGAAGAAATCAAAAAGACATTTTCTACACCTGAAGGTTCTAAATCTTTCCAAGACGCGACAGGTATCGATACTTATGCGGCAGCTATCGGCAACCTACATGGTAAATATCCCGTTCCTAAAGAGCTTGATCTTGAACTGCTAAAGCGTGTCCGCGAAGCGCTCGACTGTCAAATTAGCCTGCATGGTGGTTCTGGCACGCCTCTTCATTACTTTGAAGAAGCCGCAAAGATTGGTGTAAGTAAAATCAATATTAACAGCGATATGCGTATCGTATTCCGCGACACCCTCGAAAAGGTACTCCGTGAACATCCGGATGAGTATGCGGTAGTTAAGTTGATGCCAGAAGTATATGGTGAAGTGCAAAAAGTCGTCGAAGAAAAAATCAAGGCGTTCGGAAGCGCCGGTAAGGCCGTTCGTTAATGGCAACCCCAAAAATTCTTGCTATTGGCAACGCCGCTCAAGATGTCTTTTTGAAGAGTGATGAATTTGACCCTCACTCCGAGGGTAGGCATATGTTTACGCATTTGCCACTTGGCTTGAAGATGGATGTCGAGGATGTAACGTTTAGTACGGGAGGTAACGCAACGAACGTAGCTGTCACATTTGCTCGCCAAGGGCTGCATAGCTCGTATATGTGGGCGCTAGGGCACGATCCTGCTTCGGACTCTATCCTAAAGGCGCTTGACGCCGAGGGAGTGGATACGTCGGATGTTATTCAGGACGAACGCTATCAAGCGGCATACTCAGTCATTTTAATCGCAACAAATGGCGAGCGTACGATCATGAATCACCGTGGTCACTCTGTCGGCAAAGACGGTAAGGGCTTGAATTTCGATGCTATCGCTGATGCCGACTGGGTATACCCGACATCCCTGGCAGATCCGACACTTTCACTGCTCCGTCATATCGTAGATTTTGCAGAGAAACATGACACTAAAGTCATGCTTAACCCAGCCGGCCTGGAGCTTGCTGTCCCTGATAAGCTCAAGGCGCTACTTGAAAGCGTTGATGTTCTGATATGTAACAAAGAAGAAATGCAGACGATTGTTTCTGGTGAAACTTGCGAAGAACTGGCGCTACATGCGTTGAACTATGTTCCCGTAGCTATTGTTAGCGATGGGCCGAACGGCGTCGTGGCGACAGATGGTAAGACTGTCGTACGAGCCGGCATGTACGAGGATGTCCCAGTTCTCGACCGCACGGGTGCGGGTGATGCATTTGCAAGCGGATTTCTGAGCCAGTGGGCACAGGGTAAATCGTTGCGAGAGTCGATCATATTTGCCAGCGCAAATTCGACATCGGTGGTGGCGCAAATTGGCGCAAAAAGTGGCATTTTACATAAGGGCACCAGGCTTCACGAGATGCCGATACATGAGCGGGCATTGAACCCGAGTAGAGTATAGGAAAAAAGATGGCAAAGTTTTTACAGCAGTTACTAGGCGCAAAAGAACCGAATTTTACGACGACGATACGGCAGCTCGAATCGATGACCGGCAGTCGCAGCATCGACGTGACGTATATCGCGGACATTATTCACCGTGCACACAGCGTGATGCGTCGCATCGGATTAGATCCTGCAGATACAACTGAGCTTGAATTATATAAAGCGCTCAACGCGCACGCTAAAGATGTAGAGCTCTTTACTCACACCGGGGATGTCGCACTACAGATCAATGGGCAAACGATTTCTTTCAACAAGGACGACATTGAACAGAACGCATCACTTTCATTCGAGTTGCGCTCTGTCGGCTATGTGCAGTGCCAAATCCAGCATGAGCTTACTAACCGATTTGTTAATACTGGGCTAATCACCGAGCCTATTGTCGATGACATCATGCAGCACGCCGGGATTACCGTTTGTAAACAGGGTGTGTACCACGTCGCAAAAGACTCAGACGACGCGCACAGCAATGCGCCATATATATTGTGCGTAGGCGACATCTTTAGCGATGTCTTTATCAAGCTACTTGATGACGAGGCGCGTATTGACACTGACCCTGACGGAAGTAAGCGACTGAGCATACCTTTTGGTAGTAAACCGCCATACGAACGTGCTGATATCGTAACAAGCGTTGGGCCTTCGCCTAATGCCGCTGTGTCATGTGCGAGGCTAGGCTTGCGCGTAGGGACCATGGCTTGGCTCGGCGACGACCAGACAGGCAAGGACTCTCTAAGATACCTTGCAAGCGAACGTATTGATACCGAACCTATGGCTATCCAGCGTAACATGCTTTCGAACACGTACTACGTATTGCGATACGGAGCCGACCGAACGATATTGGTAAAAAATGAAAACTACGACTATAAATGGCAGGCCCCTAAGACGACGCCTGATTGGATTTATTTGTCACTTATCAGTGCCGACTCGTGGCGATTGCATCAGGACATGCTAGATTACCTTGACGCAAATCCTGACATAAAGTTCGCGTTTCAACCCGGTACGTTCCACTTTAAGTGGGGCGTAAAAAAACTTGCAAAGGTTTATGCTCGTGCGCATATTGTCGTAATGAACCGCGAAGAAGCCGTTGATGTGACCGGTAGGTCGTACGATGATTTACGCGATTTGGCCGCAGGCTTACATGAACTTGGCCCAAAATACGTAGTTATTACCGACGGTCCCGATGGCTCATATGCATCATACGATGGCAAATTGATCAGAGTACCGAACTATCCCGACCCAGGGCCTCCAGTTGACCGTACGGGTGCAGGAGATGCATTTGCTTCGACAATCGTTGCCGCATTAGCGCTTGGTGAGCCGATGGAATCCGCACTGACGTGGGCACCGATTAACAGTATGAATGTTGTTCAGAACCTGGGCGCGCAAGCAGGGCTGTTAAGTCAGAAGATGATAAAGAAATATATTGCAGAAGCGCCAGATGACTACAAGGCGGAGGAGATGAAGTAACGTGAAATATCAGATATGTGTATCAGGAGCGGCCGCAGGTGAAACTGTTGGTGGCGCGCATGACCAGGCATTTGAACTCGGTGTGGCGATTGCTCGTTCGGGCAAGACATTATTAACGGGTGCGACCGTCGGCCTGCCACACTATGCGGCTATGGGATTCGTCAGTGTCCGTACCGCGAAGGGTTCGTCTATCGGCTTTTCACCGGCTAGCTCATTCCGTGAGCATGTCGCTACTTACCGCTTACCAACTAAAGAGTTCGACTACATTAACTTCACTGGTATGGAGTACGTGGGTCGTGATGTTCACCTTGTTCGTAGCGCAGACGCCGTGGTTACCGTCGGCGGCCGCATGGGCAGCCTGCACGAACTTGCTACTGCACTCGAAAGTCGGAAGGTCTGTGGCGTACTGATTGGCAGTGGTGGCTTGGCTGACTATACGGCAACACTACTGCAACACGTCGAAGCACCTGGTGCGAAAGATGTAATCTTCGAAAGTGATCCAAAACGATTGATAGAGCGCGTCGTAGCTGCGTTGGACAAGAAGTACGCAGACTTTCATGACGATGGTACGGATAGTCAGTTGCTGAACCGTTCCGGCACTCGCGGCTAGTTGTCTGCTTCGATATCAGATTAGAGTATAATAGAAAGGTGAATAAGTTTCGCCTTTCTTCAAAATATAAGCCTACGGGCGATCAGCCCGCTGCCATCGGGCAGCTTATCGATGGCTTAAATTCGGGAACGCGCGAACAAACTCTTTTAGGTGTGACCGGTAGCGGTAAGACGTTTACTATGGCCAATATCATTGCTGATCGCAATGTACCGACACTTGTACTGGCTCACAACAAAACGTTGGCCGCGCAGCTATTCAGTGAGTTTAAATCATATTTCCCCGATAACGAAGTGCATTATTTTGTGAGCTATTTCGATTACTATCAGCCTGAAGCTTATATCGCGAGTAGTGATACATATATCGAAAAGGACTCGGCCATTAACGAAGAGATTGACCGCTTGCGTCACGCCGCGACGAGCGCATTGTTGACGCGCCGGGATACGATAATTGTTGCCAGCGTGAGCTGTATCTATGGTATTGGTTCGCCCGATGATTACGCGGAAATGTCTATTACGGTTGAGCGTGGCGAACGACGCGTGCAAGATAAATTCATACGTCAGCTGACCGACATTCAGTATCAGCGCAATGATATTGATTTTCATCGAGGTACCTTCCGCGTGAAGGGTGATGTCGTAGACGTCTTCCCAGCTGGTAGTGACACAGCGTACCGAATTGAATTCTTTGGCGATGAAGTTGACCGTATTACTAACATCGATCCGCTCACGGGCGAGATACTAGGTGAGCCTGCGTTTTGTAAGGTCTTTCCATCGAGCCACTATGTAACTCCAAAAGAAAAGGTAATGCGTGCAGTCGAAAACATCAAACTAGAGTTTGAAAGCCGCATGGCATGGTATGAGAAGCACGATAAGTTTCTCGAAGCACAGCGTTTGGCGCAACGCACTAAATACGATATCGAAATGCTCGAAGAAACGGGGTTTGTAAAGGGTATCGAGAACTATAGCCGCTATTTGACTAATCGCGAGCCGGGCGAACAGCCAGCAACTTTGATGGATTACTTCCCGGACGACTTTTTACTTTTTGTTGATGAGAGTCACGTTACGTTACCGCAAGTACGCGGCATGTACAATGGTGACCGGGCGCGTAAAGAAGTTTTGGTTGAACACGGGTTCCGCCTGCCGTCTGCGATGGATAACCGCCCGCTGCGATTTGAAGAATTTGACAAACACATCCATCAGGCAATATTCGTTTCAGCTACGCCGGCTGATTACGAGCTAGAACACAGCCCAGAACCCGCACAGCAGATTATCCGACCGACTGGATTATTAGACCCAGAGATTTTTGTTCGACCGACAGATGGCCAGATTGATGACCTTATTGCCGAAATCCGCGACCGTTCCGCTAAGCACCAACGCGTGCTTGTGACGACGCTTACCAAGCGCATGGCAGAAGACCTGACGGCCCACTTGCTCGAACTTGGCATTAAGACGGCGTACATTCACAGCGAAGTTGATACGTTGGAACGTGGCGATATTCTTCGTGACTTGCGCATGGGAATTTATGACGTGCTTGTCGGAATCAACTTATTGCGTGAAGGGTTGGATTTGCCTGAGGTAAGTTTGGTGATGATCGTCGATGCTGATAAAGAAGGCTTTTTGCGCAGCGAAAGAGCTTTGATTCAGATTATTGGCCGTGCCGCCCGCCACATCGACGGTAAGGTAATTATGTACGCCGATGTTATGACACGTTCTATGAATGCAGCGATTGATGAAACGAATCGACGTAGGGCCATTCAACATACCTACAACATCGAGCATGACATCACACCGATGGGCGTTGATAAAGCAATCGATGAAGGTTTGCGAGCCATCATTCCTCAAAAAGAAGACACTACTAATAAAATTAATCTCAATAAGATACCAAAAGATGAATACGCGAGTTTGGTTAAAGATTTGACGGGACAGATGAAACTGGCAAGTGCAAACTTAGAGTTTGAAAGGGCTGCCGAACTTCGCGACTTGATCGACGAAATCAAAGGCAAGATGAAGTGAGTCGTTTAGCTGTAGCGACATGGAATGCCGAAGGGATGTTCGTCGTAGGTACTCGCACGCGTAGAGGCTCGCCGGACGATGCGATCGCAGTCGTTAAGGAGCTGGACGCTGATATTATTACAATCCCGGAATTTGGCCGGTACCAGCAGCTAATGCCAGAGCATCGCCAAGCGCTAACAAAACTGGGCTATTCTTGTACTGAGATACCCTATGAACAAGAGGATCTCGCTCCAGAAGTATCGTTAGTCGTGCTATCTCGGCTTGCCATACGATCATCAAAGGTGCACCGGCTGGGCGGAATGCGGAACTACCTCGAACTCCGATGTTTAGATAAAGGAAGCGCAGAGCTACGAATCATCGCCGTTCACTTAGATGACCGATCAGAACAATTGCGATTGAAGCAGATCGTCGACGTTGAACATATCGTGATGACCGTCAGCGTGGTTCCGACATTAGTGATGGGTGATTTAAATGCCATGGATAAGAGTTCTAACTTTGCTAGAGTGGCGCGTAGCCGGATTGCCAAAACGATCATTCGATTAATCCCGCACCATCAATTAAAAGGTATGGCGCTGCGCGTTAATGAAATGGCGATTGGTACGACGATTCAACACTTTTTAAATGCAACTAATCTTCACAATCTTGACCCGGGCATAAAGCGCACGATTTCCGCGAAGCAATACGGAGTAGAGTGGGCTCCTAAAATGAAATTAGCAAAAATAGACTGGATATTTGGCACGGATCATTTTAACGTCGAAGATTACCAGGTATGGCGCGATGTCGGGTCGGACCATCGGCCAGTACGTGCGACGCTTTGCTACTAAGATTCTTGTGAAAGAATGTAGACGCTATACGGTGGCAAGACGATCGTCGCTCCGTTTTCTTCGTCGGCTACGATAGCGTCAATAGTTGATTCATGAAAGTCGCGACTATAGCCTTGCCACGTACTGTTGAACCTAAGTTGCCATGCTCCTGAGCGAGGTAGTCGTAATTGATAGTTGTGTAGCTCTGTATCGCTAAAGTTGACGATAACGATGACATCGTCGAGCGCGCCACCCTTGTCCCATCGGTGAAATCCGATGACGAAGTTATTGTCATCCTGGTGAAATACGGCAGTGTTTTGCCCCATTAGACCGGCGGTATTGCCGTGCTTGTTAAGCCGCAAGTCAATCAGATGTTGATGAGCCGTGACGATACCTGAGTATTTTTCGGTCTTTGACCAATCGAGCTCTTGCCAATCATTGAACGCACCTTCTTGCATGAATTCTGCGCCCTGGAGCATCATTGGAATACCGGGCGCCGTAAACATGACGGCGTCGGCGAGCAGTGCTTTTTGACGCGCGGCAAGGCTGCCGGCGTTTTCTGGTGTGACCGCCTCGTTCAATCTGACCGAGCCATTGGCCGCAGTGTCGTGAGAGTCGCTAAAAACCACCTTTTCAAACGCGTCGCCATTATAAATTCTTTCGAGTTCGTATCGCACTCCCGCTAGCGTGTGTTGACCTTCGTAGTTGATGCCTAGCGCGTCACGAAGGGCGTGAGGGAACCCGAGTTCCCACTGGGCGTCGAATGCGCAGCCCGTCTCGTTGAGGGGTTTAGTGATATATGCGGTATTCGCGCAATCTTCGGCAATCAATATGGCACCAGGACTAACCTTGTGCGCCACGGTAGTGATGTCGCGGAGCAAGTTCCACGCATCAGGAATATCATGTTCTGGGTCGTTGTCGTGGCCTTCGGTATTGCGCATATAAATTGTCGAGTCGACACGCAGTCCATCTAGGTGATATTCGTTTAGCCACATGGTGATGTTGTCTAAGATAAATTGGCGGACCTCGGCGCGACCGTAATCGGGCCTACCGCCCCAGGGTGTATCGCCGCGTTCGTCGTTATAAAAGTAAATACCACCGCGACCGTTTTCGCTCCAGCCGTCAAATTGCCACAAGTCGGTGTCACCGAAGAAGTGGTTGTAGACGACGTCTAGTATGACACCGATGCCGCGCATGTGGCATTCTTTAACGAATTTCATTAGGCCGTGGCGGCCGCCGAGCATGCTTTCGACGCTGTAAATATAGTTCGGAGCATAACCCCAGCCGTAGCTATACGCCATACTTGTTACTGGCATGAGTTCGATCATATTAACACCTAAATCACGTAAGTAATCTAGTTTTTCGATAGCACTATCGAAGGTTCCGGGTGTTGCGGCATCTGGCCTGTTAAATGTGCCGACGTGAAGCTCATAAATAATCTGACGTTCGTGGGGGATGGGAGAAAACGTGTCGTCGCTCCAGTCGAAATCGTTGCCAACGATAACCGAAAAGCCATTATCGCTTGATGTAATCGCACGGGCGCGCGGGTCGTTTTTTTCGAGTAAAGTGCCGTCCTGGGTTTCTATCTGATATTTATAGTTCTGTCCAACTTCGACGCCATCGACGATAAGCGACCAATAGCCGTCATTCTCGCTGTTCATTTGCAACGGCTCATCGGGCGTAAAGGTGCCGGTTATAGCGACGGATTTTGCAAAAGGAGCCCACACTCTGAATTCTGCACCATCATGATGTAGGGTTACGCCAAGATTCTTTTTTACCTGGTGGCTCATTCTGTATGTATTTTAGCATAAGCAGGATATTAACAGGCGCGTGGGATATTTGGTGGCTAAAACCCTTCAAGATACGGTATAATAGTGGTAAATGAGCACTATAACCACCGATGATGTGCGGAGACTCGCACAGTTAAGTAATTTACAGCTATCCGAAGACGAGGTAGCTGATCTTCAGGTCGACTTAGGTAATATCTTAAACTATGTTGAGCAGTTAGCCGAACTCGATACCTCGGGCGTAGAGCCAACCTATCAGGTTACAGGCCTCGAAAACGTATGGCGCGACGATGTGGTACAACACAGCAATGTAACTCGCGAAACTCTGCTAGCACTCGCTGCAGAACAAGATGATAACTCAGTAAAGGTCCCGCAGGTACTCTAATGGCAATTATTACAGATATCGTAACCCGCATTAAGAATGGTTCAACGACAGCTCGAGCCGAAGTTGAAGCTGCATTGCAAAAAGCCGAAGCCGCAAGCGAATATAATACGCTGATTAGCCTTACCGCCGAACGTGCGTTAGAACGCGCCGATGAAATCGACGCAAAAATCAAAGCTGGGCAACAGCTTGGCGTCCTTGCTGGCGTTCCTTTTGTCGTAAAAGATAACTTTTTAGCATTTGGTGCCCCAACGACAGCGGCTAGCAAAATACTACAGAACTTCAACGCGCCATTACAGGCAACGGTTGTTGAAAAGCTCGAAGCCGCCGGCGCGATTTGTATCGGTAAATCGAACCTGGACGCGTTTGCGCACGGTGGATCAACCGAGAACTCTGCTTTTGGTGTAACAAAGAACGCCTTCGACAAATCTAAGGTTGCTGGTGGTAGTTCTGGCGGTTCCGCGGTAGTGACAGCGCTTGACATCGTACCATTCGCGCTTGGTTCGGACACGGGCGGATCAATCCGTCAGCCAGCAAGCTTTAACGGCGTATTTGGCATAAAACCGACTTACGGTATGACAAGCCGGTTTGGCGTTGTCGCTATGGCGAATAGCACCGATACCATGGGTTGTTTTGCAAAATCTGCAGATGATATCGCGTTGGTGACAGATGTCATGGCTGGTCGTGACGAAAAGGATATGACAACACTGCCCGATTACTTTACACCGACGACATTCGTTAAGCCTGGGCTTAAAATCGGCGTCATCAAAGAAACGATGGACGATAATGTCGACAAAGAAGTTCGCGAGGCGACAAACGCGTATATCGAGTTGCTTCGCGCAGCAGGCCACACTGTTGACGAAGTCAGTATGCCAATCGTTAAGTATGCGCTGGCCATGTACTACGTTATCGTTCCCGCCGAAGTAAGCAGTAACTTGGCGCGATATGACGGCGTTCGCTATGGTAAGCGCGCCGACAATGTTGCGACATTAGCGGAACTCTATGGCCGCTCGCGTGACGAGGGCTTTGTAACCGAAAACAAGCGCCGTATCATGATTGGTAGCTACGTGTTGTCGAGCGGATTCTTTGACGCTTACTATTTGCAGGCACAAAAAGCTCGAACACTGCTCATTAATGCATTCAATGAGCAGTTTGCTAACTATGACTTTTTGATCACGCCAACAGCACCGACGCCAGCCTTTGGTATTGGTGAGAACACTGGCGATCCTGTAAAGATGTATCTTGCTGACATCATGACCGTTCCGGCAAGCCTTGCGGGTATTCCGGCGATTAGTGCGCCGGCTGGCGTTAGTGCTGGTGGCTTGCCAATCGGTATTCAGCTTATTGGGCCAATGAAGTCGGATGCCGAATTGATAGCGTTAGCTGGCTCGGTGGAGGTGAAGTAATGGACGGCAATTCACCAAACATCTTTTTGCTAATCAGTATCGCTATCGTTGCCGTGGTCGCAGTAATCTATTTGGTATTTTCTTCGAAGACCGGTCCAAAGCTGAGCATGGCCAAGTATCAGACAAAATGGCTTGAAATCGAGAACAGCCTTAATCGAGAAAATCCATCTAGCTATCATATGGCGATCTTTAACGCTGATAAGCTTGTCGATCAGGCATTGCGTGAACGGCGCTTTAAAGGCCAAACAATGGGAGAGCGAATGAAGTCTGCAAATAGCGTATGGTCTAACGCGAACCATATATGGGGCGCTCACAAGATTCGCAATCAACTTGCTCACGAACCCGACGCGCAAGTTTCGCGTGAGATAGCGCTTAGGTCGCTATCGGCATTCAAGCAAGGCTTAAAAGATCTGGGAGCTATCTAATATGAGCGAAGAAATTTTAGCAAAATATGACATGACGATCGGTATCGAGTGCCATGTGCAGCTTGCGACAGCGACGAAATTATTCAGCCCAGCCGATAACGACGCACGTGATAGGGAACCTAATGCCGTCGTGCACCCTATCGATTTCGGTTTGCCCGGAATGCTGCCAGTCCTTAACCGACGTGCCGTGGACCTTGCTATTCGAGCAGGCAAGGCGCTAAACGCAGAGGTTGCGCATGTGAGTCGTTTTGATCGTAAGCACTATTTTTATCCTGACCTACCAAAGGGGTATCAGACGACGCAAATGTATCACCCAATTATTCTTGAGGGATACGTTGATGCACCACTCGACGATGGCTCGACAGTTCGCGTTCGGGTTCACCATGCACACATGGAAGAAGATGCCGGTAAATTGACACATTACAACGGCTACTCGCTGGTTGACCTTAACCGCGCAGGCACGCCGCTTATCGAAATTGTTTCAGAGCCGGACATCCATTCAGCCGCAGCCGCCAAGGCATATGCAACCGAACTATACCGTTTAATGACGTATGCCGGTGTAACGCACGGTGACCTGTACCATGGTAATATGCGCTTTGACGTGAACATTTCGATTGCGCCGAAGGGCGCGACCGAACTTGGCAACAGGGCCGAAGTGAAGAACCTAAACTCATTCCGTAGCGTCGAACGCGCCGCAGAATACGAATTTAAGCGACAAGTTGAATTGCTCGAAAAGGGTGAACGTATTGTTCAGGAAACGCGCGGCTGGAATGATGCAAAACAGATTACGACAAGTCAACGCAGTAAAGAGGATGCTCAGGACTATCGCTATATGCCCGACGCTGATATTCCACCTATTGTTTTGACTGCCGAAGAAATCCAGGCCATTCAAGCCGAAGTGCCGATGTTGCCAGCGGAATACCGCGAAAAGTGGGCGCATCTTGGGCTAGATAAATCCGTTGTTAACTCACTACTCGCTAATCAAAATTATGCTCGGATTATTACCGAAATCCAAGAGAAGTCCGACGATTCAGTTGCCAAGCGAGTTGCACACTGGTTCGCGAGCGCACTAGGTTCTGCCGTGAGTGACGATGACGCGACGCCAGTTGACGTATCGGCGCCGTATGTTTCGATCGATGACCTTGTCGAACTGGCATCTATGACAGAAAAGAGCGAACTAAGTAGCGGTAGCGCTAAAGAAATCTTTAATGAACTACTCGGCGGTGCTGAAAACCCGCGCGCGATTGCTGAAGCAAAAAACCTAATACAGGTAAGCGACGAAGGTGCTATTGCGACAATCGTTGACGAAATCTTAGCCGATCCAATGAGCGCATCGTCGATTGCCGACATAAGGGCCGGCAAAGACAAGGCTATCGGTTATCTTGTCGGCCAGGTGATGAAAAAGTCACAGGGCAAGGCCAACCCAGCGTTAGCCCAGAAGTTAATCAAAGAAAGACTCTAGATGGCAACAATAATCGTTCTGCACGGACAACCAGGAGTTGGCAAATCGACATTGCTGAACCGGTTATCAAGTGATTTGAACATTGGTTATGTCGCTAAAGATTCGCTAAAAGAACTACTAGGCGATACGCTACGCGTCGACGGAGAGTCCACGGATCCGTATTTTTATGGAGACGCATCGGTTTCCGCGTTATATGCAATTGTGCGCTCGTTTCTTCCATCGAACAAGGTACTTATAATCGAAAATGCCTTTTGGTATGAACTCGCCAATCAGCGCATATCCGAACTGGTGTCCGGTAGTAATGCTACGCTACTCCAGGTATACGTGACGTGCGACTATGGCGAAGCGATACGTAGGTTTAATCACCGCCGTGAGGTGGGTGAGCGGCACTCAATTCATCCAGATGTGGTGTATAAAGAGAAGGATATAGAAACGAACAAGCAAAAATATCGAGCGCTGGATATCGAAGGAATGAAGACGTATACTATTGATACTACCCATCCATCAGAGGATGGCTATCAAGCGCTAGTCGATTGGCTTAAAGCAGAAACAGGAGGGGAAAATGAAACGTCCAACTAAGGCGATAATCGCGGCCGCGGGTTTTGGTACTCGGTTCTTACCGCAAACTAAAGCAATGCCCAAAGAAATGATGCCACTGATCGATAAGCCGATTATTCAGTATGTCGTAGAAGAACTTGTCGCAGCTGGAATAAAAGACATTATTATTGTCGGTAGTAGTAATAAGCGTGCTATCGAAGATCATTTTGATCTGCCAAGTGAAGACCTGATGAATAATCTGCGGGCTGGCGGACCTAAGAAAAAACCATTGGTTGACCAAGTGGAAGCTATAGCTAATATGGCTAACTTTATCTATATTCGTCAAAAAGGCGCTTACGGAAATGCAACTCCAGTTGCCTGTGCCGCGCACCTTATTGGCAATGAACCTTTTATCTACACATTCGCTGATGACTTTTTTGTCGCGAAACCAGGCCGTACCAAGCAGCTAATCGAAGCCTATACGAAACACGGTGGCCAAATTTTGGCATGTAAAAAGATTGAACTTGATGATGAATACAACCGTTATGGTATCGTTGCGGGCGAGCAAGCTGACGATACTACTATCAAGGTAACGAAATTCGTTGAAAAACCTGGTAAGGCGAATGCACCGTCGGATCTCGCGAGCGTAAGCGGCTATCTGCTCACGCCCGAAGTATTTGAATATATCGACCGCGCTACCGCGGAACATGAAGAAGGTGAGTTGATGTTGCAGCCAATCATGCAGTCGATGATTGACGATGGCTACGGCGTTTATGCCCGCGAAATCGTTAATGGCAAGTTCTATGACACTGGCGACAAGCTGGAATACCTAAAAACGGTCATCGACTTTGGCCTCGACCATCCTACGCTTGGGCCAGATTTGCGGGAGCACCTGGCGGGTAAATTTAAATCCTAACTATTGTTGTGAACAATTTCACATCACTTATAGCTAGGTGGGGTATACTAAATATAGTGCCCAGTGCCACGGGCAAGTAACGTCAACATAAGGAGCGTCTCATAATGGAATGGGCACAAGTATTGGTAATCATCTTGTCGGTATTTCTTGCACTGTTCTTGATTCTCGCAATCATATTGATAGCATTGCTTATCAAGGTGACTCGACAAATCAAGACGATCACGAATACCGCAGAACGAGCGGCCGTAAAACTAGAGAATACTGCGCAGAACATCGGTGCGTTTACGTCACCAGTTCTCATCGCGAAAATGGTTAAATCTTTTATCAGTAACGCTAAAAAATAGGAGAAGGTATTATGACAAAATCAGCAGGTAAATTCGCACTTGGAGCACTACTTGGCGCAGCTGCAGGCGTTGTTGCCGGTATGCTTACCGCACCAAAGTCTGGCAAAGAGACTCGCGCCGACCTAAAAGCTAAGGCAGACGAAGTTAAGTCGAATGCCGACGTCAAAGCTGAAGAGCTTCGTAAAAAAGGCGAGCGAGTATACACCGACACGCGCAAGCAGGCGGAAGAAATTGCACACGACGCCAAGACGACACTTGATGAATATCGTGGCCGTGCTGAACGTGCTGTATCAAGCGCAAAGGCAGAACTTAAGGACGAGACTCCTAAGAAAAAATCATAAGCTTGTTTAAATAAGCGTAAAATGACACACTTGTTACATACAGTGTGTCATTTTATATAGGAGACCTATGAACAAATTCTGGCAAAAACTTAAACGTGACGTAAAAGAAAATAACGAACGTGGAGCGCGTGAATCGGTGCTTGAAGAATTGTTTAACGACTTCAACCGCAACCGTTTCGTCGTGTACAAATTTAATTTCATGCGTGGTATATTTTTTGGTCTAGGCAGCGTATTAGGCGGTACGGTGGTGTTGGCTCTCCTTGCATGGTTGCTGAACGCGGTTGGTTGGCTTGTTCCTTCTCTCGCAGACTTCATCAATAGCATTGTCGATATGATGCAGGCTGGCAGCCAATAAACCGCACATGCTTTAGTCGAAATTACTACAATCGCGACACGCGAACTCCTGTATAATAAAAGATACAACTATGGGGGTTGCAACAGAGAAAACGATTACGACTACATCTTCGCTTTTGCCAAGCGACTTTGTTCACTTGCACAATCATACCCATCATTCATTGCTCGATGGTCTTACGAAAATTAATGAGCTTGCGGCCAAGGTTAAAGAATTCGGAATGGAAGCTGCCGCTGTTACCGATCACGGCACGATGAGCGGCGTCCTTGATTATTACAAAGCAGCGCTTAACGAAGGTATCAAACCGATACTCGGCATCGAAGCATATATCGCTGCGCGCTCGCGCCATGACCGCGACGCCAGCAAAGACAAAGCGCGTTATCACCTTACGATTCTTGCTATGAATGCTCAGGGGTATCAAAACCTGATGATGCTTTCGACCAAAGCAAACCTAGAGGGAATGTACTATAAGCCGCGTATGGACCACGAACTTCTCGAGACATACAACGAGGGGCTGATTATATTAAGCGGGTGTGCGAGCAGCGAAGTTGGTGAAAGCTTGCGTAACGATGACTATGCCGCAGCTAAAGATTATGCCGAATGGTATAAATCAATCTTCGGTGATCGCTACTACCTGGAGCTTCAGGATCATGGTCACCCGGAGTCCAAGACGCACTGGGATGTGCAGACAAAGATCAATGAGGGCCTGAAGAAATTATCCAAAGAACTTGATATTCCTATGGTGGTGACATGCGACGGGCACTACCTTGAGCATGCCGATTCTGATGCGCATGAAATCTTGTTGTGTGTGGGCACGGGTTCGTTTTTAAGTGATGAAAAGCGCATGAGCTTGAAAGAATTCGAACTGCATCTTACTGACCCGCGCGATATTATTGCTCGATGGGGCGATGAATATCCCGACGTCGTCCGCAACACAAGGGCGATTGCAGACAGGTGCTCGCTTGAACTTGAACTTGGCAAGATCTTAATCCCTAAATACCCGACACCTAATGGCGAGACTGAACATGACTTTTTAGAGAAACTTGTTTATCAAGGCATAGTGGTCCGATACAATGAAAAAAAGGCAGAAGATGTCGAAGCTTTAACCGTACCAGAAATCAAGAAGTTCTTGACCGATGAGGTGCGCGAACGCGCCGAAATGGAAATGGATGTCATGGAGCGCATGGGCTACGAAGGATACTTCTTGATCGTCCAAGACTTTATCAACTGGGGCAAAAGTCAGGGAATCATCTTTGGGCCTGGTCGTGGATCGGCTGCAGGGTCGATTATCGCCTACGCGTTAAATATTACCGACCTTGACCCGCTCCGTTACGGGCTGCTGTTTGAGCGATTCCTAAACCCGGACCGTATTTCTATGCCCGACATCGACGTCGACATTCAAGATACTCGCCGCGACGAAGTTATTCAGTATTGCTCGGATAAGTACGGCGCAGAGCGCGTGAGTAATATCGTTACCTTTGGCAAGATGGCCGCACGTGCAGCCGTGCGTGACGTGGCGCGTGTATTACAGGTGCCGTACTCAGAATCTGACCGGCTGGCGAAACTTATTCCACCGCCCGCACAGGGCCGGCACATTCCGTTGAAGGTAAGCGTCGTTGACGACCCTGACCTAAAACGTGAATACGAGTCTAACCCCGTAGCAAAAGAAGTGTTTGATTATGCTATGCGCCTTGAGGGTACTATTCGAAGTCACGGTGTTCACGCTTGTGGCGTGGTAATCGCGCCTGACGATTTGGTTAAGTATATCCCGCTTGAACAGGCGCAAAAGGGTGTCGTAGCCACACAGTTCCCGATGGGCGAAGTTGAAGAACTCGGTTTGCTCAAGATGGACTTTTTGGGCCTATCCAACCTGACAATCATCAATAATGCCATGCGTATTATTCGCAAAGTGTATGGTGAAACGATTGATTTGTCGAAGATTCCACTTGACGACGCAAAAACGTATGAACTATTCCAGCGTGGCGACACAACCGGTGTATTCCAGCTTGAATCCGCCGGCATGAAGCGGTATTTGCGTGGTCTTAAACCGACCGTATTCGAAGACATCATCGCTATGGTTGCGCTCTACCGTCCGGGCCCGATGCAATTTATCGAAAGCTTTATTCGCCGTAAGCACGGCCAAGAGAAAATCACTTATTTACATGATGGTATGCGAAACTCTCTCGAGAATACCTATGGCATCCTAGTCTATCAAGAACAGTTCATGCAGATTAGCAAGGAATGGTGCGGATTTACCGGCGGCCAGGCTGACACACTGCGTAAGGCTGTTGGTAAGAAAAAAATCGACCTAATGCGCAAGGTCAAGGTTGATTTTGTTAACGGAGCCGTCGAGCATGGTGGCGCCACGAAAGAAGCAGCCGAAACATTCTGGGACCAGCTAGAAGAGTTCGCGAACTATTGTTTTAACAAGTCACACGCGGCGTGTTACGGATTAATCGCGTACTGGACAGCCTACCTTAAGGCGCACTACCCAGATGCATTCATGGCAGCGCTTATGACGAGCGACCACGACGACATCGAGCGTCTTGCTATCGAAATCAACGAATGTAAGCACATGGGCATGAAGGTACTTTCGCCAGACGTCAACGAATCGTACCTGGAATTCGCGGTTGTGCCTGATAAAAAACAAATTCGTTTCGGTATGTCGGCAATCAAGGGGGTGGGCGTTGGTGCGGTCGAAGAAATCTTGCGCGCACGTGAAGCGGGCAAGTTCGTGAGTATCGAAGACTTTGCAAAGCGTGTCGGCACCAGCAAATGTAACAAAAAAGCATGGGAAGCGCTTATTAAATCTGGCGCCTTCGATAGTCTGGGTGATAGGTCTGATCTTCTGTTTAATCTTGAAACGCTCTTAGCTTTTGCGTCTAAGCTTCAAAAGGAAGCGCTCAGCGGACAAATAGATTTGTTTGGCGACCTTGGTGGATCATCACTTCACGCAACTATGGAGCTCAAGGCTGCACCGACCAAGTTTACCGAAAAAGAAAAACTAATGTGGGAGCGCGAGTTGCTGGGGCTGTATATTAGCGCACATCCGCTTGATAACTACGACGCCTTCTTTGAGGAGCAGACTATAGCACTGCAACGAGTAGTGCCGGCTATTGATGGCCAAAAGATCACCATCGGAGGTCTAGTAACGACTCTCCGAACGATTGTCACTAAGTCTGGCAGTAAGATGGCGTTTGTTGGCATTGAAGACAAAACTGGAGAAGGTGAAGTGATCGTATTCCCAAAGCTTTACGAGCAGCTTGCTGATAAATTAGCGCAAGACCTAGTACTTAAAGTAACGGGTAAAATTAGCGCTCGTGATCGCGACGGCAACATGGGTGACGAAGCAAAAATGATCGCTGATGAAATTAGTATTGTATCCGACAAAGAGCTTGCAGGCTACGAATCGCATGGCCGTAAAATGATGGCTCCGACCGGCCCGGGTAAAGTACAAGCATGGCGCAAAAAGGCTGCTGAAAAGACCGAAACTGTCACGGTAAAGATGCCAGAGGCAATTGCGGCGCCTGCTGAAACACTCAAGACAGTGTACGTGCAGGTTAAAGACCCCGATAACCACGAGGCGCTCCTTGCCATGAAGAAGGCCTGTAATTTCCACCCAGGGCAGCAGGATATCATCATGGTGCTTGGCCCAAAGAAGTCAGCGATACGATTGCCGTTCCGTGTCGAGGCCGATGAAGAGTTGATTGGAAAACTAGTCAAAATTCTCGGTGAAGATTGCGTCGCATTAAAATAGATTTACAGCAATGATAGGTGATACAGCGCGATGCCGGCAGCTACGCTGACATTGAATGATTCTTTTTTACCCTTCATAGGTATTTCGATAAAATCGTCGCACAAATCGCGAAGGTTGCTCACGATGCCCTCCACCTCTTCACCAAGTAATAAAGCGACTTTGTCTGGTGAGGTGTAGTCGGGTAAAACGCTAGCCCTAGCGTCTTGTTCGAGGCCAACGATACGATAACCCGCTAGCCGTAGCGTGCCCATATCTAGCGTCTCCTGATATTCAAATGGGACGATAGTTTCGGCATCGAGCGCAGTTTTATGTATCTGAGCTGTGAGTTTGTTCGCGATATGCGGGAGTCTAGCATCATTTTCGACGTGCGGGTACGGCGTGTAGCCGCTTAATATCAGCTTCGTTACGCCAAAACCCTCACAAGTCCGGAAAATACTCCCCACATTGTGCGTGGAGCGGATATTATGTGCGATAACGACTATTTCTGGCATGTTCCTCTATTTTACCACTATAAAAAGCATGAGCATTTTGTTACACTATAAGCAATGGACGAAATCGATATTCAGGTTCGTCGTCGCGATCAAGACGAAAAAGCTACGCAGCAACGCGCCGCGATTCTTGGGATGCAGTATCTTGATACTCGTGAGCTTGAAGCTAATCTGCCATTAGCGTACGACGTGATGACAATCGAGGATATGCACCGCTATAAACTAGTGCCGCTAGTAAAAGGTGATAGCGAAACTGTATTTCAGTTCGGTGCAACCACGCAGACGCCACAGTCGGTAATTCAGCGCATGACACGTGAATACAACGATTCCGGGCGAAATCTGCAATTCCTGTTAATTAGCCTTAGTAGCTATCGTTCGTTCATGCTTCGCTACGATCCACCCAAGACGGTCGTCTATGACGATATTCAAATCGCAAAACAAGGTGACAGTGACACGATAGCAGAAGTCAGCCAGACGTTGAACTCGGTAAGCAGTGAAGAACTATTTGACTTTATTATCAGTCAGGCCGACAAGTTAAACGCAAGTGACATACATATCGAAAATGAACGTGATAATATCCGTGTTAGGTTCCGCGTTGACGGCGCACTGCACCCTGTCGCACATCTCGAAAAAGAACGATACCGCGTTATTATGGGAGAGCTTGCCAGTCGGGCGGGAATTAGTACTGCGGCGACCGAGCCACAGTCTGGTCATATGCAAAAAGAGTTGACGACAAACGGGGTCACTCATTTACTTAATTTACGTATCGAAACTGTGCCAACGATGTATGGCCAAGATGCTGTTATGCGATTGTTTAATTTTGACGAATCCCTACTGAACCTTGACTTACTTGGCATCCCAGATCGTCAGCGTAAAGAAATAGATGAAATTATCAGCCATCCTCGTGGTTTGGTCTTGATGGTAGGGCCGACCGGTAGCGGTAAGTCGACCACTCTATACAGCATGCTCAACGCGCTAAATACTCCCGACCGTAAGCTGGTGACGCTTGAAGACCCGATTGAGTATGGATTAACCGGTATTTCACAGATTCCAATCAATACAACAGATGGCCAGAGCTTTGGTGACAGCCTACGCAGCGTGTTGCGTCTTGACCCTGACATCGTGATGATTGGTGAGATTCGTGACCAAGATACGGCTCGTACGGCCGTTCAAGCATCGATTACTGGGCACCTAGTGCTATCAAGCTTCCACGCCAACTCAACAAGTACCGCATTTAGTCGCATGATTGACCTTATTGGTGTAAATCCTATCTTTAGCTCGGCTATTCGCTTGCTAGTTGCACAACGACTTGTACGCCGATTGGTTGACGACACAAAAGAAGAGTATGAGCCCGATGAATCGACACGAGCATATGTCAAGCGAGTACTAGCAGACTTGCCTGAAGATATCGAATGCCCCGATCTTGATACGTTCGTCTTGTGGCGACCTGTCGTGAGTGAAGATGCCCCGTTTGGATATAAGGGCCGCGTTGTAATCATGGAGCAGATGGTCGTAACCGAAGAAGTCCAAAAATTCCTTCGTGGCGACGTCGAAGATGTGCATCCAGAACTCATCGAAAAGGCGGCTAAGAGCGAAGGAATGGTCACGCTTGAGCAAGCCGGGGTACTCGCTGCACTGCGCGGTGAAACCACCCTCGACGAAATTGCACGCGTAATATAGTTGCATAAATGCTCATGTTACGGTATTGTCTAATGTAACCATGACTCGTAAGGTAATTGTCGGCGGCTTTGCCAGCAGTGAATCGCATATGAAAAGCGTACTGAATACGCTGTCCGAAAACCTTGATGAAGAAATCTACGGAATCACGTTTATTAACGCGATTCGTAACCCAGAACTGGCAGAGAAATTCGTACATGATGCTCATGTCTTAACTCACTCGGCAGGAATGTTTGCCATTCGCGATACGTCGCCTCGCACAATTACAGCAGTAGCCCCGCCACTCCCAACTGCACCCCTGTCGTTGGTTAAGCGCGCTGGTAAAAGTGGGGTCGGTCTCATGGCGAGCTCTCTCATCTCGCAAGACAGGCGGTTAAGTGTTCGAGACGTTGGCGTTGCTACTGCACGAGCGTTCTTAGAGCACCCAGTCGGCCATGTGCGTAGTATCGGCGATATAGCGGTATTCAATGCTATTGATGCGGCCATTGCCGCCAAGGAAGCGGGTGTACGCACACGCCTTGCTTTTATGGACCAAGATAAGTTTTTTCAGCCTACACCACAGGACACACAGCGTGCACATCAGTTTGGTATCAGTGTACTGAGGCTAAAAGGTCACCATGACGAGTTCTTGATTAATCCGTATGAAACTTATGTCGAGCTCGAAGCACGGCATTGGGCAGATCACGTTGACGATATTCCGCTACAAGCTACGGCTTGATAACTTGAGCGATTGACGGAACAAGGCGTTCGTCAAATACGCTCGGGATGACCTCGTCTTCGGTGGGGTTTTCGACAAGGCTGGCAATTACTTCAGCGGCAGCGATTTTATGCTGATTAGTAATCGTCTTCACACCATTATCGAGCGCTCCTCTGAATATGCCGGGGAAAGCAATGGCGTTGTTAACCTGGTTGGGGAAGTCGCTGCGGCCAGTCGCTATAACTGCGACACCACTTGCCTTGGCGACATCGGGCATGATTTCTGGCAAAGGATTAGCGAGGCCGAATACAATCGGCTTGTTGGCCATTCTTGCGACAAGCTCAGGCGTAAGTAGTCCAGCTTTTGACACGCCGATAAAAATATCCGCATCAGTGATCGCATCATCGAGGCTACCGCTTTGTGTTGCGTTGACGTATGCTAGCAATGCTTTTTTCTCGTCATTCAGGTCATCGCGTGATTCACCAATGATACCGCGGCTATCGACTGCAATGATATTTGTTAGGCCGTAAAGATTAAGCAGCTTGATAATGGCAGTACCTGCGGCACCAGCGCCGATGACGACTACTTTACAGTCACTCAATGTTTTGCCAACGACTTTCGTGGCGTTAATCAAGCCGGCAAGCGTAACAACTGCCGTACCGTGTTGGTCGTCATGGAATACGGGTATATCACATTCGGCTTTAAGTCGTTCTTCGATCGCAAAACATTTTGGCGCGGCGATGTCCTCGAGGTTGATTGCCCCAAAGCTTGGTGCAATTGCTTTTACGGTAGCAACGATTTCATCGACCGTATGCACATCGAGTATAATCGGTACGCTGTCGATATCAGCAAAGTGTTTAAATAGAAGGGCTTTGCCTTCCATGACAGGCATACTAGCTTTCGGGCCAAGGTCGCCAAGACCAAGAATTGCCGATCCATCCGAAATGACAGCAACGAGATTGTTCGTCCAGGTGTATTTGGGTAATGTCGAAGGGTCAGCGGCGATGGCCTGACTGACGGCACCGACGCCCGGGCTATAGTAGGCGCTTAACGCGGTACGATCGATCTCAGATGTATCACGAAGCGTTGTGGTAATTTTACCTTTATATTTTTCGTGTAGTTCTAGGGCAAGCTTATTGTAATCCATATATATCTAGTATAATGCATCGCCTAGATAAAATCTCACGGCTAACCCCTTTTAATTTAGGGAAACTTATGCTATAGTTGATACCTGATTGTATTATAAAAGAGTAAAGCGAGATAATAATGAGTTTTGCATTGATTCAAAAGGTTAACGACGAGCAGAAAAAGGCGCAGGTCGTTGATGTACGAAGCGGTGACACGGTCCGTGTTCACCAAAAAATTAAAGAAGGTAACAAAGAGCGTATTCAGATTTTTGAAGGCGTTGTTATCCGTACCGACAACAAACAGCAGCACACGAGTCGTATCACGGTTCGTAAAATTGCTAGTGGTGTCGGCGTCGAAAAGAGCTTTTTGCTCCACAGCCCACTTGTAGAAAAGGTTGAGATTGTTCGCCGAGCCAAGGTTCGTCGTAACTTCCTTAGCTTCTTGCGTAACCGTAGCGGTAAGGGCGCTCGTCTTACGGCAGTTACGTTTGATCGCGAAGCAGTTAACACTGTAAAGGACAAAAAAGAAGCACCAGCAGAAGTTGAAGCTGCTGAAGCCGAAACTAAATAGTCCATCTTGTGACATAAATAGCCTCCCTAATACGGAGGCTATTTTTATATCCAGATATACTCGAGTGCTATGAGCTACAATATATCTATGGTATTAGGAATCGATGAAGTTGGGCGTGGCCCATGGGCGGGGCCGCTAGTGATTGGCGCCGTCGTATTGGGTGGTGAGCTAATTGATGGCCTTACTGATAGTAAGAAGTTGACTAAGAAGCGACGTGAACAACTTGAACCTGAAATATATGACAAAGCAAAAGCTGTAGCCTTGGGCTGGGTGAGCGCAAACGAGCTTGATGAGATTGGCATGTCCGAAGCCCTGCGCCTCGCGACGCGCCGCGCAGTTGAGCAGATCAAAGTACCGTACCACGAAATTATCATTGATGGAACGACCAACTTCTTAGCAGGCACAAGTAAGGGCGAATATGTCTCAACCATGCCCAAGGCCGACCTGCTTGTGCCAAGCGTCAGTGCCGCGAGTATCGTCGCTAAGGTAGCTCGAGACCGCTATATGACCGAGCAAGACACCATCTACCCTGGATATGAATTCTCTAAGCATGCTGGATACGGCGTTGCTAAGCATCGTGCCGCTATTGAGCAGTTAGGTGTGACACCGCTGCATAGGCTAAGCTTTGCGCCACTCAAAAAGTACGCAGTGTCCGTCGAGCCAGAGAGTACGGTTAAGGATACAGTAGCGACTCCAACGACAACAGCTATTGGTAACGCGTCTGAATCAGTGGCGTGTGCGTATCTGGAATCTAACGGGCACGTAATTGTCGACCGCAATTGGCGAACTAGGTGGTGCGAGATAGATATCGTTTCGGAATTTAACGACGTGGTGTACTTTACCGAAGTAAAGCACCGTAAAAATGATTCAGCTGGTGACGGCATGATGGCGATTACGGCGACTAAATTAAAACAAATGAATTTTGCTGCGCAGCTTTATGCGCTAAAGGTGCCTGGTAAAGATATGCGGTTGGCCGCTATAGCGACGACTGGTCAATCGCCAACCGTTACTGACTTTTTAGAAATCCGATAGTGCTTCGGCGACGGCTTTTCCGTCACGTTCAATCAACTCGATACGGCCCTCAAGATCAAGTATTCCCATATCGATAACGCGTGTCAATCCAGGATTGCTGCGAAGCGGCGTGAAGAAGCTGCGATACTCATCTAGGTGCTTGCGGGCGCTTAAAATAGAAGCCGAGTAGCGCGGGAAGTAATCGTGGCTCTTATCGGACGCAAATGTTTCTTCAATCCATGGCCATTGTTCGCGGACCCATTGCCACGTTGCTTCGCGACCTTCGCGGTTGCGGAGTAGATTAACGTACCAGCGCACGGTATCTTGCGTGCGAATCGTCTGGGTGTCCTTGAGCTGGTTTAGAAGCCGCGTTAGGATAGCCAGGTCCTTAGATGATGTCACGGCGGCAGTAATGTCCCCTTGAAGGTCGGCGGACGCCGTCGATGCGTAGAGTTTCATCAGGTCGTCGATTATTTGACCATCTGCGCCATGACGTACGGCAGCGCCGAGTATCAGGCCGCGTAGTTCAGGATCAAAACTATCCATATCGGTCGTTCGATACATAGTGATGGCGTGGTCGATAACGTCGGATACTTCGCCATAAAGCATGCAGCCGATAATCGTTGCGCGAAGTTTGGTATCGTCTTCTGATTCTTCGGCACGCTTGTCCCAGCCTAGTCGATCAAATTGCATACGGGCAAGGCCTGCTACAAATGAACGCAAATGTGATTCGGCATACTGGTCGTATTCAACGAATTTTTTCAGATCGCTAATCGCAAGAGCTATAGTGTCCCAAACCTTTTCGTTGGATTCGTTTCGGTATGCATCGAGGAGCGGGATCAGTTCGGCGCTACCTATGTATCCTGCGCGAGCAAGTAATGTTTGCTCATGCAAGAATTGCGCTCGTTGTACCTCGTTCATCGCACCGCTGCGTACCTCTTCGACGAGTCGTGACTTAAGATTTGCACCGTAATTAGTGATAAAATGCGCGCTATCATCCATATTGAGGTGTAGCACCTCGGTATCGACAAAAGGAATGCTGACCGATTTTTCTTCGAAGAGAGTTGGAATGTCGGTGCGGTTAGCTCGTAGTGGTATCGGCCACAGCTGCTCACTAGCGTCATGGGGGCCGACGAAAAACCGTTCCTGTGTAAGAGTGAGCGTGCTGTCGTTTAACGAGGCGTGGACTACAGGGAAGCCGCTTTGTGAAATCCACGTGTTCATGAGCTGGCCTACATCTTTTCCGCTTGCTTCGGACAATTCAGCCCAAAGGTCGTCGCCCGTAGTATTACCGTACTGGTGTTTAATAAAGTAGCTCTTTAGTCCTGTGCGAAACGCTGCTTCACCAATGTAGGTCTGCATCATGCGTAGCAATCGGCCGCCCTTGGCATACACGATAGCGCCGTCGAATAGTGACGATATCTCGTCGGGATGGTGGACGTCGGTTTGAACCGATTGCACCCCATCAATGCTGTCGCGACGTAGGGCCATGACACCTTCAGACGATGAAAATTCAAACCACTCGTTCCATTCTGGGTGGAGCGCATCAACCGCTAAGTACTCCATGATTGTCGCAAAACTTTCATTGAGCCAAAGATTATTCCACCACTTCATCGTTACTAAGTTACCGAACCATTGGTGACTCAGCTCGTGAGCGACAACCATCGCGATATATTGCTTAGATGAAATGCTGGTCGTTTGCGGTTCGGCTAACAGGGCGACTTCGCGGTAGGTGATAAGCCCCCAGTTTTCCATGGCACCACTACTAAAGTCGGGGACTGCGACGTGATCCGACTTTGGAAGCGGATAAGGCACACCAAAGTAGTCATTGAAGAATTCTATCGTTTTTACAGCATGCTCAAGGGCAAAGTCTAGGCTCTCGGGTGACTGGGCGGGCGTCGCCCAGACTGATACGTCAACGCCGTCGGCAGTTTTAGCCGTCTTTGAATGCATCTCTCCCATAACTAGGGCTAACAAGTAAGTACTCATGCGTGGTGTCGTTGCAAATTTCGTGACCATCCTGCCGGCAGCTTCAGTCTGAGACGTGATAGGCATATTTCCTAGTACGGTGATACTCGTTTCGGTAGTGACGGTGACATCGAATGTTGCCTTAGCTTCAGGTTCATCGATACACGGCATCATTTCGCGTGCGTGGTGACTTTCGAATTGAGTGACTAATAGTTCTTTTGGCTCGCCGTTATGTACGAAGCGGCATGGGTAAAGGCCGTGTAGTTGGTCGGTAATCGTACCGTTGTATCCCAGTACGACGATGTGTTCACCCGGCGCAAGGGCGGGGTGGGTGAGCTCGACCTCGTCGTTAATACCAAGGGCGTGCGAGGCCTCTTTGCCGTCAATAAGTACGGTATCTAAGACGAGCCCTTTGCTATGTAGCACGACCTTGCCATTCACAGACGAGCCCTTAATAGTCATCGTACCTTTAAAGGTGCGGCCTATACGATCAATATCGAGTGATAGTTGGTATGAAGTTGGAATAAATTCGGTAATAAGGCGAGAAACTGTTTGCATATCACTTATTATATCAGGGTATACTTAGCATATGAGTTATCGGGTCCGTCGAGTCACTGGTCTTATCCTAATAGCCCTTGGGGGCGTTATGTGGATTTTGCAAGGTTTGATTACGCAGCTGACGCCTTTTGGTAAGTCGCCGTCAGTGGTGGTGACGCAAGATAAAACACAAACACAGATTGTTCCAAGCAACGAGGCGCGCGCGATTGACGTACTCGAAACGCTTGCTGTAAAAGGACGAGCTCCAAAAACCGGTTATGAGCGTGTGCAATTTGGTAACGGCTGGCTTTTGGTTGGTCGGTGCGATACGCGGAATATCATATTGAATCGCGATCTTTCGAGTGTAGTTGTTAATGAAGAATGTAAAGTAACGAGTGGCGTGCTTGACGATCCGTATACTGGCGCCAACATTGTGTTTGCCAGGGGCAAAGACACTAGTTCTTTGGTGCAGATTGACCATGTAGTCGCTTTGAGTGACGCTTGGCAAAAAGGTGCACAGTTATTGACGTTCGAACAGCGTATCCAATTTGCAAATGATCCGCTAGAATTGCTAGCTGTCGATGGTAGCGCGAATCAGGCAAAGGGTGATGGCGATGCTGCAACTTGGCTCCCGGCAAATAAAGCATTTCGCTGCCAGTATGTCGCACGGCAAATCGCCGTTAAGGCTAAGTACGCCTTGTGGGTGACCGACGCCGAAAAGCAGGCTATGCAAAAAGTGTTAACAACGTGCCCCGATCAACGTGTCCCAACAGTGGGCAAGGCCGCTTAATTGCTTGCAAAGATTGTATACATACGGTATGATAAGAACGTACAGATCCGGCCGGCAGGTCGGCTCTTTTCGTAAGAAGGCACATGAAAGGAAATACATGGAAGATTTAAACATTAAACAACTTACTCTCGCGGTACGAACTATCGCTGACGAGAAGAACCTCCCAGAAGAAACAGTACTAAGCGTTATTGAACAGGCGATTGCCGCAGCATGGCGCCGTGATAACGGCGAGCGCGACCAGGACGTCCGTGCCGAACTTAACGTCAATGACGGTTCAGCGCACGTATTCGTACGTCGTGAAGTCGTTGAACTTGTCGGTAGCGATGCTATCGAAATCAGCCTCGAAGATGCCCGCAAAGTTAAGCCCGACGCTGAACTTGCTGACGTTATCGAAGAAAAGCACGAAGTAACTAACTTCGGCCGTGTTGCTGCTCAGACAGCAAAACAGGTTGTATTGCAGCGTCTCCGCGAAGCAGAGCGCGAAGTTGTTCTTGAAGAATTTGAAGACAAAATCGGTACCGTTGTAACGGGTGTCGTTCAACGCGTCGAACCACGAGTCGTCCGAATTGAGCTTGGCAAAGCTACAGGCATCTTGCCACAAAGTGAGCAGATCCAAGGCGAATTTTATAGTGTCGGTAGTCGCATCAAGGTATTTATTAAAGATATCGAACGCGACAACCGCGGTCCTCAGCTTATCTTGAGCCGAGGCAACGAAGCATTCGTTGAATACCTCTTCCGCCAAGAAGTTCCAGAAATGGAAACTGGTGCAGTTGAAATCAAGGGTATCGCTCGTGAAGCTGGTCGTCGTACTAAGCTCGCCGTAACGAGCAATGTCCCAGGTGTCGACCCAGTCGGTACGTTCGTCGGTGGTCACGGAACTCGTGTTAACGCCGTCATGAACGAAATAGGTGACATGGAAAAAATCGACATCATTACTTATGATGAAAATGCAGACTCATACATCCGTAACGCGCTTAGCCCAGCTGAAGTCGTTAAGGTTGAGATTGATAAAGAAGCTCAGCGTGCCAAGGTTTTTGTCGCTGAGGATCAGCAATCAATTGCAATTGGCCGTGGTGGTCAGAACGTTCGCCTTGCGAGTCGCCTTACTGGTTACGAGCTCGATATCGAAACAGCCACAGCTGCTGCGAAGCCGGCAGATAAAAAGGCAAAGAAGAATATCGAAGACGACCTCTTTAGTGCAATTCAGTCGCAAGACGCACCTGAATAAACCATTACAATTTTACATAAAATTAGCACTCGGCGTTGACGAGTGCTAATTTATTTTGTAAACTAGATACATGTGGGCGAGTCCCATTTGGAGGATTGATATGTCGGATGATTTTGGAGAATTTATTTCGCATCTCAGTGAAAATGCGCGCATGAGCGTGCAACATGCAGATGCAATCGCGCGTGGGTACGGGAGTCCATACATTGGCACCGAGCACCTACTATTAGGCCTACTAGCGCAAGGATCAAGCGTCGGCGCTAAAATGTTAGCTGACGCTGGAGTTACGCTTCAGCGCGCTGAAACGACACTCAACATGACGCCCCAGACTCTCGTTATCAGTACTGGCGCAAAGGGACTTTCTGAAACAGCGGTTCTATCGCTTCGTATGGGCTGGGAAGTTGCCAAGGAATTTAACCAAGATGAGCTCGGTACCGAGCATATTCTATATAGCCTCTTAAAGCAGAATAATGCGCGAGCGACTGTACTGCTGCGCGACATGAATATCGACGTAGAAGACATCATTAGCGAGCTTGAATCTCACTTCGACCGTCATCGCGGCAATCATGAAGAAACGATCGTCGAACCCCGACAGCACACTGTTCGTGGTGGAGCCTTGTCTACATTCGGCATCGACCTGACGTCGAAGGCCGCTGCCGGTGAGCTCGATGCGACGATTGGTCGCGCTAAAGAAGAGGAACGATTAGTGACTATCCTTAGTCGTCGTACAAAGAATAACCCAGTGCTGATTGGTGAACCTGGAGTAGGCAAGACGGCTATCGTCGAAGGCCTAGCGCAGCGTATCGTGCACGAAGAAGTGCCTGATCACCTGATGGACAAGCGCGTCATACAATTAGATATGGCGGCAATGATCGCTGGCACAAAATATCGAGGCGAATTTGAAGATCGTCTTAAAAAAGTTATTACTGAAATCAAAAAACAGGGCAACGTTATCGTCTTTATCGACGAGCTTCACTTACTCGTAGGCGCCGGAGCTGCAGAGGGTGCCATGGACGCTGCTAATATCTTAAAGCCTGCCTTGGCGCGTGGCGAGCTGCATATGATTGGTGCAACGACCCTAGACGAATACCGAAAGCATATCGAAAAAGATACCGCGCTTGAACGACGGTTCCAGACGATTGTCGTGAAAGAACCTTCGATTAAAGAAACGATTGCAATTCTTAAGGGGCTGCGAACGTATTACGAAAAGCACCACGGCGTAAGCATCGCCGACGAAGTGATCGAGGCTGCGGTATACATGAGCGACCGCTATGTAGCTGATAGGTTTATGCCCGATAAAGCAATCGATGTGATAGACGAAGCCGCAGCGTTAGTGCGCGTAAAACAGGGCCATCGCCCAAGCAAGCAGCGCGAATTGATGCGCGAGCTAAAGCAGCTGAACGAAAAGATGGACGATGCAGTCGCTAATGAAGATTACGAACGTGCCGCGCTTTACAAACAACGCATCAGCCAGCTGTCTGGGCGCATCGATGTTGCGCGCGAAGCGCAAGAATCTAGTACGCCAATCGTCCTGACTGAAGACAATATTGCGCATGCGATCGCGGTGATGACGAATATTCCTGCCGAAAAGGTACAGACTAGCGAGGCTAAGATGCTGCGCAATCTCGAAAAGTATCTAAGCAAATACATTATTGGTCAGCGTGAAGCTATAGAGAGCGTTGCTAAAGCGATGCGGCGTAGCCGTAGTGGGGTTTCTAACCAGAAACGCCCTATCGGTTCGTTCATTTTCATGGGTCCGACTGGAGTCGGTAAGACAGAGCTTGCCAAGGTATTGGCTCGTGAAGTGTTCGGAAGTGAGGATTCACTTATTAAAATCGACATGAGCGAGTTCGCCGAAAAACACACGACAAGCCGACTTGTCGGAGCTCCGGCGGGCTACGTAGGTTACGAAGACGGCGGTAAGTTGACCGACAAGATTCGTCGACAGCCGTACAGTGTCGTCTTGTTCGATGAGATCGAAAAAGCACACCCAGATGTGTATCATATGCTCCTGCAATTACTCGAGGATGGTCAGTTAACAGATGCCAGGGGCCGCGCAGTAAGCTTTAGGAATACGATTATTATTCTTACGAGTAATCTCGGTGCCGACCGCATGATGAAGGAGTCGTCGCTCGGATTTCGACTATCTGACGATAATAAGCAGGAGGTCGAGGAAATTCACCAGCGCAACGCCCGTGCAGCGCGCGAGGAACTAGAAAAGTTTATGCGTCCTGAGTTGATTAACCGATTCGATGGTATCATTACCTTCCGCGCCTTGACCCGCCCAGAAGTTGGTAAAATATTCGACTTGCTCATTGATCAGTTGAGGCGCCGATTAGTACGCCAGGGCTTAGGACTGTCGATTGCGCCAAGTGCTAAGAAATTCATCATTGATAAGGGTTATAGTGCGAAGTTTGGTGCGCGACCATTGCGCCGCGCTATCGAAGACGAGATTGAACATGTCATCGCCGAAGGTATATTATCGGGGAATTATGACAAAGGCGGTATACTAGAAGTTAGTACAAGTAAAGGGGTGCTTCGCATAGATCAACGCAATGAATCAACAGTTCGAACAAAGACAACCAGCAGCAAGTAATAAACGTATTGTAATCCGTACCATCGTCACGACATTGTTGACGATAGCAGTTAGCGCTTTTGTCACTCTCTACGGCCAGCGTGTCGTAGACATGACGATGGCGGCGCAATATCAGCCGAGCGATAAGATCTCAAGTGTCAATGAGCGTCTCGACTTAACTAGTCGTGGCACTGACTTGTTCTATGCCAGTAAGCCTGCAATACAGGGGGCCGAAACGTTTAACGCAAACTGCCAGTCGCAGGAACGAACGACGGCGATTCTGGGGTGTTACTACAAAAGTCAAATCTATTTATATGATATTCAAAATCAAAATCTCGATGGCACCCTCGAGGTCACGGCGGCGCACGAGATGTTGCATGCCGCGTATGAGCGCCTGAACTTTATCGAAAAAATACAAGTCGATAAGATGATTGAACGTCAATATGAAGTGATTAAGAATGATTCTGCACTCAAAAAAACAATGGAGTATTATCGTACTGCCGAGCCAAACGACTTAGTCAATGAGCTTCACTCCATTTTAGGCACTACCGTCGTCAAACTTAATCCTGATCTTGAGTCGTATTATGGTCAGTATTTTAGTGACCGTCAGGATATCGTTAAACTGAATGAGAAATATAACGCGATTTTTGGTGAAGTTAGCAAAAAAGCCGAAGAGCTATCAGTAAAAATCAAAGCGATGGAACCTGAAATACAAGCTGAGCTGGCGACGTATGACGCCGACCGAGCGCAGATGGAATTGGACATTGAGAGTTTCAATCAGCGAGCCACGAGCGGTGGTTTTACGACGCAGAGCTCATTCTATGCCGCAAGGAATGCATTAATGGCTCGAACGGCTGCCCTAAACGCGCGACGAGACGCAATAAATGCCAAAGTTAATGAGTATAACGCCTACGTCGAAGAGCTGAATAATTTGTCGGTCAAGGCATACGAACTCAATAAAAGTATTAATGGTGCAGAAGCGCCGGCAGGAATTTAATGGCCAAGGCCCGTTCACAGTTCATTTGCCAGAATTGTGGCGCTTCGTATCCCAAATGGACAGGTAAGTGCGACAATTGCGGAGAATGGAACAGCCTTGTTGAGCAAGCTACGAAATCGAGCGGTAGCTCTGCGGTTGCTCGTGGTGCTCACAGTGGCAAACTGTTAACGCCACAAGCGATGCGTTCGATATCTTCTGAGGATTCGATTAAACGCATGTCGTCGGGTATTAACGACCTCGATATCGTGCTAGGCGGCGGCGTCTTGCCTGGTGGTGTAATGCTGCTCGCCGGTCAACCCGGTATAGGCAAGAGTACACTATTGCTGCAGGTGGCTAGTAATATTGCGGCGTCCTCTCCGGTGTTGTACGCCAGCGGCGAAGAATCTGCGTCGCAGGTGAAGCTGCGCGCAACGCGTTTAGGCGCTGAAAGTGGCGATGATTTGCATTTTGTCGCGAGTACGAGTGCTGATGATATCGCGGCGACAATCCGTAGTGGCAAATACAAACTCGTTATTATCGATTCGATTCAGACGCTGAGCCTAGATGAGATTACGAGCGCACCGGGAACAGTAAGCCAGATTACTAACTCTTCCAATGTCATTATTAGAGCCGCTAAAGAATCAGGTGCCGCGGTTATCCTGGTCGGCCATGTTACTAAAGAAGGGTCGATTGCGGGGCCGAAAGTGCTTGAGCATCTTGTCGACGTCGTTTTGCAATTTGAGGGTGATCGTTATGGTGGATTCAAGGTGGTGCGCGCCGTAAAGAATCGCTTTGGATCAACATCGGAAGCGGCAATATTTGAAATGGGAGAAAAGGGATTGCAGGTTGTCGAAAATCCTTCGGCAGCACTATTGGCGGAGCGTCAGAATGCCGATGGTTCAGTCGTATTGGCAACGCTAGAAGGTGCTCGTCCGATACTCGTCGAGATACAGGCGCTTGTCAATCCGACGAATTTCGGGTATCCTAAACGCACGGCAAGTGGATTTGATTTGAACCGCCTTAACTTGCTCATTGCTGTGCTCGAACGACGCACGAAACTGAATTTATCTGATAAAGACGTGTACATAAACGTCGTTGGCGGGCTCAAATTATCCGACCCAGCAGCTGATCTCGCAGTTGCTATGGCGATTGCCAGTGCCGCAGCCGGACGTCGACTTGACGATGGCTTGGTCGTATTCGGTGAGGTGGGACTCGGCGGAGAAGTCCGCAGTGCTCTATCTACCGATCGACGCGTGGCCGAGGCGAAGAAGCTTGGATTTACCAAAGCTATCGCGCCAGCCACGGGCAAAACGGACTCATTTATAAAAGGTGTACGGGATTTACGCCAAGCACTAATCGACTATTTAAAAGACTAGTCGTAGAAAGAAATAATAACTATGGATATTAAAGATGGCGCCCTACTGACGCTTAGTATCATCACGATGGCAGAGGTAACGTACTTACTTACTAGGTTGCCAAAAACAACACTCAAAGCAAAAGGTCGCCCGGTTTTGGTCGATACATCAGTCTTGATGGACGGACGTATCGTCGGCATCGCGCAGTCTGGATTTATTGGCGACACGCTGGTTATTCCACGTAGCGTCGTAGGTGAGCTCCAATTTTTGGCTGATCATGCTGATGCAGAAAAACGATCGCGCGCACGTCGTGGTTTGGATATCGTTACGGAACTACAAAACATGCCCGAAATTGCTACTGAGCTACTACAGGATGGTAGTAAGGCCGAAGAAGGCGTCGACGAACGGCTTCTAAGCCTCGCTAAGCAGCATCACGCTGCAATCTGTACACTCGACTATAACTTGAATAAGGTCGCTGTCGTAGAGGGTATTAAGGTGCTTAACATTAACGAACTTGCACAAGGATTGCGTATGGCACACCTTCCAGGCGAAAGAATGATGATCGAACTCGTTCAAAAAGGCCAAGATTCACACCAAGGTGTCGGGTATCTTGCCGATGGAACGATGGTTGTTGTTGAACAAGCCAATTCTCTCATTGGGCAGACGGTACCAGTTGAAGTAGTGCGTAGCTTGCAGACGGCTGCAGGCAAGATGATGTTTGCGCGTCGCACTGACACAAAAACTACACCAACTACCAGCCAGGCCAAAAAACCTGCAGTGCAACTAGCAAAGAAGGGCAGGGGCGCTGGCCGCAAGACAGTTGCAACCCCGCAACAGACTCAGCCAATTACGCCCGCTACGCCTCGAACGGACGTGAAACAGCCTAGCGAGCCTCGACAGTCTAACGCGCCAAGGCAACAGCAACAAAGGGCGACTGGTAATAATCAGCGACCAAGGCAGGCTAATAATCGACGTCGTGTCGACCGAGAAGCCTTACTAATCGACCTTGTTGACAAGCAGACATCCGAATAAAGTCACTCGTACAACTAAAGAGCCGGAAACTTATCCGGCTCTTTTTTATCGTTTTCGTCTTGGGTTAGTTGGATCCTGCAGTCATTGGGACGTATAACTTGTCGTAGCCGTCGCTGTATAATAACCCACGTCAGTTATGATAACAGTTATCGTTCCACTTGGCGCCTTATCTAGGTCTACCGCCCAGCTTCCGCTAGTACTAACCGATTTACTGCCGATGACGGTGCTCCCAGAGCGAACCTCGACAGTTTGTAGCGCGTGTTTACCTGTCGTAAAGGTCACGTTGGCTTTATCGCCCGATGTACTGACTGTCACACTTGGTAGCGCATCGCTACAGCTATGGAAGTCATCGTCGGCATTGGCGTCATAACCTTCGTTTGCTGTGATGACTTCTTTCTTTGTGAATGGGTCCTTCGTCTTGGTAACTCCGATTTCAATCTTTGCTGCGTCTGGGGTGCAATCGGTCGCCTTTTTTTTAGACACACGATCAAACATCATCTTTGTCGTTGAAGCGCCGGTAGCTTTGTTGTAATAAGAAGGGAAGACTTCTTTGCCGATGCGCTGGATGCCTGCTGGAGCAGCGAACCAGGCCATGTCCTTACCTTCGTCTTTGTACTTCTTGAGTGCGAACGCCATGACTGGGTCGAGCACGCGCGCTGGAATAGTTGAGTTACCATTCGTTAACGGTGACGTATCTGGATTACCAAGCCATACGGTCATTGCAAGCTGTGGCGTGTAGGCGACCGTCCAGATGTCTTTAGGTTTCTTGTCCTTGTCTGACGTACCTGTTTTGAGGGATAGTTGGAATCCGGCTGCAGTAGTAAATGGTACGATGTTTCGGCCGACTAAGCCTGATCGTGCATCGTTGTCAGCAAGGATGTCATTAACGACATAAGCTGCCTGAGGGTCGATGACTTCTTTCGTAACACTTTTGTACTTTTTGAGTACTTCGCTATTGCTGCTCTTTACTTCGAGTACGGTCGATGTCGGCATATGGACGCCCATGCGGCCTAGTGACGCCATTGCGTTTGTGTGGTCTAGCATACGAACGCCACATCCACCGATAGCAGACGAAAGGCCTGCCTGCGCGTCGGCGCCCTGTGTACAGTAGTAGGTATCGCCCAATTCTCGAATTGTCTTCCAGGTTTCATCTTTGCCTGCGATAGCAAGCGCCTTGATTGCAGGGATGTTACGTGACAGCGCTAAGCTTTGACGAATGGTAATGTTGCCCTTGAACTTGCCGTCGGCGTTTTGAGGCTTGTAGCCACCCTCGAATGTTGTAGATACATCCGGGATGATTGATCCGCTACCAAAGTTTTGTTTACCTTCACCTTGGTTTTGGAATAGCTGTGCGTAAACTAGCGGCTTTATAGACGATCCTGGCTGGATGAAGCCCACGGCAGCGTTATCTTGGCCGAAGCCTTCGTAGTTGTAGTCGCGACTACCGAGCAGCGCAATAACTTGGCCGGTTTGAACGTCTTCGACGACACCGGCGCCATTAGTGAATCCGGCATAGGCAGGCCAAGATGAGCCGAATAATTCAGTCATTGATTCTTCGAGTTTTGTCTGCACATCTAGGTCGAGTGTCGTTTTGACAGTGAGGCCCCCGTTACCGACGACTGTCTTGCCAAGGGACTTCATGAGCTGACTGCGCACCATAAGTACGAAGTGTGGAGCCTTGATGTCTGCAAGCTGGTCGGAAAGAGGTTTAACGGTATCAAGCACGGCGACCTTTTTGGCCGTATCGGCTTGTTCTTGTGTGATGTACTTAAGTTCTACCATGTGGTCAAGGGTTTTGTGTTGGCGTTCGATTAAGGCTTCGTGACCAGCGACATTATATGGGTCGTAAAGGCCAGGTTGGTTTGGTATCGCCGCTAACAGCGCTGATTCGGCTAAAGTGAGTTCTTTTGCAGATTTACCAAAATAGGTGCGTGCCGCGGATTCGACACCGTTACGTCGACCGCCATAGGGAGATTCATTCAAATATAGATTTATAATTTGCTCTTTGTCATACATACGCTCTACTTCAACGGCAAGAATCATTTCTTTGATTTTGCGCGGAATTCCAGCGAGACCACGCTGGCTAGCCTCATCTTCGAAGAATACCTGCTTTACGAGTTGCTGCGTAAGGGTAGATCCACCTTGAGTACTGTTGCCTTGTGCGTTTGAAATCATCGCACGCGTTAACCCCGTTACGCTGACGCCCTTGTGCTTATAGAAGTCTTTATCTTCAATAGCGACAGTGGCCTGTGCCATGTATGGGCTAATTTGGTCGCCGTCTACTACGAGCGTGTAGTCGCCGTCGCCTTTGTCTTCCCACAAGAGTTTATCGTTGCGGTCATAATACTTCGTGACTGTTGTTTTTACGCGCTGAGAAAGTGTACCCGGGCGAATCGCGTCAAGGTCTTTGCGGTAGTACGCGAAGAGGGCGCCGCCAAAGAGGATGCCGATAAGAATAGCGATGCCCATACCTTTGAGAAGGGTGATTGCACCTTCTTTACTAAACCAAAAACTCGCAAGCCGTTTAGGGTGTAGGCGATAAGCTACACGCTTAACTGGGTGCTTTGGCAGCGTCGCTAGGTATTCCGCCTTTTTACGAGACTTCATATCTTTTTTAGTGCGGCGTTTAGCAGCCAAATTCGAGTAAACACTGACACTGCGTGCTGATTTCTTCTTTTTTACCACGTTACACTTTTCCCATAAGCAATATTACATTCATTATAGCATCAATACCTTTGTGCGCACTATTAGAATTTGTGATACTATTTACACTAGTAATATGAAAGGAGAGTTACTGTATGTCGCTATCAGAAGAGCTGACGTGGCGCGGGTTTGTTAATCAAATGACCTTCGCAGATATTAAAGACTTAGACAAAGAGACTCGAACTTTCTATTGGGGTGTCGACCCTTCAGCTGATAGTATGACTGTCGGTAACCTAGCGGCAGCAATGCTCGTACGTCACTTTATTGACCATGGTCACAAGGCAATCCTCCTTGTGGGCGGCGCGACTGGGATGATTGGCGACCCAGATGGCAAAAAGCAAGAACGCGACCTTAAAACGCTTGATGAAATCGCTAAAAATAAAGCTGGTATTGCAGCTCAATATAACACTGTTTTTGCGGGCAAAGATTTTGAACTTGTCGATAATTACGATTGGTTCAAAGACATGAACTACCTAGACTTCTTGCGTATTGTAGGTAAGCACATGTCGATGACGCAGCTGTTAGACCGTGACTTTGTTCAAGCACGTATCGGTGAAGGCGGTGAAGGAATCAGTTACGCTGAATTTAGTTACTCGCTTATTCAGGGTTACGACTTTTTACACTTGTACCGCACAAAGGGCGCAACACTGCAGGTTGCAGGAGCTGACCAATGGGGCAACAGTATTGCCGGCGTCCAGCTGATTCGTAAACTTGAAGGTGTGGAGTCGCATGTCTTCACCACACCGCTCGTCGTCAACAAGCAAACCGGCGTTAAGTTTGGTAAGTCCGAAGGTGGCGCTGTCTGGCTCGACCCAGTTAAGACAAGTCCATACAAGTTTTACCAGTTCTGGCTTAATGTCGATGACGAAACTGCCGAAGACCTTATTAAAATTTACACACTCCTCGCAAGAGAAGTTGTCGAGACGGCTATCGAACACCACCGCAACAACCCAGGTGACCGCGGTTTGCAAAAGCTACTCGCTCGTGAGGTTACCGAACTTGTGCATGGCGCTGAGCGCCGTGAGTCAGTTGAACGAGTGACCAAGGTATTGTTCGGGGGCGCAAGCGTCGAAGAACTTAACGAAGCGGACCTTGATGCACTTGCTGCCGAAATTCCTACCGTAAGTTGTGATTCAGTTATCAGCGCGCTAGTTGAGTCTGGTGTCGCTGCTAGCAACGGCGAGGCTCGTCGGTTACTGCAAGGTAGTGCGGTATCTGTTGATGGCGAAAAGGTCACCGAAGATCGTGCGCTCGACCACGTTTGCCTTATCAAAAAAGGCAAAAACTCCTTTATACTCGCACGCTAGCCCTGCTATACTGGTTGGTATGAAGAAAGTTATTGCATTTGACCTAGATGACACGTTGGCTGTCACAAAATCACCAATCTCTGATCGCATGAGCGAGCTACTCACGCAGTTGTTACAAAAGTATGACGTATGTGTTATTTCAGGCGGTAAATTTGAACAATTCGAAAAACAAGTTGTTGATCGTCTTGAGGCGCCGACCCACTTATTGAATAAACTACACTTGATGCCTACTTGTGGCACCCGCTATTATCGCTATGACGAACTAGATAGTAAATGGGCCAAACAATACGCAGAAGACCTCACTGTAGAGCAAAAGGAATCTATCGAACAAGCTCTCGCGCAAGTATCGAAAGAGCTTGGATTATGGGAAGAAAAGCCGTACGGTGATATCATCGAGGATCGCGGTAGTCAGGTGACGTTTTCTGCGCTTGGGCAGCAAGCTCCAGCAGAGAAAAAGTATGAATGGGCTGAAAAGAACAAAGACATCAAGCCGATTCTTCGCGATAAAGTTGCCGAACTGTTGCCTGATCTTGAAGTGCGGCTTGGTGGCACGACTAGTGTCGACGTTACCCGTATCGGTATCGATAAGGCGTATGGGATGCAAAAGCTTATGGACGCAATCGATGTTAGTAAAGATGAAATCTTATTTATTGGCGACAAGCTAATGGAAGGCGGCAACGACTATCCTGTTAAAGCAATGGGCATTGATTCAATCGCTGTTGACGGCTGGGAGGACACCGCCCTCGTTCTCGAAGGTATCTTAGCTGTTACTGAGTAGTTTGCTACACTAGTAGTAGATGAATCTATTGACGAGCTTAGAGCAGGTGAAGGGTGTGGGGCCAAAAACCGCAGAGCAATTGCGTGCCGCGGGGCTTCACACTGTCAACGATTTGCTAATGTTCTTGCCGCGGCGTCACGAGGATTTTACTAACGTGGTCAAAATTGCTGATATTTCTCCTGGCAAAATGACCATCAAAGCGCGATGCGAAAAGATTAGCACGCGAATGGTACGTCGTGGCCTAAAGCTAACAACGGCCGTACTCGTCGACGATACAGGCAAACTTAACGCTGTTTGGTTCAATCAGCCCTATCGTACGCAGCAACTTGCGGGTACGAACGACGAATTCTATTTTTCGGGTGAGTTTGAGTTTCAGTATAACCGCTATCAACTCACTAATCCCTCAGCAGAAACAGCTAAGGATATGCCCGTGCAAGCCGATAGGCTGCTACCGGTCTATCGCGCAGTTCACGGGCTCAAGAGCCCAATGGTACGTAAAGTACTCGAAGAGCTTCGCCCGCTGATGAGCGTCTTGCCAGAAACAATGCCTCCAGAAATCATCGCTACTGAAAAATTGATGGACCGTGCGAACGCGATATCGACGATGCATTTTCCGAAAAAGCAAGAAGACGTCGTTGCGGCACGTGATAGATTAGCGTTCGAGGAATTATTCCAATTGCTTTTGGCGAGCCAGCTTAATAAGCAAGAAAACGCGAAACTTGAAGGTTGGCATATTCCATTTGAACAGCATGTCGTTAAAGATTTTGTGGCACAACTACCATTTGAACTTACGTCGGCGCAACGTCGCGCAGCGTGGGATATATTACAAGACTTTGAAGCACAAGTCCCTATGAACCGATTACTCCAGGGCGACGTAGGTAGCGGTAAAACAGTTGTCGCAGGCCTTGCGGCGCGTCAGGCCGCCAGTCATGGCTATCAGACGGCGCTTATGGCTCCTACCGAAATACTGGCGACTCAACATGCCGAAACACTCGACAAAATGTTATCGCCGTTTGGCGTGAAGGTGGGGCTGCTGATTGGAAGCGTGAAGGGTAAGGCACGGGCGACGCTTTATGAGCAAATTGAGAATGGCGAAGTCGATGTTGTCGTTGGTACGCACGCATTAATTCAAGATAAGGTTAAATTTAAACAATTAGGATTCGTCGTTATCGATGAACAGCATCGCTTTGGCGTCGAGCAACGCCAAAAGCTACTTGATAAGTCGAAGCACTTGCCACATCTACTGGCGATGACCGCCACGCCAATACCGCGAAGCCTAGCATTGACGGTATATGGTGAACTTGAGGTTAGTATACTTAATGAACGGCCTGCAAACAGGTTGCCTATTATTACGAAAATCATTTCTCCGATTTCTGCTAAGACAATTTATGGACATATTGATCAAGAAATAGCCGCTGGCCGACAAGTGTATGTTATTTGTAGCTTGATCGATGAAAATCCGGACAATGACATTAAGAGCGTTCAGGCAGAATATAAGCGCCTTAAAAATAGCGTATTCGGTCATCGAAGCATCGGCCTATTGCACGGTAAGCTGCCAGCATCCGACAAAGAGCAGGTTATGCACGACTTTAAAAATAACAAATACGATATTCTCGTTAGCACGACAGTGGTCGAAGTCGGAGTCGACGTTCCGAACGCGACCGTCATGATTATCGAAAACGCCGACAGGTTTGGACTGTCGCAGCTGCATCAGTTGCGTGGGCGCGTCGGTCGTGGCGACCATCAGAGCTATTGTTACTTGATGATGAGTAGTACGAATAAACCTACCGAACGATTACGCGAAATTGAAAAATCTAACGACGGCTTTTATTTAGCCGAAGTTGATTTAAAATTACGCGGGCCAGGGGAAATTTACGGCAAGGCCCAACACGGTGCACTAAATCTGCAAATCGCAACATTAGCAGATACGCAACTGATCTCACGGGCGCAGAAGGCAGCAAAAAGATTCGTCGAAAGCGGTAGTGATTTGCTACAATACAAAGAGCTTGCAGCGCAGGTCCAATATTATCAGCGCTTAACAACATTAAATTAACGTCAGGGACTTAAAAGGTGTACTCGGGTACGACATTCAGGAAACAATCAGGCGGCTTTATCGGCGTGCATCAAAAGATTGATCGTGTAGCACGGCGCAATTTAAAGACGATGCCAGGCATTGGCCCTGGCTTTCCTTCGATTAAAGAAATTTTGCACTTCGAAGGTGACAATGGCCCTGACGGCATTAAGCGCAAAAGTCCAAGCCAGGACGAACCGTGGCATTACATTGACCCGACTAAAGCGGATGATCGTCAGCTTATCGATATGATTCTTGATCACCAAGATAACCTGACAGAAGCGCTAAAGGTAAATAACCACGCTCGAGCGGCATTTGAAGCGGCATGGATCGCACATGCTATCGTTGACGGCCTGACTCCTGCGCACCATTATCCACTAAGCGATAAGATTGAGGAATTGTGGGGTAAACCGAAAGAAGAGCGCCTGACAATTAAAGATAAGAACTTGATTATAGGTTCTGGCAAACGCGATACGCTTAGTAAGAACTGGGAATACTGGGGTGCGAAAGGCGTTTTCGCGACACACTTTATGTTTGAGTTCGGTGTAGCGACAAGCATCAAGACGACGCGTTTCGTAAAAACCGGGCCCACCGAAGAATGGATTAAGCGTGCCGAAGGAATGGGATTAGAAAAGGTATTTTTAGAGTCAGTTCATACCGTCTTTGACATGGACATGTATCATACCTTCTGGAAGTCAGGATGGAACGCTAAGCTAGCTCGCCAGACGCGCGAGAAGCTGATCCCTGAAATTATTCAAACAGTCACGTACGCTTGGTACGAAGCATATCGTAAAGCGGGTATTTAATGAATATACGTATTATTTCGGGAAAGTATGGTGGCCGCAAAATCGAAGCGCCTGACGGTACTCGGACGCACCCGATGGGCGAGCGAGTCCGCAACGCGATGTTTAATAGCATTGGTAGTGAGATACAGGGTACTGACGTACTGGATGTTTTTGCAGGTACGGGGTCGGTTGGGCTCGAGGCGTTAAGCCGTGGCGCAAGGTCTGCCACTTTCGTTGAGCGTGATAAAATCGCGCAAAAAATATTGGCAAAAAATGTGGTTTCGCTAGGTGCTGAACAGAGTGTGGAGATTATTCGAACATCTGTAAATAATTGGCTGGAAACGCGTGATGAAAAATTTTACGACATAATCTTTGCCGATCCGCCATACGACGATTTGCAGTTATCCACAGTTAGCAAGCTTTTTGGTCTTCTCAAACCCAATGGGCTTATGGTATTATCCCATACAGGAAGAGGTGAGGTGCCAAATCTAGAAAACGGAATTGTTGTGGTGGACAATCGTAGTTATGGAAATGCAAACCTCACCTCCTTCCGCCGAGAAGGCTGAGGAGAATTATTATCAAAACACACGAAAACCAGACTAATGCAGAGACAGACCTGAGCGGGTCTATTTTTTTACCTAAAACAAAATATCCCAAGCGTGAGTTTGGTGCGTGGGAAGCGGCGATTTCACTCCGTCGAGGCGTACTATTCGAGGGTGTGGTAAGCAGCACGATAACGTTCGAATACCAACTACAACTACACGAGGAACTTTGTCGGGTCCGCGACTGGTATATGGGAAGTGTAGCAATGGATCTTGCGAATACATAATAAAAACACCGTCTAATGACGGTGCATTTATATGGTACGCGAGAAAGGACTTGAACCTTCACGCCCGGAGGCACTAGCTCCTAAGGCTAGCGTGTCTACCAATTCCACCACTCGCGCGTACGGTGAATTACTGAGCAAGTATAACAGACTATTTCAAAATATGGAATACCCTACCGCTTATGCTATACTGTAACCAATGAGTTTAACAAGAGGTAGATATGAGTAAAGTTGCCGATTACTTACGAGGGCATATCAATGGTGAAGTATCAACGCGAATGGACGTCCGCGAGGCAATGAGCGCCGACGGCGGTGTTCTCAGCATTAAACCAGAAATGGTCATCTATCCACGAACAACTAACGATATTCGTAAAGTCGCACGATTTACGTGGCAGTTAGCCGAAAAGGGCCACACGCTTCCTGTGACGGTCCGTGGTGCTGGAACTGATCCAACCGGTGCAGCGATTGGTAAAGGCGCTGCTGTTGTTATGACCGCACACATGAACCAGATCTTTGAATACGACGCAAAGCAAAAACTTGTTCGCCTACAGCCGGGTGCAACCGTCGGTGCGCTAAATCAGGCGTTATCACTTCACGGTACAGGAATTCTATCCTTAGCAGGCTGCTACGCATACGGGACAGTCGGTGGCGCCGTTGCTAGTGCGGTTTCGGGGCCGTACGCTGGTAAATACGGAACAATTGAGCGATCTGTCGAGCAACTCGAGGTAGTTCTTGCCAACGGTGACGTTATCCAGACGGGCCGTCTATCAAAACGTGAACTAAGCCGCCGCAAAGGCCTCCAGACGTTCGAAGGCGAACTATACCGTGGTATCGACGGAATCATAGAAGAATACGCCGATGTGCTCGACTCACTGAACGCTAACGACTCCACAGGCTACAACACCGTTGCAGATGTCAAGCAACGTGATGGTTCGTTCGACCTTACGCCATTGTTTATCGGCAGTCAGGGTACACTTGGAATCATCACCGAGATGATTATGAAGGCTGAGTACCGTAGCCTCCATATGGGCGCCGCAGCATTGGTATTCTCATCGGAAAATGCTGCGCGTGACGCGCTAGATATGCTTAGCAACATGACGCCAGCACTACTTGAATATATGGACGCTGAGTTATTCGAAAATGCATTGAAGCACGGCCGAACGTACGATTTTTATACAAAAGCAAAAGAAACCTTAACTCCTGAATCTGTAGTGATTATCGGATTTGATGATTTTAGTGACCGAGCGCGTGCCAAGCAAATTAAAAAAGTACTTAAATTCTTCGAAAAACAGAACGACATCGTTATCGTAACTGGTGATGGCCCCGAGTCGCACGACTTGTTGGCTGCTTGTGACGTCACTTACTATACCTCGTTCCCGGACCACGCCGATCAAGCCGCGCCACATATTTTTGGCGGCTTCCACGTACCGACACCGCGCCTCGAAGATTTTGCAACCGCACTAAAGGGTGTGGCAGCAAAGCACCACGTATCTTTGCCGCTAGCAGGCCACGTGTATACCAATACGTACAGCGTTTATCCAACACTCGAACTACGTAAGGTTGGCGACAAGCAAAAGATCTTTAAAATTTTGGATGACCTTACAAAACTCGTGTATGCTCATAGTGGAACAATGATTGCTGAGGGTGGCGAGGGCCGCCTGAAGACAAAGTTCATCTATACTCAACTTGACCCTAAGGTTGTAGAGATGTACGCCGAGATCCGCAAAGTGTGCGATCCACACGGTACGCTTAACCCAGGCGTCAAGCAAGATATTGATGTTCGGCACCTTGCCGAAATGCTTCGTAACAATTACGACGTCGGCCAATTAGCTCGTTTCGGTCTATAAGTAATACAGCAAAATAAAAACACTACGTTTCCGTGGTGTTTTTATTTTGGTACGGATGAGAGGACTTGGTGTAGCGCGAGCGGAAGAGCCGCTAGGCGATACGCCACATTTGTTGCGTGCAACAAATTAGTGGAGGTTCAAAGGTCTCGAAGATAGGCTAAATAAAAACACTACATGTAAGTAGTGTAATATTTGGTACGGATGAGAGGACTTGAACCTCCACGCCATTGCTGGCACTAGCACCTGAAGCTAGCGCG
>DJVK01000011.1 GCA_002441145.1 Candidatus Saccharibacteria bacterium UBA6258 | reverse complement strand
TCATAATTACAGTATAGCGCAAGCGTTATTAACATAGACTAACGTAGCCGCTTAATAAACAAATAACCACCCGAATGGATGGTGTATTACTGCAAAGTTGGTGGAACAGATAGGTTAGCGAGGCGAGCGTACTATCTGTTCCACCGTTTCATCTCTTACTCAGAGATGAGGGATGGATCAGAAGTAGATGTCGCACATGCGCGTCGACTTCCAGAGGCCGTCGACGGTCAGCTCGAACACCATCCTGAAGTCGACGTAGGGGCTCGACGAGTAGATGTACGTCGTGTTCCCCGGGTACGAGATCGTCTTGATCGAGGAGCTCGAGAGATAGACGTGCAGGTACTTGGCGACGTGCTTCCAGGTGTGGAACGTCGTCGATGTCTCCTGGATGACCGTGCGGTTGGAGCTGCGCGTCACCGTGTACTTCCAGTTGCCGGTGGTGCCCGACCGGACGACGTACATCTTGTCCGTCTCGTAGGCGTAGCCACCGGTGCTGCACGACTTGGTCGTGGTTGCGGTAGCGAGCGCCGGAGCGACGACCGCGGGGGTCGATGCCGGCGGCGCCGCGAGGGACGGGGAGGCCGCGAAGGTGGTTGCGGTGACGGCGACTGCAGCGAACATTGCTGCGAACCTTGCTCTGCGTGAGAGTTGCATGTCTAACCTATCTGTAAGAAGGTCTGGTGTCGATTGACACTTTTGGTATTAAATCATGATATAACACAATTTACAAGTATATTTTATTGTGACTGCGATATCGTCATTACCGGTCGGTCTCAGCTCTGATATATTGCATTTTCAAAAATCAACACTCTAATATGTTTATTATGTCACTGTTAGAACTAGTCCAAAAACAGCCCAACTTCCCTAAAGAAGACTTAACTGATGTGAATGCAATGTACCTTGGGCTTGCCATGAGCAATCGCACATACCTATACGGCGCGCACGATGTTGCCAAGAGTGAATACCCATTATTTACCGGAACTCACAACCCCTTGATGATTGCGGTAGGCGAACTTTACGACAACGAGCGCCTTGTTAAAGCTGTAGACTTTGGCATCGCCGCGCTCGAAGCTGTCACACTATTCGTTGACGCCGAGCGGTTTCATCCAAGCATGGCAGCCGCCGCAATCTATGGCGGAGCAATCGCACGCCGTTTCGAACTTGATAACGTAGAAAATACCTGATAAATAGGGTACGATAGCTACATGCAACCAGCACCTAAACCAAGTCTTACATTACCAATAATTCTCATGGTCGGCCCGGCCGCACTCTTTGTTATTGCCATTATTCTGTATGCTGCAACAAATTTCTTCATCTCTATCGGGGCAAGTGGCTCACCTGCGAGTAACGATTTATTCGGGGATAGTAGCGAGGCGTCACCGCTTAGGGCAATTAGTAACATTATTCTGTATCTATTCAGCGCCATCAGCATTTTGACATTCTTGCCAGGCATGATCGTCGGCATCATCCTACTCGTAAAACGCGCCGACGAACGCCACGCACTCTCGCAGTAGCAGCGGTTAGCTATTAGCCTATAGCTAGTGGCAATCCGCTCTTAGTCATCTTCTATTCGCTATCTACCATATTCTACCTACCAACTACTACCTACGACCTACCAACTACTACCTACGACCTACTATCTACCATTCGCCATCTTCCACTAGCCATATTCCACCTACCAAATACTACCTACCATCTACCAACTACCACCTACCATTCGCTATTGGCCTTTAGCAATTCGCCATCTTCTACTAGCTATTGGCTATTAACTACCTACCATCTACCAACTACCACCTACTATTCGCTACTGGCTATTGGCCATCTTCTATATTCCACTAGCCATCTCCCATCTCCCACCTACCACCTACTATTTACTATTTACCAAAAATATGCTATAATTACCCTAATGATACATCCGTGTCATCTACCCAGCACCTTGATAAGCTACAGAAGGGGACGTAATGTCCACAACCCAGACCGTTTCGATTAAGTTCGTGGTCGGGTTCTTCCTCGACCACGCCCAAAACCTGTTTCTCGAGAGCGCGATACGCTGCATTACCGACAACTTGCTTGTCGGGCGGCATTCGTCGCCTAAGCCCGACATCGTCTCGCTCGGGTTCCACTACCGGAACGATGACGTCCGGTGGACACTCAAGAACGGGTGGAAGATTCACGGCGAGGTCGACCTAGACGACACTTACTACGTCGTCAACACACACTCGATCAACGCCGAGTACGTCATCTTCAAGGTGACGAACGATGGTGCACTGCACGAGTTCCGTCGCACCCGCGATGGCGACTACCGCTACACCTGTTCGCTCAACCATGAGTGGGCAGGCAAGCGCCTCGAGTGGATCGCACGCGATTGCGTTGATGAAGAGGCCTACAACCTCGTCATAGGCGCACCTCGCCCGAGCATAGCGCTATGACCCCTTCTGCAAGCTACATCAGGTGCTCGCCCCAGCAATACCGCTACCTCCGGGTAGTTCTCGCAAGAGATTTAAGGTATCAGCTGGGGCGATTTGCCATATCTGGAGTATTTTTCGACCCAACAAGTGGGTATATAATATGTTCATTGACATTTATACTTAAACATGCTATAATTATATAGTTAAACAACTGTGCTATATGATGGAATTTTTATTCGTAATATTTGCTCTAGCCATAATCATGTCTCTATCCGTACTAGTGGCACTACTTGTTGTACAGTTAACTTCTACGGTTAGGAGTAGCGACAAACAGCAAACACAGATTGCCCCAGCACCTATCGATTATGGGCGCGTAATCTTCGAAAATATAGTTATAGCTGCGCCGTCATCCAATACACCACATACTGAAATAGACGAGGTCATTGTCAGTCCTTACGGCATCTTTTGCATAGAATATAAAGCTCACGTAGGTATAATATTCGGATCAAAGAACAAAAAGCTATGGACGCAATGTAAGTACGATGGTAAATATCAGCGCCATAATCCGTTACATCAAAATTATAAGCACGTCAAAGCCTTAGAGAATCTATTACAAGGTAATCTTAACGCACCAATTCATTCGTTTGTCGTTTACACAAATGCTAAAGTTAACGTAGATTCCGCTGACGTTTTTGAAGGTGTGGCCGCTATGGAGCAACGCATCGCACAACATGTCCATCAGGTCTACAGCCTTCAAGAATATGAACAAATTACCCGCATGCTTGCTATCGCCAGTTCGGGTAGCGATGAACGTTTACCATTACATATCAAAGAGGTTGATGAATTGTTAGCAGCACACGCTGCATAGGTTAATATTTGCCGCTTTAGAGTACAATATGCTCTATGAAGATGTCTGACAGGCAAAAAGCCGACCGACCGCGCGAAAAACTACACGTTAAAGGCGCCGGCGCGCTATCCGACTACGAACTACTTATGGCGATTATCGGCAGCGGGACCGCGCAGGCTGATGTTACTAAAATTGCTCGTGATGTGCAAAAATTACTAAAAGAAAAGGGGAGCGAGCTTACCTACGACGACCTACTAGCCGTTAAAAGCCTCGGCCCTGCAAAAGCGACGCAAATCATGGCCGGGTTTGAGTTATGGCGTAGGCAATTCGAAGTTAGCGAACGGCCGATTATCGACAGTCCCGAAAAAGCAGTCGCACAGCTCGCAGACATCCGCGACAAAAAGCAAGAATATTTTGTATGTCTAACGCTTGATGGTGCGAATCGACTCATAGCCAAGCGCGTAATCACTATCGGCACACTCACCAGTAGCCTCGTGCACCCGCGCGAGGTTTTTGCTGATGCAATCACGGATAGGGCAGCAAGTATTATTGTGGCGCACAATCACCCGAGCGGTAATTTAGAGGCGAGTCAAGCAGATAAAGACGTCACCGCTCGCCTTCAAAATACAGGTGAATTACTTGGGATTAAAATTCTTGATCATATCATTATCACTAAAACGACCTTCCAGGTTATCGGATAGTTCTCAAAATCACCCCTATAATCTATACTGGGTAAGCAGTAAGGAATTTATTAATGGACATTCAACAAATCGAATCAAAACTCTGGGCAGCAGCAGACAAACTTCGCGGTAACATTAGCTCTTCAGAGTACAAATACGTAGTGCTTGGTTTAATTTTCCTCAAGTATGTTTCTGATGCCTTCGAGCAGCAATACAGAAAAGCCGAGAGCGAAGACTTTAACCCTGAGGACCGCGACTTTTATACTGCCGACAATGTGTTCTGGATCCCAAAAGAAGCACGCTGGGACCACTTAGTAGCACATGCTAAACAACCCGAAATCGGCAAGTTAGTAGACGAAGCGATGGAGGCGATCGAGCGCGACAACCCAACGCTAAAGGGCGTGCTGCCCAAAAACTATGCTCGCGAAGCGCTCGACAAGCGCCGTCTTGGCGAACTAATAGACCTCTTTACGAATATCAGGTTCGACTCAACCGATGCAAAAGATTTGCTCGGCCAGGTTTATGAATACTTTATGGGAATGTTTGCTGACTCAGAAGGCAAGAATGGTGGTGAATTCTATACACCGCGCTCAATCGTTAAGCTGCTTGTAGAAATGCTCGAACCGTATAGTGGCCGCGTATACGATCCAGCCTGCGGTAGTGGTGGTATGTTCGTGTGGAGCGAAAAATTCGTCGAGGAACACGCCGGTCGCACCGACGACATTGCAATTTACGGTCAAGAACTGAACGAAACCACTTGGCGCCTAGCCAAAATGAATATGGCGATCCGTGGCATCGATGCAGACATAAAGCGCGGCGACACATTCATGCACGATCAATTCCCAGATCTCAAAGCCGACTACATCATTGCCAACCCACCGTTTAACATCAGCGACTGGGGCCAAGAGCACTTACAAGATGATATTCGATGGAAGTATGGCACACCACCAAAAGGCAATGCCAACTACGCATGGATTCAACACATGATCCACCATCTATCACCACGCGGCACTGCCGGTTTCGTTTTAGCCAACGGTAGCATGAGTAGTCAAAGTAGCGGGGAAGGTGAGATTCGCAAACAGCTGATACTTAACGACCTAGTAGACTGTATTGTTACGTTGCCAAGTCAGTTATTCTTTAATACCGGCATCCCCGCATGTCTGTGGTTTGTGTCACGCGACCGCGCTATTCGCCATGGCAAGGTATTGTTTATCGATGGCCGCAACATGGGCCAAATGATTAATCGCCGTAATCGTGAGCTGTCACCTGAAGATATTGCACAAATTTCTGAAGCATACCATCACTTCAAAACGGATAACGGTAAGTACGAAGATGTCGCCGGTTTTTGTAAAGTTGCCGCGCTTGATGAGATCAAAGAGCGCGATTTTGTGCTCACACCAGGTCGTTACGTCGGTAGCGAAGAGGTCGAAGAAGACGACGAGGCGTTCAAAGAAAAAATAGAACGACTCACCGCTGAGCTGAGTGAGCAATTTGCGAAAAGTCACGAGCTCGAAGCCAAAATAAAAGAAAACTTGGCAAAAATAGACGCAGGCACCGACCGGGGTTTACGATAATGAAATGGCTGTTTGATCTACTGGGCAATGTCGCTAAGTTTACTATCAATGAACGAGCTAATGACTACAGATCAACTTACTTACGCAATCAAGATTTACTAACGCAAGTTACACTTGAAACTGATCGAGCCCTAATGACATTCTCGATAGCCGCGCTGGCTACGTTAGCGGCTCTAAATGAGAGGTTATTTAGTGAGTATGGATGGCTGTCCTACTTCACGCTTCTGCTCTTTGTGGTTGTGATTATGTCTGTGATCGTTGGCTACTACTTGTCACGACAAATGCTTATAGATGCGCAGAATATTATCTCAGCGAATTATAAAAAATCACTTACAACCCCGCTCGGTAAAGGTTTGTCAAAAGTTCAATATGCTCGATCAACCAAAGTCATAAATTACGTAAGTATAGTGTGCTTCATAGCGGGCATGCTGTGCCTTTTAACTCTTCTTGCTGTTTATATCGAAGGTGCTGGGAAATGAGTGCTGATTTAGAAATAAAGAGCCTCTCTCTCGAAAATATTGAGCTACCCGCTGATTCGAATGTAGAAGGTGAGGACTAGGGATGAATCAAATTGTTTTGCTTGGAGATGTCGCACAAGTATTAGGTGGGGGTACCCCGTCAACAAAGACTCCCGAATTCTGGAATGGTGATATCCCATGGATCACGCCGCGAGACCTGTCGACACATCATGATATGTACATATCAAAAGGCGATCGAGGTATTACACAGGCGGGTCTCGCTAGATCATCAGCAAAGCTCCTACCGGCCGGTGCCGTCATCTTTAGTAGCCGTGCGCCTATAGGATATGTGACAATCGCATCTAAGCCAATGGCAACCAATCAAGGATGTAAAGGGATTAACTGTGACGAAAGTAAATTAGATAATAGGTACCTTTATTACTGGCTCAAACTAAACAAAGCACATATTGAGAGCTTGGCGGGTGGCTCAACGTTCAAAGAAATTTCTACTACCGGTGTCCGAAATCTAGAAATGAAGATCCCCGACGTTGAAATCCAAAAGAAAAGCGCAGACATTCTTGGAACAATTGATGAAAAAATTGAGCTTAACCGTAAGATGAATGAAACTCTGGAGCAAATGGGCCAAGCACTCTTTCGCCATTATTTCATCGACAATCCTGAGGCGGAAGCATGGGGAGTAAAATCACTTGACGAGATTGCAACCTTTCTAAATGGACTAGCGATGCAGAAGTATCCGAGAGTAGCTGGCGAGCCAACACTTCCTGTTATCAAAATTCGCGAAATGTCATCTGGCATCACTGACAATACCGATATTGCCAGCGCAGCTATTCCAGAAAGATATATCATAAACAATGGCGACTTACTATTTTCTTGGTCCGGTACATTACTCCTAAAATTCTGGGGCGAGGGATCGGGTGCGCTTAACCAACATTTGTTCAAAGTTAGCTCTGAGAACTACCCCGAGTGGCTATACTACTATTGGACAGAACATCATCTGGATGAGTTTATTCGTATTGCAAAATCCAAAGCTACGACAATGGGACACATTCAACGTAAGCATCTGAGTCAGGCGAAGGTGCGAGTTCCCGGCGAATCTGAAATGAACCAGATTGGGGACAAAATCCAGCCAATACTTGATGCTTGGAAGCAAAACGCCCAACAAATCCAATCCCTCGCCACGCTACGCGACACCGTCCTTCCTCGAATGATATCTGGAAAGGTGAGACTGTGAGTCGAGTTAGAAGGGTCGGCTCTGTTAAGCTAGAGCTTGTAAGTAAGTCACGCGAAGCAGCACTTGCCGCTGTTCAAGTCTTTAATAATCCTCTGATAACCTTCAAGTCTGAGATGTTCATCGTCAACATGATCATTGCATGGACCTATCTTTTACATGCACACTACCGGTCTCAAAAGATTGAATATCGATACTATGAGATCACGTCTTCGGGCAGAAAAAAGTTCGATAAAACCAAGCACGGCGCAGACAAGTATTGGGAATTAGAGCGTTGTCTGAATGATGATAATTCACCTATCGACAAGGATGCGGCGAATAACCTAAGGTTTCTGATCGGCTTAAGGCATGAAATCGAACACCAAATGACAACAAAAATTGATGACGCCTTGAGTGCTCGCTTTCAAGCGTGCTGCCTCAACTTCAATGACTATATAAAACTGCTATTTGGCAATGAACTAGGCATAGACAAATACCTTTCATTTAGCCTGCAGTTCACATCGTTGACCGAAGATCAAACAACTACCATGCAAGAGTATCGGGACATTCTACCAGCCCATGTAACACGCTTTGTCGATGGTTATGACGGGAATTTGAGTGAAGAAGAGTACAATAATCCAAGGTACGCCTATCGTGTTTTGTTTACGCAAAAAATTGCAAATCATCCCGGACAAGCAGATAAGGTCATCGAATTTATTAAGCCTGGTTCTGAGATCGCAACGAATATCAATAAAACTTATTCGACGATCAGAGAAAAAGAGAAGACAAAATACAGAGCTACGACTATTGTAAAGATGATGAACGATGAAGGTTATTCGAGATTCAATATGCACCATCACACGAAACTCTGGAAAAAATATGACGCCCGGAACCCAACAAAGGGCTTCGGTATAGAAGTTGAGAAATACTGGTATTGGTATGAAAAATGGCTAAGTATTGTGAGGCAGCACTGCGTCAATAATAAGCGAAAGTATATGACATGACAGAAGACCAAATCGAACATTCAACACTTGAAACACTACGCGACCTAGGTTGGACAACTTTATTCGGCCCCGACATCGGACCCGACGGATCCTTAGAACGAGATTACCGAGACACCGTAATGAACCATCGACTTGCGGGTGCTTTAATACGGCTTAACGCTCACATTCCAGAAGTTGCATTAGACGAGGCCTTTAAGCGGCTTGTACGCATAGATAAGTCGACACTTCTCGAAAACAATCACCAGTTTCACGAACTACTCGTCGGTGGCATACCAGTAGAATATCGCGATACCAATGGCGAGATTAAGCATGATATTGTACGTGTGATCGACTTCGAAACGCCAGATAATAATGAATTCATAGCAATTAATCAGCTAACTGTCTTACAGAGCGAATGTAATCGACGGCCCGACATCGTGCTATTTGTAAATGGGCTTCCACTTGTGCTAATCGAACTCAAAAACGCCGCAGATAGCAAAGCAGACCTTACGGCAGCCTTTAGGCAAATCCAGACATACAAGCGCGAAATTAGTGACCTCTTTCGCTTTAATGAACTGTGCGTTATTAGTGACGGCATCGAAGCCGAAATGGGGACTATTACGAGCCCGCAGGAGCGAATGATGCCATGGAAAACCGTCGATGGTGAAAAAGAAGCCGGCCGCGTACCAATGATGGACATTTTGGCACGTGGAGCATTTGATAAAACTCGACTACTCGATATAATCCAAAACTTCATCGTCTTTGAACGTGACGATAAAGACGACTCGCAAATGATCAAAAAGGTCGCCGCATATCACCAATACTGGGTGGTAAATAAAGCACTCGACAGTACTTTACGAGCAAGCGCCGAACACGGTGACCAGCGAGCGGGTGTCGTATGGCACACTCAAGGTTCTGGTAAATCGCTAAGCATGGTATTTTATACCGGCAAAATGATGCGCAACCGACAGCTACATAATCCGACCATTGTAGTTGTGACTGACCGCAATGACCTGGACGGACAGCTATTTGGTACGTTTAGCGCCTGTAAAGAATTACTCGGCGAAGACCCGAAGCAGGCCGAAAATCGCGGTGATCTACGAAAATTACTAGACCGTCAGGCGGGTGGGATCATATTTACGACCATACAAAAGTTCTCGCTCGAAGATGAGGAAGATTCGGCACCAGTACTCACCGATCGCCGTAACGTCATAGTGATGGCAGACGAGGCTCACCGCAGCCAATACGGGTTAAAGGCGCGCGTCCGCGAAAGTGATGCACAGCTAGTATACGGTTATGCAAAATATATGCGCGATGCACTACCAGGTGCGAGCTACATAGGTTTTACAGGGACGCCAATTGAATCAGATGACCGATCTACGCCAGCCGTGTTTGGCGACTACGTTGATATTTATGACGTAAAGCAAGCGGTCGAGGACGGCGCAACTGTACCGATCTATTACGAAAGCCGACTTGTCGATCTTAACATGGACGAAGATACCAAGCGCTGGCTCGATCAAGAAGTTGACGACTTGCTAGAGGGCGAGGAACTAAGCCGCCAAGACAAGCTGAAAGCCGAGTACGCGCAAAAAGAAGCAATCGTAGGTAATGGCGAGCGGCTCAATACAATCGCGTTAGATATGATCCAGCACTTCGAAGCTCGTCAAAGTGTTATAGAAGGCAAGGGTATGATAGTAACGATGAGCCGCAACATCGCAGCCGATTTATACGAGCGAATTGTCGCATACCGCCCCGACTGGCATAGTGAGGATGATAAAGAAGGCAAAATTAAGGTCATTATTACGGGTTCTGCAAGTGATGCAGAACATTTGCAACCACACATTCGCAATAAGAAACGTCTTAAAGAAATCGAGAAGCGCATCAAGAATCCTGAAGATCCACTCGAAATGGTCATCGTTTGCGACATGTGGCTTACCGGCTTTGATGTTCCAAATATGCACACGATGTACCTAGACAAGCCACTAAAGGGCCACAACCTCATGCAAGCCATTGCTCGCGTCAACCGAGTGTTCCCCGGCAAGTCCGGTGGGCTTGTAGTCGACTACCTCGGCGTAGCCGGTGCCTTGCGTGACGCTATGGCCGACTATACTCGTAGCGGAGGCGAAGGCGCACCGCAACTTGATATCGCCGAAGCGGTGGCGCAAATGAATATGCGTTTCGAGATCGTGAGAGACCTCTTTGGTCATTTCGACTATATGCGCTACTTCACATCTCAGACCAATGATCAGCTACAAATTCTACTCGATGCCGAGGAGTACATTCTTAGTATCGAAGATGGTGAAAAACGACTGAAGCAGCATGTTCTTGAGCTTAGTAAGGCATTCGCACTCGCAATGCCGCAGCCCGATGCATTAGCAATCCGCGAACAGGTCGCATTCTTCCAGGCTGTAAAAGCGCGCATCGAAAAGGTGTCGAACCGCGGCGGCGGAGTATCGGACGACGAATACCGAACAGCTCTCAAACAGATCGTAGATAAGGCTATTGCACCAGTTGGCGTAGTTGACGTATTCGAAGCAGCAGGGCTCGATAAACCTGAAATCTCGATCCTAAGTGATGCGTTCTTCGCAGAAATACGCAACATGCAACGCAAAAATCTTGCTGCCGAAGCACTGAAGAAGTTGCTTAACGATGAGATTAAGGCGAAATTCTCACGTAACGCCGTCAAGGAAGCAAAGTTCTCCGAAATGCTCCACCAAGCATTAACTCGTTATAGGAATGGCACTATTGAGGCTGCACAGGTAATCGAGGAGCTGATAGCAATCGGTAAAGATGTCCGCAAAGCTGTCGAGGAAGGCAAAATGGAGGGCATGAGCGAAGACGAGACGTTATTCTATGATGCACTCGTTGAAAACGGTAGCGCCAAAGAAGTAATGGACGACAACCAACTCCGTGAAATTGCAAAACTACTTGTAGAACAGGTGCGTCGTGATGCAACCGTAGACTGGCAATATCGCAAGAGCGTACAGGCGAAATTACGCATTAATGTTAAAAAGACGCTCTCGAAATATGGCTATCCACCAGACCAACAAGCGTTAGCTACGGATATGGTACTTGAACAGGCAAAGATATACGGTAATGAATGGAGTTCAAAATACAGCCGTAATGCTGACGGTGGCGCCAGTTTATTAGATTAGTTGCTAAAGGGGAAATATAATGCCTGGATTAAACAAACAGTACGGAGACGAAGGTGAACGGGAAGTTGTCGCCCTTATTCCTTGCCCAAACTGTGGCAAGGAACTGATGCTCCTACCGCCCAGCTATCCGATGTGCGACGTGCAATGTTCTGGCTGTAACTTTAGAGCTCAAATCAAAACCAATCGCAGCAAGCCGAAGAAAGAAATCTTTGGTGCTGGATGGGATGTTACAGAAAAGGTTCTCAAATCTGGCTATTTAATGCCACCCTTGATTGCGAATTATAAATGGACAGATAAAACTGGTTCGCACCAAGAGATATATTTTTATCCCTTTGTCCCTAAGAAAAACTTGAAGATGCGGCAATTATCCGAGACTGCACGACGCGCGAACTATAAAATGTTCAACTACATCGGACTTGATCAACTGCCGTACTTTACGTTATATAAAAAATAATCATGCCTAGAATCAAATGCCCAAACTGCGAATCGAAAAACACTTGCCGTATTATCTACGGCCTCGTGAATGCAGACCCAAAATTGATGACTGATTTAGCAGCGGAGCGCGTGCACCTGGGCGGTTGCTTAGTCTCAGATCACGACCCAAACCGCCATTGCAATGATTGCGAGGCAGATTTTGATACTACAAATCCAGATCTGATATTTCGCGATGACATACTCGTACAGCCAACAACAGAACGAGACTAGATGGAGTGCGCTACTCAATCACCATAAAACCAAATTCCACCAAAGGACCGCTCGTCGAAACGCAAGACGACGGATCATTATTAGTGTATATCCGTGAGCCGGCAGTAGAGGGCAAGGCAAATACAGCACTCATAGAATTGCTCGCCAAACATTTCGGGGTGGCGAAATCACGAATAGTAATCGTCCGCGGCCATACCTCACGAAATAAAATTATCGAGATTGAATAGGCACAGTAAAAACAAAACCCTCGCAAATGCGGGGGATTAAATATTTCTAAAATGTTGCGTACCCGATCCGGGCGCAGGGGAGCCTTGATAGACTCGCCCGCGCCCGGATTCGGGATGCACCTGTTACTGCATACTGACGGCAGCATCCTCCGAGCTCAGAGCCCGGTCGAGGTCGGCAAGCTGCCTTGCCTCGTCGTTCTGCCGCTGCCTCGCATCGGCGAGCTCAGCCTCGTACGCCGCCTTGTCGTCGCCACGGGTGTAGCCGACCATCGAAGCACGGTGCTCAGCATCGCGGTTGGCCCGCTCGAGCCTCTTCAGGACCGCCTCGCGCTCCTTCAGGAGGCGACGACGCCCCTCGGGAGTGTTCGGGTGAGCGTAGGCCCAATCGAGGAGCCGCTGCTCCTCGAGCTCACGCTCACGTCGACGGGCCTTTGCGCGATCCTCGAACTGCTGCTCGGCACGCAGTGTGCGACGAGCCACGAAGTCCGGGAAGTAGCGCTTCATCAGCCAGTCGATCTGAGCGGCGAAGAGCCACCGCAGAACCAAGCCGACGAGGATCAGGAAAGCCGCCGTGTAGAGCGCGTAGCTAATTTGAGTCGTTGTCACGACCCCTCCTTAAAGCAGTAGTAATTTGGTGCAATCATATCTCATCTGGAGTTACGACCAGATAGCATTATATCATATTTTGCTTAAAAAAGCAATATCCTACGGTGCCGACGAGCCTTCCCACGGATCTTCGGGACGGGGGCGGTAGGGCTCGTTATTGTGGCGTGGGCGCTTTTTAGCAGGCGTCCCTATGAGTAGGCGTTTTAATGTTTCAAACATATACATTACCTCCTTCTGTATCTATTATGAGCCGATTTTTTAGGTGAAACAATGCAAACATTTAGGATTAGGGAAATATATTACAATCCGCGCGTTTTAGACAAAATTAGCTATTAGCGTTTGGCTATTGGCAATTTGCTATCTTCTATCTTCCACTAGCTATTAGCTATCTACTATCTACCACCTACCATCTACCATCTACCAAATACGCTATACTAATCATATGTTTAGCATTACACTCCCAGCAATCGCAATGAGTGTCGTTCTATTACTCGTAAGGATCGTGCTATCAATCACGTTCTTCGCAGAGGCGCGGCATAAATTTAAGGACATAAAAGCATTTAGTAAAGACGACGGCGTGCCAGTACCTGCAGCCTATGCCATAGCAGCCGCCGAACTATGTGCCGCAGTCGGTATGGTTACGGGCGTATTGGCACAGTGGGCAGGGGTAGGATTAGTACTGTTGATGCTCGGTACAATCGGGATGCATATTTTTAAATGGCACAGTGCTTACTGGGTAGCAAAGGGTGGTTGGGAATACGACTTACTTATGTTGACTCTCGCCGCCGTCATCGTAGCCTTTGGCCCAGGTGACTTTGTGTTATTTGGTAAATAATACACTATTAAAAATCTTTACAGAACAGAGATAAACCGGTATAAATAGAATATGGTAAACCAAGGAGCACGAGCAAGCGGAGTGGGAAACGCAGGCCGCTTTGAGCGCGCTCCAAAATTAAAACGCTAATCAATCGCCCTAAAACACGGGCGATTTTTGTTTTGCGAGAAGGGGAACGAGACCGAGTACAACGGAATTACAACGGGTGGGGATGACAATTTACGGGGGAATTAAATGACTGAATTATCTACAGCTGCGGCAGAATTCGACACACAAAAAATATTTAAGTCTTCGGAGCTTAATGTAACACCGGCAATCATGGACCGACGAGCGCAAGATATAGGCAAGCGCGCTATAATCGACGGTTTCATGCTGATGGATACGGTTCGGAGCCCATTCGAACGTTTACGACAAGAAATTCGTAACAGAGTAGTCGAACAAGATGACGCTATCGATGCGATTATTAGAGCACTTGAACGATCAGAGGTTCGATTGCCAAGCGATCAACGCCCAGTGGCAAACTTCGCCTTTTTAGGGCCAACCGGCGTTGGTAAAACCGAACTCGCCAAAACACTCAGCGAATTGCTAGACGAAGATTTTGGGACATTAATCAAAATCGATTGTCCAAATTATTCAAATGGCCACGAAGTCACGAATCTGCTTGGTTCACCACCATCGTTCGTAGGCCGCGAACAAGTGCCAATCTTTTCGAAAGAACGTGTGGAAAACGGCAAAACCGTCGTGTTGTTTGACGAACTTGAAAAAGGATCCCCAGCACTTTATAACATTATGCTGCAGATAATGGATGAGGGTGAATTGACTCTGAACAACGGTGAAGTAGTGAGTTTTCGTGATACCGTCCTCGTGATGACAAGTAACCTAGGTGCTAAACAAATGTCGGACTCACTATCGACAACTTCATTGGGATTTGGTGGTAAAAAACCGACCGCAAGCAAGCAACGATTAGAAAAAGTTGCGAGAGATGCGTTTATCGAATACTTTAAGCCTGAATTCATCAACCGCCTTACCGAGATGATCGTTTTTCATTCACTTACAGGTGAAGGGTTGGGTCACGTCTTAGACGTCAAGCTCGACTTGCTTAACGCCGAGTACGAGAACGAGTATGGAGCGATGCTTAGCGTCACACCTGGGACGCGCCAGCACCTGGTAGAAATTGCACAAAAAGAAGCTCACTTTGGCGCTCGACCGCTTATCCGGGCATTAGAAAAGGACGTCCAGACGTTGTTCGGCCGCTACACAGGTGCTGGGCACGTGACCGAGGGTACGCACGTTCGCGTTTATCACCGTGACGAATTACCCGAAGAATTTCGTCCACAAGATGACAGCCAATTAGTGTTCACACAAAAGAAAGAGGCTAGACTACGTAAATATCGACCACCAGTGGCAATCGCCGCCCAAGCGCACCCTGCGTTAGGCATATCGCAAGAGGCGGTTGACGCGATCGAACCCGAAGAATAAGATTTATCGGTCGTAAGTGTTGATTAACAGGGGTATCTATTTACTTTTTATAGTATTTATGCTATAATTATATAGTGAACCTTACAAAATCTGGCAGCACCGGGGGAACTCGCGTGGCGACCCCTGCATGGAACAAGTGGTCCTACCGCTTTGTAGGTGCAGGATTCGTCCTGCTCATCGTCGCAATGCTCTGGGGGACCCCGAAAGGGCCATTCCCAACAGCGGCTCCTACTGCCACTGTCACCGTAACGTCAACCGTCGAGGTTGATGTAACGATGGTGGACTTCACCAAACGTGGCCCCGACGACCTGATGAAAATCCTTGGGACAGGCGAGAGCCTTGACCTCGAGGAGTCCTACGACATCCTGTTCGGCAGAGTACTGCCGTTCGAGACGACGTCTAGGAAGGCCGTCGAATACGGCCTGCATGCTGTCGCGCCCTTGGGTAAGCACTGCGTGCTGGTGTTCGGCAACAACGCTGACGGCACGCTAGACCTCGTGGTTGGTTCGCGATACAACGAAGGCTTGACCGCCAAGTTGAACGACGTCGCGCTCGATGACACGGCTGTCGCCAAGGACATCGCGTACTGGCACGAAGGCGCCTGCGAACGCGGCACCTACGTGATGAAGGAGTTGCCGAATTGGCACTACCTCACCACGACCAGCACCATCTGACATCGTTCACACCCTGGGTTGGCCCCGCTTGCACATTGCAGGCAGGGCCAACCCAAACGACCCATCCCCAAAGTAGGGGATTTTTTAATGCCAATAACATTGCAATTACCCCTATTAGCGCGATATACTATGCATAAGTACTATCGATCATATAGGGGGCACCATCAAATCACGCAAGTTAACCCGCTTTTGGCACCGCCGCATTAGCGAGGCAATCATACTTGTTGCCACCGGCATTGTCGGTGTTTTTGCGTGGTCATTTTTTACTACAGGCCCTAGTGCTTCATTGCCAGTCGTTACACCGTTTGCTGCTGGGCTTGCATGCGCAGCGTTATTAACCAGCATTATTGCGTATTTTTGGGCGCCATACCGGCACCTTTTAGCTTTCGCGCTCTTAGCGTACGTCTTTTTATTAGGCGCCATCGGATTTATGATCATCGAACCGACTATCGTCGACAGATCGGCCATTATTTTATGGATGTTCGCCACGCTATTCGCACCGGTATTCGGTGGGGTAGGCACGCTGCTCGCCCTGATCGGTTCGGCTGCATATTTAGTGTTGCAGTACTTCTTTATCGGTGACAGTAATCCTACCGAATTGGTTACCATAGGCGTCGCGAGCGTCGCGCCATTACTCGTTGGCATGACAATATGGGGTAGGGGGATTAACTCACCTGGCGACGAAACCGCTAAAGATAGGTCGTACCACGAACTCGCCGCCGAATTAAGCCAGGTCGCAGGCACATCTGAAGTCGTGATTAACGCCATCGCCGATGGTGTCTTGGCACTAGACGGGCAGGGGACGATCCAACTTATTAACCCCGCTGCGCAAAAAATCGTAGGTTGGGGCAAGCACGACGCCTTGAGCTTAAGTTACAAATCGGTCCTAAAGATCATTAATAACAAAAACGAAGAAGTAAACGACATGGAAGACCCGGTGGCAAAAACACTTCGCGACAATTCGCAAGTAGACACCGAGGCCTTTAGCATCGAGACGCATTCTGGTAAAAAACTACTCGCATCGATATCTGTTACCCCAATCGGCCAAATTGGATCGGGTGTCATTGTCGTGTTTCGTGATATTACTCACGAAAAATCAGAAGAACGCCAACGGGCAGAATTTATCAGTACCGCCAGCCACGAAATGCGTACGCCGGTGGCATCAATCGAAGGCTACCTAGGTTTAGCCTTAAACCCGGCCACCGCCCAAGTCGACGATAAGGCACGCGACTTCATTACCAAGGCTCACGCATCAGCACAGCACCTTGGAAGGCTTTTCCAGGACCTCTTAGACGTCAGTAAGGCCGACGACGGGCGACTGCAGAACACTCCAGCAGTGGTTGATGTCGTGCCGTTCATCCACGACATTGTGCAAGGGCTTACTCCAAAAGCCAACGAAAAAGGCCTGCGTATCATGTTTAAACCGATTCCTGACGACACGGCCATGGACGATCGTCGCATGAACCCTGTATATTACGCCAACGTCGACAACGACCACCTACGTGAAATTACCAATAACCTGGTTGAAAACGCCATCAAATACACGCCGCACGGGGAAGTTATCGTAGATGTTACCGGTGACGCACACAATGTGGTGATTAGTATTACCGACACTGGTATCGGTATTCCAAAAGAAGACCAAGGGCACTTGTTCCAAAAATTCTACCGCGTCGACAACACCGATACGCGCGAAATTGGTGGCACCGGCCTTGGCCTTTACCTATGCCGCAGGCTCGCCGAAACAATGGGCGGTCGCATTTGGGTTGAAAGTGAATATAAAAAGGGAAGTACGTTTTTCGTAGAATTCCCGCGTATTGACCACGACGAAGCGATGCAGCTAATCGAAAAAGCCAGCATCGAAGCCGAACGACGTGCCACACAAGACGCTCTGCGCGCGCAGGCCGAGCGCCAGCTGGCAGCGAGCCAAGTAGCAAACTCACCAGTGTTACAAGCCATGCCGCAGTACCAGCAAGCCCCAGCCCCTCAACAGCCCACGCCACAACCCGAACCACAACAAATCCCTGTACGACAAGGCCCGCCGCTACCAAATACGCCGCTCTCATCAATCGAGGCAAATCCATCCCAATATGTATCTCGACCACAAAATCAAGGCCCGGGAGTACCCCCACGGCAACAATAACCACAAGAGGTATAGTATTTTCAAAATACTTTAGCTACAATAGAAAGTAATTATGACGAAGATATTACTAGTAGAGGACGACAAAAGCTTACGTGAAATATATGGCGTCCGACTCTTAGCCGAAGGCTATGACATCGTATCGGCAGGCGACGGGGAAGAAGCGCTCGCAATGGCAATCAAAGATCGCCCAGATTTAATCGTGAGTGACGTGATGATGCCGAAGATTAGTGGCTTTGACATGCTCGATATCTTACGCTCGACAACAGAGACAAAAAACATCAAGGTTATCATGATGACCGCGCTTTCGAGCGAAGATCAGCGCCAACGCGGCGTTGCGCTTGGCGCAGATCGCTATCTCGTTAAATCACAGGTTGGCATCGAAGACGTCGTTCGCACGGTCCACGAAGTACTTGCCGACGCACCTATCGCGACTCCTGCGACTCCGCTTACTGCAAATCATCCTACCGCACCATCTTCTTCGTTCGCGACACCGCCTACTCACCCTGCGGCCGCTCCTACAGCACCACGCCCAGCAGGTATTGGTCCTTCGGTCATGTCGCCACAACCGCAAGCAGCTAGCTTACCGCAGCCTACAGCGCCATTTTCGACACCACGCCCAGGCAATCTTGCTGACCGCGTCATTCAACCGCTCGACAGCAACCCAGGCGCACCTGACTTCGAACACATGATGAACCAAGAGCTTTCACAGGCTAACCCTAATCCATTCGAAGAAAAGCCAGCTGTACAGCCGGGCTCGACAGATACGAACATTCCACCGGCACCAGAATCAGCTGTTCCTGCACCAAGTGCGTTGCCTGTACCATCTGCGCCGCCAGCGCCAATGACAGCCGCACCCGAGACGCCAGCGCCTACGCCCGTATCGGCTCCAGCCGCACCACAACCAAGCTCTGCGCCAGCAAGCCCCAGCCCTCAAGCAATGACTCCAGGACCTCACGGTGCTGTCGACTTTGAAGAGACGCCTCACACTGATGCACCGCAGCCAGCATCGCCCCTACAGGTTCCACCAATGCCTCAACCCCCAACAATGCCGCCGCAAGGCCCTAGCGTTGGTGTATAATACACTCTAGTGACCGATAGCCCTGATTCAATTCGACTCAATAAATACCTAGCGCTTCAGCTAGGTGTTTCGCGTCGTGAAGCAGATTTACTTATCGACAGCGGTAAAGTGCTCATTAACGATACTCCCGCGACTCTAGGCGCTCGCTTTATGCCCGGCGACACGATTACTTGCGATGGCAGAGTAGTTAGCGAAAGTACCGTCGACTATCAATACATCGCTTTTAATAAACCTGTTAACTACGTCTGTTCGCGCCGGGACCAAGGTGATTCACCGACAATCTACGCCATTCTACCGCCCAAGTTCCACAGGCTTAAGCCAGTCGGTCGCCTAGACCGCAACAGTTCTGGTTTATTACTGCTAACGAACGACGGTGACTTTGCCTATAAGATGACACACCCTAAGTTTTACAAAACGAAGGTGTACACGATACGGCTCGACAAGGACCTAGCACCGCTGCACCAGCAAATGATTAGCGACATTGGTGTTTTGCTCGATGATGGCCCTAGCCAGCTATCTCTGATGCGACTTAACGATGACTCACGACGTGAGTGGCAGGTAACCATGACCGAGGGTCGCAATCGTCAAATACGACGTACTTTCGCAGCCATGGGTTACGATGTTACAGAGCTCCATCGAACAGATTTTGGCAATTATTCACTTGGCGATATAAAGAGTGGCGAGTACGAAATCGTCGATATGCGCTAGGTGATATAAAAGTACCATACCGCTCATGCTCGCTCTAGAGGTGAATCTCTGGTATAATTAGCCCTATATGGCAAGTAAACTACCAACCGTCGCAATCATCGGTCGAGCTAACGCGGGCAAAAGCTCGTTGTTTAATCGTATGGTCCGCGCACAACAAGCAATCGTCGCCCGCGAAGCCGGAACGACTCGCGATAGCGTTTTAGGCAAGGTAGAACACCAAGACCACCAGTTCTGGTTGGTCGACACCGCCGGTCTAAAAGACCCTAATGACGAATTCGAAGCTGGCATCCAGGAACAGATCACCGAAGCAGCCGACGCTGCCGATGTTATTTTGGTAATCGTTGACAGCACTGAATACCCCGGTGACGAAGATCGCATCGTCGCTAAAAAAGCCCTCAAAAGCAAAAAGCCGGTCATCCTCATTACCAACAAGTCCGACCTTAAAGATGCGATTCACAACGACGAATTCCGACGCCTTGGCATCAAGACTATTATTCGTACCAGTGCTGAGCACAACAGCGGTATCGTTGACGTACTAAACGAAATCGTCAAGATTATTCCTGAGCGCACCGAAGAAGCTCCAGACGACGTACTTCGCATGGCTCTCATCGGTCGGCCCAACGTTGGCAAGAGCTACTTGTTCAATACGCTTGCCGGCAAACAGCAGGCTATCGTCGCCGACGTAGCAGGGACCACCCGCGACATCAACCGAATCGCGATCCGCTACCAACAGCAGGATCTTGAACTACTCGACACCGCTGGTGTTCGACGCCAGGGCAAGCAAGAGGTAGGCATCGAAAAGTTCTCTGTACTCCGCACTCTACAAGCTATCGAAGAATCTGATATTTGTTTCTTACTGATGGATGTCAACGAACTTAGCACCGCACTCGACCAACGACTCGCCGGTATCATCGCCGAAGCAGGTAAGGGCCTTGTGCTTGTAGTTAGCAAGTGGGACAGCGTCGAAGGCAAAGACGCATACACCCGTGACGCTCTTGCACCACGCATCGCTCGCAACTTTGACTTCGTTCCATGGGCGCCGCTTATCTTTACAAGCTCGGTTACTGGCCAAAACGTTACTAAACTTTTTGACCTTGCTATCGACATCGAGGCACGACGCAACCAAGAAACCAAGACTCGCGTATTAAACGACCTCTTGCAAAAAGCCGTGCAAAAGCACCCACCAGCTGGTCTTAAGAATTCACACCCTAAGCTTCGCTACATGGTTCAGACCGACACGGCACCGCCATGGTTTGTCATCTACGGTTCAAACCTCAAGTTTATTCACTGGTCATACAAACGCTACCTAGAGCGTCTCGTGCGCGAAACCTACAACTTTGCCGGTACGCCAATCAAGTTTAGCTTTCGGGACGAAAAACAGATCAAGGCTAACAAAGAACGCGTTGCCCAGGGCAAAGAACCTGTCACGAAAGCTTACAAACTACGTAAAGAGCAAGAAAAAATCGAGCTCGAGCGACTCGAAAAAATCAAGCGCGAAAAAGAACAAGACCTATAGCAACAATCGGATCCTCTGCTCAAGTCAGCGAGGATCCTTTTAAGATACGGTATACTATTATTATATGAAACTTATCGTTGGCTTAGGCAACCCAGAATCGCGCTACGACAATACGCGCCATAATGTCGGGTTTCGCATGCTCGATAATTACGCAGCCGTACATAACGCTACCTTTAAACATAGCGACAAGTTCCGCGCCGACATAGCTGAACAAACTATCGATGGCGAAAAGCTGCTATTGGCAAAACCAACCACTTATTACAATCTTGTCGGCGAATCAGTTCGATCTATTATTGATTTTTATAAATTGACTCCGGAAGATGTCGTTATTATTCATGACGATTTGGCGCTACCATTCGGTACCATTCGCACACGAATTGGCGGGAGTGATGCCGGGAACAACGGTATAAAGTCGATGAATCAACACCTAGGCCAAGCGACGTCGCGCATCAGAATCGGCGTATGGACAGAGCACCACGAACAGATGGACGCCGTGAGTGTCGTGCTAGGTAAATTTACCGGTGACGAACGCACCAACCTTGATGATCTAGAGCCTAAAGTTGCCGAACTTATCAAAAAATTTGCTACAGGTGCCTTTGAAGTAACGACCCATCGATAGCCTAGTGAGCGTCTGGGATAAGCAGGGTGAGCAGGGCAATTACTGCGGCACCGACTACCAGCATAACCGCTTGTACGTTGCCTTCGTGACGTGGACGCTCGTGTATATCAGGGATAATATCACTTGCTGAAATGTAGATAAAGAAACCAACAGCGAGTGCGAGTAGTGGAGCAGGGTTTATATGTTCCCCAGATCCTAGCCAGTATACGGCCATAGCAGCCACGACTGTCGCCAGTGAACTTGCGAGGTTAACTATAATCACGTTACGTCGGCGCATGCCTTTGCCAAGTAAGATACCGAAATCTCCAATCTCTGTGGGTATTTCATGGAATGCCACTGCAAGGCTTGTAGCGATACCAACGGCAGGGCTAATTAAAAATGCCGCACCGATGGCTACGCCATCAATCGCATTGTGTAGCGTGTCGCCAATGACCACAAGAGATGCGTGTACTTTATTTTTATTTCCGTGTACTTCATCATGATGGTGGTGATGGAACCACCCGAGTAGTCGTTCTAAAATAAAGAATGCCAAGAAGCCGACAAGGGCGAAGGACGCAACGATATGAATGTCAGATTCTTCGACCGCTTCAGGTAATAACTCCAAAAAAGCTGCAGCAATTAGCGCGCCAGCGCCAAACGGTAGCGCGAGCTTAATCAACTGCGTACGAGCCTTTACGGCGGTAAGTAATAAAATGCCTCCAAGTAGCGAGACAACGCCACCAATCGTGGCCCAAAATAATACAAGTAGACTATCCATATACACTTAGAATACCCCGTGAAGGGTAGTTATGGCAACCAGGCCAGACGTGGAGGCTTGACCTACGACCCATGCAAATTTGATATAAATGCATTGAAATGGTATAATATAGTTAGTTAATCGTTGAGCATTACCAACTATCACTTACGTTGAGCTCCGATAACGCAGCTTGACACATCAACCGAGAGGCAAGGTGGCGACATGCCAGCAAAGAAGAAGTGGCTGCGGTCGCTTTTCACGTTCAATCCCCAACAGCCCATTTACCAAGAGCAACTCATGACAAACACCCAGGCTAAGCACGGAATTGCCGCGTCTGAGCCTGGTACACAAATCGCGCACTACATCAGTCGCCTGCTGAGTCTCATGACCTACCGGGACTGGGAGCGGTACGGTACCGAAGTTACGCTAACGCGTATATCAAAGGTACCGAACCGTATGCGCAACCGCCCGCGGCAATATGCGATCGGCCGACGACAAGCTCTTATTATGAAGTTTCCCAGAAACAACATGATCGGACTCACTCCTGACGGCGCCCTTCGCGATGTCATGCCAGCCTTCGATTCTAATCGAACCGGCTACTACGAATCATACAAGGTGATCAAGATTGGCCGCATGTCCGCGGCCGACAAGCGGCTACTCGAAAGAGGGCTCAAGAAATGGATTCAGAAGATTGAATCCCAAGCATGATCGCGCGCCCTCAGTGTCAAGCGAACCCCTGATTGAAGAATCAGGGGTTTTCGCTTTGTCAAAATAATTTTAGCAACTAAAAAGCGCCAGGTAAGGGTGGGCATCACCTGGCGCCATGTAGCCCTTCATCCCACCCAAATCAGGGCATTAGCGTGACCCACCTCACAATAATGGAGGTCCGCCGGATAAAGGGGTTAGTATACATGTAATGCTTTCTAGCGGTACTGTAGTGGAGGGTAGATTACTACAATACACATTACATGCAACCTAACATAAGTTAGAATAGGGGGTATAAGGTGCTTGATTGTTCTCGCAGATCAATCAATCATCTACGATATTAGCACACACTTGACATTATGTCAATAGTTATTATAACAAAACCCTATGAATATCAATAGCATATCACCCCTGAAGCACCCCTATCTACAGATAGTGGGTAACATTGCTAAACCACCAGTAACCTTGCATTATATTGGAGCATTACCGGAAAGGCGCGTGCCGTCTATTGCAATCGTAGGCACTCGTAAACCGAGCGTCTATGGGCGTGAGGTCACCCAGCAGCTAGCAGGGGAATTAGCACGTAAGGGAGTAGTGATAGTTAGCGGTCTTGCACTTGGCGTCGACGGCATAGCCCATAAAGCAGCGCTTGATGCGGGTGGCATGACACTCGCCATTTTACCGTGCGGATTGCCTAAAGTTTACCCCGCGACACACCGAGGCCTAGCCGAGCAAATTATTAAGAGCGGCGGGGCGTTATTGAGCGAATACGACCCCGGTACCGACACGGCATGGCAATCGAACTTTTTAGCGCGCAACCGCATCGTAGCCGGGCTCGCCGACGCCGTTCTTATAACCGAGGCTTCCGCACGCAGCGGCACGTTAAATACCGCCATGCACGCACTTGAACAGGGCAAAGAAGTATTCGTCGTTCCAGGCAACATTACAAGCCCCTTGAGCGCTGGATGTAACGCACTTTTGAAGCAAGGTGCGACGCCCGTAACCTGCGTCGAAGACATTCTACAGGTAATTGCGCCCGACACAATTAGCAATCAGAACCGTCTAGCGCTAGGTTCGAACGATACCGAAACAGCTATTATTCAACAGCTTACCGCAGGCATTAGGGACGGCGAAGAAATCCAGCGCATCACTGGCATTACCGCAAATGAAATGAGCATAGCGTTAACTATGCTCGAAATTTCAGGAACGGTTAAATCACTTGGCGCGAACCAGTGGACGTTACGTTAGAGATCGCCGAGTTCGCGTGACCTGTAATCTGTTTTTCCATCAGGCTTTGCATGGTGCAATATCGTAGGATGTTGCGGACCCATACCCGCCTCAATTCGTTGGTCAGCGAAGATTCGAAGAGCTTCGACGGCTCGTTCGCCAAATTTTGCTACAAATTGGTGACGACGGTACTCGTCATCGATTAAACCAATAGTAACCTCGGGCATGGTTTCGCCATCTTGTGCTGTACTAACGCGCTCCTGCGTAACTGTCATGTGTTTTTCCTTTTATATTATTTTTATCAAAGTATATCTATAATTTTGCTCTTGCCGCCACCTCAAGTCAACAGTATTTTAAACAATATTCATAAAAACAAGATAGTGTTTACAAACGCCAAAACGTAGCGTAGTATAAGCCACTGGATTTGGTACAATGCCAGACATTATATATAGTGAGTCACATACATGAGCAAAAACCTAGTAATCGTAGAGAGCCCCGCAAAGGCCAAAACAATCGAAAAATACCTTGGAAAAGACTTTAAAGTTCTATCATCAGTAGGGCATATTCGCAGTATCGCCAAAAAAACCAAAGATGGCACACCGCCGATCGACGTCAAGAATGGCTTTAAAACTACCTACGAAGTCGACCCCGAAAAGAAGAAGGTAATCACCGAACTTAAAAAAGCAGTCAAGACTGCCGAAACAATTTGGCTCGCAACCGACGAAGACCGCGAAGGGGAAGCTATTGCCTGGCACCTTTGCGAGGTACTTAAGCTCGACCCAGCGACCACTAACCGCATTGTATTCCACGAAATTACTAAAACCGCTATCGAAGAGGCTGTCAAAAAGCCACGCACCGTTGATATGCACCTAGTGCAAGCACAGCAGGCACGTCAAATCTTGGACCGTATCGTAGGCTTCGAGCTAAGCCCAGTTGTATGGCAAAAGGTCCCGGGTGGTAAATCTGCCGGTCGCGTTCAGTCACCAGCAGTGCGATTACTCGTAGAGCGCGAACGTGAAATCACGGCCTTTGAAGGTTCGTACCAATTTAAGGTAACGGCCATCTTTACCTACGACAAAGAAGAGTTCAAAGCCGAACTTAAGCAACGCTTTAAAACCGAAGAAGAAGCACGGGCATTCCTCGAATCACTAAAAGATGCTACGTACACAATTAGCGACATTACCAAAAGCCCATCAACTCGTAACCCCGGTGCGCCATTCACAACGAGTACGCTCCAGCAAGAGGCCAACAGCAAACTTGGCTTTAGTTCTAAGGCTACGATGTCGAGTGCGCAAAAACTCTACCAAGAAGGTCGCATTACCTATATGCGTACCGACAGCGTCAACCTGAGTAGCCAGGCAATCGCTGCTGCCGCTGATTACATCAAACGCCTCTATGGCCACGAGTACAGCACGGTCCGCAAGTTTAAAACTAAATCTGCGAACGCTCAAGAAGCTCACGAAGCAATCCGCCCGACCGACATGTCACGCGAAGACGTGAGTGGTAGTGAATACGACCAAAAGCTCTACGATCTTATCCGTCGCCGTACGCTTGCCAGCCAGATGTCACCAGCAAAACTCGAAAAAACCACGGCGACTATTACCATCTCTACCGCGAAAGAAATATTCGAAGCCAAGGGTGAAGTGATCGTCTTTGACGGATTCTTACGCGTCTACGGTGGCGGCAAAGACGACACGCTCCTGCCAGCATTCGCATCAGGCGACAACGTAAACCAGTACAGCGTCGAGGCCCGCCAAGTATTTGCACGCCCACCAGCGCGATACACCGAAGGTTCGCTTGTCAAAAAACTCGAAGAACTCGGCATCGGTCGACCTTCGACGTACGCGACAATCATCAACACGGTCCAGGCACGCGGCTACGCCGTAAAGGGTGAAAACGAGGGGACTCCTCGCGATGTCATCGTCTTGCAACTGATTGAAAACGACGTCGACCGCGAAGTTGTACAAGAAAAGACCGGGTCTGACCGTGGCAAGTTAGTACCGACGCCGGCAGGCGAACTCATCGCCGACTTTTTGGGCGACCACTTTGAACAAGTTGTCGACTACGGCTTTACCGCAGACGTCGAAGCCTACTTTGACCAAATCGCGGCCAACAACCTAGACCGCAACAAGATGCTCAGCACGTTTTACGGCCCCTTCCACGCGCTAATCGAACAATCAGGCGGCATTGACCGTTCTAAGGTAGGGAGCAGCCGTGAAGTAGGCGTAGACCCTAAGACGGGCAAGCCAATCCTAGCACGCTTTGGCCGATTTGGCCCTATGTTGCAAATGGGCGCGACTGAAGACAGCGACAAACCGACCTTTGCCCCTATGCCACGTGGCGCTAAGATCGAAACCGTCACGCTTGAACAAGCACTCGAAGCCTTTAAACTACCGCGCACAGTTGGCCAGACTCCTGATGGGCAAGAGATTAAAGCCAACGTCGGCCGCTTTGGCCCTTATATTCAGGTAGGTAAACTATTCGTATCAATCAAAGATGTTGACCCCCGTGATATTACGCTCGACCAAGCGCTCGAAGCTTACAGTGCCAAGCTAAAAACAGAGGCGGAAAAGAACATCGCTGACTTTGGCACCGTCAAGGTATTGAATGGCCGCTACGGCCCTTACATTACTGACGGTAAAAAGAATGCCAAGATTCCTAAAGACGTCGACCCAAAGACGATTACAGAGGCAGACGCTAAAAAGTTGCTCAAAGAAACTCCTGCCAAAAAGGCAACTCGCCGCGCACCACGAAGTAGTAAAAAATAACTTACTCGACCCTTTAATTAAGGCGTGAGCCCACCGTACGACAAGAACCTGACTACCCCGGTCAGCAACGCTCCGTCGTCATGGCGGGCTCTTTTCGTATTTAGAAAAAGAATGATAAAATGAAGATACGTGAAAAGTTTCTCGATTCATGACCTCTGTAAGATTTGACAAGACAGGGGAGTATGTCTAGCCTTATCATACTTTTTTACAATAGAAAGTCCGAAAAAACTATTTACCACAAGCGTCTACAATGTGGTATACTAAATATAGAATATTTGATGTTTGACATATTGCAAATATTGTTATATACTCAGACATAAATAGCCACCTAAATAACTAAAATATTAATTTCCCGAGTTGGTGAGGCAAGCGGAAAAACGGAGATATCTAAGACATGAGCGAGACTGCGACCAAAGATACTGCAGCGACCCTGAAAAATGCTGTTCAAGACATTCTGAACGTTATTGAACAAGAACGCGAACGCGAAATCATTACTCGTCGCTTTGGCTTATTTGACCGCCGTGAGACTCTGGAACAGATTGGTGAACTGCTTGGTATCACTCGCGAACGTGTTCGCCAGCTTGAAAAAGCTATTCTTATCCGTCTTAAAATCGCCGCCGACGATGGTAAAATTCCTGCAATCAACGAAGTCGAACGCCTTATCGTTCGTGATCTATCAGAAAACGGCCGCGTAGCACGCGTCCAAGATATCGCCGCTCGTCTTATAGACGCGATTCCTGTCGCAGAAACAAAAGCACACGTTGCGTTTGTTGCAGAACTTTCACCAAAGCTTGTCGTAATCAACGAAAACGATAACTATCACCACGGCGTGGCTATCGCTGAATACGGCGACGAAAAGAAGATTCGCAGCTCTGTTGATGAAATCGTCAAGACTATTAAAAAGCACGGTGAGCCAATCGAAATCGAAACTCTTCACGAAATGCTTAGCTACGAACACCCAAGCCAGGTACGCGCACTCGCTAGCCTGTCTAAGCTGCTCGCTAGCCTAAAGGACGTCTGGGGATTAGTTAAATGGCCTACAGTCAACCCTAAGAACATCCGCGACAAAATCTACGTTATCTTAGCCGACAACGGCAAACCGATGCACTTTAGCGATATCGCTAAGAACATCAAAGACAGCGAGTTCAAACGTAAAGATGTCACGACACAGGCGATTCACAACGAACTTATCAAAGACAAGCGCTTTGTATTGATCGGCCGCGGCATCTACGCTCTCGACAGCTGGGGATACGCAAAGGGAACAGTTAGCGATATCATCACTAAAGTTCTTAAAAAGGCAGGCGAACCATTGCACCGCGACGAAATCGTCAAACGAGTGCTTAAGAGCCGCCAGGTAAAAGAAACGACGATTCTGCTCAACTTGCAAAGCAAGCCAGAATTCAAGCGCGTTGCCAAGGCAACTTACACGCTCGTCGAACAATAAATACGTCATCACGCATCAAAATATCCGCAGAAATTGCGGATATTTTTTGTGCGAAATAATTACAACAGATGATGCTTACTCTTGCAATTTTAACAGAGGTATGATATAATCAAGGACATTACATTATGACACTATTATCGTGGTTTATCAATTTGTTGCTCGAATGGTACGTGTGGCTCCCAATCGTCCTCACGCTGGCCTACTTGACTTGGCGCAACTATCAAAGTGTCGACATCATCAAAGAAACCGAAAGCGTCCTCTTGATCCTCGAGATCCCGAAGGCGAATGACAAGTCAGAGCTTGCCGCCGAACAGCTGTTTGCCAGCTTGCACGGTATTTTGCGTGATAAAAAAGAACTCAAGATGAACCAGGGCTACCAAGAACACCTGAGCTTTGAAATCGCATCAGTCGGTGGGCGCATACGCTTTTACGTATGGACGCCAAAAACACTGCAGAGCTTTGTTGAGGGTCAGATATATGCCCAGTACCCACAAGTACAAATCCACGCCGCCGACGAAGATTACGTCACGCACGAACGTCATCACAGTATCGTCTATACTGCAGAAATTATTCCAACAGGCAAAGAGTTCTTGCCAATTAAAACCTTCCAAAGCTTCGAGGTAGACCCACTAGCCGGCATCACCGGTACTCTGGCAAAACTTGAAGATACCGACGAAGAGCTATGGATCCAGATTCTTGTACGCCCAGTGGCCGACGAATGGCACAAAGCTTCTGAAAGCTGGGTAAAATCAGTCAGAAGCGGGTCGGGCGCGATGTTTAGCGGTGGATTCAGCATGAAGTGGCTCGGTGACTTATTCGGCGCGTTATGGCAACCACCAGAGCAGGGAGCAGGGGGCGCAACCGTCAAAGAGCTGTCTGACCGCGACAAAACCCGAATTGCCGAAGCTGAAAAAAAGGCTACCAAACTTGGCTACCAGACTAAGATTCGCGTCGCATACCTAGGGGAGAGCAGCACTAACGCAAAACTCCGTATGCAGGGGCTTGTTGGTACGTTCAAGCAGTACAACAGTACCAACCTAAACGGCTTTAAAATGGCGAATGACAGCTTTAAAAAAGAAGACCTCGCCAAATACAAAGCACGTTTGTTCGCGGATAGGGGATACCTACTAAATATCGAAGAAGTCGCATCTGTATTCCACTTACCGCACACCAATGTCGAGACTCCTAACATCGTTTGGGCTAGCACTAAAACCGCCGAACCACCAGCCAAGCTACCGGTGATAACAGGGAACACGGCCATCGACGAAAACATCAGCGCGTTTGGTATGACTAACTTCCGCGGCATCAATCACCAGTTCGGAATGCTACGCTACGACCGCTCACGTCACGTCTACATCATCGGCCAGACCGGTGCAGGTAAGTCAGGCCTTTTGGAGCTCTTCGCCCTTAGCGACGTCTACCATGGGCACGGCTACGCTATCATCGACCCGCATGGCGACTTTGCCATTAACAACATGCGATTCATCCCTGGTTCACGCCTTAAAGATGTCGTGTACTTTAACCCGGCAGACACAGCGTTCCCACTAGGCTTCAACCCGCTCGAAGTCACTGACCCTAACCAAAAGACGAACATTAGCTCAGAGGTCATCGGCGTCTTAAAGCGCATGTTCGGCGACTCATGGGGGCCGCGACTCGAGTATATTTTGCGTTATACCATCTTGGCGCTCCTTGACCGCCCAGAAACCACAATGCTCGATATCACACGCATGCTAACCGACAAAAAGTTCCGTAAAGACACATTGAGCTACTGTCAGGACACCGTCGTGTTGCAGTTTTGGAACGTTGAGTTCAATAGCTGGACTGACAAGTTCCAGTCCGAAGCAATCGCTCCGGTACTCAATAAGGTCGGTGCGTTTACCGCCAACCCCGTTATCCGTAACATCATCGGCCAGCCAAAAAGTACCTTCAACATCCGTGAAATCATGGACGAGGGCAAGATCCTCATCGTGAACCTTTCTAAGGGATTGATTGGTGAAGACAACGCTAGTATCCTTGGTGCGTTCATGGTCACCAAGATTCAGCTCGCTGCGATGGGTCGTTCTGACATTGCCAACATCGAAGACCGTCGCCCGTTCTACCTGTACGTAGACGAGTTCCAGAACTTTGCCACCGATTCGTTCGCAACGATTCTATCAGAAGCCCGTAAGTACGGCCTTAACCTTACAGTCGCTAACCAGTACATCTCACAGATGAGCGAAACTGTTCGCGACGCCGTATTCGGTAACGTCGGTACCATGATCACGTTCCGCGTGTCTGCAGACGACTCACCAATCCTCGCTAAGCAGTTCGAGCCTCAATTCGAGCCGAACGACCTGTTGCAGATGCACAACCGTAATTTTGTTATCAACATGGTTATCAACGGCGAAAAGTCACCAGCCTTTAGCGCACGCACGCTCAATTTGCCAGACCCACAAGAAGACAATACTGGCCGCATTATCGAACACACCCGGGTAAACTTTAGTCAGCCGCGCGCAACGATTGAGCAGTCAATCAACGAACGCATCATGCCACCAGAGAACCTAATAGTTAAGCGCCCTGGCCCAGCTTATACGCCACCTAAGTCTGCTAATCTACAGAAGCAATGGCCGATTAACACCCAGACTCAAATGGTCACGCCTGACGCTGAGAACAGTAATATCACGCCTCAGGCCACCTCTGATGCTACCCCTGTTCAACCTGCGCCAGTCACACCACCGGCCAGTGCCTCGGATGACGAACAAGCTCAACCTGCTAAAAAGAAGCGTACTCGTAGCCGCAAGCGCAAGCCAAGCACCGCAGCGAGTTCTGATGCAGCTAGTGAGCCGCGCAACACGTCGGCGCGCTCAGACAAGCCGAGAGAGCAGGGGAGCGAGCCAGCTAAAGCCCCCGCCCCTAAGCGCGAAGAAGTTGACCCTACTATCTTGAAGCTTCGCTAATTGACGATGTACCACATTTGATGATATAGTATATTTATCTCAGATTCAGCATCAGTGCGGGTCTCGAGTATCCGCACCTCGACAAGACAGGAATGTGATGATCATCACCGAAACGTTCAGCAATACATACAGTGCGCAAGAGGCACTGGCTAGGCTGAGGGCATTCAGCATCATGCTCTCGCGTCCGGACAGCATTACGTTCGTCCCACAGACAAACGTCATCAACCTCTACGAAAAGGAGAAGGTACCTGGGTGTCTTTGGCCGCCAAAACTGGCAACGAAGCGAACGCGCCTCCTCGTGAGGATCGAGATCGGAGCCTTCGGCTACGCGACTAGGGTGGAGGGCTTCGGGCTCGACACAAGCGAGCTGATTCTCGACCTGGCACGTGAGATTAACGTGCTACAAAGTATCGGGAAGGCTGTGGCCTCCCTGGCTTCGTCTGAGAAGCGATACGTCGACGCCGACTAGGTTAACCAACCTACGACGTCTATGGCCGTATTAATTCCTGTCACGCAAGGCTCGCGGATGGCCCTGAGGTAACACTCGGGGCCATCTTCATGTCCAAATGATTTCGTACGATGCGCTTCATGAGTGCAGGGGACGGCATAATCACCCAGTCATTATATAGGAAGAGCAGGTAGAACAAAAATAGAACATACATACTATGGCTATATTGATAATAAATAGTCACGACGTATATTAATGTAATCGCTCATACAATAAGTGCGGCGAATGGGATAAATGTGAATAGTTGGCGAAAAGACGAGCCAGAACGCGCGGGGCAGAATAATGATGAAAATACGGCGGCACATGAACGAAATAGAAGGGCACGTTAACGTAATAGCACACATGTTCGGAACATAGCTTTAACGTCGCACAATATACCTTTTACGACATTAAGTATTATAATCAAAGATGAGTTGTCATACCTCTAGCTAGAGTGCTAATTACAGATATATCTGTACATATCCACTATTAGGGAATAGCGCTCTGCTTTTTATATACATAACTACTGTTATATATACTGCACGTTTGTTTTGTTTCGTGCTGCACATTATTTACATCATCCTATGATTTGCCGTGAGTGCGATCGAGACACCCAGTCATATAGTTTTCCACAAAGGCCGCTGGTTTTCACGGACAATTTGCGATTTGCATTTTTTGAAATTTATGACCCCCCTATTCTTTTTCCCTATTTGCCCTATTTGCTTTTTTGTTATTTTTGTATGTTAATATATATTTTTACATTATCAAAAATAGAACAAAATTAGAACACTACTCAATCGGCGAGGAGAGTATAGCTCGCCTTTTCTGCTGCCCTGTCTAGCTATTTATAATACGCTTTGCCGCTGACGCGTACATCGAGGTACTCTACCTGAGCCCCCCTGCTAGCTAAGTATCGTACCGAACGCGCAGCATCTTCGCTCTGCTCCCCTGCTGAGCGATCTACCGAAAACTTAATAGGGTACGTCACGCCATCCACAGCTACTTCAATCTGGCGCGTCGTGGCGGCAGGCAGGGCAACCTGCGTCACAGTATATCCTTGAGTCTGCATAGCGCCGATGAGCATACCTATAAAGCCCAGGAACCTGTTACTAGCGAGTACCTGGCCGTCTTCGGCCTGGATACCCGTACGATCAACGATTTTCACGCCAGGCTTCGTGTAATAATTCCGCTCGAACGCGATACCGCGATTATCAACGTATACTTCAGAGCCACGCGTCTTCCAGGCAACAGCGGGGCGACGCATTGTCAACGTTAGCTCAGAGACGCCGAAGCCGGCAAACTTCGTATCAGCCGAGACGCCAGCCACCTCGGGCAAGCCGTTAGCCCGTAGGTACGCGGCGAGTGCGTCAGCGTTCAACGAAAACCTAAACCGTTCAGCAGGGCGGCCACTCAGGTATTCCTGAATTTTACCTTCATACAATACATGATCAAGGGGAACGGGAGTATCTGCTGTTACGCGCGGTATGGCTATCGACTGGTATATAAGTGCGAATAATCCAGCCGAAACAGCTATGACGCCGACCAAAACACCCAGCAGGCGACGGCGGTGATGACGAAGGTCATGGGCCTGCACTCGTGACGATTTAAATTCGGCACGATGTTCGCCAGCGCTCGCCACCCCTGACGAAAGGCTACCTGTAAGCGTGCGGTTGCGGCGAAACGCATAACGATCGTTAAGATCTGCTTGCGTGGGACGCGCCTGACGAATCGAAGAAGTGTTACTTCGACGAGCAGGCTGTTGTTGTCTTTTTTGCAATAGCTTCATCCGTTATTGCTATTATAGCAAAGCTAACGCTTAACTGCACCGAGTACGAGGTTCGCCATGTCGGCCGCTGCATGCGGTTTAGCAAAGGAGTAGAATTCTTTTGCCATTATAGCCTGGCGTGAAGGGTCGTCGAGAATGGCGAGTATCTCGCGTGCAAGCGTTGAAGGGTCTTCTTCGATACGGTTTTCGTCAACGATGCTGACAGCGTTCTTTTCGGCATAAACGGCGGCGTTTTTAAGCTGGTGACCACCGGTAAGATACGCGTTTGGAACGAGAATCGTCGGTTTAGCTAATGCGGAAAGTTCCAAAATCGTCGTGGCCCCTGCCCTAGCGACAACTAAATCTGCCGCCCCAAGTAAATCTGCCATTCCTTTGCTGATAAACGCATGCAACTGGTAGCGGTTGTCATCTTGCGGGGTCAACGCACGCATGTCATCGTACTGCCCTTCCCCACTGATAAGAACGACGTTGGTACGCGGCAATAACGTGTTTAGCGATACGGCGATGGCATCATTAAGACGCCGCGCGCCGAGGCCGCCACCCGTGACGACGACTAGTGGTCGCGCAGCATCAAAACCAAGCTCAGTCTTGATCCGGCGGCGATCTTCGTCAGTATACGGTTTAAAAGCAGAGCCGACCGGCACGCCGACATATTTTGAAATTGCCAGAGGATACGTATAGAACTTAAGTGGAGCGCCGGTGCCGATTGCGGTAGCCCATCGCGACAGCACTCGGTTCGTTAACCCTGGGTGCGCATCAGAATCATGGATTACCAACGGGATACCCAGCACTTTTGCCGCATAGCCGATTGGCAAGCACACAAAGCCGCCCTTGGTGAATACGACGTCTGGCCGCCAAATAAGCAACTTTACCAAACTCTGGATAAACCCAAACACAACCAAAAACATATCACGGGCGTTCGGGAAGACAATCGTGCGGATCTTAAGCAGCTGCTGCCACCAAGTTAAGTGGTGGTAACGCCTGAACTTGCCCGAGGCAATTGTATCGACGCGAATCGTGTCATCGAAATGATGCACTAAAGTACGTGCTTGCGGCGCGAACTTTGTATCGCACCAAAACCTGATCTCTGCATCTGGTTCGTGTTGTTTAATTTCGCGTAGTACGGCGACGACTGGAGTTACGTGACCCCCCGACCCTCCGCCTGCTGCTAGAATCTTCATAGCCTGTCTCCTTAGTTGCTTGTCCATGTGATGTGTATCGCGATAACTGGAACGCCAGCCCTAATGCTCCCGCGATAAAGAGCATGCTAGTACCACCGAAACTGAGTAACGGTAATGTTATACCTGTCAGTGGGAACACGCCAATCATCGACGCTACATTCAGTATAATATGCGCGGCTAACCAGCCAAAAATACCGGCTACAGCGAGTCGCATCGACATATCAGGCAAATGGTCACTTATCTTAAGCAAACGTATCAGAAGTGCCGTAAACAGCACTAGAATCAACGTTACGCCGATGAACCCGAACGTCTCGCCGATAATGGCGAATACGGAGTCGTTAATCGCTTCTGGCAAATATCCCGTTGCTTGAACGCTGTTACCAATACCCAGCCCCAGGAACCCACCGGTGCCAAGTGCGATTTTTGCATTCTTGATGTGATAGTTATTATCATCTTGGACGCTTTCACCGGCACTGTCACCCTGGAAAAACGTTCCGACACGCTCCATGCGGTGCGGTGAGGTAACAATCATCAAGATGCCCAGCACGGCTGCAACGGCGACAATTTTAGCGATAATCTTCCACTTCATGCCACTCACTAGGAACATCGTTAACGCGATAGCCGACAATGCGATACCCGTACCCATGTCTTTTTGCAGAATAACAACAAAGAATAGCGCCGCACCAACCAGTGACACTGCGGGGATAATTGTTCGCTCCATGTCATCAATCTTGCCCTGCTGACTTCTCATACCTAAAAATGATGCAAGGAATATCAGTACGGCGAACTTTAATGCCTCGGCTGGCTGAAAGCTTCCGAGTGGCCCTAGGTTAAACCATCGGCACGCACCAAGGCTACACTTTGCAACCGAGTCGATATGCAATACATTACCCGTGATGAATAGCAGCACCGCGAGTGCAAATCCGATCCATACTAGCCTGCCGGCGTGCGACTTGATAATGGCAAATGGTACCGTGGCCATTAGCATAAACACAGCGACAGAAAGCACTAGGCTTATCGACTGCTTGATGACAAAATACGTTTCGGTATAAAAGTCCGTCCCGTAGGCCGAATTAAGTACGTTGGCGCGCTGCGGGCCGATTGCATACATGATAACAAGCCCAAACAGCATCAATAGGCCGATAAACAGGATAATTTGATAATCGGGCCGATGTCGGCGCTGAAGACTATCGCTAACGACGCTCGCTGTACGTCCCACTCGGCGTCGTACTGATTCCACTAAACGTGACCTCCGGACATAGCCAGTAGCAGGCCGATAAATCCGGCGACGCAGGCAATCACCCAAAAACGCATCGTCACCTTGACCTCAGGCCAGCCTTTAGCCTCAAGGTGATGATGAATAGGTGCAGAGATGAACACTTTGCGATGGAAGAACTTTTTACTTGTAATCTGCACAAGGCTCGATCCAGCTTCGATAACGAAAATCGCACCGATGATTGGCAAAAGGAATAGCGTGTTCGTCAACATAGCGACGACACCAAGGCTCGTCCCATAGGCGAAACTCCCCACATCCCCCATGAAGAATCGAGCAGGATAAATATTAAACCAAAGGTAACTTAGCAGCGCCCCGAGGACGGTAAAACAAAAACCTGCGATGGCGGTGTGACCTTGCAATAAAGCAATCACCCCGAAGACGCCGAAGCTGATTGATAATAATCCGCCGGCAAGACCATCTAGCCCGTCACTGATATTAACGGCGTTACTGGTCGAGACAACTGCCAGTACAAACAGCGGCACAATCCAGGCGCCCAAGAACCAGTCACCAGCGAACGGCACATGCACTGTCGTATAGCCGAGCTTAGTGTAAAAGAACCAGCCGAGCACTAGTGACATCGCGATAATCATCAAAAACTTAAAGCTTGATCGTAGCCCCGCTACACCTTTGCCAGCGCCCCGGATATTAATCAGGTCATCGAGAAGCCCGACCGCACCACCACCGACCAATGCAGCAAGTGGTAACCATGTTCCAGCGCGATCCCAGTTAAAGAAATACGTGATAATCGTAATAGCTACGACACCCACGACGCCCGCCATAGTCGGTATCGAGCGCGTGAACTTATCGGCATGCAACTTAGTAAATACTTCGAGTTTTTCACCAGTAGTACTAGTAACCCGTTGCTTCTTCCAGAACTTATAGCGATACGCAAAATATGTGTAGAGTGGCGTCAGGAGCATCGCGAGGAGAAAGGCGCCGACACTCAGCATGAATGTCGAGTTCATCTCGGTTGTAAAGTTCTGTAAATTCATACTGTTTATTATACCCCTTTTACTCTTGTGGTGTTAGCTTTAGATAATCGATCATCCAGTTTGATATATCGGTAAAAATCGGGGAGGCATCGCGGCCACCTTGCATGTTTTTACCTTCGGCAGCAACTTCAACCATAATGACATACCGAGGAATCTCACCTTTTTCACCACCAAAGCCTAAATACGTACCAATTGTCTGTTCGTCGATGTATTTACCGTTGACGATTGTTTCAGACGTACCCGTCTTACCCCCGATATAATACCCTTTTTTATCTTGGCCAGCGTAAAATTCTTGGCGTGCCTTATAGACCATATCGCGGACTGTCGCCGATGATGATTCACGAATCACGCCCGGGTATTGAGACTTTTTAGCAGCCTCATTAAAGTCACCCGCCTCATCAATCGTACCGGCAATAATGGCTGGTTCAAAGTAAACACCACCGTTGATAATCGCGTTAAACCCACTCGCTACCTGAATCATCGTCGCATCCATACCCTGGCCGAATGCCATGTTAGAATAACGCACCGCATTACCTTCTACCTCTGTCGGTGGAATAATCGTGCCCTTTGCCTCACCAGCGAGTTCGATGCCAGTGTACTCCCCTAACCTAAATCGGTCGTGGAAGTATTCGTACATAATATTGCGCGCACCCTTGGTAATCTGCTTGCCGTCGCCTAAGCGCTGTGCAATCGTAACCATACCCGTGTTAAGTGACCAGTTAAGTGCATGTTGCATGGTAATCGTGCCCGTCTCACCCTTGGTGGCGTTACCGATAACGATGTCTTCGACCTGAATTCGGTCGGTGTTTACAAAGGTAGACTCAGGGGTAATCGCGCCTTTATCGACACCTGTTGCCACGGTCATGATCTTGATGTCAGACCCCGGTTCGTATGGGCTCGAGATTACATTGTTATTGAATAATGCCGCATCTGTTACTTCGTTTAGCTTGGCTGGGTCGTATGTTGGAATATTTGCCATTGCCAGCACCTTGCCTGTCGACGGATCCATAACGACTGCACTTGCATGCGTCGCACCGGTGCGTTTGATGCCGTCGGCTAATGCTTTCTCGGTTTGGGCCTGAATATTACGGTCGATCGTTAGCACAAGATTATCGCCATTCTTAGCTGGCTCACGAATGTTTTTATCGCCGATAGTCAATGGAACAAGCCGAACGTCAGTAACTGTTTTAAGTAGGCCGTTTTTACCCTTTAGACTATCGTCATTTGCTTGTTCGATTCCGTACTTGCCTACACCCTCAGAATCGACGAATCCGACGATCTGCGAGGCTAGCTGCCCTTCTGGATAAACACGCTGCGAAACGGCGTCAAACCCAACACCGGCTAGATTCTCTTTTTTGAGCATCTCGGCTTGCCTACGGCTGACTTTTGTAGCAATTACCTGATAGCGCGTGTCTTGTTTATCTAGATATTGCGCAAAGTTCTTGCGGGTATTGCCGCCCGCCACCCTGTTAATTGCCTCGATAATGCTAGAGCGATCGGTCACCTGCGTCGGGTCTACCCATACGGTATATACGGTCTCATTCATGACTAATTTAACAGGTGTTGAGCCTTCCATGGCATAAATCTCGCCACGTTTAGCGTGGAGGGTAAATTGCTTGATTTGCTCACTATCAGCTTGTTGAACGTAATAATCGTGTTTGATTACCTGAATATAAAACAGCCTTAACACAAAAAGCGCCATGATGGCATATACCAGAATGGCGATAGTCTTTGTGCGACTTCCTTTCGTAAATGGCTGATTCATAGGTATTATTCGCTGACGTGCTGTACGTCGGTTGGAGTAGTCATGTTCTTGGCGACGCTGCTGTTCTGAATAGACTGCAAAGCGGTTAGGCGCGCATTTTCTACCTCAAGATCCTTTTTCTGTTCGGATAAGGCCGAAATCTTGCTTTCGACATCGCTTGCGGCATAGTCGTAGCCAGAAGCTCTTGTCGCCTGGGTTAAGTATATCAGACCAAGAACGGTAATCATAAGCGCCACTAAGACGGTATGGGTCACCGGACCGAGTTTGATAGCAGAAGCAAAAGCAACTGTATTTTGGTTGCGTCCCCAATTACTCTGGCGCCTGCTATTAAATTGTGCTGTGCGTGTATATGACATTGTGGTGGTGGTTTTTTGTTTTACGTATTTGATGTTATTCGCATGTAGAGCCTGGCCCTATCCTCGTTTTTAGAGGATAGGCCCTGAAGGCTACTAGTTAGTAGTATCTATTACTTGAAGCGAACTTCAATTTTAGTTTCTACTGATGCGTTTTGTACTGGGATGTGAATTGGCATATCAATCCCCTTTCTTTTTGTTTTATTTTTTCACTGCGGTCCGAAGCTTAGCACTTCGTGAACGCGGATTGTGAACATCGTGTGTGGCCCCGTCGATCGGTTTTTTCGTCAGCAGGTCGAGTTCGGCTTCGAACCCGGCATCACGTTGCTCGGCGAAATAACGTTTGACGATTCGGTCCTCCAGGCTGTGGAAGCTGATGACACCTACCCTTCCGCCCTTTTTGAGTAACTTGGGGATTAGTGGCATCACTTCTTCAACCTGGCGGAGCTCATCGTTGATCGCGATTCTTATGGCCTGAAAGGTACGTGTCGCTGGGTGGATTTTTTTCCACTTGCCGACATGTGCACTCTTTATTACCTCTGCAAGCTCTTCTGTTGTACGTAGTGGCCTAGCGGCTATGATCGCGTCGGCGTACCTTTGTGAGGCTCCGCGCGGTTCTTCGCCATACTCGTTTATGATTCGGACTAATTCACTCCGTTTTGCGGTGTTAAGTAGCTCCTCGGCCGTTAGGCTTTGTCGCTTGTCCATTCTCATATCGAGAGGTCCACTATTTGTAAAAGAAAATCCTCGCTCGGGTATATCGAGCTGTGGCGACGACACCCCCAAATCAAGTAGAATCAAACTATAGTGCTGACCGTCTTCTATGAGCTGTTTTGCAGCGGATAGAAAATCAGTGTGCAACAACTGAATCCCTTTGTCTTTCAGGTCCGTAAGTTTGCTTAGCGCAAACTCGTCCCGATCAACAAGACTAGATTCAGTATAGTTATCAGTCAGTTCCAAGATCGCTCGTGCGTGTCCTCCATACCCTGCCGTCAGATCGAGATAATTCTCGCCTGATTTGGGCTGAAATTGCGCTAAAACGTCTTGTAGTAAGACTGGAACATGAAGTGGTGGATGTTCTTTGATACTCATACGTTCCTTTTACTATACCACAGGGTGGATAGCTTATGGTTCGTACTCGAGATCACCTAACTGGTAGCGAAGTCTGTTTGTTTTCGCAAGGTTGTGTTTGTTTTTGTTTATAAGTTGTCGATTGTAGCCGAAGGGGGTTCCAGAGGAACTCATACCCTATTTTTACAATCATTGAGAGACTTATGTGTGAGGTGGAGTTTTTTTGGGAGGTGTTGTGTTTGAGAAAGGTACGTTCGACTATTTTTAATGTGGGTCGATAAACCACTGACTCACTACCAGATAATTGATCTCGAGGATATCGTTTACTATGTACGTTGGATTGTTAAAGATCGGGCTTACGTTCGGGTAAGAAACTAAATTGATGTGGTTGGTGATTGCAAGCGCCAGTAGACCCCTGCCCTCACCGCTACTACTTCTCGGTCAATGCTGGCGTAATCAAGCAAATGCTGCTCGATTGTGACTCGGCCCTGCTTTTGATCAAGCTCGGCTCCAGTCTTGCCATGTCGGAAACGCACATTGAGGTCGGCTACCTTTTCGTCGAGTATCGAGCCCTGAAGAGCTGGTTCGACTTCCCTATCCCACACGTTTTGTGGGTAAAGGTGGAGGTAATTGCCAAAGCCTCGGGTAAGAACTACTCCGCTGGCGAATTCATCACGAAGCTCGGTCGGTATAGTTAACCGACGCTTGTCATCAAGCTTTCGTTCAAAATAATCCATTGCGGTTGTTTAATCCTTGCCTTCTATGAGCGCGGTAGCGTTAGATTTTTAATTTGTTTTTGTTGTGGTGTTTGTCTTTGTGGTGTTACCCACTTTTTTCCACTGACTTCATCATACTACCCACTGTTACCCACTGGCAATACTATTTTTCGACATTTTATTCTGTGCTTACGATTATTTTCCACAGTTTTGTGGATAAGCCCTACTGTTTACAGATACGAAAAGACCACACAAGTTTTACGTCGTGTGGTCTTTTTTGCACTGGTTTCGCGACCGATTAGCTAAGCTAATTGGTAAACGAGCCAAGTGGCGAATAACGCCGCATAGGCCAATACCGTCACAAGGAATGATTTAGACCTTACGTCGATGGTTGGTGTCTGCGCTACTGTTTGTTTCATGTGTGATTTCATGATAATTTAATTGTAGCATAAGCTTAACATTTTGTCAATATCATCGTTTAGTACTATGCAGCTAGGTCGTAGTACTTCGCGAGCTCGTTGTGTATCATCATCTCGAGCGTAATGCCCGCTTGACCCATGCCAATTACCTGGTACAATCCCTGCTCGCGCGACAATTCACCAATCTGTGACGGCCGACGATTCTTTGGATCCTCTGGGATAACCTGAATACCATATGCATGCTGTTCTGGCCAATGCCTGTAGCTCGATATCTTGTCATCAATCAACAGCAGAGATCGCGCGATAATACGCAGCCCATCTGGCGACGTAATGTGGCGCGGCAATAAAAAGCCATTGTTAGCTTCGGAGTACCATGAGCCGAAGGTCTTGCCCTTTGAAGGTTCGTAACTTACGTAGTAAGGTCGCTCGTTCAGCGGCGCCGTTCCCACTACCTTGGTTGCCTGCCATTCATAAGCGTCTTCGCGCTCCTGGCGGCCATGCGGCGGCAATACGTGACCGTGTGTCATCGTAAACGTCGGCATACCATGGCGGTCGGCTAGATCAAGTACTGCGCGACCATTTTTAACAAATAAATCCTCACGCACTCGGGCACGCTCTAATAGTTCAGGCTTAATGTGTTCAGCCCATGTATGTCCTTCGCCTGCATCTAGTAGCGCTTGCCTGATATAGGCGACCGTGCCAAACGACTTGCCTTCTACCTTTTCGCGATAATGCCGAGCCTCGTGGATTTGCCTTACGGTCAGGGTCGTATTTTCGGCAGTCACCTGCTCGGTCAGTTTTTGGTATGCTTCGGTATCACCAAAACACCGGTCAAAATCGGTTGCGACGGCGACAGGAACGTAAAGAGCCGGATACCCGTTGGCATCCTTCATTCTCTTCCAGCTAGAGTGTTCTGTCCTGTTCATATAATTTAATTACTTTGCGTGCGACAGCTTCGGCGTCGTGGCGGATCAGCGACCTGGCAACAAGCAACTTTTCGCTCGTTTCGTCACGCTCAGCCATTTCACCTAAGAAGTCACCACCGATCGTGTTATACGCAACTTTATCGAATTGCTCGGGCTTTGCCTCTACGAGAAAAGCGTTTTCTGCTTTGTAGCGACCCAGCACTTCATCTGATGGTATCTTATTATTATACAACACAATGTCTAAAAAATCAATCCCGGCAAAGCGCTCAATTTCGGCTGCATGGTCCGCGACGCTGAAGCCGTTCGTTTGCCCGTCTTTAGTCACAAGGTTACATACATAAATTACAGTCGCATCGGTTCGGGCAAGCGCGTCACCCATACCGTCGATGATCAGTAGCGGACCAAGCGATGTATAGAGGTCGCCAGGTGCAATAATTACGATATCGGCATCTTGGATCGCTTTGATTGCCATCGGGTTTACGGTTGGTTTTGGAATAAGCGAGAGATTTGCTCGCCTGGGGTCATACCTAAAGTGGTCAGCATCGATTGTTCGTTCGCCGTGCAGCATGACACTACTTTCTGGCCACTCCATGCGTAGTCGCACGTCATTAAAGGTACCAGGGATTACGACGCCGTTCACGCGCAATATTTCAGATGCAACGTCGACGGCATTGCTAAATCCGCCGGCCGTCTTTTCGAGTGCTGCAAGCAGTAGATTACCGAACGAATGCCCGGCAAACGTACCGTCTTCGAAGCGATAATTAAACAAATCGCGCATATTTGGCGAATCACTCAGTGCTACTAAGCACTGCCGTACGTCACCTGGCGGCAGGGCGCCCAGTTCGTCCCGCAATATACCCGTACTTCCACCGTCGTCGGCCATATTGACGATAGCCGCAATTTGCAAGGTATGATTTTTAAATTCGGAGAGGAGGTTAAAACTACCCGTACCTCCACCGATGAAGGCAATCTTTGGCTCGCTCCTTGCGAATGGTTCATTCATACTATGTCCTAACCTTTTTTATAACGCGTGCGTACCACAGCGCGCTTGGGCGTGGTGTACGGGCGTAGGTAGTATAATCTACGGCGAACAAGCCGTAGCGTGGCCAAAAGCCTTTATCCCACTCAAAATTATCTGTCAGGCTCCAGTGCAAATAGCCCAGGACTTCCGATCCGTTATTCATCGCTTTTTGCATGCCGAGTATCGTCTGCGTCAGCCACCATTGCCGGTGTGAGTCGTCACTGTCAGCAAGACCATTTTCGGTAATCATGACCGGTAATTTGTAAGTCGCGCATACCCGCTCTATAACATGCTGAATATCCGATGGCTGCATATCCCAACCAACATCACTAAATTCTTCGTCTGGATTATGTACACGATAGCCGTATATACGATCGCTCGAATAATAATTGATACCAATGAAATCGCAGCGTTTTACGACGCGCGCCAAAAAGTAGTCGTTGCGACGATACTGCTCGATACGCGCAGTGCGCTGACTAAGCCACGAATCGTCACCTGCGTAAATATAGGGGTAGTTCTTGGCTATCGATACCTTATACCGTCGGTTCTTGGCATGGATCATATCAGCCGTCCTGTTATGCGCAACAATCAGATTGCGCATCACCAGTAGCGATCGCTTTCGATCGCTCACTTGTGGCGGCCAGTGGCCACGTAGGTAGCTTTCTTCTATATAGACCTCGGGTTCGTTGATAGTAATGATATATCGAACGTTTTGACCAAGCTCAGCGAGCAACCTGTCGGCAAATTCAACGAAGTGACGTACATTACTTCGCTTCTCGAATCCGCCCTTCTGCGCGAACCAAACAGGCAAGGTAAAATGAAACAACGTTACGACAGGCTCGATATTGCGTTTTTTCAGTTCTGCTAAGTAGGTTTTGTAGTGCTGGATAGCTTCGCTGTTCCAAGCACCCTCTTCGGGTTGCACCCGTGACCATTCAATGCTGAACCGCCAAGCATTCATATTCATCTTACGAGCCAGCTCGAAATCATGTTCAAAAAGGTCGTAGTGGTTCGTTGCCTTGCCCGAAACGTAATTGTCAGGGGTTTTGACATCCGTTTTAATCGCGTGCCAGTTATCTAGATCATCGTATTGATAAACACCTTTTGCAGCAAGTGATTTAGCATTTTCAAGCTCCCACACAGACCATTGGTTATGGTTGCCGCCCTCGACTTGATGCGCACTCGTGCTAACGCCCCATAAGAAACTTTTCGGAAATTTTAGCTCAGGTTTACTCGCCATATGAACCTATTATACTATTCTTCTGATGATGACGTCTCGCGAAGCTCTTTTTTACCCTTAACTTCGTAACGAATGCCTGTCATATCACTGGTAATGTAGTCGTCATTCAGTAGGTTCACGAACTTAGCTACATCTTTGGCATCCATCAAAATGATCGCACCAAGCGCATCATCAGTGAGCAGCTCCATGTCCATTTCTTCAGCATGAGTAATCACCTGCTCTTGCGTGACCATGGTTGGGTCAACTTTTTGTAGCTTACCAACGAGTGACTTGTTGTCGCGAACAAGCGCGTCAAAACTTAAACCATCAGGGAATTTAAGCTTAAAGTGTTCTTGGATAAGTTTGATCTTTTCTTCGGCGACGGCAAACTTCTTTGCATCGTAACCGAACATACGAATGAACTTAGTTTCGTTGAATGCGAACACATCCTGCCCAGCAATAAGCACTTGGTTATCAGGAGTGATGCGTAGACCAGCGTCTGCGCTGAATGGCTGGAATGAACCACTAAGGTACATCCACGCGGTAGCACCCTTAAGCACCTGGGATTGCGGAAGCATCTTTGCTACGAAAAATGGTTCGGCATTCGGACGGCTAAAGCGTGCGATGATACCCTTCACTTTCTTGAATTCGTGGTCACCTTCGTTAAAAACCTCGAGTCCTTCTTCACCGTACATGATTTGTTCGATAACTTCTTGCGCATGTTCAACTTTGTCGAGGTCCGTACGCTCCAATACGTTTTCTTCAGCCGCGGCTGCTTCGAAATCACGCACCATCATGCCAGTTGCTGCGCCCGTCTGGACGGTACTGATCATATCGTAAAGAAACAGTACCTTAAGCTGCGCTTTGAGTTCTTTGGCATAGTTCGTCGCATAAACGCTGTAACCTTTTGTGAATAAGAATAGGTCAACCTCGAGCTGATCTTTACTAGCATCGGCCTGGTTGGCCCATAAAAATACATCTGTTTGTTCGCGTTTTTCTTCGACGTCGGTCGCCGGTGTTGCAGTGTTTTCTGTCGTTTCCATAATTACTAGTTTACTATACCCTCTAAAAATAAATTGTTGTATTCTTGCGCACGGCCGGTGCTATTGCACGACGTCTTCGCCAAAGTGTTTTTGCAGTCGCATTTTGATACTACCTTCGTGGCGACCTAGCTTATGGCTCAGCCCCTTGATGTCCAGCCCATTTTGGAATTCTCGCTTCAGCACTTCGTCATCATCAGCTTCCCACGGCATATACGCCTTTGGGTATTCTTCGCGCATCTTGGCGATTTTTTCGCTCCACCCCTTACCACTACTGGCCTTCTTTTTGATCGGTGCCTTTATATCGCGTGAATCCGCTTTTTTCTGTAAATGCGCAAATCGTTGAGCAGCGGCTTTTGCATTTGAGCGCAACGTGCCGTCGATTTCTTGCGCCTCGCTACTAATCTGCAATGCAGTGCGATTAATCCCTGTTAGGTACAGGTTCGATAAGCTCTTCACACGACTGAGTGCCACATACCCCATGCCCTCGACGAATGCTTTACGCAAATCTATACGTGCGGCATCGAGCGTCATCCCCTGGCTTTTGTGCACAGTAATAGCCCACGCTAAACGTAATGGAATCTGACTGATACTGGCGCGTTTTTTATCGCCATCACGCAATTCCCATGTATCGGGCATCATCGTAACAGTCTTGCCGTTCAAAAATTCCACGATTGGATAATCTGACCCGGCCTCGAATGCCACGACTTTGCCGATGCTGCCGTTTGCATAACGGCGGTTCGTATCGTTTTTTACCGCCATCACAAGTGCGCCTTCTTTAAGGGTCAATACGCCTGGCGCGAGCACTGAGCGTTGCAGGTTTTCGACATAATTAGCAGACCCTGTCGTGGCCTGCGTATACATTACCTCATCACCCGGTAGCTTTTGTAATTGCACTTCATTGATGCGATCAACATCAATGTTGACGGTATGTAGTTCGGTTAATACGACGTCTTCGGGCGGTGCGACATCGGCGCGCTCTAACAGCTTTTCGGCGTGTCGTCGACGCAAATCCCCTGCCCTCATGTGAGTTAAGATTTCTAGTAAATCATCGCCTTCGGCCTGGCGGAACTGTTGATCCATATAAAGAATGGTCGGGTCGAGTTCTCGCCAAACTTGACTATTGACCACAAACCCACCGGCGCGCGTATTATTGCGATTCACGGGTGGCAGCTGGAAAAAGTCGCCACTCATCACGAGCTGTATACCACCAAATGGTTCGTCTTTACGGCGCACCAATCGGCATACTTCATCAATCATATCCAAGCGAAAATCATGCAACATCGAAATCTCATCGATAATCAAGATATCTGTCTTCTCGATTATTTCACGACGACCTTTTGCCATGTGATCTAAAAAGTTGTTCGGTAGGCTATCGTTCACACCTATTCCCGCCCAGGCATGAATCGTCGTGCCACCGAGGTGTGTCGCTGCTAATCCAGTAGTTGCTGTAATTGATACATGCTTGCCCTCGGCCTTAGACAGCCGAACAAATTGATTAAGCACGAAAGTTTTACCGGTACCCGCTGGACCGGTAAGCAAAGCACTCTCACCTGAGAGAAGTATCTCTAACGCTAACCCCTGATTCATCTCCCCTTAGTATACCGCACCGGATTAATGGCACCTGTTGTACTATTTATCCCAAGTAAACGCATGGCCAAAATGACCGTATCGTGCAGTCTGTTCGAATTGAGGTGTTTTTAACGACAACGCCTTCGAAATACCCGTGGGAGTAAGATCGTAGCCTTCGACGATATGCTGGACGCCATCGATAATCACCGTCGCTTCGAGCGGTTCGGCGACACCAATCGCGTACGCCAAGTAACAATACACCTCTTTTGCATCATGTTGACGCAAGTAGTCAACCGCGATGCGACGTGCCATATATGCCGCAGATCTATCGACTTTTGTCGCGTCCTTGCCGCTAAAGCATCCGCCACCAATCGGTACACCAGGACCGTAATTGTCGACGACAAGCTTACGGCCAGTCAATCCCGCATCGGCGTCAAACCCGCCCTGCTGCCACTCGCCCGCTGGGTTGACGTGCAATTTGACTGTGGTATCTACCTTCGCAAGGGCTTGATCGTGTAGCCATCGTTCGACCGCTAGCCGCAGCTCGACTGTCGGCGCGTGCTGAAAGCTCGCGACGACAGATTCAATAACTCCGCCACGTACCGTCACCTGCGTCTTGCCGTCATATGGCCACGTAGCATAAAGATGCTCATTTAGCTTACGAGCCAAAACGGTCTCGAGCGGCAAAAGCTCTTTGGTCTCGTTACAGGCATAGCCAACCATGATACCTTGATCACCCGCACCGCCAGCATCGACACCTTGCGCGATTTCAGGACTTTGCTTTACGATATGCTCGATGATTTCAACATCCTCGCCCGCTAGTCGCTTGACGATTGGCACGACATCAACATATTTCTTCGCCGTCACTTCGCCTGTCAAGAATACCGTACCATGGCCACCGCAAGTTTCTACGGCGACGCGAGCATCGGCGTCAATCGATAGGTACGCATCTAAGATCGCGTCTGAAATCTGGTCACAAATCTTATCCGGGTGACCAGGGCTCACGCTCTCGGCGGTTCGATAATCGAGTTTTTGGATTGATATAGCAGACATAAAAATACTCCTTTCATCTGCCCCGCAGACAAAAAGAGTATTCTGTGTAAAGAAGTACGCATCTTTGCCTATTGCAGGCTGGAATTAGCACCACGTACATTACGTACAGGTTGCCGGTGAGTCATCGGGCCAGTCCCTCATCACACTCTTGATACTAAGTTGTTAATAGATGTAGTCTAGCAAATTTTGCCGCCAACCACAAGTGTAACTAGATTCGCTCACCCTTGCGCGCGCGGTTAGCCCACTCATCGGCCATCTCGTTGCCATCATGGTTATTGTGGGCACGAACCCATATTAGCGAGGCTTGGCTTGGGCGATGCAATGCACAGGCTTCTTGTACTAAATCAAGGTTCTTGATTTCGCCACCCTTTTTCTTCCAGCCGTTTGCCTCCCAACCTAATGACCACTTGGTAATCACGTTGATCCAAAACTCACTGTCAGTATAAATCTCGCATGGTTTGCCGTCAGCAAGTTTCATTGCCGCGATTAACGCACGGCCTTCCATGCGAATGTTAGTCGTTTCGCCATCTTCGCTACCAAGCGCGACAGGCTTACCGTCTTCTATGACTGCATATCCGCCTGGTCCAGGATTCGGACTGGCGCTGCCGTCCGTATAAAATATTCTCATCAATTCCCCTATCGTTGCTTTAGCTTAAAATTATACCATTCTTCACTGGCTATTACTCTTTGTGACGCAATTTTGACGGCCACCATACAATCGAGCCTATATCGCGAATAAGTGCCGGCACAAGCAGTGAACGGACGATGACAGTGTCGAGTAATACGCCAAACGCTACGACAAACGCAAGTTGAGCCAAGAACATGATCGGGATTACGGCAAGGGCTGCGAACGTCGCCGCTAGTACAATCCCTGCGCTCGTGATAACGCCGCCGGTTACGACCAACCCTTTGATAACGCCCGCCTGCGTACCAAGTTTTAATGACTCTTCGCGTACTCGTGTCATCAAGAAGATATTGTAGTCGATGCCAAGTGCTACTAAGAACACGAATGCGTAAAGCACCACGGATGGGTCAGCACCCGGGAAGCCCCATACGTTGTTAAACAAGAATGCTGCGATTCCCAGTGACGCCCCGAACGAGATGACAGTCGTCAAGAGCAGTAAAATCGGTGCAAGAACTGAACGCAATAGCACCATCAAGATAACCGTGATCGCGAACAATACCGTTGGAATAATAATTGCCCTGTCCCTAATCGAAGCTTGGTTAGTGTCATACTGCACTGCGGTCGTTCCACCGACAAGCACCGATGAATCTACGACGCGCAGCGACTGACGCAGGCGTACGATACTATCTTTGGCAGCTTGTGAGTCTGGGGTGTCTGTAAGTGTCACCTGCAGTAGTTCTCTGCCCTCGACAACCTTGGCCTTAGCATTAGCGAATGGGTATGCCTTATCAACTAGCTGTTGCACGGTAGGAGCGCCTGGAACAGCCGGCATTCCTGAACTTGCAATACTAGCTTCAATTGAGGACTCGATTGTATTTTTGATTTCCGCCTCAGCGCGTCCGAGCGGCTTAAGTCCGCTTGGTGAATCGCTGGCAACGGTAGATACGGAATCTACTCCCCTGTCACTCTCAAGTGTCGCGACTACCTGCGCGCTTTTAGCGGCATCAACGACGACAAGTGCTGGGCTACCAGACCCGCCCGGGAAATGAGCATCGACGACAGCCTGACCGTCACGAGCTTCCGATTTACCCAAAATCAAATCACTCTGCGCGACGCCATCGGCGCGTAACTGAGTCATGCCAAATGCCGACACCAACAATACGACGACAGTCACGATCCAAATCGGTCGTGGGCGTGCGGCAACCCATACGCCAACCCTGTGCCAAAAACCGTTTTCTAACTTGATACGGTGCGCCTTACGTGCAACGTTATCGGCATGAGGCACAATTGGCCAAAAGCTGACCCGACCAACCGTATACAGCATTGCTGGCAAGAATGTAAGTGCCGCGATGACAGACATTCCGACACCAATCGCACCTACGGGGCCAAGCGCCTTGTTAGATGCAAGATCCGAAAGCAACAGACAGAGCAGTCCTACGATGACAGTTCCGCCACTTGCGAGAATCGGCTCGACAGAGCCCTTCCATGCGGCCAATGTCGACGCAAGTTTATTACCGTGAACATATAATTCTTCGCGATAGCGAGAAACGTACAACAGTGAGTAATCGGTCGCTGCTCCAATAACCAGAATAAACAGTATACCTTGCACCTGACCATTCAACTCAACAAGGCCAACGTTAGCCAAGTTCCATACTATCGCAATACTTGCTGATAACGCTGAAAGTGACGTAATGAGTACTAATATAGGCAATACTGGAGATCGGTAGACAATGATCAAAATCACGAAGACTACCGCAAGCGCGACAAGCAACAAAACACCATCAATCCCCGAAAACGCCACGTTTAAATCACCCGCAAAACCGGCAGGACCAGTCACATAGCCTTTTGTTTGTGAAATATACGCATCAGCAATCGTCGCGCGTGTTTCTTTGACGACCTCTGATATTTCCGCGCCACTATTAATCGGTACCGTTACCAGTGCAGCTTTTTTATCCTCACTGATAATAGCCGGTGATAATACACCTTCGATACCATCAATGTTAGCGAGTTTTTTAGAAAGCGCGTTAATTGCCTGTTCGGTACCAGGAGCTAGCTGATCCCCTTGCGCTTCATACACGATGACCGCGGGCAACAGCTTTTCACTACGGAATTTTTTTGACTCTTCGTTAACGCGCGTTGCTTCGGCGCTCTTTGGCAAGAAAGCCGTCAGATCAACTTCAGATACTTCGTCAATACGCCCAAAATATGGACCACCCACACCCATTGCACCTATCCAAGCAGTAATCAGTACTAGTGGTATGAGGATTCGCGCCCATTTAGGGGCAGTATTCACCGTTTTGTGTCTTTTTTCCATTATTCCCTCGCTTATTTCACTTCTCATTATACCCTGTGACTGATCGGTATCTTGTATTCATTTTCATCCAATAACGTTACTGGGTCATACAGGTCAACGCCAATTTCTGCATACAATGTAAACCCATGGGCGGTTAGCATGCTACTACGCCGAACGATATCCTGACGCAAGCTAAATATCGCCACCCTATCTTCATGTGTCAGCTGGCTTATCGGCTCAGATTCGGGAAAACGTAAAATATCATGTCGATCGATTTTGCGTAAACCGACATAGCGCACGGGCAACACGATTCGATTGGAGGTATCCAGCATGTCACTTTCCTCTGCGCCTGCCTGCCGTAAGCCATATATGCAATCCGCGGCCAGCCAATACGCATTCATACCGAGTTTTGCCCTCAGCGATGCGCCAATGAGCGGTGAATCACCTGCGTATTCACGCAAACTCGTGGGAAGCTCACCCGATGTCACGACATGCAGGTTCGATTTATCTCGCGTTCGCCACTCATCGCTACTCATTAATTACCCTAAATCATCCTCTTACGTCATTATTGCCCACCACCTGTACGGAATGAAAAATTGACTATCGTGACTGCAATGCGTCAAGTGCGACACTCATCGCCGCCATTACTCGCCAGTCAACTTGTTCCCAAGTCTCGTCAGTCGTGCTCAGTAAGTAGTAGTCGCGGAACAATGCTGTTTTTGCATAAGTTGCGACTTCTTGACTAGTTGCCATGTCGATGAACGAAAAATGATACTTAAAGAATGCGATGGCGATTTCAGCCAACCCGCCAAGGACTGGGATATAGCCGATGAAGCGTCGTAGCAATGCCAGGGTCTGGTTGCTCTCTTTTACGATTAGGAGGTCGTTACCGTCGGCGTCCATTACCTTCCAGGTACTGTTAACCAATGACGAAACGAATTCTTTTTTAAACATGCCGACCATTTTACCGTTTGCATCTTCGACGAAATAACGACCGTGGACGTCCATCAATTTTTCGGCACGGAACGTAAACGCTAACTTGTCGCGCTTCTCATCGGTGTAAAATAATACTTTTTCTTTAAAGGCAAAACGCTTTTGTTGAGCCAGCCCGACGATTTGCGCCGCTGACCCGTCGGCATTTGCCGTAAAAATCTCATATTTGTTTACAAATGCAGTCAATTTCTGTCGTACTATAAGCCGCGGTGTCATGCGACGTCCTCCTGTTATGTATACTGTTATTCTACACGCATCAGGGGCATTTGTCAGTAGCCTGGGCTAGTGTGGCATACCTGTATTGGTTACATATTTCACACGCCAGCGTCGCCATGTGCGTTATGCTAATATAATGGAGCTTTTTGATCGCCCATTAGTTTGCGTAGACATTGAAACCGACGGCATGAATTACCAGCGCGGGCACATCTTAGAGATAGCCGTGATTAGAATCGAACAAGGCGAAATTGTGGATGAGTTCACTACTCTGCTGAATCCTGGCATTCAAGTGCCGTATTTCATCACCAATTTAACAGGTATACGAACTACAGATCTACAGGGCGCACCCACATTCGACGACATAGCCGAGCGCCTACTAGCGATTATGGAAGGAGCTATCTTTGTTGCTCATAACGTGCGCTTCGATTATTCGTTCATCAAACAAGAATTTTATCGTGTCGGCATAGATTTTAATCCGCACATGCTCTGCACCGTTAAGCTATCTCGCAAGCTACATCCCGAGGAGCGCAGCCATAAATTAGCCAGCCTTATCGACCGCCACGGCTTTACCTATTCAGCGCGACACCGCGCGTACGATGACGCTCACGTCCTGTATCAGTTTTTACACTATGCGCACCAAGCATTCGGCGCCGAGACCCTACGCATTGCCGCTTATGAACAGCTACGATTACCTAGCCTCCCTCGCCACCTCGATCGATCCGTTATCGACGCCCTGCCGTCCACTCATGGCATCTATATATTTCATGATGAGTCAGACTTGCCTATCTACATAGGTAAAAGCGTCAACATTCGGCGCCGCGTGCTAAGCCACTTTACGCGTGACACTAAAGAATACAAAGAATTCAAAATGGCGCAGCATGTCCGCTCTATTACCTATCAAGCCACGGCCGGCGAACTCTCGGCACTATTGCTCGAATCACATCTCATCAAAACGCAACAACCGCTTTATAACCGCCGGTTGCGACGCCAGCGACAATTCATCGTCATACGCGCATCAACCAACCAAACCGGTCACATAACCCTCAGCCTTCACCAGCTCAGCGAGATAAAGCCCGAGGATTACTCAACCATCCTGGCAATCTATCCAACGCGAGCAAAAGCCAAGGCCTCACTACTCACTGCCGTTCAAACATTTGACCTTTGCCCAAAGCTCTGCGGCCTCGAAAAAGCGAGCGGTGCCTGCTTTTCGTATCAATTACATAAGTGCAAGGGCGCCTGCATAGACAAAGAACCAGCCGAACGATACAACCAGCGACTTGAGGCCGCTTTTGCAGACAAATCGATTGATCCTTGGCCATACACATCAGCCGTGTATGTCAGTGAGGCTATCGACTCCGAAAGCGGGTTCATTGTTGATCAATGGCGAATTATCGGCACATTCGAACAAAGCACAGATGGCAGCTTGGTTCAGGCGCCCTACGAACCGGTCTTCGATATCGACGCCTATAAAATCTTACGCGCCTTTTTGTCAGGGCCAGATAAAAAACTCTTCGTCAGGCCAATAGATGAATAGGACTGGTTATTTGTTACATATTTCACAGCCATAGCAAGTAAGGCTCGCTATACTAGTGACATTACATTAGTTGTAATGAACAGGAGCTTGCTCATGGATGCACAAGATATACTAGCGGAAGCCCAAGCCCGCGCCGATTCTAATGGCGACGGCAAACTTAATGTACGCGATCTCGACGCTCTTCGTCAGCGCTACAAACTAGATGAAACTTTTGTTGACGAGCTAAAAACTCGTAGTGATGCTAACGGTGACGGGAAAGTCGAAGTTAATGACCTAAAAGCAGGCCTTGGAAATTTTCGTGATATGTTCACGAATTCCAGAAATAAGCTATTTGGCGCGTAGCAGTACCTACCACCCCTCCACTGACATAACACTCGCTTCCCCGGCGAGTGTTTTTATTTGCGCCACCAAGATTCCCTACCCCGAACGATACGCAGCCCAACATAGGCCGAAATCAAGGTCAGCACGGCTATCAGCGCCCATAGGGCACCGATAATTACTTCGTGCTCTGCGTTCCATCCAGTTGACGACACGTGCTTCACTAAAATACCGGTGTATGCCCAGATAAACACCATGCCGTACAATACGTCGCGTAAGCGTAGCATCCCCAATATTCCAACGAGTGCGCCAAAAATCAATATAATCACTGTCCATAGCTCGCCACTTTGGCCTAGCGCCTTCCAATCTTCGCTAACAAGCCAGGTGATAATATTTGCTATCGTCGCAACCGTAAGCCAGCCGAAGTATACGCTAAAAGGTGCTCGCACGACGATGCGCTCTTTTGGTGAAAAATGCTTATCATAGAGTTCGAGATTTATTCTAGCTAGGCTATACAGCATACCTACTATCAGCGGAACCGATAGCCAAATGACGTTGTAGTGCCATGTGATTATCCATAGCACATTTAAAACAGACGAAATAATGAAGTACGGCGTAATCTTATCAATCGTCGAGGCTTTAAGCTTTGAGCGCCTGTCGTGGAATGCGATACGCAACTGCCATATTACGTACACCGCAAGCAGCAAATATATGACGCCCCATATCGAAAATGTGAACCCTGCGGGCGCAAACAAATTCGGATACGAATCCGACACCTGCCCTGATGTTTGACCATTGAGCGGTAAAATATTAGCCATCGCGTTAACTACCAAGGTCACCGCGAACGTGATTGCCGCCGCGCTCCTTAATCTTGTGCTGTCTTTTCTATCCAACCACGCCATACTATCCCCTCCTACGTTTCACTTTATTAGTTCGATCAATGACAATAATAGCCCGCGATGCTTGGCTTCGGGCTATTATGGTTCGGATCATGCTGGTTATTCCTGTGGGCTCGTTATTTGGCCGATAGATTGTCTAGTTTGTTCGGTCGTGTCGCGATCGCGAATCGTCACCGTGTCGTCTTCAAGCGTCTGAAAGTCGATCACGATGCAGTATGGCGTACCAATTTCGTCTTGGCGGCGGTAGCGCTTGCCGATATTACCGTTGTCGTCCCACATAACATTGCCGTGCTTAGCCTTAAGGGCCTGGTAGACCTCGCGAGCTTTAGCGACAAGTTCGGGCTTGTTCTTTAAAAGCGGCGAAACTGCGTATTTAACAGGCGCAAGGTGTTCTGGAAACTTAAGGTAAACGCGCTTCTCGCCGTTAACTTCGTCTTCAGTGTACGACGTCGCGAGCACTGCCATAAGAGCGCGCTCGACACCAAACGATGGTTCGATGACGTGTGGGATAAAGCGAGTGTTCGTACCCTTGACCATGTATTCCATGCTCTTGCCGCTAACGCGTTGGATGTTATTCAAGTCAAAATCAGTGCGATACGCGAGGCCGAACAATTCTTCTTTACCAATCGGGAAATCAAACTCAAAATCAATCGTTCGCTTGCTGTAGTGCGCGCGGTCTTCTTCGGGTACTTCGAGCTCGTGTACGCTTTCGGCTGGCAAGCCAAGTGCATTACACCATTCGTGGCCTAGGGCGACCCATTTGTTAAATTCGTCGTTCCAGTTCTCGGGATTGATGAAATATTCGATTTCCATTTGTTCGAATTCACGGCTACGGAAGATAAAGTCGCGCGGGCTGATTTCGTTACGGAATGCCTTACCCTGCTGTGCGATACCGAATGGTAGGTCTGGGTAAAACGCATCAACGACATTTTTGTAGTTCGTAAAAATACCTTGCGCAGTTTCAGGACGTAAGTAGCTGATAGATTTTTCATCCATCGTTGCGCCGACATGCGTTTGGAACATCATGTTAAACGTACGTGACGGAGAAAGCGGGTTGCCGTCTGGGCTCAGAATATTATTCTCAGCGATTGCGGCATCCATCTGTTCCATCGACATACCCTCAGCGTTAATGCCCTTGTCCTTCAAGATATGGTCGGTGCGGTAACGACGGTGATTGACCGTGTCTTCGCAAAGTGGGTCGACAAACGTATCTACGTGACCACTCGCCTGCCATACTTTTTGGTTCATCAATATCGCAGCATCGACACCATACATGTCTTCACGAGAATCGACGAACATCTTCCACCATAGGTTCATGATGTTTCGCTTCAACGTCACACCAAGTGGGCCGTAGTCCCAAGTACCGCTAAGTCCACCGTATACGTCTGAGCCTTGGTAAATAAAGCCGCGGCGTTTAGCAAGTGATACGATGTCGTCTAGTGATGTGTTCTTCGTCATAATTGTTTACAGTATATCATATGTGACCACTGTTGCCGTATCTTATGATTACTTATATCGCGGCATGCTGGCGTGCAATAAGCCAACAATCAGGCAGTATCTCGGCCACGCCGCCTACTTGAGTAACGACCTTAATCGGCTTCTGAGCGATAATGCGTAAAAGTTTAATATGATCGGCAGTAATATCACCTTGTTCAGATAATCTTAGACCCTTGTCGTTAATGTCGTACATATACGTCTTTGTACTGTCGAGGGGTTGTCCGCTGACGTCGTTCGTCAAACTCAATTCGTAACCAGTCAGCTCGGCGTAATGAATATAAAACCACGTCTGCGTTAGCTGTAATGGTATCGTCGGCACGTCAAGCCCCATGAACACTTCGCTTAACACACCATACCATTCAGGTTCATCGATATTTTCGCTGGCTTTTGAAACCAAGTTAATAACCTCGTAACCAAACTGCAGTCGATCATAGTCTTCCATGATGTGCCGATAAAATTGCACAAGTCGTGCCGATGTCAGAATTCCTAGGTCACCTTTGCCGCTGTTGATGGTAATATCACTGATGCCAAATAGTTCTATAGCGCCTGCAAGCTTGCTCTTTTCGCGGCGAACTCCTTTAGCCATTACCGATCGCTGCCCTTCGGGGGTAATCATACGTAATATGCGATCAGCTTCACCATAATTAGTGCGACGCAATACGATAGCACGCGTTCGCTCTACGCTCATAACAGTACCTTTTTTACGGCAGCCACGATATCGACGGGGTGCATCGTCGTCTTATCAAGGATCCGGGCAATGCCATACGAACTCAGGTCGCCGTGTGGAATATCACTCGCGGTATTTGTGCATAATATAATCGGAATGGTTGCCAGATCACTATGTGAACGTATTTCGTGCAATAGCACTAACCCATTCGGCCCAGGCATGAACATATCTAACACGATGACGTCGGGACGTCGCTTGTCTATGACATCAATACCGTCGATCGCGTTCGGGGCGACTTCGGCGTTATACCCCGCCTTTGTGAGTAGTCGGACAAATTGCATCGCCAGCCATTGATCGTCATCGATGATAAGGACGAATGCGCGTTTCATTTAAAGGAGCCTCAGTTGTGTTGATGCAGAAATATCGACGTAAAATGTCGCGCCGTCTCGGTGCCGTGTCGCACCGACGTGCGCATTCATGGCTTCGGCAAATTGGTTAGCGATATAAATACCGAGCCCACTGCTATCAGGGCGATTATGCAATGGTTGAGCGCTCGACCCTAATGTAGCCTCGAGTTTCTTCCAGATATTACTTGGTAATGCCGGTCCGTAGTCGCGTACACCTAACCTGATGTGCGTTCCACCATCCATCGACACCGCCGAAACCACGACCGGGGCATCATGCGCACTATAGTGCAACGCATTGTCGGCGAAATTGAGTAGTATGCGGCGTAATAGCTCTTTGTTCGCAAGCGCAAGCAGCGGTCGCGTTCTTGACGCCAATTTGATATGGCGACCTTTAGCACGGTACAGTGGCGTGAGTTCTTGTACGACCTCGTCGCATAATGATACCGGGTTGAGCGGCTCAAGCGTGAATAAACTATCTTCCAGCCTGGTCGTCTTAGTAAGATCGGTCGTCAGCCTCAGGGCTCGTTCACTCGTCAGAGTAATCTGATGTGCAAGTCGTTCTATGTCTTTTTTAGTGCAATCACCTGCTTCGATACTCAACGATAACTGTCGCATCAGTGCCAGCGGCGACTTAAGTTCGTGGGCCGCGGCTATAAAAAGCGGCGCACTCTCAAAAGAGGCACCACCTGGTATATTAATTTGTCGCGTTGGACCCTCCATATACTACGTCTAGTTTAGCACGGGAGGCCCCTCGAGCGCTATGCGCTACTCGTTGAACTTAACAGTATTGAGCAGTGCTTCGTAGTCAGCCTTGAAAACATCGCCATCGGTACGAATCGTCAATGTTCGGTCGCGCATCTTGATAAGTACAGCCGTACCGACGATATCTTTATTAAAGCTACCTTCCAGGCGGGTGCCCGATAACGTGCTCGAACTGTACGCGCTCGACTTAAGCTCGCCTTTTTTGATCTGCTTTTCGTACGCTTTTAGCGCCTGGTCGTATGTTTCTTGTTCGATAGTGACGCGGATTGCGAACTTTTGAGTTTCGCCAACTGGTGGAACGAGAATCGGGTTAAGGTACGCTTCGTAGGTAACGCCACCACCTTTGCTCACGTCGGTAGCCTGGTAGGCACTCCACGTTTTAGGGTAATCAAATGTCAAACGACCATAATCAGACGGGCCGACAAACTGGCGCATCGGTTCTTTTTCGCGCTTAGCAAAGGCTTCTTCGTCAGCAGTTGACTGCTCTAGCTTAGCCTTGGCAACGGCATCTGCGACTTTGCCATCGACGTCTGTCTTTTGTTCTGTATAGTTTAAAAACGCCCAGACCGAAAATGATCCGAAAAGTAATGCAAGAATAACCAGCGCAACGATTGCAAAAATGCTCCCATTGATTGCGCCCCGTTCGTGGTTGCGATGTGTGTTCATGCTTATGATTATACTGTTATGCCCTGCCCCTGTAAAGGTTCGATGGTATAGAGATGATGCGCACCAACACTCAATTGCGGTTTGATACCCGGAACATCAAAGCCATAGGTGATAAATGCAATTGAGTGACCCAAGCGTTCGGCCTCAGATTGTACTTTTTGGTACATTTTAGTAATGTCGCGACCCTCGCCAAACGTATAAACGACCGTTGTTGCCCGAGGTAAGTCTACGCTCCAAAAGTTAGCAAGCTTAGTCGTGACGCGCTCGTCGTTGCGTGATAATAATCGCGATATCGCAACGAGTACTGGGTGGATTTCGTAGCCGATAGCTTTTGCGCCCAGCCTTGAAGCTTCGCGCAGAACGATACCGTCACCCGAACCTATGTCGATAAGTACGTCCTTGTCACTTAGCGGATAGAGTTCGGTCAACGCACGGCGCACGTCTCGGCGTTTCGAGGGTACATAGGGCGCGCCCGTAAATGCCACGAACCCGACAGCGAAAATAATTCCGAACGCAATCCATAGCCACATCAGTCGTATCTATTCTTGGTCGAACTTCTTTTTAATAACATTGATCTCGTTTTTAAACCCAGCTAGGTCTTGTTCGATTTCTTCTGCGAGCTTTTCGGCCGCGGCAAATTTATCGACTGCCTGTTCTAATGCAAATTCATCACTATCGAACCATGCGACATATTCGTTAAGTTTAGCTAATTTATCCTGAATCAGATTAGTTGTTTTTGCTGACATTGGTCACCTCCGCCGTTAATGTTACTGTTGCCTTTTCTATCGTTACTACCCCACCGACTCGCTCGTCGCCACGCACTAATGCATAGCCACGTTCTAGGACGGATTTTGGATCATACGCTGCGAGCATGGCCCGTCGCTGCCGTAGCATGTCGGTATTTCGCTCAAGCTGCTGTTCAATTCGTCTGAACGCAAGCTCTAACGTCGCTTTGGTCATTAGTTGTGTATCACGAATCGCCTGTTCCATACGAACGATGATCCTAGCAAGCGAATGGCGCGAACCCTGTACGATTTCACGCTTGTCAGGGACAATGATTTGCGCCGCATTGCTTGGTGTCGCAGCACGAACATCGGCTGCTAAATCAGCAAGTGATTCGTCAACTTCGTGACCGACACCGACAAGCGTCGGTATACGACTGGCGGCTATTTCGCGCACCAATAGCTCGTCGTTAAAGGCGCTTAGGTCATCTGCGCTACCCCCACCTCTTACGATAACGAGGACTTCAGGTAATACTTCTTGTTCATTAAAGTATTTGATTGCACGTATCATCTGGTCAGGTGCGGCTTCGCCCTGTACCTGCACGTGCGCCACATCTACCTGCATACCACCCCATCGATCGTCGAGGATCTTAATGAAGTCGGCATACCCCGCAGCCTGCGTGCTACTAATGACACCGATGTGGTGCGGCAACCCTGGCAATGGGCGCTTACGCTCGGGACTAAATAATCCTTCTTTTTCAAGTTTTGCTTTAAGTAATTCAAAACTCTTTTTAAGACTACCCTCGCCGCTCGGGCGGATTGCCTGCACCGTCAAACTAAACTTGCCCCACGGCGTTAATTTTGGCGTTGCTCGCACTACGACTTTCATGCCGTCTTCGATTGGAATACGCATTTGCCACACAGTCATAAAGCACCCAATGCTTCCGCCGCTATCCTTCAAATCAAAAAATACGAACTTTCCTTGGTTCACCTTGAACGAAGCCACCTCGCCTTCAATCTCGATGCTCGGGTAAGCATATTCCAGCGTCTGATTTACTGACGCTAAGAAATCACTGACACTAAAGATCGGCAGCACGTTTGCCATACTTTATTAACGCCTGTTGATAAAACAAGTAACCCAATAATATCGTTAGCAGCAAAATTATTACGCGTGCCAACACGATACCAGCAATTGATTGGCTCTGATTCAACCCTGCCATCGTTAAAATAATTACCATGATTGCTTCGTATGCCCCTGCCCCACCAGGGGTAACGACGATGAATCCTGCCATACTTGCAACTCCATAGGCTATTAGAATTGGCGCCGGATTAATTGGTGAACCGAGAGCCAAAAAGACGATATAAAACAATGCGATTTCCATGACAGTGAACAATAATCCCCATAGGTACGGGCGTTGCAATGCACGCTTATCGCGCACTAGGTCAAGATAATCGTCGTGTATATCGTCGAGAAACTCTTCGACCTTTTTAGGGCTTAATATCCGCTTTTTACGGCCGAGCGTCACTTTTCGAACAAGCGCATTAACGCGACGCGAAAAGAATTTGGCAAACAAATGCATACGCTTAGGGCTGCGAATAAGATAAATTCCAATCATCGTCGTCATCACCATCAAAAAGACCAACGTCGAGCTCATAAGGATTGTCCAGCGATTAATATTACCGTCTACCGTCACCAGTAGCACGGCAAGGGCTAGGAGCGTTGCTAAGGCAGCAAAGCCAACGACATACTTTACACCTTGCGCCATGGTTGCCTTACCTGTCGACACTCCAAATTTGCCTAACCGCCAGTTAACATACGATATGCCGCTGACGCCGCCACTCGGCAATACGTGATTCACGAAGTTTAATTCAAACGAAATTCGCATCAATACGAACGGATTAACATGATTGATCAGCTTTTTTTGGCGCAGGTACGAGAAGATCATTTCACCAGAAGCCAAATTACTAATCATTGCGATAGGAATCACCAAAGCTAAAACCCAAAGGTTGACCCTACTCATCAAATCCCACGCCTGATTAAGTTCGTGACGGGACAAAAAGACAATCACCCCAATCAATGTAAGTGTGAGAATACTCATCCATGTACGAAAAGATAACCTCATAGTCATATCTATTATATACTAAAGATATGTACATCACGATACTCGGACGACAACCCGCACTAGGCATGGCAGAACTCGAACAACTTTATGGTTCAGGGTCGGTTAGGTGGTTCTCGGACATGACGGCTATCGTCACGACTGACACTTTTGACTTCGAACGACTAGGCGGCACGCAAAAAGCCGGTCGAGTCGTTGCTGAACTGCATGGCGACTGGCGCCAGGTCAGCATGAAGCTTGTCTCGGCATACACGCAAGCATGGGCTGGTTCAGAGGGTAAAATCACTCTCGGCATCAGTGCCTACGGCTTTAAAGCAAGCCCGCGCGACATCCAAAAGACCGGCATCATCCTTAAGGGCAAGCTAAAAGAAAAGGGTGTCAGCCTGCGCCTTATTCCTAACAGCGACATTGCCCTGAACACTGCAGTGTCTCACCACAATAAGCTTGGACTCTCGAACAATAAAGTTGAACTACTCGTTGTGCGCACAAGTACCGGCAAAGTCATCATCGCCGAAAGCATCGGTGCGCAAAATATTACCGCCCTTGCCCGTCGTGACCAAGAACGTCCAAAACGCGATGCATTCGTCGGCATGCTCCCGCCAAAACTTGCTAAAATGATGATTAATTTAGCTACCGGTTCAACGGTAGCATCTGGGCGTATCCTTGACCCATTCTGCGGTACCGGCGTTTTGCCACAAGAAGCCGCATTACTTGGCTACGATGTCTACGCGACCGACCTTGTCGATAAAATGATCGACTTCACTCGTATCAACTTAGAATGGCTTACCGAAAACTACCATGTTTCACCGAGTATTACCGTCGAGCAAGGTGACGCGATGACACACCAGTGGCAAGGTCCTATTGACGCCGTCTCGTGTGAAACTTACCTCGGCCAGCCATTCAGCGCCCCACCTTCATCAGGCAAGCTTATCGAAGTTCGCGATAACTGTAATCATATCATTGGTAAGTTTTTGTCTAACATCAGCAAACAACTAGCCCCTGGTACGCCGTTATGCGTAGCTATTCCAGCGTGGCGCGATAATACAGGATATTTTACTCACCTACCCCTGATTGCAAACCTAGAACGCTTCGGCTACGAACGCGTACAACTTAAAAACGTACGCGATGAACAGCTGCTCTACTACCGCGAAGACCAGATCGTTGCTCGCGAACTACTACTCCTCATTAAAAAATAATTCCAAATAAAATAGCCGGACTTGTACGCGTCCGGCAGCGTTTGTATGTAACGGACATACGAGCCGAGTGGATTACCACTATGATGCATACCATGCAATCAATCCATGGCCGCAATGGCCTCGCGGTTCTTGCATGATGCCATGCCGATAGTGGTCATTTCGGTAAGCATCAGGTGATCACCGCTTTCCAGCAGGTCAAATACCGTCGGCCCGTTCGAGTCACCGTTGCCATCAACCACTGGAGTGATGTAGTAAGACTCGGCGTATGCCACGTCGTAGCGGTTCAGCCCCTTGGCCTCACACACGTACAACATAGCGAACAACTGGTTCGACAGATCAGAGCTTGCACCCTGATCGAGAAGGTACTTCTCGAATCGCTTGCCGGCCGCGTTGAGTTCGGGACCAATCTCGTTGCGTGCCTGCCATAGCGCCTCGTCAGCGCTCAGCATCGGCTCGTTGGCGTCTGCCTCGAAGGTGCTGCTGGGCGTCGAACTGCTGCCTACTGGCTGCGGTGCTGTCTCACCCGAAGATGAACAGCCCGCGACGAGCAGGACGGCCACGACGATTGCCGCAAACTGTGTCTTGCGCATGTTGTTACTTCCTTACCGTGTAGGTTTGCGATGGTAGATCGACCTGGTGGTCGACCTTGTAGTAGCTCGCTGGGCCGTTCCAGCCCATGTTGTCTGCAATCGTCCGAGCTACCAGTCCGGATGCTGCAGTACAAATCATGACGATGACGAGAATGAGCTTCAGGCTCATACGCTTGAGACTCGTCTGTGCGGGATGTGCAAGCATTTCCTTTCCTTTCGTAATTGGATGGACGTGCTATCTTTAATTATATCATTTTTATTAATTTTAGTCAATATTACAGCTATCCTACCTCTATTGTATACCGCTAATCACCTGTTGACATATTTCAAATCATAGCGTACAATAGAACAGATTGTTTTATTAGTTTTAAAGGAGTTATATGTCACACGTTAAAGCAGGTGGTTCATCAAAGAACATCCACAACAACGCTGGTGCACGCCTCGGTGTGAAGCGCTTCGGCGGCCAGAAAGTAAACGAAGGCGAAGTCCTCGTCCGCCAAACCGGTAGCACTAAAGTTGCTGGCCCAGGCACATACATCAGCCGTAATTTCACTATCCACGCCGCTAAGGCTGGTATCGTAGCGTTCAAAAAGATCAAAAAAGGTTCTTTCACTGGCCGCACTCACCCACGTACACAAGTTATCGTTGAATAATTTCGTACTCTTATAAAAACAACCCGCTCCGTGCGGGTTGTTTTTTTATGTTACATAGCTTTTTTAGCGCCAGGTTCAATCACGGACATTTTTGTAGTTACGGCATCAACACTTGTCTTTCCTAAATCTTTTGGCGCACGATCCGCTAATCGCAATCGGTCAATCGTCGCAACCACGCGCTCCATGTCGACACCAGCATACTCAGCATCTTGCCACCATTCGCCTGTCAGCCTCCACTCTTCATTACTTGTCGCCAACGCCTCGACGTCGGCCATGGCCTTCGCCACCCAGGCCTTGTCGACTTCCCCTTCAGACATCTGCGCCTTACCGGCCAAGTACCCGCGCAGCACGTCAATACTCGCAAAACCCTGCGAGCCTTCTGTTCCAAGACGAAGCTCGGGCGAGAGCCAAAAATCTGCGTGATTCGTCCGCACGTCTTGCGCTAAGATTACGAATGCAAAACGTAACCCGTTAGCTCGTGGCATGACATTCGCATCATGTGTAGCGCCGACAGCTTTGATAATGCGCATTAGATCAGCTTCGCTCAATCGCTCCCCATCAGTTGCCTCAACGGGTCCCATGGCGGCAATATGCCCTAAGAATTCATCAGTTATCATAATCCCCTGTTGCTTAGGCGGAATCCTATTAAAACGCCCATGCACTAATTCATGGGCAACTTGGGTCAAATTTTCTTTACCGTGCTGGACATACATCTCAGCATGGTCGATAAGCTCGTCCGTATCGTACTTAGGTTGCTGCTTCTCGCTCATACACATATCCTCACGCATTACGTGCTAATGCGTTAACCATAGTAAATTATTTGTGATAAGTCAAACGAAATTATCACATTTCATCAATTCTATATTTTGCGAGGTGGTTGCTCACCAGAAGGATTGATAATCGTAATTGGCACGTGAAAGTCAGCAACATCGCCATCGGCTTCCACGACATCAACAACCTTTCGGCCTAAATGTGCCTGACGCTGACGTTCAAGACCTTCGTTCGCTTCTTGTTGCCATTCGAGGAGTCGTTCGGTTGCGACTGTCTTGACCAGCTCGCCTCTGGTAACTTCCGTAACAAGGATTCCCTGGTCATTTGCATATGTTTCATTAACGATCCAACCGGCTTCGACAAATCCGCCAGTTCGTTCAACTACAACTTCTGTACCGGAGCGAGGAATTACAAGAATGGGTTTCTCTTCGGCTGAATCGAAAGTTACGTTAGGTTGATCGTGTTTATTTTTATTAAATATAGCCATAACCCTATTATAGCAAAAGATTGACTAAAAGTCAATAATGCTTATGTTGCTAATAGATTAAAGCTGAGATTCTTCTTCGTACGATGGGATTTCGGTGCGGTCACCTAGCCCAAGGTGGTATTTCACACGAGCAACGACGTCGCCAATGACAACTTGGGACTTAACAAGATAGTCATCAACGCCTAGCTGTTCAGCCCGCTCTTTATCTTTAGGCTGGCTAAGCGCGGTGAGCATAATGACGCGAATGTTGGTTGTGTCGGGAGTGTTACGCAAGATGTCCAGAACATCGAACCCGCTAATTTTTGGCATCATCGCATCGAGCAAGATAAGGTCTGGGTGAAACTTGAGAGCTTCTGATAGTGCTTCTTCGCCATTATGCACCTCTGTTACTTCAAAGCCTTCGAGCTCGAGGCGTGAGCGATAAACTGTCGCTAGAGCGGTGTCGTCCTCGACGAGCAGAATTTTCTTTTTTGTCGTATCCATATTACTTATATATTACGTTACCGTTTACAAAAGCACAAGCACCTACTTGAGCGCTTCTTTGGCTGCATCAAGCTGTGGGTCGCGCCCGGCGTTCATATCTTCTGATGTAAGTGCAACTTTTACATCAGGGCTGATGCCTTCTGCGTTAATATTCTTGCCGTTCGGAGTATACCATTTAGCGATTGTAACCTTGAGCTCACGACCACCAGGCAGCGTGATTAATTTCTGTACTGAGCCTTTACCGTAAGTTTTTTCACCGACTAGCTTCGCCACTCCGTGATCCTGCAGAGCACCTGCAACAATCTCGCTTGCACTAGCACTATTGCCGTTTATTAGTACGACGGTAGGAATATCCTGCAAGACAGCGGCTGTGCCGGTCTTAATCGTATCGATTACTTTACCGCCAGTTTTTTCGGTGACGACAGTTTTATCGTTCAGCCACAAACCGGTTACTTTTTGTGACTCTTCAAGGTAGCCGCCACCATTGTCTCGCACATCCAATATGACGCCTCGGACATTTTGTGCTTTAAATTCTTCAGCAGCCTGACGCGCCAACTTGCCCGTTTGGTCATCGAATCGCGATATAATCATCGTTCCGATACCATCACTCATCGACCACCGTACGCTAGTATCACTCACCTTTGCTCGAACAATCGTGAATTCTTTTGTCTCGTCGCCACGCATAACGGTAATCTTTACTGATGTGCCAGCTTCGCCACGTATTTTGCTAGCAACTTTTGCAGAGTCTAGCCCGGCAACCGATTCATCGTTGACGGTGATAAAGATGTCTCGAGCCTGAACGCCAGCAGCTTCGGCTGGAGAGTTTGCCAAAACGCGCAATACCGTTGGTTGATCGTCGCGCAGGCCAATTTCGGCACCGATTCCACTCACTTCGCCATTAAGTTCTTTAGCAAAGTCGGCTGCTTCTTTTTGATCCATAAATACGGTATATCGATCACCTGCCGCAGCTACCATACCGCGGCTTGCACCGTTAACCAGTGCGGCCGTATCCAGTTCGCCGTCGTAGTTCGCCTTAAGCTCTTGGTACGCTTTTTGCACGCTCGAAAGGTCAAGCGTGTCACTCGAGGCCTTTATTCCAAATACGGGAGCGATTGAGGCATACAGCTCGCTACTTCGCGTACCGGCTATAAACCCAATCAAAGCAACGAGCGCCATCGCGAAAAAGAAAGTATTTTTTGACACGCCCGATGGGCGCTTTGACTCATGTGGTATCTGTGGCGCATCGTCCGTCACGCGGCTTCTCCCCTATTAATTACTCATATAATTATAGCGCATCGGCTACCCAATGCGCTATAGGTTATTCACGTTTAAATCTTACCATTCACCAAAGTAGATGTAGGTATCAAAGAACGAAGGATCAAGGCCATACCAGGTGGCGTAATTACCGTTCCAGTTGACGTTGTAGTGGCTGATGTTAATCGTTCCGTCAGCGTTGACCGACTCAACCCATGCAACGTGCCCGTAGTAACCACTTGATACAACACCGACGGCACCTGGCTTAGCGGTCCGGCCAGTTGGAATACCCATCGCACGTGCGTTACCTGGCCATTGGTTTGCGTTACCAACACCACCCCAGTACGGCATATTTCCGTATCTCTGGTTTACCTTGAAGGCTACGTAGCTAACACATTCGCGGTTGTACATTCCCCAACTGTCAACGAGTGAGTCTTGAGGAGCGTTTGCCCATACAGATGGGTATCCGCCGTTTGAGCCATCAGTCGATGCAGTGTAGCCACCACCCGATCGGCGTGCCAACGCGGCAAGTTCTGCGGCCTGCTGTGAGCGTAGTTGGTTGATGCGTGAGTTACGGTCGCTAGAGAGTGATTGGTAGGCAGCTTCTTGGCCTTGCGTGTCAGCCAATAGTTTCGCCTGCTCTGCTTCTTTAGCAGCAAGTGCTTCACGCTGGCTTGTTTGGTCGGCCAAAACTTGCTCAACATCCTTCTTTTGGTCTTCGAGTTGTTGCTTTAAGCGGTTGATTGTATCAATAGTTTCGGTCAGTGTATCCTGAATCGAAGCGCGGTATTCTTGCTGGTCGACGTAGTCACCGATGTTATCGCTACTAGCTAGCATTTCGAGTGGCGAAATAGAATCGTCAACATACATATCGGCGATAGTTTCACCTAATGCGTCTTTATTATCGATAATCTGCTTTTCGGTGACGGCAATATCGTGAACGAGCTTGTCGTACTTAGCTTGGCTAAGGTCAATTTGCGACT
>DJVK01000006.1 GCA_002441145.1 Candidatus Saccharibacteria bacterium UBA6258 | reverse complement strand
TGCAAATTTCTACAGACCTTCCTTACGCTTAATTGTACTACATATTGGCATAAAAGTCCACTACCGCGACAGGGGCCGAGGAATAAAATAAATTCTGGTGGAGTATAGCGGATTCGAACCGCTCGCCTCTTCCATGCCATGGAAGCGCTCTACCAAATGAGCTAATACCCCGAACATCGAACAGTATAGCAAAATTCACTTAGTCAAATCAACCAATATTAGTGCCAGTAGTACACGACGCAACCCGTTACATTTTGACTAGCCATATAGTTCGATTCAGTTTGCGTACCGCGATTCGTACAAGTCTGATTACCGGGAATCAGGTAAACGATCGAGTACCAGTCCTCATTAAGATACGTAAAGCCAATCCCCCGTTGAGTCAAAGTTCCTCCACCCCACCATAACGTTGCAGGCTTCAACGGTGCGTTACTGCGGAGTATGGAGGAATACTTGCTAATTTGCGCATTAATCGCGTTATCCGCACTCCCAAACACTGTTGGCGCGCCAGAGTCCTTGTAACACTGACCGGCAGCGTATCCGTCCCCTGCGGGATAGTCTTCTACCATGCCTAAGCAAATTCTCGCATATGGATAGGCCGGTATTGGATACACACCGTGTTCGGAATAATACATTTCAAGAGATTTCATGTACGCAACAACTATAGCTTCTGTGCGATCCTGTTCAGCGCGTTGTTGTATGCCATTGAATGAAACGACCGTTACGGATGCGAGCACCGCGATTACGACAATGACGATGAGTAGCTCAACGATCGTAAAGCCGGTCATCTTTTTGCGAATGTTCATTGTTCTTATAGTGTATGCAATACCATAAGCGAAATCAAGCAACCAAAATGAAATTCACCCCGCCTTAAGCGGAGTGAATTTACTTTGAGCTGTTGCGCGCCCACCCGGGGCACACGTGTTTAATGTATGACTGTTTGTTTTAAGCGCAGAGGCACCCCTCTTGCGCACCAGCTTATCTACTATTATGCTTGAAATTGTAATAAACACAAGCATGAAAAAAATAATGTACTAGCTATTTATTGTAAACTATGCTTAACTTAGAGTGTTCAGAAGTGCAAGCGAGAGAAGCGAGCAGTTCACCACTTACATGGTAAACTCTTTCTTACAAAAATTCGCCAAGAACGGTCGATCTGACAACAAGAAGAATTTTAGATAAGAAAGAGAATATACTATTATGGCTAAACAAAACCTATTTATCGGTAGCCTTGCATACGCAACTACCGACGACTCACTACAAGCATTTTTCGCACAAGTTGGCGAAGTTGAAAGTGCACGTGTTATCACTGACCGCGACACTGGTCGTTCAAAGGGCTTCGGCTTTGTTGAATTCAAAGATGAAGCAAACAACCAAAAAGCTGTTGACCAGCTTAACGGCCAAGACCTTGACGGTCGCGCGATTGCTGTAAGCATCGCTAAGCCAAAAGAAGACCGACCTCGTCGTGACTTCGGCGGCAACGACCGCGGTGGTAACGGTGGTGGCAACGGTGGTGGTTCATTCCGTCAGCGTAGCTGGTAGTTAATACCTAGCAACCAAACTTAAATATCCGCCCTTAACCGGGCGGATATTTTTTTACTTAAAAAATGGAGATTCAATCCAGTCTTGACCGAGACTGAACCAATTATTAATCAATCCGTATCCATTGAGCAGCCAAATAGTGATGATTACGGTTGCGGACGTAAGCACCCAGAATGCGGCTTTGATGTGCGTTGGCTGACGCATAAGCCATGTTTGCCATGCTGAGTATTTACCGTGTGCGAACACATGGAGATCGTGCGCCCATTGGAATTCTCGCGCCAAGATAGTTAAACCGATAAAGACAACCGCCCAGCCTGGCCCAGGGTATGGCACCATCACGAGTCCCACCAAGAGAACGGTCCAGCCGGCAAAGCCAATGAGTACCTTCCGCGTCTTATTTGGTAATTTTACCATGTGGCTTCATTATACCAGAGCCACGTAATTTACCGCTAAGCGACGGCTGCTTATAGTACTGTGGCAAGACCTCGCCAGCAAGAAGGATCGCCAATATGACCGCGAAACCGCACATGATTGATGGAATACCCGATATTGTCGAAGGATCGATTACATTCACTGTCGTGGTTGGCAGAATGAAAGCCAGGTAGCCGACAGCCAGCGCGCGTAGAGCTGCAGCGTGCCCAGGCTTACTAACAACCTTTGCCATCGAAAATGCGTATACAGTTCCGACAATGAGCCAACCGTAGTAGTACGCTGAGTAGAGGGCTGACACGCCTGGGGCCGTCGAGAATATCACGTAATTACCAAGACACGCCTGCGATGTTATACCTTGGCCAGAAAACGCGAAAAATCCGGCAAACGCAATGGCAGAAACGTACGCCGCTGTGACCAAGCCCGTCTTTTCGGCGCCAGCGATACGTGTCGCCAAGTGAAATCCGAGTGGCGGCAACATCGTAATCGCGATATATCCCAAACGCGCCCAGTTCAGGCTATCAATACCAAAACTACCTTCGCACACGTTGTATTCGGCAAGCTGAAAAATTGCTAAAAAGAATAATATCGCGACGGCAAGCCTAGTAACTGCAGATAACGTGTAGCGCCAGCTAATGTACACAGCGAGCGCGATTTCAATAAGGAACGTGGCCATCATCACTGGCGGTGAAAAGCAAGACAGTCGAGTAGGTTTTAAGTAACGCATATACCCCTATGATACCACCATTGTCTATACAAGCGTCTTGATGAATTCGCGGACCTTGCCAAACGGTTTCATCTGCTCGGCATAGGTACGTTCGTTTTCTGCTTGATCCATTTCAGCACGCGTAATGTCATACCCGTTATTGATGAAAAATCGATCGAATCCGAAGCCATTCTCGCCCCTTGGAGTATCACTAATCGTACCCGCCAACTCACTATCAAAAAACTCCATTCGCTGCCCGTCAAAGTAGCCAAATGTACACCGGATAATCGCACCGCGATTATCAAACCCATCGAGCATTCGGCAACATGCATCGTCGCCTGCCTGGTCGACGAACCATTTTATATACGGGCCGGGTAAGCCATTTAATGCGTCGTATGCTAAGCTAACGTCTTCAACGAGTACCGGCACATTGAGCTGTTCGTATGCTTGACGCAACTTATGTTCGACGATTACGTGCAAGTCGGTCGACTGAATCTCATCGAGATCGAGTTTATGATGCTTCAGCTCGACACCAAGTTGACGAGATAAATAATCAGCTTTGTTTTGATTGCCAGTAATAAATGTTGGGAGCATATTATTCATCTTTCTTTTTAAAGCGCAATTTGGTGATTCCCTCTTTTGCGACTTGATCAAAAAACATTGCTTTCGGACGTATATGAAATTCGTCCTCAGGCATATCATCGGATCTATACACTACAAATTCTTCGTGAGTCTCAGTATGCGTACCGGTGCCGAGCACCGTATATTCAGCGCCCTTATGATGCTTATAGAGCCCGGCAATAGTCTCGCTTTCGGTTGCTTGTGGGCGCTCGTGCGTCATCTCAGCATCTCCAGTAATTGTCGCTCATCAATGACGGTCGTACCATTCTTTTGAGCCTTAGCGAGCTTACTCGCACCAACCTTACTACCAGCAATAAGATAGTTTGTATCTTTGCCAATGCTTGATTGGAATACACCGCCAAGTGCGCGAATTTTATCGGCAGCTTCGTCGCGGCTCATAGATTCAAGGCTACCTGTAATGACAAACTTCGTATCTGCAAGCTTACCGGTCGCTGCTTCGTAGTGCGGGCGTACGCCGAGTGCAGCAAACTTGTCTAGCATCGCAAGGTTATCTTCATCTGCAAACCAAGCGGCAACACTTTCGGCAACGACAGTACCGACGCCTTCGATTGATTTAAGTTCGTCAATCGTCGCATGAGCTAACGCTCGGAGTGATTTAAATGTCTTAACAAGATCGATAGCTGTCTGGATACCGACATGGCGAATACCGAGGCCGAATACAAATCGTTCCAACGGCGGGGTTCGTTTTTGATCGATTGCATCAACAAGTTTCTTTGCCGAAAGTTCAGCAAAGCGATCCAATGCTATTAGCTGTTCTGCGTTAAGCGTATAAATGTCGGCGATATCATTAACGAGCCCGGCATCGACGAGTGCTTCGACATTCTTTTCACCTAACGTATCGATATCCAACGCGCCCTTGCTCGCAAAATGTTGCAAGGTTCGCTTGAGGATAATCGGACCAGTTAGTCCTTTCACGCGATAGACAACTTCACCTTCAGGTCGTTCAAACTCTAGTTCTGGGTATTGACGCGCTAGCTCGTCTTCGTAAGCAATCTTCTTGGCGTCTTTTGGCCGCAAATCAATAAGGACACGCTCTACCTGAGGAATAATATCACCGGCTTTGTAAATAATAACCGTGTCGCCAATCCTGACATCCAAGCGAGCAATCTCGTCGGCATTGTGTAAGCTCGCATGCTGCACAGTCGTGCCAGCGACCTGTACCGGGTCAAATACAGCAACCGGCGTCGCTGCGCCCGTCCTACCGATCGATATGACGATATCTTTGACCACCGTCGTTGCTTCTTCGGCGGCATATTTGTATGCTACGGCCCCGCGTGGAGTTTTACCGACGACGCCAAGCTCGTGATAGCGCGTGCGGTCGTTGACTTTGATAACCGCTCCGTCAGTATTGAATGGCAGCGTATCGCGTTTTGCATCCCACGCATCAACGAACTCCATTACATCATGCACGCCCTTCACAACCCGTGCATGAACATTGGCGGTAATTCCTAAGTTACGCATAGCATCATATGCATATCCGTATGTTGGCACATCATCTGCGTCATCACGCAATAAGTCATAACCGACAAAACTAAGTGGTCGTTCTGCGACTAATCGTGCGTCAAGTTGTCGAATGGTACCGGCTGCAAGATTTCGGGGATTCGCAAATTCTGGCTTGCCCGCAACTCGCTGACGCTCATTCAGTGCGGCGAATTCTTTTTTAGTCATGATTATTTCACCACGAATCTCAGCACGACCAACCAAAAAATGTTCAAAGCCTGGCGCGGATCGTAGACGTAGTGGCACATTACGAATCGTACGAACATTCTGAGTGACGTCCTCGCCTATCCTACTATCGCCTCGCGTGACTGCTTGTAAGAGTACCCCGTCTTGGTAAGTCAGAGCACAAGCCAATCCGTCCATTTTTACGTCACAAAAGAATTCGTCTGATTTTGCAGGTAATAATTTATCCGTTCGCCGCACCCATGCTTCGACTTCTTCACGATTAAAGACATCTTGCAGGCTAATCATCGGCGTAAGATGCGCAATCTTTTTAAATTTATCGAGCGCTACGCCCGCGACACGTTGCGTCGGGCTATCTCGCGTAATAAGATCCGGGTAGGCTTCTTCTAACTGGGAAAGTTCGTGCTTTAAACTGTCAGCAGCAGATTCACTCATAATCGATTCATCAAGAACATGATAGTGATACCTGTATTCGTTGATGATGTCTCGCAACTTAGCAATACGCTCTTGTGCGGCGTTTCTATCAGGCAGGTTTTGCATCGTCATCGACAATTCTCCTATAGAGGATGTACACGTAGCTAGAAAACCATACAGTCGTCGCAGCGCTCATGAATGCGACTACAACAGGCATTACTGGCAATCCTGCAATGTTTGGCCATGTGTCTTTTATCAGCGTATCCAAAAGGACGAGAGGTATAACTATCACCGCCCATGCTAGAACTATCATTAGGAGCGCCCACAAGAATCGATACAATACCCGCAATCGTCGCCCGACAACAAGATCACCCGCAGCTCGCAATGCGTTCATTGGGTACATGCCTGGCAGCGTAATGATTACGAGCGCCAAAAGCGTACTAGTTGCCCAATACAAGACCAGCGTCCCGACCGCGGCTGCCGTCAAATAGAAGAGCATCGAGCCGAACCCTTCGGTAATCAACCCTGTCGAAAGAAACCCGGGGTAAATAAGCGCAAGTAGGCCGATAGGCAGTAATTGTACGATGAGCAGCACAAGTACCGCTAGCGTCGAAACGATTGGCGCGCCGGCATTATACAAACCATCGCGAAGTCGCGGCGACCTGCCAGCGAACAGTTCGCGCAACAGCCATACGGCAGTCAACCATACGAGCAACAGCAAAAATGATAAGTATATCTGCTGATCAACAGTCAACGTGCCGGGGCCGCCAGCAAACGCCGATACAAGCAATAGTCCCGCTTCACCGACCTTACCCCACGCGCCTGTCATAACCTCGCCACTTGATTCTTTGACCAAGTCGTTAATTTGGCTATACGTCTCTTGGCTCGTTACTCCACCTAATAACAACATAACGACAGCGTAGAACACGACTAAAGTGATGAACAGCTTTTTGTGCTTTTTTAGTATGCCGTTTACATGCGCAGTGAATGCGATGTATCCAGGTAGCTTAAGTGAACGTACATAGTCGCGGCGTCGCGTCGTCTGAAAACTGCGATGCGGCCGACGTGCCATAAACGATGCGTATCGAACGCTCATGCGTTTACGTATTGTTCTAATTTTCATCATTGCGACCATTGCTACTGGACCACGAATAGACCATGCCGGCTCGGCTGACTGCGCTTTTTTTACGGTCTTCGATTTAACCGTTTTGACGGCAGCTTTACGTGGAGCTTTTTTTGATGGCATATTATTTACTCTCTCCGCGCAATCGCGCAATTCGCAACTCTAATGGCGGGTGCGTACTAAATAGTTTCGCGACCACTCCGGCGCGCAATGGGTTAGATATGAATAGATGTGCGGTCGTGCTGCTTTGTCGCTGCAGTGGGCGCCCAAATTCAAGCAACTTTTGCAGTGCTTGCGCCAACCCCTCGGGATCGTGTGTTGTCTCGGCACCCGTAGCGTCTGCCAGATATTCACGCTGGCGACTAATCGCAAGCTGGATTAGCATCGCTACAAAAGGCGCTGCTACCACCAGAACGCCACCGATTGCTAATGCAAGCGGGTTGACCTCTTCGTCAGAATCGCGACCCCAGATAAACATACGCAAAGCAAAATCAGAAAGAATACCAATGACGCTCACGAGCCCGAACGCAATCATCATCACGCGGATATCATAATTACGTACATGCCCCATTTCGTGCGCCAGTACCGCTTTAAGTTGACGGTCGTCCATTACTTCCATAATGCCCGTTGTTGCTGCTACAACTGCATGCTTTGGGTCGCGACCTGTGGCGAATGCGTTAGGTGCTGGATCATCAATCATGTAGACCTTGGGCATAGGGCTATTCGTGCGCCTTGCAAGATCGGCGATCATATCATAAAGTCGAGGATTATCTTGCTGAGTAATTGGCTTTGCGCCTGTTGCCATCAGCGCAAGCTTGTCGGCAAAAAAGTATTGAGCGAACGCATACGCACCAGCGGCGGCAATGATGCCGTACATCATCGAAGTATTACCGTTAATCGAGGCGACAATCCAACCAATGGCCCCTATTATTCCGACAAATACGGCCATGATAATCGCGGTATTTCGCTTATTCTCAGCAATTGCACGTTGCATCAAGTGTAGATTCCTTCGTAGTCAATGTTAGTATCTATTAGTATAGCAATTTTGTGACAAAAACTCGACAGAAGCTCGGTTGTCATACCAACGAAAAAGCCGAGGACAAGCCTCGACATTCCAATATCACTAGAAGCGGGAAGGTTTCACATAATGCGCCGTCGCCATAAATGGCCGGGCATTAGCGAACCGCGACGGGTTCGATCCTTCGACTACGTCGATACCAACGAAAAAGCCGAGGACAAGCCTCGACATTTTCGTTGGTGCGCAGAGCGGGAATCGAACCCGCACGACTTTTGGTCAAGGGATTTTAAGTCCCTCGCGTCTACCAATTCCGCCATCCGCGCAAATTTTGTATTGCTCCATTAATTCATGGAGGCACGTACGGGAGTCGAACCCGTCTACAAGGTTTTGCAGACCTCTGCGTAACCGCTCCGCCAACGCGCCATTGCATTAAATTATATCAGATTACTGCACAATACTCTATTAATGCGACAAAGAAATAACCTGAGAAAACATCTCGGGTTATTTCTTTGGTGCACCTCTGCGACCTATTGTGGAACCAGATTATCCCAAACGGGTAAGGTCTATTTATTTCCTTCAACAAACCGACTTCCGTCAAAATATTTGTTTTCCGGACATTCGTAGTCGTTATTTTGCCAGCAGCCTTTTAGGTTATTTGTGCGTGCATTGAACTGCAGCATCTGCATATTCAATTCAGTTCCTTTTTTATTTATCGTTTCAACTCTATATTCTAATAAGTTGACCTTATAGACTAAAAATATAATCATTGCTACGGAGACTGCATGCAATATATAGCTAACTGTTGAACTTGTATTGATTTGCGGTTTTTGTGAGGAATTACTTTTCATATTTCAAATTATAGCATGAGTATTATGAAATATGAGACGCCCCGGTGCCTTTCGACACCGGGGCTTGCGCTCATGTGATCAGCCGCAGTACCAGGAGTATGCGTCGCTCTGGTTAGTGAACCGAGCGGAGCCTCCGTAGATGTAGTCGCAGATGAGCTGAACCTTCATGCCGTACTTCGGAGCGGTCGACCATGCTGTCGGCGAGTCGTCGAAGTAGCAGCGCCATCCGTACACGCCCTGACTCGGGTAGGTGAGTTGGGCTGTCCAGAGGATCGAACCCTGATGGTGGCCGAAGTTGTCGAGTCGACACGCTTGGTGCATCTCAATCGTCGAGAAGGCGTTGGCGGGAGTGGTGACGGCCATGGACAGGCCGAGTGACAAGACGGCCGCGGCGCTGATCGCCATGACTTTCTTCTTCAGATTCTTCATCACTAATCCTTACATGAGCTGCCAGAGTATCTCCCTGGCTTAAATATACTAATATAATAAGCCGCTTAGGTCAATTACAGGGGTTATGATGGAGGTCGTCATAGTGAAATATAAGGATCAGTCGAGCATCTGTTGACATACTTTAAATACTTTGTGGAACACATGAAAGATTTACTTATTGACCACTGTCGTCCAATACCAAGAGCCCGATACTTGGCGTAATCTTCGATTAGGCGCCAAGCTACGCAGAAATCAATTGCGGAACCATTGAAAATAGAAAAAATCCCTGGGGTCAACGAGCTTTTTAAGCTCGCTCACTCCAAGGATGTTTCTTTGGTGCGGTGAAGAGGACTTGAACCTCCACGGGCGCAATGCCCACTAGCCCCTCAAGCTAGCGCGTCTACCAATTCCGCCACCACCGCATGTGTATAGCGTAACTCAGAAATTGATTATACCTGAGTTAAGGGGTCTTGTAAACCTTGCCGCCCCCGATAGTCCAGTACTGAACATTGGCGTAACGATCTGCTGAAGACACGAGTGTCGAGCCTTCTTTGACAGTCTGAGCATTCTTATTCGATACGTACACCATGACGGGCTGATACAGACCAATCCCCGGAGCGTCCGCTAACCATTGCTTTGCAAATTGCTTGTATTTGGCGTTACGCAATTCTGGCTCTAGCCGTGAGCGCGCGCTAGAAAGTGTCGCATCGACGGTCTTATTACTATAGTTCGCGAAGTTATATCCGCTCTGCCCTGTTTGTGAAGAGTGCCAGTATGCATACACGTCGGGGTCGGCACCAATAGCCAGTTCATAAAGCAATATATCAAAGTTACGCCCCTGCAAGGTATCCTGGACGAATGTCGATGACACGGTCGTGGTGTCGACGCTTTTTTGATTAACCTTTACGCCAATGCGCTGCCACTGTTTAGCTACGATGTCAGCAGATAACTGATACTCTTTATCTTTCGTCGTTGTAATCGTCAATTCCAAGGTTTGCTGATCTTTTACGCGGTAGCTACCCGACATCTTCCAACCAGCCTCATCTAATAATGCCTGAGCCTTCATGACATCAACAGGGCCGAGATGCGGAACATCATCGCCCTTAAGCTGGCTGTTTAGTACAGGTAAGTCAAGCGGCAACACTTGTCCGCCCAGTGCCTTACGAAGAGCTACCGTATCAGTCGCTGCCTGTAGAGCTTGGCGTACCTTCTCGTCTTTGAGGATTGGGTTTGTCGTGTTGAGCAGCAGATATGTACCACTATTAATAGCTTGTGGGGTTACGTTATAAGCACCCTTAGGAATATCGTCGAAAGCGCTAACCGAAATGTCCGAAGCTCCACTTAGCTCACGCGATTTTAGTGCTTGAATAATTGCCTCTTCTGTATCGTAAGCGTGAATTTCGAATCGGTCTAACTTTGGCTTGCCGTCGTAATAGCTGGGGCTAGCGACCAAATGCACTGTCTTGTGCGCACTTAGGCCATCGGCAGACTGCAAGCGGCGGAAGCTGAACGGTCCACTCCCTACAGGGTTACGACTGAATGTACTTTCGCGCACCGCACCAGGCATAACGGTTTTTAACACGTGCTCTGGCAAGATCGGGAACGTTAACGCATATGGGAACGCCGCATATGTTGCAGGCAGTGTAAATTCAACAGTTTCATTATCGATAGCCTTTGCTGATACGTCGAGCCAGTTGACGCGTAGCGGTGAACGAACGAGCGGATTTTTGATCAAGTTAATCGTGTAAACGATATCTTTTGAGGTCAATGGCGTGTTATCGTGCCACGAAATATCATCGCGGATCGTCACGGTGTACACTTGCCCCGATGCGTCGATTTTCATACCTGTCGCTACGTCTTGGTGAATGCTGCCCGTCGTATCATAGTCGTAGAGCGAAGAAAATATCAGTCGACTTACCGAAGCTTCAGCACTTGTCGAAACAAACAGCGGGTTCAGCGTGTCAATCGAACCTAGCGCACCTTCAACGTAGGTTCCACCGTCCTGGCGACCTTCGGTCATGTAGCTATCTTGCCCCCACATCAGTTGCAGGCCAAGCCCGGCAATCATTGCGCCGACGAGCAGTAACCATACGGTTATTTCGCGGGTTACTAGACGAATGTTATCAATACGTCGGATGACGAATCGGTGCGCATGGCGTTGAGTGGCACCTTCTGCCTTTTTGACACGCTTAGCAAGTTGCTTGCGGTCAAGCTTGATTCTGTCAAATTTTTTCCACCCGCGTGTATCGTCTTCCACTAGAAGAATAGTCCTTACTTAAGGTTAGGGAGCACGAGGCCGACCAGTATCGACAAAATAAAGGTAATGGCAAGAAAAATAGTAACTTCAAATAAGTTCTTGTCGAGGCCGCGACGGGTCGTGTAAAGTTCGCTCGAACCACCGAATCCGGCACCCAAGCTAGCACCGCGTTGCTGCAGTAAAATTGCAATGATCATAAGCAGAGCCGAGCCAATGGTCACAATCTGCAAAATACTATCTAAACTCATATCTTCTCCTTGCGTACGCGCGTATATTCTAATTCGAGTGCGCTACTTACTATATAGTTTACCAGACTTAACACTAATCCGGTTAATACCGAGTGCCAGAATGTCATCATCAGGCCAGGGGCGAGCTTAAGCGAAATATAGACCATCAGGCCGTTGACGACGATAGTGAACAAACCGAGCGTAATAAGAATCGCGGGGAGAGCCAATATAATAACCGCGGGCTTCAATACCGCGTTAACAACTGAGAAGATCAACCCGGCAACTAAAAACACCGATGCGCTGGCGTCAATTTCAGCACCACTGTAGCCGGTACCGAAAATACGGACTGCGACCCATAAGCCAAAGGAATTTAGTATCCATCGGATAGTAAATATAAACAATTGCCGTTTCATATATTACCTTACAGTATACCTTTTATTGGCCGTGAGCGCTAGCTATAAGGCGGTCGGTAGGCTGCGGCTAAGATTCTCACTACCGGACGTAGTGATTAAAATGTCATCTTCGATACGTACGCCAATTCCCTCTTCGGGTATATAAATCCCCGGTTCACTAGTTAACACCATGCCGGGTTCGAAATAACGAGGCGAACCCAGGCTGTCGTGAGGATCGATACCGAGCCCATGACTAATCGAATGCGGGAAATATTTACGATAGGTATCGGTATCGTTCCTGTCTTTTAATAGATCTACTTCTTGAAGAGCATCCTTCATGATTTCATCAACCTCATGGATATAGTCGGTAACCAACAGGCCTGGCTTCAACAAAGCGATGACACGTCGCTGGGCGCGCTCCACGGCCGCGTGAACGGCAATCTGGCGCTTAGTGGGATTGATGGCGTATGTCCGTGTGATATCAGCACAGTACCCGTCGACGCGTGCACCAATATCAATCAATATCATCTTACGCTGCGTTACTTTATCGCTATTATCAACATAGTGTAACGTGCAAGCATTATCGCCCTGCGCAACTATCGGCGTATAGGCATGTCGAGCATTTTTGCGCCTGAAGGTACGCGTAAAATCGGCTTCGATTTCATACTCATGTTTGTATTCCTGTAACTGTCCTCGTACTGCCTTGAATGCGTCGCAGGTCAACGCGATAGCCTTGCGCATACGAGCGATTTCTTCGGGTTGCTTAATCGCACGCAGGGCATGCAGTTGCTTGTCGCACTGCAATACCGAACTAAATATTCGGCTCAGCGTAGCATGCAGTTCGTGAGCAGCTGGGTTAGCGACAAAATCATAGTGGTTCTTTTCGTATACGGTATGAACGACGCTATGCTTACGGCGCAACTGTCGTAATTCAGCCTCAAAATCTTTGCTGGCGATAATATTGTCGCAGCCACTAATAGCCGTTACATCTTCGTCGCTCATCTGACCCTCGAACGTAATTTGAACAGTTGTCATAGCGGGTCGTACAAGCGTCGTATGATGCCGTGCAGTGTCGATAATGACATGCCATCCCGGTTGCTCAATGCCCGTCAGCCACCAAAAATTTGCCTCTTGAACAAACGGCGCGGCCATATCGCCAGATTCTTGCATAGCCTGATACCCAGCCAAAACTACCAAGCCGCCACTACTTGCTTCGGCAAATCGTTTTCTATTAGCAACGTGAAAGGCTTGGTTCATACTTACAGCTTACCATTAACACGCGGTTGTCGACGGAGTCGTCGAACCAGTCGTACCTATATACCATGTACCCGTCGTGGCTTCGGTGCTATATGCAGACAGGCAATACCCGGCATCACTCGCGTATGGCGTGTAGGTAACCGTGATGCCATTTTTTGTCACGTACGGAATAGCCGACAGTGCCGCCGGGTACGTATTATTAAAGTTACGATAGTTTTTGATTGCTGTCTGAATATGAGTCAGCTCACTTTTGACTTCGGTCTTAGCCGTTCGTGTACGCCACGCCCCAAAGCCGAAAATGGTGATTGTCACCAACACCCCAATCACGACGAGTACTACCAATAGTTCGGTAATCGTAAATCCTCGTCCTTGAGTTTTGTTCATGGTTTCACTATACCATAAGCCGAATTACTGGCTCAAATATGCTTTGATGGCCTGAGCACGCGATTGACCAACGGCCTTAGTCAGTTCTTGCTCTGACGCAGCCTGGACCCCACGCAAACTGCCAAACGTTCTAATAAGTTTCTTACGCGTAACTGGCCCAATACCCGGTACGTCGTCGAGCTTGCTCTTTGTCTGGCCGCCCCGCTTAAGCGTGGTGTGATAACTGACCGCAAAACGATGAGATTCGTCGCGAATACGTTGCAATAACTTTACAATATGCGTGCTATGCGGCAAGCTGACCAACGTAAAAGTATCTGATGTCATATAATGTCCACCAAGTTCATCGAGCTTTTGTTTGTTTAGTTGCACGTTCGATTTTGTGTGATGGATAACGATTTGCTCTTGCCGTTTGGCGAGCCCAATCATAGGTACGGCGACTTCACGCTCATCACGCGCCTGCAAGGCAGCGTCCAGCTGCCCTTTACCGCCATCTATCAGCACCAACTTCGGCATACCCCACGCTTTGACATTCTTTTCGCTGAACCTTCGCCCAATGGTTTCATTCATATTAAAGAAATCGTCATTATGCTCGACTCGGGTTTTAAACTTACGATACTGGCTGCGATCACTAACACCATTAGTAAATACCACCATACTCGCAACAACATTCGTGCCACTCATGTGCGAAATATCGTAGCCTTCGATTCGCGATGGCGTCTTTGGGAGTGCCAGCAACTCTTGCAGATCTTGCAACGCCCGGTCTTTGCTAATATCTAAAAATTCTTTGTCGCCAAACATTATGCGGCGCTGCAACTCTTTAAGATACGAAAGTTTATTGCGCAACTGCGCTGCCGTTTCGAATTCGCGTAGACGTGCCGCACGCTTCATGTCACGTTCAATTTCGTTCGTTATCGTAGCGCGACCGCCTTCGATATATTTGATAAGCTTGCGTAAGCTTGCCTTGTACTCGTGGCTCGTTACATCACGCCCCGGCGCTAAGCCAAGATGTGCATCTAAATCAGGGCGACTGCCACTTGGCGGCTTGGTGTAATACGGGAACACGCGTCGCAAATAGCGGAGCGCTTTTTTGACAGCAAAACCGTTATAAAATGGGCCAAAATACTTTGCTCCATCGTCTGCAGGATTACGGGTAAACGTGACGCTTGGCCATTCGCTTTTCATATCGATACGAACGAACGTCTGTGATTTATCATCACGCAGCAATACGTTGAAACGTGGCATATACCGCTTAACCATTTCGCTTTCAAGAAATAGTGCGTCAATCTCGCTCTCCGTTTCGAGCCAATCGGTATCTTCAATTTCGGCGACAAGCGCCAACGTCTTTACATCGAAATCTTTTTTACTCTGAAAATACTGTCGTACGCGGTTTTTTAATACCGCCGCTTTACCGACATAGATAATTTCGCCCGTAGCTGACTTATGAAAATAAACGCCAGGAGAATTTGGCAATGTCTTCAGTTTGGCTTCGAGTGATTTGTTCACCCTATTAGTATAACGCAGCTAATGTTTAGTCGATAGACGACCAGAGCGCATATGTTAAATATATTTTTTGAGTTCGTCGACGACGACAGGTTCGGGCATCATGCCGACAAGTTCTTTGACGACGACGCCATTTTTAAATATCTGCATATTAGGAATACCCTGGACGCCATAGTTTTGCGCCAGTAAACTATTGTCTTGAGACTCTTCGACGTTAACCTTCACGACATCAACATCAGCATCCATGCTTTTTGCAATTTTTTCTAAGATAGGCGCCATCATTCGGCATGGCGGACACCAAACAGCCCAAAAGTCTACCAAGACAACTTTTTTGCTCTCAAGCACCTGTTTACTAAATTCTTCATGAGTTTGCGTGTTCAATAATGCCATTAGTGACATACCGTCGCCGCAGTGGCGCCTTGTTCATCTACACAGTTACCACATCCACCAGTCACGGTTAGCGGGCCGTTCAGCTTGCACATACCTAGCTCCGCCTGGATAAGTTCGCGTGCCGCATCGGGAACGTGAATATCGCGCAAGTTGTCACATTCTAAGCACTCGAAATGGTCGTGCTGTTCGGTGGTTACATCATAACGCATACAGCCTGTCAGTGAACTAGGCGCAACACCAATATCACCGTCTGCGTGGAGACGCTGCGTCACACGGTGCACGGTGGTATCACTCACTGCAGGGTAATCTTCGCGTAATTTCGAAGCTATCTGAGCATTCGTTGCATGCCCAAATGAGGCAATAATCCGTCGCACTTCGGCGGTGTATTTTGTTGATCTGCGTTTTACTATCATAGTTTATATTATTGTAAATGGTTTACAATACCTTGTCAATCAATTATTGTTGTATTCTTTGCTAATTTACCTAGGCTTTTAGCGTCGTTTGTCGATAACATTCTACCTTATGAAAGCGGTTTTGACTAGTCTCAGAACACTTTTTACAAATTAGCACCAGCGCGTTGCATGTTGGCAGCGCACAGTTTTCAAACTTGCTGGTAGGCTCGTTGCAATGAGTACACTTACCTACTGTCTTGGCATGATCGCTAAAATCGACACCCATACGCCCATCAAATACGTACAAGTTGCCTTCCCATAAACCATCGTCGCCATATTTCTCGCCGTACTTAACGATACCGCCATCTATTTGATACACGTCATTAAAGCCACGCTTTTTCATCATCGAGCTCAGCAGCTCGCAACGCACGCCACCCGTACAGTACGTGATTATTTTCTTATCCTTGATGTCATCATACTTACCGCTTTCAAGCTCGCGGATAAAATCACGAGAGGTACGCGTATCTGGCACGATTGCGTTTTTGAACTTCCCGACCAACGCTTCGTAATGATTACGCCCGTCGAAGAATACAACGTCGTCACCATACTGCTCTACCATTTCGTTCACTTGTTCGGGCTTAAGATGCGGGCCGCCACCAACCACGCCATTTTCGTCGACTACCGTTTCGTCAGCCGCGTCAAATGCTACAAGCTCCTTTTTAACCTTCACGCTCATCCGCGGGAAATCTTCGCGAGTGCCGTCGCTCCATTTGAAGACTGTGTCTTTAAAACCAGGGAACTCTTTCGCGGCTTTGATGTATTTTTTGAGATCTTCAATATCGCCGCCTAGTGTGCCATTAATGCCGTGCGGGCTGACAAGAATGCGGCCACGTAAGTCTAACGAGTCGCAAAGCGTCTTTTGCCATAGCTTCAAGAGGAGCGGGTCGGCAACAGGAGCAAATTTATAATAAAGGATAATTTTTTGCATATGTAACCATTATACCTTATACTTGTACATACTATGAACCGCCAGGTTCCTCTACTCGCAAACGTTCTGACGAGCAGAACCGCTAGCGATCAAGAATAAAACATATAAACCATCAACTCTGCGAACTCATTCGCGGATTACCCCGTAAGGAGGACTGTGAGTACAAATAAATATACGCTGTGGCTCTATTGGCAACAGATTAAACAACATAAACCAAGCTTCTTCATCATGCTTTGTGCGATACCGATCGGCGCATTACTTATCGATACGATTCTACCTTACTTCTCTAGTCAAGCAATCGGCGCCATGACCAAACTGGATGCACCAGCAACCTATCACTACATTTTACTAGCCGCGATAGTAGGGCTGGGCGGGGCGATACTAAATTTTATTGGATTCAAGACGATGATTTATCACGAATCAGCGGTCACTCAAAAACTGAGTAATGCAACGTTCGATACCGTGATAAACAAAGATATGAACTTCTTCGTTAATCAAAAAGTTGGCGCGCTGACGAGCCGCTATATCGATTTCGTCCGAAGTTCAGTAGCCCTACAAGATTTACTCATCATCCGTACGCTTGGATTCGTCTTAAGCGTCGGCTCAGGATTACTTATTCTTGCGTTTCAAATGTGGCCGCTAGCACTCGTGCTTGGAGGATTTATCATAGCGCTGATCATCCAAGTTAAGTGGAGCATTAAGCACCGTACCGAATGGCGCACGGAGCGTAAAGAATTGCGCGGCAAGATTCACGGCAATGTCGCTGACGCTATTACGAACAACCTGATTGTTAAGACATTTGCAAATGAGAGCATCGAGACGGCCAAAATTAGCGAACAGACAGCACGATACCGAAAAGTGTACCTCAAAGATATCGGCTTCTTAACAACCGAAGGGTCTTCTAGAGTACTTTTAATGACCGTCGTACAAATCAGTACAGTGGCCCTTTGTGCTTATTTGGTATTTAACGGCAGTATGGATATTGCAATCGCAATTTTCGTCCTTGCCTATATGCAGCGAATCGGTTCGCAACTTTTCGTGCTGGGCGACATGCTTAATGGGTACGACCAAGCACTCCTTGATGCCGCACCGATGAGTGACATGCTCTCTCAGCGCAATATCGTTGATGACAAACCAAGCGCAGTCGAACTCTCTGTTGCGTCTCCATCGATTAACTTCACTGATGTACGTTATCGCTACGACGACAACAAATCTGATGTACTTGACGGCATTACATTAGCTATTCCGGCAGGTCAAAAAGTTGGACTTATTGGCCCATCAGGCGCAGGTAAAACTACTGTCACGCATTTATTGCTGCGCTTTGCAGATGTAACGGACGGGGCTATCCGCATTGACGGCAAGGACATTCGCGAAGTTACACAAGATAGCTTACGCCATGCAATATCTTACGTTCCACAAGAACCTATGCTCTTTCACCGAACCCTGCGCGAAAACATCGCCTATGGCATGCCGGATGCGACTGACGAACAAATCATCAAAGCCGCAAAGGATGCTAACGCTTACGACTTCATCAGCAAGCAATCGGACGGTCTCGATACGCTCGTTGGTGAACGTGGTGTTAAGTTGAGTGGCGGCCAACGACAACGTATCGCAATCGCACGTGCGTTGCTTAAAGATGCGCCAATTCTCGTTTTGGATGAAGCCACGTCTGCGCTCGATAGTGAGAGCGAGAAACTCATTCAAGATTCACTCGCGACCCTCATGGAACATCGCACCAGCATCGTTATCGCTCACAGGCTTTCGACAATCGCTAAGTTAGACCGCATCGTCGTATTAGACCAGGGCAAGATCGTCGAAGACGGCACGCACCAAGAATTGCTGGCACTAAATGGTACATACGCAAAACTTTGGAAGCACCAATCAGGCGGGTTTATAGAAGAGTAAGTAACGTCGGATTTACTGGATACGCCCATGCTCGTTTGATACCGTACTGAGTACTAGGCGTTGACGGGACGACGATAAAACGTCCCCGACTCTCCTTGTGCTAACTTTAGAGCAGTAAGGTGTTTCATGTTTTCACGCTCTATGTCAATCGTGCGCGGTGCAACCGGACCGCGTCGCTCGCTGCGACTGCGTCGAGAATAACGCTCTTGAGCGTCAATGATCGTGAAATATCGCTTACCTGCGCCCGGCAAATTGTTTGCCCTGAAACGTAGTTCGCGATTGTTCAACTGCGCTTCTAGGGAATCCATATCTTCGTCGGTTACGGCCAATATCGTCTCGGTTGTCGCGTCGATATGCGCGACGTTATTATGGTACGAAACTTCTACCTGAGTACCGTGTAGTTCGATATGCACAGGTGCACCGTCGACAAGTTCGCGTCGTTTGGTCTCGCTAACGATATCTGCAACGCTTAGGATTTCGGGGATTAATTTTGCGATGTTCGAAACGCTTGCGTCATCATCATATAGGCCGTGATGACGTTCAACGACGTCTTCGATAATTTCTCGTATCTTACGGTCAATCGCTAGGTCTTCGTCAGTACGATGTTGCAATTCGACTAGTTCATCTATTGCCGCGCGTAGTTCGCGAATCTGCGACTTCTCGATATTAGACGCGAGCTCCATACCTTCAACGCTCCTGAATCGCTCGAAGATGGCGGTCAGGCCAGTCTCGACGGCATCTTTGCTGCGCATCGAAACCTCGCCGCGAAGCGTTTGTGGCATCGTTCGTCCGTCGATACTTATCTGGTGTCGTTCAACGACTTTACCCTTGACGATATCGTGCCCGACAACTTTGCGGTCGACTCGATGGCTTGGCAAAACTGACGCCAATCGCTCAATGTTAACAGCCGTAAGATCAACGACTAGCCGATCCTTTTCGGGTCCATTTTTGGTCATCTTACCAATATCGATTGGTTTGCCAGTTGCGATTGTCGCATACTCGGGGCGTACCACACTGCTACCCGACGGTTTGCGCGCTGACCCCGTAGCACCACGGTATTTTTCACTACTACGCACAAATACATCTTCACTACTGACGATAATACAGTCTATCAGTTTCTCAACCTGCTCATCGCTTGGATACTTAAGATTGAGCGGATCTAGCTCCGCGGCCTTAGCTATGGACTCGTAATATTTTTTCGCCTTCTGAAATCGTTGCTCGTAAACACCATACGATACGCGCTCTTCCTCCGTTGCGATAAGCGCCTCGTAGAAAACCTTTAGCTGGACGACTAGGTCTGACCGATTTTCTTGTTTTACCAAACCACTCCACCCGTTATTATCCGGACTCGTCGACACAATACCGTTAACTTGCATCGCTGCCGCCATCGCGATACTTTGCAAGTGTAGTTCAGGTGAATGCTTTTCAGCTTCGACAATCATTCGGCCGTAAGTGGCATCGAGTGGATATTTAATCATGCCACGACCTTCGTTGGTGATGGTATATTCCGAATCTGCAGCACCAATTGCAAATGCACCAAGTTTCAGTAATCGACGCTCGACACGCGCAGTTTCGCCGTCTTTCGGCTTGTCAAATAGACCTTCGAGCGCCGCCAACCGAAATCCCGCATTAGCAAGTCGCAAGGTAACGTCTGATATATCAGTCCGTAATATTTCTGGAATATCATACTGATCATCGCCCTCTGCATCAATCCGTGGAAATGCCGGACCTTTATCAAGACGCGCCTGGTAATATTTGCCGGGTTTGACCCTACCGACACGCCCACGACGCTGATCAAGAGACGCGCTTGAACAAGACTGTACCGGCACGCCGTGGACACCCTTCAGATATTCGCCAATTCGCCCCCACCCACAGTCAACAACCGTATCAATATCGGGAATAGTAATGCTCGTCTGACCAACTGGGGTCGAAATAACTATCTTCCCTCTGTCGTAAGAGTCAATTGCAAGCTGCTGTTGCTCTGGCGTTTGGTCACCATTCAGCTGCAAAATCAATGCGCCTCCGCCACCGAGCTGCTTACGCAGCAACGCTTCGAGCAACTGCGCTTCGCGTCGCCCCGGTACGAACGCAAGAACGTTTTCACCGCGCTTTGCAGCCTGAACAATCGTAGCAGACATCGTTCGCTCACGGTCTTCTGGCGTAGTATGTTCTTCGACGTCAAATACAACGCCGGGGATATCGATACTCCCGACATTGTCAGTACCTACAATGTTTTCACAGTGCTGACTCAGTCGATCAACGTCAATCGTCGCGCTCATAATCACGACCTTGATACCCTTTTCGATACATAATGCCAGCACCACGTCCATATTCGTGTTGCGCTCATGAAACTCGTCAATCACGACGACGTCATGTTCTGTAATCTGACCCTCGTCGAGCATCTTCATGAGTAACAGGCCATCCGTGACAACGTTCACGTTCGTCTCTTCGGTAATATTACCTTCGTGCGCAGTTTGATACCCTGTAAGCACGTTACCTGGCAGGCCATCGGCGTTCATCTCGTCGATAATTCGGTTGCTAACGTTGCGCGCCGCCATGATTCGTGGCTGCGTCATAAATATGCGATTATACTTGCCCGTATCAAACAAAAAGCGCGGAACGCGCGTACTTTTACCTGCTCCTGTTTTAGCAGAAATGATAGTAATCTGGTTTTCTTCGACTAAGTCTGTAATTTGTTCGCGATAGGCTTCGACTGGCAATTCGGGTGTTTCAGTAATTCGTTCGTGCGCAAAAAATACAGCAGATTCTGTCATGTGTTATCTCGTTTCCCCCAAGATTTTGTAATCTGCTGTCAGTATAGCACCAACAACCAAAACCGGTCACTAAAATGTAACCGGTTTTGGTTGTGTTATAAACAATGCTACTGTTTTTCTTCGGATTCGAGGACTTCAGCTTCACCGTTATCAGACTCTACTTGGTCCGCATTGTCATCGGTAGCGTCACCCGCAGCTGCTTCGTTTGCGGCTTGCAGCGCACCTGGTTCGTAGACGTTAGCAACAACAAGGTCGGTAACTGACTGTTTTTCCGATTCTTCGTCTTCATCATCGCTACGACCATCGTCGTGATCGACTAGTTCGACACCTGAAGGCATAGTAATGTCGCCTACAGTTACTCGATCACCAGCTTCGGCAAGTTCCACGATTGAAACTTCGAGGGATTCTGGTAAGTCCATCGGCAAAGCCTTGACTTCGATTTTATCGAGCGCCTGTAAAACGACTAGCCCTGCTTTTTCTGCAGGTGATTCACCTTCACCAACCAAGTGGATTGGGACTACTGCAATAACTGGCTCGTCTGCCTTTACGGCGTGAAATGATACGTGACGAATACGACCATGGCGGGTTGGGTCATAATCAACGTCCTTAATCATTGCGATGCGACGCTTAGTGCCGGTTAGGTGCACTGGAGTATGCTTACCGGCAGCTGCGACTGCGCGCAAAACCTCACCAGTATCTGCCTGAACTGACAGTGGTTCCATACCTGCACCATATACGACGCCCGGTGTTAAGCCTTGGTGACGTAATTGTGCTACTTTTTTACCGTGCACCTCACGTGCATCAATCTTGAGTGTTACTTTATCTCCCATGTCTCTCCCTTTCTATAGTGGATACCTGTTCGGAGGTAAATTATATTGTCTCCTTATTGTACGTTAACCATAAATAGAAAATAGTGATATATGTCACAATAATCAAAAACCCGCACTATACTGGTGCGGGTTTTTGATATGTAACCAGTAAGGGTTACTTACGCTTTTGCAAGAAGTATGCAGTTGCGTATGAAAGGCTGCTAGCGAATGCGCCGCCACCGATTAGGCCAAGGCCAAGACCGGTTTGTGGAAGTTCAAGTGGCATTTCGTCAACTGGGTTTTTTGTCTCACCCTTGCCGACTTCGACTGGATCAACCGTACTCGTTACAGGACCATTAGCCTTAACAGTAGGAATTTTACAATCGTTGCCTAAGATAACTGTCCCAGCTGCATCCATGTTCTGTCCAGGAAATTCCATTCCCTTAGGACTTGTGAACGCAGGGATAATGTCACCCCATGAGTGATCAGCGATACCGCTGCGCCATACGCCACCAGTGTGGTCGCCGTGGCCATTATATTCTTTATTGTTCTTTTCGTTAATTGACGACGTATTAACCGTAATCTTAACGTAAGGGTTCTTGTGTGAACTTGTCGCGTGACAAATAGTCACTTTTTCGCTTTTAGTAGCAGATGCTACTTGGGGCATTGCAAGGCCGCTAACAGCGACTGATGCAACGAGTAAACTCGCAATAATAACATTCTTTAACATAAATTTTCTCCCAGTTACACAACACTAATTTTGTAACTGTGCTACATTGTACTATACATTAGCGCTTTTGTCAATAGTATTGTATATAATCACTAGCTTTATGCCCCTTAGGGGCTGTGCTACAATAGAGGTCAATGGAAGCACTTATTACACTTATCACTGAACATGGGTTTTGGGCCGTTTTGGCCGTTATTTATGCCGAATCAGGCCTTTTAATCGGGTTTTTCCTGCCTGGCGATAGTCTTTTATTCACCGCTGGGTTTTTGACTCAACAGGGTATATTCGGAATAAACATTCACCTGTTTGTCTTTTTACTGTTTATTGCCGCTGCCTTAGGTGACAGCACGGGGTATGCCTTTGGCCAAAAAGCGGGCCGAAAATTGTTTGAACGTGAGAATTCACGATTCTTCCGCAAAGAAAACCTCGTCCGCGCAGAGCAGTTTTACGAAAAACACGGTGCCAAAACGATCGTTATTGCGCGATTTGTCCCCTTTATACGCACATTCGCCCCTATCGTAGCCGGCATTAGCAAGATGCACTACGGTCAGTTTATTGCTTATAACCTAATCGGGTCGGCACTTTGGGTCGCTTCGTTCACTTATATCGGTTACTTTGCTGGCAAATGGCTACACGCCTTAGGGGTTAATGTCGAAGTTGCCGCGCTTATCATCATCTTTTTGTCTGTATCACCGATGTTTTACCACGCTCTCAAAGATAAGAATCGCCGCCTTGAACTAATCGAGGGCACAAAACGCGAAATCGCAATCGTATTCGGGCGTAAAAAGTAAACAATTACCCCTTATACGCACAACTAAAAACGACCCAGAAACGGGTCGTTTTTAGTTGCATACTAGCTTTTAAAGCATCGTTTTAAGGTATTTGCCCGTAAACGAAGCTTTGACCTTAGTAATTTCTTCGGGAGTACCAGTGGCCACGATATCACCGCCGCCCTGGCCACCTTCTGGACCCATATCAATAACGTGATCGGCACATTTGATAACATCTAGGTTATGCTCGATGACAATCATCGTATTACCACCTTCGACGAGCTTATCTAAAATTTCGAGTAGCTTTTTGACGTCGGCACTGTGCAAACCGGTAGTAGGTTCGTCTAATATATACAACGTCTTACCTGTACTACGGCGACTTAGCTCACTAGCAAGCTTGATCCGCTGAGCTTCACCACCACTAAACGTCGTGGCTGGCTGGCCAAGCTTAATATAGCCTAGCCCTACGTCGACAAGTGTATCTAATTTACGGGCGATCGCTGGGATGTTAGCAAAGAACTCTGCTGCTTGCTCGACGGTCATATCAAGAACATCACTGATTGTCGCGTTTTTGTACGTGATCTCAAGCGCTTCGCGATTATAGCGTTTGCCGTGACATTCGTCACAGGTAACGTAGACATCTGGCAAAAAGTGCATTTCAATCTTGATTACACCGTCACCCTGACAGTTTTCGCACCGACCACCCTTGACGTTAAAGCTAAATCGGCCGGCTTTATAACCCCTGATATTTGCTTCGGGAGTACCTGCAAATAGCTCACGGATCGGCGTAAATACACCGGTGTAAGTCGCTGGGTTAGAGCGAGGCGTACGGCCGATAGCAGATTGATCGATGATAATCGCCTTATCGAGATGCTCAATACCTTCGATGTTTTCGTGCGTACCCGGTACGGTTTGCGCGCGGTGCAGCCGTGCTGAAAGTTCTTTAGCAAGGATATCGTTAACTAGGGTAGATTTACCACTACCACTGACACCACTGACGACCGTCATTAGTCCCAACGGGAATTCGACATCGATATCTTTCAGGTTATTTTCTTTTGCACCGCGAACGATCAAGTTACGGCCCTTTTCGATAGGACGGCGCTTCTTAGGCACCGGAATATTCTCGATACCGGCAAGATACCGACCGGTGATACTGTCTTTATTCTTTGCAACTTCTTCGGGCGTACCGGCTGCAACGATTTGCCCACCATGTATACCGGCGCCAGGACCGACATCAAGCAGATAGTCGGCGTGCCTAATTGTGTCTTCGTCGTGCTCAACAACCAATACGGAGTTACCGAGGTCGCGCAAGTGCTTGAGCGTACCGATTAACCGGTCGTTGTCACGTTGGTGCAGTCCGATAGAAGGTTCGTCGAGTACGTACAATACACCCTGAAGCCCTGAACCAATCTGTGTTGCTAAGCGAATACGCTGTGCTTCACCACCGCTCAAGGTGTTTGCCGCGCGCGATAGTTCGAGATAGCTCAGGCCGACGTTGCTCATAAACCCTAGTCGCGCCATAATTTCTTTAAAAATCTGACGAGCGATAAATTGTTCCTCATCAGTCAATGTAAGATTGTTGAACAAGTCAATTGCATCGTCGACGCCTAGATTACAAATATCCATGATACTGAGACCGTGGACAGTTACCGACAAAACGACCGGCTTGAGGCGCGCGCCACTACAGGCGGTACACGTACGCTCGCGCATAAAGCGCTCGATGTCTTTGCGCATGAATTCGCTATCGGTCTCTTTGTGGCGCCGTTCTAGGTTAGGAATCACGCCTTCGTATGTTGAGTCGTAAAAACGCCCGCCCGAAAGACGCACACGGTACTTTTGTGAACCAGTACCGTACAGTACTTTATGCAAATCTTCTTCGCGCAGCTCGCGCACCGGAACATGGACACTGAAGTCGTGAGACTGAGCAACCTCGATAAGGCGCTTCATGTACCATGCGTCGCTATTGACACGGTTATACGGGCGTATCGCGCCTTCGGCAATCGTAAGATTAGGGTTAAACACTAAATCAGGATCAATTTCGAGCCGTGAACCAAGCCCCGTACATACCGGGCAAGCACCTTGCGGCGAGTTAAAGCTAAATAGTCGTGGTTCAAGTTCGGGGATATCTTCGCTTGGGTGATCGACACAGGCATATCGCTGACTGTAGGTAGTGATTTCGTTAGTATCAGCATCGAGAAGTTGGACAACACCGCTGGCAATTTCGAGTGACTGCTCAACCGATTGAGTTACGCGGCTAACGACATCAGGCTTGATAACGATACGGTCGACAACAATTTCAATGTCGTGTTTATACGACTTCTGCAGTTCAGGGAATTCATCGAGCGCGTACACGACACCATCAACTCGTGCACGAGCGAATCCTGTGCGCGCATACTGTTCAGGTATATGTGCAAACTCTCCCTTTTTCTGCGATACGATTGGTGCAAGGACCATCATCTTAGAACCTTCGGGTAGCTTCATGACTTCGTCGATGATTGCCTGAGCCGTGCGGCGGTGCACTGCTTTGCCACATACAGGACAGTGCGGCACGCCAATACGTGCATAGAGAAGACGCATGTAGTCGTAGATTTCTGTCACTGTCGCAACCGTAGAGCGCGGGTTGCGGCTGGTAGATTTTTGGTCGATCGAAATCGCCGGTGATAATCCATCGATACTATCAACATCAGGCTTATCCATAATACCTAAGAACTGACGAGCATAGCTACTCAGGCTTTCGACATAACGTCGCTGACCTTCAGCGTATATCGTGTCAAAAACAAGCGACGATTTGCCGCTTCCTGATAATCCAGTAACGACAACAAGTTTGTCGCGAGGTATTTCAACATCAACGTTTTTGAGGTTGTGTTCTCTGGCGCCTTGTACTTTTATCACTTCTGACATGGCTTCATATTGTACACTATTTTCATTAAAAATTCCAGTGACATATATTACAGATACGCTAAATGTAGCGTCTAAAATGCTTATTGTTGCATTATTTTGACATATCGACTAAAATTGACTCTAATAACATTTGTCTTGGACTCCAATATGAAACAGCGAATTATCACCGGTATCATCCTTCTCTTAGCAGTAAGTATCTACTCGAACGGCTCAATCGGCGGTGCGTTGCTTGCTTTTCTTGTTGCCGGCACGATACCGGGCACATCGGCCACCGTTCCGTTTTGGATGATGATGACACTGTATTGTTTCGCGATCACAGTCCTCGTAACTCACTTTGTCGAAGACCTCTTCTCGCTCAGACGTCGAATGACGTCGAACCGACGCAGTACAAGCTCTTAGTCTTCGGCGGGGATAATCGACTCTGCCCAAAGCTGAAGTTCTTGCAGAATAAACCGCTTGCCTTCGCTTAGTTCTTGGGTTGTTAATTTTGCGAGCGATTCGCTAAACGCGGGTAGCTGGGCTTTAATACGAGCCGAACGCCACTGTTCCCATGCTTCAATTTCAGACTGACTCAGTGTGCGCGGGTAATTACGCGCTTTATAATGCAGTAATAATGGCGAAAGACGCTCGTCAACAAATTCTGGATTATAATCTGCTAGTTGTCGCTCATCGGCATTACGCACGGTTTCGACGCGCAGCCTATCGCGGTCTGCTAAAAAGCCATCGTACAATTGAGCCTCAGGATCGGTTGATTTTTTGAACTCTGGGCGATTTTCGAACAGGCTACGAATATTTTCAGCAAAGTGAGGATTCTCGAGCACAATTTTTTTGTGCTTTTCGACAGTTGCTAAGTCGAGAGATATTTTAGACCAACCATCGGCCTGCTCAAGGACACCCAGCGGCGCAATTGCTGGAGCGCGATTATACTGCAGTTCTTTTACGGGCACCTTAACGAATGTTGGGTTCTGACGTTCTTCCCAAATTGCGAACAGACGCTTTTGGAGCTCTTCTACCGATAGGCCGACGAGTTCGGTTGGATCATATCGCAAGTCATAAACCACGACATTACTATTCTTGCCACTAGTCAGCGGGAACGCCACAGTGGTTTTGGCGTACTCTTTATCATATCGACCGCTAGTGTAAACAAACGGTCTTTTATCATCAAGGTTAACGATCTTCTGAATCTCTTTTTTATCGCGCATTTTTAATAAATACTCGTATAACTGCGGTTGCACGTTCTTGATGAGGCGAGTCACCTCGATTAGTGCCGTCACGTCACTCAGCGCGTCGTGGGCAGCCTCGTGACTGATGCCGTTCGCTTTAGTCAGTAGTTCGAGGCGGTTCGTCGAATCACCGTTTGCATCGGTAGGCCACTCGATTCCTTCGGGGCGTAGAGCGCGAGTCATACGTACGACATCGAGCAAGTCCCAGCGTGAACGGCCATCGCGCCATGTCCATTCATACGGGTCATAAAAAGTACGCCAAAATAAATGGCGGACAAATTCATCGTCAAATCGTATACTATTAAATCCGACAGCTATGGTACCTTCGGTAAACACATCTTCGGCAAGAATTTTAGCAAACTGCGCTTCGGTATAACCCTCGTCGACAGTCTTCTGTGGTGAAATACCCGTGACCATGAGGGCCTCGGGGCTCGGCAGCGTATCGTCATTCAACGCGACAAGCAGGTTGTATGGTTCACCGATTGGATTTAAGTTCATGTCGGTGCGCTGCCCTGCAAACTGCATGATGCGATCATCGCGCGCAGAGAGTCCGCTTGTTTCTAGGTCATAAAAGAAAAACGTCGTAGCCATTTACCCTCCTCGGTAAGTGTTCCTATTATAGCAAACTATCCGCGCAGGCTTAGAAGAGACGGTCTATTGTTCCGTTAAGTTGAATTCGTGAGAATTGCCAATGCGTATAACGCTCTCGCCAGTCGCACCCTTGCGCGTTAAGTCGTGGAATATACCAAGCTTGCGCATAATATCACGCAATCGATTGACGCTTTCAAATTGGTCGTAGTTAGTGCGGCGCGCAAATTTTTCAATCTTTTCGCCGTTAACTTGGTAAAGATTTTCATCCTTAAGGTATTCGACTTCCCAGTGGGTAGAAAGTTCTTTTTCAGAAAGTGTAATGACATCTGAGTCATCTTCGACTTCTTCGATTTGAGGTTCGGCTGCACGAACAGCAAGTACCTTGGCGCGCAGTGCACGAAGAATTTCTTTTAGCCCTTGGTGTGCGGTTGACGAAAGTGTGAATAATTCTGTATCAGGCTGCACTACCGTACGTAGTTCATCCATCTGCATTTTAATGATATCGTCGTCCAACCCTTCGCATTTCGTCAGTGCGACTACTTCGGGTCGCGTCGCAAGCTCTGGGCTATATTTTTGGAGTTCATTGCGAATAGTTAAATAGGCTCCAGCTACATCGTCTGTGTATGCGTCAACAAGGTGCAGTAAGACCGCTGTACGCTCGACATGCCGCAAGAACGCGTCACCGAGCCCTTTGCCTTCGCTTGCGCCTTCAATGAGCCCTGGGATGTCGGCAATAAGGATACTGCCGTCGTCTATGTCGGCTACGCCGAGGTTCGGAGTTAGGGTCGTGAATGCATAATCGGCGATTTCTGGGCGTGCATTCGTGACAACCGACAAGAATGTCGATTTTCCGGCATTAGGGAATCCAACAAGGCCTACGTCTGCCAATAGCTTAAGCTCAAGTTCTGCTTCGAACGCATCACCTGGCTCCCCAAGTTCGGCCATTCGTGGAGTTTGACGCACAGATGACTTAAAGTGTGCATTACCGAACCCGCCGTCGCCACCTTGAGCAACAACGAATTGCTGGCCGTCTTCTGTTAAATCAGCGATAACTTCGCCGTCGCGACGCACAATCGTACCGACAGGTACTTTTACGTACAAGCTTTGGCCAGAACGACCCGCTGAGCGTCGTTTGCTACCACCAGCTCCAGGCTGGGCTTTAAGTTCAGGTTTGTAGCGAAAGTCGAGCAATGTATTAAGGCTTTCTGTAGCAACAAAAATAACGTCACCACCACGGCCACCATCGCCGCCGTCCGGACCGCCCTTATCGACATAGATTTCATGACGAAAACTAACGGCACCATCGCCGCCTTTACCTGCCTGAACCTGTACTTTCGCTGTATCAACAAACATATCTATGACCATTATAACAAAAACGCCTCATATTTGACAGAGGCGTTTTGTGATTTCGTAATTATGTTATTTTAGTGGATGTAACGGTACATACCGCTAACGGCCTCACCCCAAGGGATATCGCCGTGTCCGACACGAGCGAACCCGCCGCCGAATCGGTATCCATTCATTTCGCTAATCGTGATAGAAACACCAGGGTTAACCGCTTCGACAACCGCAACGTGTCCGTAACCGCCACCATTCTGCATGATAGCTCCTGGACGAGGAGTGCCATCGACTGGGAAGCCTGCTGCCGCAGCGCTGTAGGCCCATGTCGTTGCGTTGCCCCATAGTGAGCCGATTGGACGTCCTAGTTGCAAACGACGCTCGTATACATACCAGGTACAGTTGCCCCAGGCGTAACGATTACCGGCTGTCGCACCGCCGTTGTAGCTCGAGCCATAGCCGCCCGAATAGCTACCGTAGTTAACACCGGCGTTGACGCGTGGTGCTACATAGCCTGGTCGCTCTTCGCTTGGAAGGTCACCGCCAGGGATGATAATTTGTGATCCAGCGACAGGTTGGCTGAGTTCGAGGTCATTAAAGGCAACCAAGCGGTCTCGGTCGGCCTTATACTTCGAGACGATACTATCGATAGTATCGCCCGCTCTAACAGTGTAGATAACACCATCAACAGGTGGGATAGAGAGCTCTTTTCCAGCTTCGACGGCATCGGAGGTTAGTTTATTAGCCCATTTAATAGTCGTGGCAGACACGCCAAACTTTTGAGCAATACCCTGTACGTTGTCGCCGGCAACCGCTACATACTTCTGCGTAGAACGGCTATCTGCCGTTGGTTGAACGATTTGGGGCTTACTGATGACGTTAGTGTCGGTCTGAGCAAGCGTGCTTTCGATTGCAAGTGATTGCGAAAGGTTCGCGACGTTGTTCATGATCGGTAGGTCAGTACTCTCAGCAATAGTGGCTGCAATATTAGTAGCCATAAGCTGGTCCACGGTGGCTTCTGTAGAAGCGGCAGTTGTTGGTGCAACAGATCCTGTAGCAGCATTAGACAGCGCACCGCTGCGTACTGGCGGGTGGTAGCCCATAGCTACCATAGACATGATCAGCAAGAATACGCCGAAGTACGACGCAATAGTAGAGGCTGATACTGATAGGTGACGAGCACGAGCTCGTGTCTCGGGCTGATTAAGTTCGATGGTGGATGCCTGAGCCGATGGGCTCATAGCAAGTTGGTGATTACGAATAATCTTTCTCCTATAGCGCTATTACTAGCGATATAACTACCTCACTTTGTCTTACTTCTCCGGTTTAGAGAAAAGAACGCGCGTGTCGACCGATTTTATTAATTAATATTATAAAAAGATGCTTATTTCGGCGTTCGTACGACATTTAAAGGTAGGCTCATTGAAACGTTTTGATTTCCCGCTCGTGGTTCCCGCGAAAGATTTCGCTCTCGAGTTCCCTCGTGCCAATGTGCTTCCTGCATTGTACCAACCGAGCGGCTATGTTGTCAACGTTTTTTCGGGCTCCGCCCCTGTTAGCAAGAGGTGTGTTTAGAGCTCGCTACACAACTTTTGGCAGTATTTTTTGATATTCGCTTGGTGCTGGGCCTCTGTACGCGCAAAGTAGGTTTTACCATCATCACCAGCGACAAAGTAAACGTAATCGCCAGGGGCAGGATTAGCTATGGCCTTAAGCGCCATTATGCTTGGCGATGAGATTGGCCCAGGTGGCAACCCTACACGATTTCGCGTATTATACGGTGAATCAAGGTCAACGGTTGGCGCGACCCCTAGTTTATCTGCTCCATAGATGAATGTCACATCTGAACCGAGCGACATATCACTCTTGTAACGGTCTATGAATACTTGTGCAACTTGGTTCATATCTTCTTGCGAATGAACTTCGCGCTGAACTATAGAGGCGAGAGTAATCGCTTGATATAATGTCAGCCCTTGTTTTTCGAATTTTGGAATCAAATTATTTGCTGTTATTTGCGCATACATCTCGTCAAACGACTTCTGAAGAATCTGCTCTACCGTAAAATTAGTGTCCACGTAATATGTTTCACCAAATACGTATCCCTCAAGGTCTGTGTCGGCTGGTTTATCTGCGAATAGCGGCCCCGTATAACGTTTACTCAGGGCTGCGGATATTTCCGCCTCAGAGAACCCTGCCTTTAATAGTACCGACGTTACGTCTTGCTTTGCTGGCTTATACTTCGAATCTACTAACGTGGCGCCTGGAAAGAACATGATGGATATAAAATCTTGACATCCCGCCGTCAGTTTCTTTAATATCTCTTGCGACGAATCTGCCGGACTGAGCTTGCACGTTCCAGCCTGTATGGCACTTCGCTGCCCCGAAAGACGTGCATAAATATCGAATACGAAGGTATTTCGTATCAGTCCACGCTCTTTAAGTCGCGAGCTGACGTAAGTAAACGCCGTGCCTTCTACGACTTGCACTTTTTGCTCGATCGTATCGCTGGCATCAACCGGTTTTAGCTGCTCAATCCCCCAAACTCCCATGCCGGCGACAGCAAGAACGATGGTGGCAATGATTATTGCGATGATTTTACCTGTTTTACCCCGCTTCGGAGTACCAACGGGTGTTCCGGCGCCCTGAAGGTTAAGGTCGATGTCTGGAGCCTGGTGATCCCATTGAACAGGTGCATCCGGTGTACCGTGCTCTGGTAACGCACCGGGCACAACGGGTCGAGGTAGCATACGGCTCGCCTCTAGTTCTGGCTGTGGTCGCCGGAGCGGTCGCTTAAACCCGTCCATAATTCAACTCCAAATAATCTTGTAATATCAGACTTGCTGCTAATGCGTCTATATCGCCCTTGGTGTACGGTTTTTTCTGAGCTTTCAAGCGCTCTTCTGCTTGAACACTAGTCAATGACTCGTCCTGGAATTCAACGTGCGGTGCAATTTCTTTTAGTGAATCTGCAAAAGCTACTGCGTAGTCAGTTTGCTTAGTGGCCTCCCCCGACTGATTGCGCGGATATCCCACCACGACGGTATCGACACTTTCAAGTGCGATCAGTTTGGCGATTTGCTGCAGCTCGGTACCGTCGACTTCGATCGTATCGTAGGCAATAGCAATACGCACCGAACTATCCGCCAGAGCCACCCCTATGCGCTTCTCACCTACGTCAAGCGCAAGAAGTGTATTACTTTGCCCCATTTACTTTGAACTCTACCTTGATCTTATTGATATCATTTGGGGCCTTGGTTACCCAGAATGGCGAGAACTTAATGTCTACATCTTGCACGCCATTAGTCTGTTGAACATGAGTTTGGATTTCACCGTATTTCTTACCCTTTGCGAATTCCTTGAGTGATACTTCGTCGATTTTCGGACCAATCTTACCGTTAGTCGAAATAGTAGCCGTGAACCCCTGCTCAATAGGTGAGATATTAGTGAACGACACGTCTGCTAGACCGTTAGAATAAACCTTCTGATCACGTTTGCCGTCAAGCTGTTGCTTAAAGTAGGCGTCGAGATATTTATTAACTTCGCTCTTTGGCAATGCGGTCAATGAATAGGTAACATCACCTGTCAGCACAGCCTTTCCGTCGGTCGATTCTGCGCCAACGGCAGGTTGAGGTGCTACGCCGGATGCATCGGACTTGAATGACGAATCAAGAATCGTGTATTCGGTGCCAAACTGTGAGGTTAGCTCCTTTTTAGCTGTATTGCCATCCTCTGTCTTGTTAACGTCTTCTGCTGCTTTATCGACATCTTCCTGTGACACCACGGTAATCGTCTTGTCGGTTCCGCCACTTGTCGAACCAACAAAGGTCGCACTGACACCCGCAGAGTTACTCGCAGAACCAGTGGCCCCATTATATTTAGTTCCGCCCTCTACGGCCGTGACGCCGACACTGGTACTTTGAGCACAAAAGCTAGGGAAACATGGCTGGCTGGCTGGAATGACCGCCGCAGCGTTTGATGTATACACCATGCCACTTGTACTTTGGAATTGAGTTCCAGCGGGCACGCTCGTGTCGGTTGGAGATAATTTAGATAGCTTAATCGTACCCGTCGCCTTTTCGCCGACGTCCTTCTTACCGGTTGCAGTAAATGGTATCGATAACTCGCTTTTAAGAGTCTTTGTCACCGCCTTGATTGTTCCTGCTTTTAGATCAGAAGTTAGTGCCGGACCAACGGATACCTTACTATTTAGCGCCGCATCGGTCGTACGCGCTGTAATGACGATCGTTGCAAGCGGTGCAAAGACGAGCGCCCAGACCAAAAGTGCGATAAGTCCAACACCGGCAACACCGCCTAGGAATAATTTCTTACGAAAGGTATCAAAATTAGGCACGTTAACACGTGATTTGGCAGCCATTCCGGCGATATCTGCACGCGATTTTACTGCTGAAGCTACGGCTGTAGCACCCATGGCAGGCGCGGCGGCATCATTCGTGGCGTCTTCGGCCATCTTAGCGTGATCACCTACGGGCAGTTCTGCGCCATCAATCACATCTTCACCTTCGTCAATTTCAAGTGCTGGAATTTCAGCGAGCTCAGGCTTGCTTTGCAAATTTTTTGCGACAGGGATGCTTGTTGATGCCGCGAGTGCGATCAGTGCTGCATTGTTGCTAATAATAACGAGGCGCTTGCCCGCCGTATCCGCTGCGCGTTGTACTAGTTTAAGATTAACTGCGCTCTGAATAGCCCCGATCCGCTTAGGCGGAACGAGCGCAACGATTTTATGGTCGGCAGCTTTTACTTTGCCGATAATCGCCGTGATATCGTCTTCGACATCGATGTATATTACGTCTTTTTGCATGATTATATTCGTAACATCCGGTTTAGTTTGTCTTTTATGCTATCAGCGTCACTTGTACCTATCATTGTATCATAACCAACCCTTAGCAATCCCATGGCCGTGATGTAGGTATGGTCGCTTGCCTTCTCTGTCGTGTCCACGATTCCGAGCACATCCTTAGACGAAATATGCTTGATAGTCGGCCGTTTAGTGAATGGCAGATCTTTGTACCAATCGCGTGTTTCGAGCGCGGCAACGAGCTGTTTTAAGCTTGCGCCACCGCCACATAAAAAGATTCGGTTTGGCAGGTGATCAACAGAGTCAAACTCACTCAGTGCCAGTTCGACGCCACCTAGCCATACTTCAAGGGTTTTATCAATTGCCTTCTCGACATCTTTTTTGACTGTCGGCTTTACTTGGTCGTGATCAATATTCACCTTAAGTTTTTCAGCATTTTCATAACTAATCGACATCTCATTGGCAATCGTATGCGTAAAGCTACGCCCACCGATACCAAACATTTTCGTGCCTTCGACACCACCATCGTTTACGACGGCTATATCGGTCGTTCCACCGCCGACATCGGCGAGAATCGCGGTAAGCGAGCTGTTAGCATCGGTGCCAAGCAGGCTGCGGCTAACGGCAAACGGCTCGGCAGCAACAGCGACTAATTCGAGCGCAAGTTCGTCTGCGACTCGTTCGAGTGCCCCAATGTGAACCATCGGTGCAAACGCGGTATATATCTGAACTGCGACGTCTTTGCCCTGGAACCCGATTGGATTACTTACTTTATAGCCATCAATGTGAATGCTAACAAGAGCCGAGTTGACGAGTTTTACTTCGACATCCTCATTGCCAGTCTCGAGTGCAATCTGTTTTTGTGCCTTGGCGGCGGCACGATCTTGCACCTTTTCGATGATAAATTCCATTTCGGCTTCATCAAGCGGGCGATCTGGCTGCGGACGACGGTAGCGAATCGTGTTAGTAACACCCTTAACCAGTTCGCCGGCAATACCGATGACGACTCGTTTACCCTGCAAGCCGGCCTGTTCTTCGGCCTGCGACAGGGCATCTTCACAATTACGCACAACGCCGGCGATATCAGATATCGCACCTGAATGCATATCACTTAGTTCTTGATGGGCACGCCCTACCCCAACAATTTCGATCGTTTCGCCCTTTACGTGGGCAATTAATGCCTTTACGTACTCAGTACCAATATCGAGTCCGACGATATAGTCAGGTTCGGTATCATTTGTAGACCTATGCAAGAGTTTATCAAATACCATAATTACCCTTATTATACACCAATTCGCTCACGCTATTCATGTTGCATTTTTTTACTTTTTATGCTATAATGTTAATGATGAGTGAGCATAGCAAACGCGCATATCTTTGCAATCATGTACCACAGATCGGCGACAGCCCTGCTGGTAGCTTTTTTATTGAACGCTTTCCAGTGGATCGTCGCGACCCAGAGATTGACACTCTTGTCAGAGCGACCATCCCCGACCACTTGCGCCAAGGCTTGTTGCTCCACAACACCTACGAAGAGGCACACGCGAGCCGCGAAGGCGGCGTCCCTATATCGTGGCTTAACCGCGAAGCGGCGCTTATGACCGCCACTCCCGAAGAAATCAAGTCGACAGAGCACCGTACATTTATTCATAATGCCCTCGCACAGCACGGTATCAACTATGCATTCATGAGCTTTAGCACGTCAAAGGGTGATATGTCCGAGTTTGCCGTAGCCGGTATAGATGAGAGAGCGCCAAATGGCGTATACTATGAGCTCTCCGGACTTCTTGACCCCGAAAATGGACTTGCCGAAACTGGCGAGTTTGAGGTACAGGAACGTGATGCAACGACCCAAGGCATTATCGAGCGCACTCCGCTCGATGGCAAACTGGCCCTAGATTTTCTTACGAGCATCACCGAACGCCGAACAGGCGACCTGCCGATGCCATCATTTTCTGAACAAGTACGCGAACTATACGACGCATCAGAGGATAAATACTTCAAAACAGGGGGCGGCGCAGAACTTGGCGGTCTTGCCATCGAAGCGGAGCTTGAAGAGCATATTCGCAATAAGATCTCTCGCGTATCGTCATATTCAGTCCATGTTCACCAGCAATTACCGCATGTCGGTCATCCAGACGACGCTACCCAGCTGACACTCAACTTAAAGCAAGCTGTCGGTAAACGAGGCCGTCGTGAGTGGCAGGCAAACCTCGGAATGGCAGTCCTCACACGAGACCATCAGAACACACCCGACCGACGTGAATCACGCTTCGAAAATATTGCCGAATTTTATCGCGAAAAACCCCACGAATTTTATCATTCTATCGCCAAGGCCGCTGAACAATTTGCAGCAATTGAGTTTTAAGCAAGAATGGCTTTGACGCGGCGAATACCCGCACTTGAAGCTTCTTCTTTGGTAATCTTAAAGACTTTACCGCCTTCGGCTAGTTGCCCAGTATGATCAGCGTGTGGGCCACCACAAATTTCGAAGCTTGCTCGGTGGTCACCTTCGCCCATTTGGTATACTTTGACCGTTTCGCCATAGCGATCGCCAAACGCGCCAATAGCACCCATACTAAAGGCTTCGTCAGTTGGATATTCTTTATAACTCACCGGTAAGTCTTGTCGAATCCAATCGTTTACCAAGCGTTCAACTTCATCAAGCTGATCGCGAGTTACCTTTTCGTCGTTATTAAAGTCAAATCGTAATCGTTCCTCGGTAATGTTGCTCCCGTGTTGAGTGACATGTTCGCCGACAACTTTTTTAAGTGCGGCATACATCAAGTGGTTGGCTGTATGCAGTTTACGATGCTCCATAGTTTGCCCACCAAGACCACCCTTAAAGGTACCTTTGGCCGCGGTCTGGCTACGCTCACGCTGTTCTTGCATTTTTGCGTCAAATTCCTCGCGCCATTCAGGCGAAAGCGTGATTTCTTGCTTATATGCCTCTTCGGCTGATAATTCGACTGGGAATCCGTAGGTATCGTACAGGGTAAATAATTCTGTGCCGGTTAAGCCGTTCGCAGCAAACTTTTGCATCTGCTTCAAACCGTTACGAAGCGTCTGTCGGAATACTTTTTCTTCTTTAACGAGTACAGCAATCACCTCTTCGCGCTTCTGGGCAACTTCGGGGAAGTCGTTGACGTATAGGTCTGCAATCACGGGTACGACTTCTTGCAAGAAGTTCTGCTCGATACCAAGATCAAACGAGTAGCGAATCGCGCGACGTAGTAGTCGGCGCATGACATAACCCTGCTCTTTGTTGCTTGGAACGCAGCCGTCAACCGCCAAAAAGGTAGCGGCTCGCAGGTGGTCGGCAATCACGCGCATGCTTTCGGTGTGTGATTCATAGTTTTTGCCACTCAGTGTCTGTAACTTTTCAATAATTGGCCACATGACGCTGATTTTAAAGACATCCGGGTCATCAAGTTTCGCAGCCGCTATGCGTTCGAGGCCAGAGCCGTGATCAATATTTGGCTTTTCAAGTGGTTCAAAGGTACCTTCGTCAACTTTTTTGTACGCCATAAAGACGTTGTTGCCGATTTCCATAAAACGACCACAATCACAGTTAGGGTGGCAGAATTCGCCAAATGATGGATTGTGCTCGATACCAAAGTCATAGAACATTTCGCTGTCGGGGCCACATGGGTCACCGACTGGCGTAGTTTCTGGGGCACCGTTGCGGCTCCACCAGTTTTTGCTACCGTCGTAAAAGAAGATTCGCTCACCATCTTTGATGCCACGTGCAGCACCTGACGCCTCTGACCCCAAGTCAGCCGTGCCAGCGCTCAAGTTCTTTGATTCGAATAATCCCTTCCATACCTCAGCCGCTTCGGTATCTTTTGGAATACCATATTCCGGCGCGCCAATAAAGCAGGTTACATAAAGCTTACTCGCATCAAGACCGACAACCTCGGTTAGGAATTCGAACATCCATTCGATTTGCTGCTTTTTAAAGTAATCGCCAAGACTCCAGTTGCCAAGCATTTCAAAAAACGTCGTATGACGATTGTCGCCAATGTCATCAATATCCTGCGCACGTAGACACGTCTGGCTATCCGCAATGCGTACGCCCTTAGGGTGAGGTTCACCAAGCAGGTATGGAATCATCGGCTGCATGCCTGAACCAGTAAATAGCGTTGTTGGGTCACCTGATAAAACAAGTGGGGCGCGTGGAACTATTTCGTGACCACGTTCTTTGTAAAATTGAATGTATTGATTGCGGATGTCTTGTGCGTTCATATACCTCTTAGTATAACAGAGGTGACTTTGCGGTACAACGGCTTGCTACTCGCCCCTTACGCGATGATTCCGCCACCCAGACAAACGTCGCCGTCATACAATACGACCGACTGACCTGGCGTTGCAGCACGCTGAGCATCAGGCAAGCTAAGTGTCACTGAGCCATCGTCGTTCTTCGCTATTCCAACGCTCACGAGCGGGGCGCGGTGACGAATGCGCATCTGATAATCACCATCAGCAGGCGCATCATTAATCCAATGCACCGAGTGTAGAGTCAGGGTATTACGCCACATCGTCTCATCATTCAGATTCGTACTAACGTACACCTCGTTCTTATCCATATCTTTTCCAACAACGTAAAACGGCAATCCGCCGCCTAAATCAAGGCCGTGGCGCTGCCCGAGCGTGTAAAATATCGCGCCGTCGTGCCGACCCAATACCTTGCCGGTAGTTTTATCGATAATATTGCCAGGTACCTGAGTAATGTACTGCCCTAAAAACTCGCGAATACCAATCTTACCCACAAAGCAGATGCCTTGCGAGTCTTTTTTATTCGCAGTGTACAGTCCACGCTCCTCGGCCATGCGACGGACCTCTGGTTTTGTGTACTCGCCAAGTGGGAATAAAGTCTTTTGCAGTGCTTCGCCAGTAACGCGATATAAAAAGTATGTCTGATCTTTATTTGCATCAACAGCTTGGAGCAACACGCCGTCACGGACTCGCGCGTAGTGGCCGGTAGCGATCATGTCCGCGCCATCGTCTAACGCAGACTCGAGGAATAGCTTAAACTTAACCTCTTGGTTGCACATAATATCAGGGTTCGGTGTTCGGCCAGCGCGATATTCGTCGATCATATAATCAACGACCTTTTGCTTATATTCGCGCTCAAAGTCGTACACTTTAAAATCTATACCGAGCTGAACAGCGACGCGCTTAGCGTCGGCTAAGTCATCTGCCCATGGGCAACGCATACCTGGCAAATCCTGCGTCCAGTTCTTCATATAGACGCCGGTGACGTCATATCCTTGTTCAACCAGCAGCGCTGCCGTCAGTGACGAATCAACGCCACCGCTCATTCCTACATAAACACGCGTCATGACCTATCGATTCCACCCGTAGAGATAACTAACGAACGGAAAAATTCAGGAATCGCCAAGCTCCAGCCAGTCGCCGTCAACCACCACAATTTGCTCCAATGCTTGTCGGTGGCAACAGGATGACTGCGCACCGTAATGCCGAGGGCGCGTTTATTAAACTCGAGCGTCGCACGGCGTTCGTGGTATGCGGATGTTACTAAAATTACTGACTTGATTTCATGCTGATCTAATATGCTCTTCGTCTCTTCGGCGTTTTCTTTTGTCGTCTCGCTCTGCTCTTCAATCAGAATACTACTTGGGCTCACGCCGGCATCAATAGCTAATTGCTTCATAACGAGCGCATTGCTTGGGCCAGATTTATCGGCTGCCGCGCCCGAAAATACAAGCCACTTTGCCCAACCGTTTTGGTACAACTTAATGGCTTCAGTGGCTCGCGCAGCTGTATCACCACCGCTTACGGCAATAATCGCGTCCGCAGGCTCACACCCACTCGCGCTGTTCGGCTGTGCGTCACACTTTTTTAAGTCATCAACTGCTAAATACGAACCGATACCCCAAACGATTCCCAAGAAAATCAAAATAATTACAGCTATTGTCTTAACAAAATTCATGCCCGACTCCGCTCGACTTCATGAGTAATAGCAGCTACCAGTAGCTCGCCGGCGCGCTCAATAACAACGTCGTCCGTCAGCCGCCCAAGCGTGATCCTTAAGCTACCATCCGCCACTTCGGGTGCAAGACCAATCGCTGTCAGCACGTGCGAACGAGTGCCCTTGTTTGCGGCACATGCGCTACCGGTCGCGACAAGTACCCCCTTAGATTCTAACGCAAAAATCAAACGCTCTGCATCGACACTTGGGAATGAGATATGCAGGTGGCCTGGAAGCCGCTTTTTTTGGCTACCCGAAACAACGGCAGTAGGAAATGCCGTTAATAATTTCGCCTGTAGTGAGTCACGCAGCTTCGTAAGTCGCTCTGACTCAAACTTTCGGTGGTCCATCGCAAGTTCAAGGGCAGTCGCGAACCCGATCGTACCTGCAACGTTTTCTGTACCACTACGCAACCCCCGTTCTTGCCCGCCACCAACAACCTGCGGCTCCAAACGGACATAACTTGCGGTCCATAATAATGCAACTTGTTTTGGCCCGTAAATTTTACCTGCGTTAATCGTCATCGCGTCAACACCTAAGCGAGCAACGTTAACGTCAAGCTGACCAACACCCTGCGAAGCATCGGTGTGTAAATAGATTGGCGTCATATCGCCAGACTCAAGACGTCGCGTACGTTCATGCTTTACAACCTCGGCAATGTCGCGCAAAGGTTGAATAGTGCCAAGCTCGTTATTAGCAAGCGCTACGCTGACAAGTTGAGTGTCTGGGCGAATTGCAGCGCGGATCGTATCGGCTAAAACAATGCCCTTTTCGGTAGATTCGACTAAGGTATATTCATGGCGTTTGGCAGCCTCAAGAACAGCATGGTGCTCGATATTCGCTGTCACAACGTGCCCGGCGACGCTGGCAAACATCAAATTAATTGATTCAGTCGCACCAGCAGTAATTATAAGTTCATCACCTTTTGCACCGATGCACATAGCCAATCGATGCTTGGCATCTTCGTATTCACGACGTACCGCGACGGCTGGAGCATACGGACTCGAAGGATTAAAGAATTTATCAGAAAAATATGGCTGCATAGCAGTCAATACGCGCTCGTCCATGGGCGTCGAAGCAGCATGATCTAAATACAAAATTGAAGTATCCACTAGCTTAATTATACCAGTTTTTGGCCGGTTTCAGGGTCGCGATGATAGACTTCGCGAGCGACACGTTCGTGGTACATTCGTACAGCTAGTACGAAATTGCGTAGTTCTTCGCCATCTAGGTAGCTGTAGCGCGCACCTTCTTGCACCTTTAGCACGCCCTTGTCTTGAATCTCGTAGCGTATAGTGCTCACCTTAAGCTTGCGGTGCTCGTCAATCCATTCTTCATGCCAAATCCATGCATTTTCATCTAGGCAAAAGAATTCACGACGACGACCGCGTGGAACTGGGCCAAATAGTTGCGAGCCAATTTCGCTTTCGAGCCGCAAGAGTTCACGTTCGGTTAAATGCTTTAACGGGCGTCCTTTAGGGACACGCATCAACTCAAAGTCAGCAGGATCGCCGATGAGTAGGTTAAGTGCTTTTTGAAATATGGTAGGCATAAACGTCCTTTATGCAGCCAGATCGAGATCTTGCTGCCTTACATCTTGCTGCTCGAGCTTACGATAAGTTAAGATGCGTTCATTAACAGCAGACAGTGAGTTTGATAACAAACCTTCGGCATGGTTGAGCGCGCGTTGGTCTGTCACTTCTGTAAGTGCTACTACCGTATTACCAAATTCAACCCGTTTCGGATCAATGTTCTCAGGGCTAAACGTGCTGATAGATTCTGCAAGCGCAAATGCCGAGCGAGTAAGCTCTTGGACACCTTCTGGTGACTTAGGTGGCAAATCAGCCTCTATAAAGTCACGAAAATCACGACCTTCTTCAGGCAAGAATGGGCTCGGGTAGTCATCTATTCGAGTAGTAGTAATCATAGTTAAATCCTAAACAACACCTTGGCGTTTTGAGTAGTGCGTCGGATTATCTCATCAGGCAGAACACTTTTTAGCATCGCCTGATGCTCCGCGACTCTACCTACATACGCTGGTAAGTTCATTTTACCACGTAATGGAGCAGGCGTCAAGAAGGGAGCGTCAGTTTCGAGCAGAATATGCTCGATTGGGACGTTTTTATAGACCTCTTTTTGCAATTCATCCTTAGTGAACGTGCTTATGCCGTTAATACCAATATATAAGCCCCGCTCCAACGCTTTATCAAGATTCTGCTGCGTATCGGTAAAACTATGCAATACGCCACGGATACCAGGGTATTGGTCGAAAATCGGCCAAAAGTCATCAAAGGCCTCGCGAACATGGAAGCTAACGGGCAAATCGTACGTAAGCGCGAGCTGTAATTGCGCTTCAAGCGCCTCAATCTGAATCTCTTTAGTGCTATGGCTATAAAAATAATCTAACCCAATCTCGCCGATACCGATAATCTTTTCGTGGTCCTCACTGAGAATTCGTTCGATATCGCTCCATCCATGCTTTGCTTCGTGCGGATGAACGCCGACGATACCGTATGTACGATCGTGAGTCGCGACAAAGTCAACAACCTCACGCGAGCTTCGTTCGTCGGTGCCCACGCAAATCATTGTTACGTCGGCATCTACCGATTCTTTATAAGCCTCTTCCCTGTTTTCTAAATAAAATTCAGAGTCGTGGATATGGCAATGCGTATCAATCAGCATACATTATGCCTTTGGCGCGCGTGGGTCTTGAGTATGCAAGTAGACCTTTGGGAACAGTGGCGTAAGCTGTGCCGGGACGACTCCGGTTTCGAATAATTCATGGATTGCTTTCGACGTCGTTGGCATGAACGGCGCTAATAGGTCGGCAACTTGGACGAGAGTGCTTGATGCATACGCTAACACTTCACTGAGGTGCTCGGCTGCTTCAGTGTCTTTTTCGCGGTTCTTGGCGATTTCCCATGGCTTTACGTTTTCGAGGTATTGGTTAAGTGAACGGACAGTCAACCATACTTCATCGACTGCTTTATTAAATTCAAACTTTTGCATCGCTTCACGGTAAGGACCCATGTCGTGTTCAGATTGTGACGCCTCGCCAATAACACCTGCTTGATAGCGAGTGATCATCGACGCGACGCGTTGTACCAAATTTCCCAAATCATTACCAAGTTCTGAGTTATAGGCAGTTTCAAACTTCTCCCACGTAAAGTCACCGTCATCTTGCGTCGCAATATGACGTGCAAAGTAGTACCTAAACGCATCGGCACCATAGCCTTCGATAACTTCCATAGGATTAACGACGTTACCCACCGACTTGCTCATTTTTGCACCAGCTACGTTAACGTGACCATGAACGAGCAATACTTTTGGCAACGAAAGGCCAATACCAAGCAACATCGCCGGCCATATACCCGCGTGGAAACGAAGGATGTCTTTACCAACAACCTGTACGTCTGCTGGCCAAAATTCTTTCCATTGTTCATTGTCTGGGTAACCAAGAACCGTTATGTAGTTCGCCAAGGCATCAAGCCAAACATACATGACTTGCGTGTCATCGCCAGGCACGCCAACTCCCCAACTGAGGTGTTTGCGCGGTCGCGAAATCGAAACGTCTTGCACGCCATCCTTAATAAGTTCGAGGAATTCCTTTTTACGGAATTCGGGAATTATACGCATCTTGTTGGTTTCGATCGCTTCGCGAATCTTATCGGTAAATGCGCTTGATTTTAAGTAAAAGTTTTCTTCGCTAAGGCGTTGGTAAGGCTGATTATGGTCAGGGCAAATACCGTTATTTTCAGTCGCCTCTTTATCGGTAACGAATGCTTCACAGCCTACACAGTACCAGCCTTCATATGAACCCTTATAAATGTAAGGTTCGAGCTGTTGCCATAAATACTGAACCGCCCCTTTGTGGTGACCGTCGGTGGTACGGACAAAGTCGGTATACTCCGCACCCAGCGCACCCATGAGTATTTGGAAGTTGCCGTACATACTGTCGACATAGGCCTGTGGATCCATGTTATTTTCAGCTGCTTTTGCGGCAATTTTATTACCATGCTCATCGGTGCCCACTTGGAACCGCACTTCGCGCCCATTTTGTTTTTGATAGCGCGTCCAGATGTCGGCCAAAAGATAATCAAGGGCGTTGCCAATATGCGGCGTGCCGTTGACGTACGGAATTGCAGTTGTTATGTATAGATTTTTTCCCATTACATTTAATTATACCAGAGGTACCATAGATTGTGATAGTAGGCAACACTTGTGGAATGCGGGAGTAAATCGGTATACTACAACTATGACAAAAAGCAGAAGCGGTTTCACGCTCGTAGAACTAGCCATCGTCATTGCAGTAATTGGTATTATCGCAGCGATCGTACTCGGATCGTATAATGCGTTCCAGCAACGCAGTCGCGACACCAAGCGTCTAACAGACGTTGCAAATATAGCCAAAGCTCTCGAGATTTACTACGATGAGGTAGGTTCTTATCCAGATCCTACCGGAACTAACTCTACAGTAAATTCATCTTGGTACAGTTCAGATACTACCAGCTGGAACACGTTTAATTCTGAACTGCAAAGCGTACAGGCGATTGACAAGTTGCCAATTGATCCAAAGAATAATGTCGGCTCAGTAACGAACGCTGGCAACTTTAACTACGCATACTACTCCGGTCAATATTGTGGTGTACCGAACGCACAGATGTACCTTATACTTTACCGACTCGAATCAGGAGAAGTTAAGACGTTTAGCGACGGCGAATGTACCGCACCTACTCTCGGCCCAAACTATTCTTCTAGTTACTATCGTAACGTCAAGACTGGATTATAGCGAGCACGGCGAAACGACCGGTCTTATCACCCTGAGAATGTGAGTAGTAATCTGGGTGAATCGCCGTATTTACATCTGATTGATGGATATTTTTAGCCAATACACCATGTTCGAGAGCTTGACTATGGTTATACCCGTGCAAGTCTAAATAAATTCCGTCATCTCTAACCTCTACGTACCCCTGCCATTCCGGTTCATCCTTGTGGTCAAAGTATTGCATGACATAGTGCGATTTCTGGACGCTTGGCGCCATCCAGATAATCAACTCTTCGGCCTTACTGCCCCGCTCTACGAAATGGTCTATAGTCTTACTCATAAGATTAGCCATCGTTGAATGCCTGCCGAGGTGCAGCAAAGCCAAATATTTATGTGACGGGTCATAAATAACCGTTGCAATACAATCAGCGACGGGCAAAAAGAGCCCTACGCCTACTGAACGTGTAAATAGTGCGTCACCAGCGCGCTCGCTAACATACTCAGTCGTATCGGATGCGTCGACATCAGTTATCACGTCGTAGGTATGATCATCGCCATATTTGATCCGCTGGTACACAACGTTACGATACTCTACGCCGTTATCGCTACAAAATTGTTGGCGATTAGTCATACCAACACCTTCGTGCGTGCCGACGGCTTTGTTTAATACTGTACCATTATACTTTGAAGAGACGCGCACTAACACGCCAGGCGGAAAACAAGTCGGTTGATCTGTCTGAATCATTGTCCTTATTATAGCAAAGCGCCCGTCCCTTCCGGAGCGGACGCCCTGCAGAAGGAAACGGGAGTATGAGGACTATTGGTCCAAGACCGCGGGCTCAAAGGTCTCGATTATACCTATGACCTCTGGCTCGACCGCATCCCAATCAGCGCCTTTGACAAGAGTGATGAACAAGGCGCGCTCGTTCAAGCTGCCGGCACCGACGTAGAATACGCCATTGACGCGCAGTAGTCTGGCGACGCGCACTTGGCAGATCCTGTGTTCACAGCGTAGCTTGTTGAATGGAACATTGAGATTCGCCCATGTGTGCGCACAAGCGAACACTGGCTCTTCGAACCAATAGGTTCGAGTCATTCCATCTTTTACGACCTTCACAGCGTCCATTTCTCTTCCTCTTTCGAGTAGGGCAATCTAGGTGGATACCTCATCTATAATTAAGCCAGACAAGAGCCAGCGAGTCAACTCTAAACAGCGTCGCGTGCTAAACGGCGCCAGTCTTCGAGCGACAAATCTTCGGCCCGCTGTTCGGGGTCGATATTAGCGTGGCGTAATAATTCTTCGGCTGCTGGCTTGCTGATTGCTAACCCTGCAGATATAGAAGAGCGGAGCTTTTTACGCTTAGCGCTAAAGCCCGCTTTGACAACGCGGAACAGCGCGCGTTCATCTTCAGCGGCGACAAAAGGCTCGTCTCGTGTTTTTAAAATAATGACCTGTGAATCAACCTTAGGTGGAGGAGTAAAATATTTAGCCGGCACCTTGATGCCGAGTTCTGCTGTTGCGTATATCTGCGCGCTGACTGCTAGGATGCTCATATCACCTGGTTTTGCGGCAATACGCTCGGCGACCTCTTTTTGAACTAACATGACGGCGATTGACGGCTTGTTCTTTGCAGTCATCAGTTTTTGTACGATTTTGCTCGTAATATAGTACGGCACATTTGCGACAACCTTATAACCAGCGGGCAATGTATCGAGGTCGTAAGTAAGGATGTCGTGATTGACGACGGTTAGGTTTTTACCCGGGAACTGGCCAGGTAGTTTACGCGCGAGTTCACTATCGAATTCTACCGCCACTACATTGTTAGCCTGGCGTAAGATTTCACTAGTAAGTGTACCGAGCCCTGGGCCTATTTCAAGTACGGTATCTGTAAGTGTTAGTTCAGCAGCATCGGCAATTTCTGCAAGGATATCGCGATCATGTAGCCAGTGTTGACCAAGAGACTTGTTCGTCGGCATACTAATGACTCGCCAATATATCGTAGGCGTATTGAATACGACGGTCTTGTACACAGATACCACAGCCTTCGTACTTGTTTTGGAATGCAATAGTCGCAGCTTCAACTGTTGTCGATACCAGAATCGCATTCTTAGCGCCACTATAGCGACCGTTCAATTCGCTCATCATAAATTCTAATTGCGTGTAAATGTTGTATGGATCAGGCAATGCCATCAATGCCGCTTTTCGGCCACCGGTCCACTGCGCTAAGCCATCACCGTCAGTCCTAAATCCATGTTCTTGCTTTAGGTTACCCATAATGCCCGCCGTTTGCTCGCGACTAAAGCCTTGGCTAATCAAGAATCCCCATGTAATTTTTTCGTTCTCGCTTGGGGTCGTAAAGCTTCCCTTTGCACCAATTATTTCTACTTGCTTGACCGGTTGAGTCGTAACGTTACTATTAATTTCTTTGCGCGACACCTCAACGCCATTAAGCATATTAATTTCATACGTTACTGTACGCTTACCGTTAACACCAGGTGTTTTAACTTCCTTATAGCCGCGCTCGCGGTTGACGTCGCGAACCTGTTCGGTCTCAAACGCAATATCTTCTTCGTGAGTGACAGTCTGAATACCGTTACGCCATAAGCTGATAGTCATGCCTGCGACAATCGGCGTCGATCCACTTGGCTGCGCTACGTCTGCAGCAGTCATGGTGATGCTCTTTTCTTTCAGCATTTCAGCAACAGTTGTCGCTTGGGTGTAGCTTTGCGTTGTCTTGCCATAAAATACAAAGGTGAACGGCGTCGCTCGGTCGATTGTCATAATCTCTGCCGCACCATCGGCGATAATATCGCGTGACGGTGTCAAGGCGATGACATCTTCGTCTTGCAACGATATATCAGCCTGTTTGGCAATTTGTTCGCCGGTACGATAGGCAGTAATCACTTTCGTTTCAGAGCTACCGTCGCGGATAATGACCGGTCGAGCTCGGTAAATATTCACTTCATATGATGGGGCAACCAGTGGTTCGTCGAGCCCAGGTTCGGTACGGTCGTTTTCATCCAACCGAATATCAGCCTCTTGCAAAGCTGCACGTAGCGTTTTAGCGCCAGTGATAAATCCGCGCTCGATACCGTCATCGTGCAAAGTAATGATATGCTCGTCAGCTGATACGACACTCGATTCGGCATGAGCGCTACGAATGGTCGCTGCGTATATACCAAAAAGCGCAAGTGCACAAAGCACTGCGAAGAATATAGCGTGATACTTACGTGATGTTATCTGTAATGGGCTCATATTTGTGTCGAACTCAACCTCTCGAGTACGTATCATTAATTGTATCAAAATGTTAGCGATTATCCTAATCGTCTAAAGCTTCTCAAGCCGCGCATATTCAACGTTGAGCTTTTTTGTCACCCCTGTCGAGAACTGCACCGACACTGCCATTCCGTCGATATCGACGATTTCTCCCACACCAAATTGACTCGACCTGACTTGATCGCCAATATCGTATTCCATGACAAAATCAGTAAAGTCATCGTGACGTTGCATGCTTGGTGATGGCATAGTAGCGACCGCATGGCCCATATCTTCCAAGAACCTAGAGGGTGACCCGTAGCTCCGTTGACCGAACTGCAAGCGACTCTGCGCGTAAAGCAAGTGTAGTTCTTCGCGAGCACGGGTCATACCTACATAACAAAGACGGCGCTCTTCTTCGAGCTGCTTCGGGCCTTCTTCGAGAGCTCGCGAGCTTGGGAATAAACCATCTTCCATACCGACCATAAAGACTACTGGGAACTCCAGACCTTTAGCGGCATGTAACGTCATCAGTGTGACTTTTTGTTCGTCGCTTGCGGTATCGACGCTCGACATCAATGCCACTTCTTCTAAAAATGAAGCAAGCGTCGCAAATGACTTAGCATCCGAAACCAGTACGCTCAGGTTAGCTTCGCGATCTTCTGCTTGGGGCGTACCGTCCAAGATATAGCGGCGATACCCTGTCGATTCGATAAGTTGCTCTATGATATCGCTCGGATTCGATTCAGCTTCGATTCGCGCCTGTAGTGATCGCAGTGATTCGCCAAGTGCGGCCAGTGCATTTTTGGCGCGCGCCTGTAGAGTACTCGTTTGTTCGACATTAATTAGCGCCGATATAATATCCATGCCCGAATTGCTCTGCCATAGCAAAAACTTTTCGAGGCTTGTCGCACCGATACCACGCGTCGGAACATTAACGATGCGACTAAAGCTCATCCTGTCATTTGGCTGAAAGAGCAACTTTAGGTATGCAATGACGTCTTTGATTTCTTTACGATCATAAAAGCGAACACCACCGACCAATTGATATGGTATTCGATGCTGCATGAATGCGCGTTCAAGCGCATAACTTTGTGCGTTCATGCGGTACAGCACGGCAAATTCGCCGTACTTACGCGCGCCAATCGTCGCCTGTGCGTTGATGCGGCTCGCAATCGCGAATGCCTCTTCTGCTTCGTCATACACGCCTTGTACTTGCACGGGAGCTCCTGCTTCTGCATCCGTCCACAACTTCTTTTCGGTACGTTCGACGTTTTTACTAATCACGCTATGAGCAGCTTCAAGAATCGCCGCAGTTGAACGATAATTCTGCTCCAACTTAACTACTTTCGCACCCGGGAAGTCACGCTCGAAATTAAGAATATTCTTAAAATCAGCGCCGCGCCAACTATAAATCGATTGCCAGTCATCACCAACGACACAGATATTGTGGTCATCGTTAACCAGCATCTTAACAATGTTGTACTGCGCCGCGTTAGTGTCCTGATACTCGTCAATCAAGATATGTTTAAACTGGGTGCGGTATTTATTACGAGCTTCTACTGACTCGCGGAATAATCGCACAGTCTCGATTAATAGATCATCAAAGTCCAATGCACCCGCTGCTTTACGCATCATTTCGTACTTAGCGTAAATCTTTGCAACCGATTGCTGGAACGGGTAATTAGCGGTTACGGCGTATTCGGCAGGGTCGATAAGTTCATTTTTTGCGCTTGATATAGCACTGCTGACGGCACGTGGCTTTACTTGGTCCGAGCTAATCGAAAGCTCTTTCATCGCCTGTTTAATTAAACCTTGGCGATCATCTTCATCGTAAATGACAAAGTTTGCTTGAATGCCAATTTTATCACCATCCTGCCGCAACAGGCGTACACATATACCGTGGAACGTTCCCATCCAGGGCATAAAGCCGCGCGTATTTGCTTGCCCTGTTAGCTGGGCCAACCGTTCGCGCATTTCGCGGGCTGCCTTATTAGTAAACGTCACGGCTAAAATTTCGTTCGGCCAAACACTTTCGTTCGCCAATAAATGAGCGATTCGGTGAGTCAGCGTTTTTGTCTTACCGCTCCCCGCTCCGGCTAAAATTAATAATGGTCCGCGTGTCGTTTCGACAGCAGATTTTTGTGCATCATTAAGCCCCGCAAGAATATCCATTCTTTTTATTATACCAACCTATGCTTACGCTTGTGTTGTGAAATAGAAGTAAGCAGCTCCGGCAGCTGCGCCGGCAATCAACAACAGTAAGATCCAGATAATCCATGTCCAGCCAGATTTATGCTTTTCAGGGTGTTCAAGGGCTTGGTGGTAAGTTGCGGTGTCGTATATCGAACCACTTGTCTGGTCGCTCGTACTTGGCTGTTCGGCGTATTGCTGAGCAATTGCTCCACCGGCACTAGGTTGAGTCGGTTGAACCACTTCATCGGCAACTTTTTCGGGACTATCTACGGCGACTTCAGGCTCAGGTGCGGGTTCGGTGATTTCGCTGCCAGTTACGGTATCGGACGACTCTAGAGCCATAACATCAGTACGTAACTCATCAGGTAAACTACCTGGCTTTGCTACCATTTGCGTATCGTCGTCGATAGGCGCAGACGGTTCAGAAGCAAAGTTCATACTCTCTACTGGATTATCGGTAACTGGAATAGTTCCGCCCAATGGACGCTTTTCAACTTTCGCATCAGTCAAAAATGGTGATGATAGAGGCTGTTCAGCACTAGGCTCTGCGATTTCTGAGATTACCTCGGCGGGCACATCAGCTACAGCAGAGGCAGGCTCTGATTGTGAATCGTGCGATTGAGTGAATTCGATGGGATCTGGCCATTCATTCTTGACTTCGGCTTCTTCAGGCGCAGTCTGTTCAGTGGTTTGTTCTGCAGGTTTTGTCGATTCCATATCAAAGGCAGCGGCAAAGTCATAGTTTTCTGCATCGCTATTTGTCTGTTCTGCAGCCGTAGGTTCGGGAACGACAGCCGTTCCACTAGGTTCGATAGACACACCTTCGCGCCTTGGTACAGAACTGCCGGTCGTTTTCATGTCTGATGACGGGTGTACGACATCCATGAATCGTCCACGTCGCTTGACGGCAAGCGGTGGTCGCGCAACTGGTTCGGATACCCTTTGTACAGGCTCTTGCTGAGCAACCTGCTCTGAGCGCTCTTCGGCTGTAATACTAAGCAACTGAGTAGATGAAGCGACTGGCACGGGTGGGATAATTGATAATGTAATGTCTTCGCCACCCTCGGGTGTCGTGGCACGCTTTTCTGACCCCACGTCAGCCATCAGGTTATTTACAGCCTTATCGAGCTCATCAAAATCTAGTTCTGTCATACTCGCTTATTTCTTTCCTTTGTTTGATTGTTCATGAGCTTTCTTAACGATATCGGCAAACGCGTGGACATCAAGGCTTGCGCCACCGATTAATAGTCCGTCGACGCCAGATGCTGCTAGATAACTAGCTGCGTTATCGACGGTAACACTACCGCCATAAAGTACGCGAATCTTTTTAGCAGTTTCAACACCAAACAAATGTTTGACTTGGCTGCGAATCGCTTTAGTAGCGGCCTCTACGTCGCCAGGAACTGCATTTTTGCCAGTACCAATCGCCCAAACAGGTTCGTATGCGATAACGATACTTTCAGCTTCTTCGCTAGTGACGTTGCTAAGTCCACCGACAAGTTGATCGTGTAATACGTCATTCGTTTCACCTATCGCTCGTTCGCCAGCTGTTTCGCCAACACACAGTACCGGTGTAATGCCATTACGGTAAGCGGCCTGTACCTTACTGCGGATATCTGCAGGTCGTTCGTCAAATACATGTCGGCGTTCAGAGTGGCCGACTAGCGCGTACTGCACAAGCCCGCGTAACTGGTTAGCGGAAACCTCGCCAGTGTAGGCTCCGTGGTCTCGCCAGTAAAAGTTTTGTGCTGCCAGTTTAAACTGGTGATGATTCGTTTGTAGCGATACGGATTGTAGTGCAAGCAGCGTTGGCGCCAGTACGACTTCGACGTCACGGTGCACTTCGATAAGGTCTGCTAATTTATGCACGAATAAACTCGCCTCATTTACGGTGAGGTTCATCTTCCAGTTCGCGATTATAAGTTTTTTGCCCACTTTTATATACTACTTATGCTTCTTTTCTCTATAGTACTCTATTTTTTATCGAGCGTCTAGCAAAGCTTCGATTCCCGGTAACTTCGCTCCACTCATCAATTCGAGGCTTGCTCCGCCACCTGTCGAAACGTGCGTAAAATTGCTACCGTGCCCAGGATCCCAGTTAATGGCAAAATCAGCCGTATCGCCACCGCCGATAATTGAATCCACCTCTGTATGCCCGGCGATTGCTTTGGCTAATGCCGTCGATGCTGTCGCAAAGGCTGGCACTTCGGCGTACCCGAGCGTTCCATTCCAAATTACTGTGCGCGCCTTATGGACGATATCAAGCATTTTTTCGACAGATTTCGGACCGATATCGAGCGCGTAGGCATCCTCGGCCACACCAAGCAACGATACGTTGCGCCTGGTTGCCGTTGGTTCGAGCGAAGTGCCCGTGCCTAGATCTACTGGCAATACGATGAATGAATCGACATTGTCTTCACCAACCTTTTTTGCTGCCGCTTTATATATAGATTCTATTACCTTATCCTGGTCGGCCTCAATCTTGCTTTTGCCCATGCGGTACTTTTTATGTGCCAAAAAGGTATTTGCCATAGCCCCACCAATGATTATCGTGTCCGCGACCGGTATCATCGCTTCGATGACCTGAATCTTATCGCTCACTTTAACGCCACCCATTACGGCAACAAGCGGCCTCGCCGGGTGCTTCATAGCCTCGGTAATGATCATGTACTCATGTTCGAGCAATAGGCCAGACACTGCTGGCAAATAGTTCGTGATCGCGGCCGTCGATGCGTGAGCGCGGTGAACGACACCGAAGCCGTCTTGCACAAAATAGTCGGCGCCAGAATCTTTTGCGAGTCGCTGAGCAAATTGCATGTCATTGGCTTCTTCTTCGGGGTGGAATCGCAGGTTTTCTAACACTGTAACGCTGATTTTTGGCGCACGTTTTATCGCCATGCGCGCCTTATCACCGACACACCTATCAACAAAACGTACGGGCTTACCAAGTAGTTCAGCGAGTCGCTGAGCCGCAGGCTCTAGAGTAAATTCAGGATTAACCTTGCCTTCAGGTCGCCCTAAGTGACTGACAATAATCACCTTACACCTGTATTCAAGCAACTTGTTAATTGTTGGTATACTCGAACGGATTCGGTAATCGTCGGCAACTTTGCCGTCACGCGTCAGCGGCACGTTATAGTCAGCGCGCACGAGCACGATTTTGCCACGAATCGGCACATCATTCATTGTTTTTTTGTAAAATTTCCCACCGGTATTCATACTACTTATGGTAGCACAAAAACAATAGAAGCCCTCGGTGTAAGGGCTCCTATTTTTTGATAAATTATCTACTATTCGATGATACGTACACGAAGCGTGTCAGTACCGCCGGTTACGCCTGGCTGTCTACCACTCACGATAACCGTCGTTAGTGCACCATCTTCACCAAAGTATCGCTGGGCGTGAAGCTCTTTGGCAAGTTCTAAGCCAGCTTTGTCGCCATCTGGGCGAATAAAGCTACGCGTAGCGTACGTGAGGGCCAACTGCTGTGCAGCACGTGGCGAACTTGTCACTGCACAAATTGGCAAGTGTGGGCGACCCGCAGCGATGTTTTCAGCGGTTGCACCGCTCTTCGTTTCGGCAATGATAGCCGTTACGTTAAGTTCTTGAGCAATGTTTACCGCCGCGCGCGCAATAGCGTTGCGTCGGCTTTCTTCAGCAGAAACGATTTGATCGCTACTGCCATCAACTTCCCAGTTTTCTTGAGTGTACATAATAGTCTTACGCATTGCTGCAACAGATTCGATCGGGTAACTGCCGTTGGCGGTTTCGTCGCTAAGCATTACGGTGTCAGCACCCATGATGGTCGCTGTCGCAACGTCGCTAACTTCAGCACGAGTTGGCTCTGGAGCGTCAACCATACTTGCCATCATTTGTGTCGCAACGATGCTTAGTTTACCGTGCTTGCGACAAAGTGAAATAATCTGTCGTTGAACGATTGGGACAATTTCGGCACCAGCTTCAACCGCCAAGTCACCGCGGGCTACCATTACGCCATCACTCGCCATAACGATGGCTTCGAGGGTTTCTGGTTTGATAGCTGCCTTGGTTTCAACTTTGGCAATAATATGCGCTGTCGAACCAAGGCCAACTAAGATTTGGCGTAGGTTGTTAATGTCTTCTTCCGACTGAACAAAACTTAGTGCTACATAGTCAAAGTCTTTGTCAGCACCGAATTCGATATCTGCCATGTCTTTTGGCGTAAGGATGTCGCCACCAAAGTCGGTGTCGGGCAGGTTGATACCTTTTTTACTCATTAGCGTACCGTCGTTTTCGACGCGTAATTTGATAGCTGTTTCGGATGGAATTTCGATTACGGTAGTACGGATTTTACCGTCGAACAAGTAAATAGGCTCGCCAACTTTTACTTTTTCGGCAAGGTTATACTGAACAGGCATCGTGAGGCCGTTGTGTTCTGCTGCGTAATCAAGGACGATTTCGTCACCCTTTTTAACCGGCTGATTATTGTCATTCAATGCACCAAGACGAATCTTAGGGCCTTGAAGGTCTTGTAGGATCGCAACTGGGCGATTAAGTTCGGCGCTGGCTGCACGAATCCATTCAACTTGCTCAAGGCGTTCTTCGTAGTTGCCATGACTAAAGTTAAGCCTAAAACCGTTTGCTCCGGCTTGCATAAGTTTTTTGACTGACTCGGGGTTGTTGGTTACTGGCCCTAAAGTAGCCAGGATCTTGGTGCGTTTGAAAATTGTATTCATTAGTATCTAATATAGCATGTCACATCTGTTAAATCTAGTCCAAAACGATAGCACCGTCCTCAACCATTGATCTAAAATGCCACACGCCACGCGCTTCGGTTTTGTAGTTCCAGTAAAACCAACCGTCTGCAACGGAGTATGCACGCAACTGCCGTGCGATGTGCTCGCGCACTACGCGATCGTGCTCACCCTTTGGGTATTTGTCTAAAATCTTGCCGTCAACAATACCATTCCATTCCCCGATAATGATCCCCTGCCAACGCTGCAGTCGCCTAATCAAGTACTTGCGCCTATCGACAACTCGGTAATATAACCATAACGGTAGAAACCGTCGTAACCCAAATGCAAAATGATACCAATGTATATCCATCACCGGATGATGTACGCTATCGTCCCAAATGACAGCAGATAGTAACCGTGGCGTGAATGCGTCATGGAACACGATTCGCGTACTAGGCAATACAATTCGCGCTAACCGTTTATATGCCTGGTTATAAAACTTGCGTAACTTATGTTGGAACAGTCCGGCTTTAGGCTCGTTCAATAATTCGATACCCCAAAACATCACGTGGTCGCGATAACGATGCGCTAATCGTTCAAGCACGCCAATCGTCTGTTCGGGTGCGGCAGGATTTTTGTACCACTCGGCCTTACCTATTCGTCCGCTATGATCCCGCCCATTTTGCGAACCTGGCGCGCCATGCAAACTTATAAGTACTTGGATGTTATATTTTTCGGCCATAGCAAATGCCCAATCAAGTTTGCCGATACACGACACGTACGGTGTATCGCCATCAAATACCCAGTAGCCAACCGGGATTCGCACGGCATTGACGCCATTGTTACTCATCCACTTAAAGTCTTCTTCGCGGATGAAGTTGCGTTGATGCTCGCGTAGTTTGTCGCGTGCGCTCGGCGTTTGCATAAAGGTGTATTCGTCGGTCGCTTTTGTACCGGCAAATAGCTTTGGCGTCATCCATTTTTCTAAAATCAGCCAGCCACCTAAATTTACACCGTGCAATTTAGCCAAACTATACGACCTTTCCTCCAAATAGCATACCAACGTAGTAAGTAACAATCATCGCAAGCAAACCACCCACAACCACGCGCAAAATCGCACGGCGCTTTGATGCACCACCAACGCTTGCGCTAAAGTAGCCGGTAATAAACAACGCAAAGACAACCGCGATTATAGTCGCATAGATACGAATGTCGTGCGGAGTGAGCATAATCGCGAGGAATGGAATTAATCCACCGACGCTAAATGATAGTAGCGACACGACGGCGGCATGTGTCGGGTTAACGACTTCTTCTTCATCAAGATTAAACTGTACGCGTAAGTGTGCCTTTAAGGCATCCTTCTCGGTTAGTTCAGCGGCTACGACATGCGCGGTTTCTTCGCTAATCCCTAATTTCATATATTCTTCGGCCAACTCATGAAGTTCACCCTCTGGGTCATCTTCGAGTTCTTTGCGTTCTTTTTCGATATACGCCTTTTCGGCATCACTCTGGCTGCTTACCGATACATACTCGCCAACCGCCATAGATAGCGCACCGGCGACTAATGCAGCTAGACCAGCAGTAAAGATAGCGCCTGTATTGTCTGTTGCACCGGCAACACCCATTAGTACGGCGGATGTCGAAACGATACCGTCGTTGGCGCCAAGCACGCCAGCACGGAGCTTATTAAGCATTTCTGTAGAACTTTGTGAATTTGTAGGAATATTATTATTGTTTTCTTCTTGCATATATCTCTATTATAACACCCCTGTTTTTAATCGTTTAGAACACTGGTTGTGTCATTTCATTTTGGTTATGTTTAGAATATTATTGACAATTTGTAAATTAAGTGTATTATAAACTAAATCAACCGGGTGGTACAGGAGTAAACGGTTATGATTAAGAATTTATCAAAGAGTGCGGGAATTTCTCTCGCGCTAGTAATGGCGTTCTTCGCTCAGGCCTTGTTGCCTGTTAGCGCTGCATACGCTGATAACCATGCGCCTGCAGGAAATAATGGTACAGTAAAAATCAATGATGAAGTTTTCGAGGATGATCCAGGTAACGGGAACGAGCCTCAGCTAACTACATGTGAAGTTATCGTTCGATGGCACGGTTTCGATGAAGGTGAACGCAAATCTACTGTGACCTTTACTAGCCAAGCCCCTACCAAGAAATATCAACTCAAATCACCTATCGGGCCACAGAATGCTACTTTCACTGCGCCCGCTCGTGAAAATGGAAATACCCAGTCCAATCAAAAGGCCTACACGCTTTCATTTACCGGCCCAGCCGAAGCTAGAGGATACCATGTAAAAATTGAGGTCACGACAGACGGCACACAGGGAAAAGATACGAAATATAAAGTATTTTGGCTACCAAAATCATGCGGCAACGATGCACAAGTAATTACCGCACCAGAACCAACGTTCTCTCCTGCTACTTGTACAGACAAAGCAACTTATACTATCCCTAAAAGTTCTGAATTTACATACAATGTAACGATTGGCTCAGACACAACTATGAATGTCGACGCAGGCACCTACGAAATTAAAGTGCCAGCTAAAGTTACAATCAGCGCATTCTTCCATAACGTTCTATGGGAAGATGACGGATCTCCATGGGTATATATGTTTGATGTCCCTAAATGTGAGGGCGACCAGCCAGGTAGCGGTGGCGTAGTTACCCCTCCAACTCCTGCTAGCCCTGTAGTTACGTCAGGTACTGGCTCAACCGTGAGCGAACTCCCAACAACCGGTCCCGGTGAAATGGGTGCACTCATTGCGCTACTCGCAGCAGTTGCAACATACGGTGCCGCATATTTCGCGCAACCTAAGCGACTTTACGAATAGAAGGTAAACAATATCAATCATCCCCCGTTCTTAGCTGAGCGGGGGATTTTGATTTATACTAATACATATGCCCGATACCTTCGACGCGATAATTGTTATCTATAATCCCATTAGCACCAATAATGCCATTGCTAAGGCAGAGGCTTTTCGTGATAACGCAAAAGCAAAAGGTATCACTGTCGAAATGTACCCGACCAACCATGCGGGCCATGCCGCCGAAATGGCGACCGAAATCGTCGCGCAATACAATCACCCGCTAATTGTGTCTGTCAGCGGTGACGGTGGATACAACGAACTAATCAACGGTGTGATGCTCGCTAAAAAAGATACCAACAAAACACCGGTAGTCGCGATAATAGGCGCCGGCAATGCCAACGATCACAAGCGTACGACACGCGATGCCCCACTAACCGAACTTATTCTGGCGCACGATGTTAAGCCGCTCGATCTGCTCCATATAAAAACTAAGGCCATCGATCGTTTTGCCCATTCATACATCGGGCTTGGCATCACGCCCGAAGTCGCTGTTGAACTAAATCAACACAAATTAAATCGTTTTCTCGAAGCGCTCATTGTGGTTCGATCATTTGCTAGGTTTAAGCCTTTCACTATTGTTCACGACGGTGAAGAGCATCTGTACAGTAGCCTGCTCTTTGCAAATATTCCCGCCATGGCAAAAATCGTCAAACTCGACACCGAACAGAATGAACTGAATGACGGTAAATTCGAAATTATATCGTTCGATTACCACGGCAAATTACACTTGCTTTGGGAACTACTACGTTCCGTTATTTTTGGTAACGCAAAGTCACCACAAGCGCAAACCTACACCTTTACGACTACCAACGTAACGCCAGTTCAGCTTGATGGCGAAATCGAAACGCTCCACGAGAACACGCAGGTGACCGTGACTGCAGTTAAAGATGCTATCTACTCGCTGTACTAGCTAAATAGCCGTGCAGGTACTGTATGATGCGGTTAACGAGGTAGTAACACCACAGTTACGCGTAGTAACTGTACTCGCACCCGTCTTTGGCGTACGTGCATATTGCACTACCCGCCAAAAGTTACTATTAGAATCCCAGTAGCCGATTGAGTATCCTGTATTGCCTGCCGCTATATCTGTATCATCAAAAGAGGCTAAAAAGCACACTTTAAGCTTGTCGGTACAAGGTGATATTTGCGTCGACAACGTGCCACCCATAAGTGGTTTTAGCAACGATTCGTCGGTAGTCGCAATAGCGACAGTATCTGGATAATGGCCGTTATACAAAAAATATTTATCCATTTTTTGATGGACCGTTGTCGCTGTGGTCTCTTTAGCTGTCATACGTGAGGTGTTTTGGATGTAGCTATAGCTAACGTATGTTATCGCCACGAGTATCGAAATAATTACCAGTACGACAAGTAGCTCTATGATTGTAAATGCATTATTAAATGAGCGGTTCCGTATCATGCTAACAGTATAACATAAGCATTTATCAGTCTTATCGGCGCATACAGTAACGTAAACTTCGCACGATTACAAAATAATGGTATTATGACAGTACGATGAAGGATGTTGCAGAGTATCTGCCGTACGCCACTACCCGGCGCAAGGTAAAGAAAAGAACTATCCTACTCTACCAAGGGGAGGTTCCTAAACAGGTATACATAGTAATAAGCGGATGCTTTAAAATGTACCGCCTAGGGAACTTTGGAGAAGAACAGGTCGCCGGCTTTAAAACAGCGGGCGACCTTTTTTCTGAGGGGTGGATATTCGGAATGTCGGCGTCCACAATGTACTACTACGAAGCTATCGAGACTTCAGAAGTGTTGACCATTGAACGCGATGAGCTACTTAGGTTGCTCGAAAGACAACCGCACCTAAAAGATCGCTTGTTCTTGAACTTGCTAAAAAATTACACGGGTTTAATGCTGCAAGTTTCTGCACTCGAGCAGTCACGCGCAACCGAAAAGGTACTATTAACGTTAAATTATATGCTGTACCGTTACGGTAAAGAATGCAAGCCCGGGCAATTTGCCATCAATATACAACTGACACACGCCACCTTTGCCAGTATGATGGGCCTGGCACGCGAAACGGCAGCAGCCGAGCTGATCAAATTGAAGCGCAAGGGTATCATCAGCTACGATCGTAAGCATTTTATCATCGATAAGTCCAAGCTAATGCAACGCATCGGTGACGAAAGCTTATCGGAATTTTTGGGGCCATTAAACCAAAAAATGCCATGATTATTTTGACACTTTCTTGCCATCACCTCTAGTAACTGTAATAAATACCACAAGCTTGATGTAAGATTCGTTACTGAACCATAAATTCACATAACGTATAGTCAGGCTTGGAAGCGCCTCCGAGACATCTAATCTAGCTACGTGGAGTAGTTAGGGATTGCGAGATTTGTTTATGTTACACTCTAGCACTAAAGAAAAGAAGACATTAATTTCTACTGCGGCGGCGTCGTTTGTAGGTATATTAGCGGCTGTACCGCTTGTAGCCTCTATGTATTCACCGAACAACGGCGTAAGCGCTCTCGAAGGTCAAACTTCGGCGACCTCATCGCAAAGTACCGGCGCTCAAGCTGATTATGCAAAGTTCGTCTATGCATATAACCAAGGCTACTTAGCAAGCGCAGAATCGGGCGACGCAAAAAGTACCGTATCGCTAGGCGGCGGTAGTTGTACCGAACCTGATATGGAGCAAGCAGCTGCAGGCGGCATGGGAGCAGGTGGTGGTGCCGTATCGACCGTATCCATGATGGGTGCACCATCTATGCGGCAAGTAGGCGGGCGCGGCAATGTTACCCCTCCAGCCGAAACAGCCTCGGCATGGCACGCATACTATTCGTACATGTCACAGGTCTACAACAGTTCGAGCTCGATTGTTAACCACACGAACAGTCACAACACTGTCGGCTCAAACAACTCTACATCTACCGAGATCAGCGTTGAAGATGCAAAGAATGTAGACATCGGCGTCAACAACGAAACGACGACCACTAATACCTCTATCGATGATAGCTTTAACGAGGATTCGTATAATACTACTACCGAGACTAATACTACTATCGTAAACGACTCGTTCAATCACGAGGTAACCAATACCGACAACTCCGTAAACACCGAGGATTCATTCAATAACGAAACTTCGACTGAGATTAACGACTCTAACAATACGACAACTACAGAGACGACCACTGAGACTAACATCGACGTAGAAGTTGGCATTGAAGACTCATTCAATACAACTACTGATGGCTGGGTGCCTCCCGGACATCAAGACGAGGTACTTGCCGCCTAAATAGATATACCCTACCCACTCATATCTAACGGCATCCAGGCCCAATTACCTCGCTTCCCCGGCGAGGTAATTGTATGACAAGGTTAGGCGTTACCAAATTGACATTTATACTAAAAAGTGATACAATAGTAAGAGGCCACCAAAGTTAGCCTCATTCGAGAGAGGTATAGTACCTGCTCTTTTGTTCTTTTCAAGGAGTGATACCGATGATCAAAGCCGATACGATGCTAGCACAACTCGCCGCGAACGTGGTGAGCGATAAGCTAGCCGAGGCGACAGCAATGGGCGCCACGACTCCGATGCCCCTGATCGCCGAGGCGCCCCCTGGAGGCGTCTGGTTCCAACTCTCCCTGCGAGGAGATGGGACGACCGTTGCAGTCCAGGTGAGCGACTGCGCTCGTTTGTACTTCTCGGGCGCAGGAAGATGCATCATCACGGTCAGCACGAGTGTGATGCGAGAGCATCACAACGCAGTCGGTCTAGTACCGCTTGAGCACCAGCTCAACCAGGTGCGCACGGCCGCTATCATCCCCTTGCACTAGGGGAGCTCCAACTACCAATGTCAGCTGCGGGACTGACAATAAATAATTATCCCGAAGAGGTTATTGCCATGCTTGATGCGTTTGCGTCGGTGGCAGTAGCCTCTCTTAAATTACGTATAAAAATGAGCCGGTTTACTACCGGCTCATTTGTTTATATAAGAGTCACTATTCGCGACGTCGAAGAGCCGCAAGGGCCCACCATGCACCCGTTAGGGCTGCGCCGCCACCGCTTGTCCACCATACCCAGCCAGCTACACCCTTGTTAGATGCTTGAGGCTGTTCATCTTCGTCTGCTGCTGTATCAGTTGCAGCGAGTACCGCCGTCTTATCGGTAGATGCGCCAAGGACCTCACCTTGTTCGTCATCTTCAACTACGACGACTTCAGGCTCCGCTGGAGTATTTACTCGTACAGTCGGGGTAACATTCCGTACAGTAGCTGCCTGTTCATTATTGCCACCGACATTATTTGCAGCTGGAGTTTGACCTACAGGGGCTGGCAAGAATATCAAGTGAGGCAAGATAGTCGTATATTCACCTGCTGCTTCACTAAACTGTGTATTTTCAACGGTTTTAATTACAGGCTTACCGTACACATCTGTACCGACTACGGTTATTACAGCTTTAGCTGGAATTTTATCTTTAGATTCCCATTCATAGCCGCCCATGTTCCAACATGCGCTACCGTTACACCAGTCGTCAATTAAGTTACCTTGTGTAACAAATGGGGTGCTCAAGCTAGGGAGCACTTTTGAGTCACCAGCATTTACCATCGTTAGCAATGCCGAGCTTGCTGTATTTGTATCAATCTTGCCATCCTTGTTATAAAGATCGACGGTCATATTACTCACAGTTTTAAAGTCGTGAATGCTAAAGCCGACGTTAAACCCAGTGAATCCGTTATTTGCAATCGTCCAAGAACCAACACCGAAGTCTTCTTTATCAAGAGTAGGTAGTGGATTATTTACTTCAACTTTAATAGTCTTAACTGAGCCGGGGTCTTTATTACCAGCTTTATCCTTAGCCTCAAACTTAATTGTATATGTTCCATTTTGTGGAACGTTTGTTGTATCCCAATTATATTCATGGGTTTTGCGTCCATCTCCAAAGAAACTAGGTTTACTATAATTGTTAGGTCCAGTAATCAAGAAATAGCTGTTCTGTGGATTAGCATCGGTAACCGCGCCTACAACGTTCACTAAACCACGTACTATCTCACCTTCAGTAGGAGCGATAATATTAACCACTGGTGCGATATTATCGACAGTAAGCTTCCATAGTGGACTCCAACTGCTTTGGTTACTGGCAGCATCAACCGCTTTGACCCTCCACCAATATGTCGTGTCGGCTACGCCGGTAGCTGTCTTGCTTGTACCACTAACATTTTGGCTCCATCGTAAGCTCGCTGCTGCGGCGTCATTGTAACTTTCGTAAACATAGTGGTGTACGTCAGAGCTAGTAGAAGCATTCCATTTCTGCGTTAGGCTGGCGCCGTTCACGATACTTCCGTTACCTGGGCTAACTAGCGTAGTTGATGCTGGCGCAGTCGTGTCATACGTTGCAGAACAAGGGGTTGACCATCCAGATTTTTCACCGTTGGCATAGATAGCCTGTACTGCAAAGCGATATATACCCTCACCGATATTAAACTCACCCGGTTGCGAAGTGCCACTGACATTCACGGTATATGCGCTATTGAATGACCCGTACTTTGCGTCGCCATCTTTCCACACCTTATATACGTACGACGCAGCATCTACTACTGGCGACCATGTCGCGACTGTAACCTTTTGGTTTGTTGCGCCACCGCATACCGATGGATTAGTGAACTTAGCATTAGTTGGAATCTCGGCTACAAAGTCGTAACTACCGTATGCAAAATTGCTCCAGTGAACATTGTAGTTGTCCAGTGCATAGTTCCTGCTATTTAGAATAGCCGCACCAAAATGATCCGTAGCTACATTTGCCTGAATCGTTTTTACATCCGTTCCGTTTACTCCGAAGGTATAGGTGTCATTTGCATCGTTGTGTTTGATTGCAACGGTATTCCAGCCGTCAGTATTGTAAGCTATGCCGGGTAGTGAAACCCACCCGACAGTCGCGTCCCAAACTCGCCAACCCGTGTAGCCATCCGTGGTAAATTCGATGATTGGGTACGAGTCGCTTAACGCGCCCGTTTGAGTATTGCCCACGCCCCAAAGTCCTGCGCGTACTTTTTTACCAGTCCAGCTGCTATCCACGTACACGTCGGCTTTTATGCCGTCACTGTTTGGGATATCACGCTGTAGACCCTCGGTCCAGTACCATTCGCCCAAAGGACTTGTAATATTTTTATCTACATTCATCTCAAGCACATTAGTGCGGTCGCCAAAGCCTACCGAACCGTAGTTACCAGACGGCAATGTACGATCTTTGAACCAGTTAGTACTAACTTCTGCGGGAGTAAAGGCTGTATTTGTATAATTAATTACCTGTAGCGCACTTACCAGTGTGCCAAATGGCTGCGCAATCAACGCCACTGCGAGCAATAGTAGTCCTGCTCGTTTAATAATTCTATTTGTAAGTAAGTAACCGAACTTAGTGCGGTCTCGCTGAATGGTCATGTCTTTCCCCTTCTCAATTGGTAACACTTATCCACCTGATACTAATCGGACTATAGCACGTTTGTTGTTAAAAAACCAGCAAGGCAGGAATTCACCAGGAATAATTTTCATTAATCAGGGAATCGGTCACGTTCCGCGACCCCGAAACTTCACGTGATCTCACCGGGAATACTTTGTATAATGCGCCGTCGCAACAAGTTGCCGGGCATTAGCGAACCGCGACGGGTTCGATCCCCGCGCAGAAATGCGCTATAGAAAAAACGCCACCAAAGGGTGACGTTCTTTCTATGGTGATCTCACCGGGAATCGAACCCGGATTGCCAGGATGAAAACCTGGTGTCCTAACCGTTAGACGATGAGACCATGATGTTGTGTTGTATGAAATGTACTTGGTGCGGATGGATGAGAACCTGATGTCCTAGTCACCCGTCGATTCCTTTGGAATTGCGCTCGACCCCGCCTCGGTTGGTGGAATAAATTCCATCCGGCTTCCGGCCTTGCGAATTGCCACTGGCAATCCTCACGTTAGACGATGAGATCAGACGGCAAGTGTTATTTTACTAAAAACAGAGATAAAAGTCTAGCCATGGGCTAGCTGGCTGTATCGAGTTTTGCGATGACATCAAGCAATTTGCGCGGTGTGATTTCGGCTTTGATGAGGT
>DJVK01000023.1:4960-8652 GCA_002441145.1 Candidatus Saccharibacteria bacterium UBA6258 | reverse complement strand
GCAACAACGTCGGCAGCTTTCCACTTAGTTGGGCCGGTAATATATACACGGTGCGGGTCTACCATTTCGATTTGAGCATTTAACTTAGTCAATTCGGTAAAGTAAATCGCCCGGTTCTCATATGACCAGTCGTGAACGAGCGTGCGACCTTCTGCTACCGTTGCGATAAGCCCTAAGAACGGTAGGTTGTCCATATTGACGCCTGGGAATGGCATGCTGTGTAACTTATCTTTAGGAGCAATCAGTTTAGATTTTTTAAGTGAAACATCTACTAAGCGAGTTTTACCATTGCGGGCAGGGTATTCGTCGGTTATTTCGAATTTTAGCCCCATGTCGGTAAGAATAGCGAGCTCTAGTTCCATGAATTCAATAGGGACACGCTTGATCGTGATTTCAGAATCGGTAACGACGCCGGCGGCGACAAGACTCATGGCTTCGATCGGATCTTCGCTAGGGAAGTATTCGACGTTCTTATTGATAGACTTTACGCCATGTATCTTGAGCGTCGTTGTTCCGATGCCTTCGATTTGAACACCGAGTTCTTGCAAAAAGAAGCAAACATCTTGCACCATGTAATTCGGGCTCGCGTTACGAATTGTTGTTACTCCGTCGTACAAAGCAGCGGCCATGATGACGTTTTCGGTAACGGTGTCGCCACGTTCAGTCAGAACGATAGCGCGGTCAATATCTTTTTTGTGAGCTGTCGCTAGGTAGCGATCGGTTGTTGCAACGACGTGCAGGCCAAACGGCGCAAGGCCTGTCATGTGTGGTTCGACGGTGCGAGTGCCAAGACTGCAACCACCGGCGAACGGTAGACTAAAGTGTGAATATTGGTGTAGCAGCGGGCCTAAAAACATAATAACTGTGCGGGTTTTTTTGGCTGCCTCGATGTCCATATCTTCTAGGCGAAGACGCTTTGGTGGCGTAATCTCAAGGTCGTTATTTGCAAGCCAGCGACATTTTACGCCGATACTTTCGAGTACTTCGATGATACGATTGACCTCTTCGATACGAGCAACACGGCGAAGTGTCGTTTTACCTTGGTTTAATAGTGCGGCACANNACAGCAGCATTTTTACTAGTTTTAACTTCGATTTCACCCCGTAGCTCACGGCCACCGTTGATAAGGAAGTTAGTTTTACCAGACTTATTGATACGTACGATTTCACTTGATAACACTTCTCCAATGCGTGCAATCATCTCAAGGCTGATATTTTGCCCACCCTTCTCGATGCGATTAATCGCACTTTGGCTTGTGCCGAGTTCGGCGGCAAGTTCTGCCTGTGTCATGCTTCTCGCTTGGCGAGTCTCTTGTATAAGCGTTCCAATATTTCGTAAATATTTTGCTGTACTCATAACCCTAGTGTATATCAGCTATGATATATTGTCAATACTTGCAGAGGTGATATACTATAGATATGATTTAATTTTGTGCCATCATTTTGCTATTTTTTTGAACTTATTTTAAACAAGGGATGCTATTTATGAATGATCACATTGTCGCCGCGCTTATTGCCGCCGAAGAACAACGCCAAAGCGAAGGCCTAGAACTTATTCCAAGCGAAAACTATGTTAGCCAAGATGTACTAACGGCACTTGGCAGCGTATTTACGAATAAATATTCCGAAGGTTACCCGGGCAAGCGATACTACGGTGGGCAAGAGTTGACTGACCAGATAGAACAATTGGCAATTGACCGCGCTAAACAGCTATTTAACGCCGATCATGCCAATGTACAGCCGCACAGTGGTGCGCCTGCCAACGAGGCCGTGTATAGCGCTTGGTGTGAGCCTGGCGATACAATCTTGGCCATGGACTTGTCGCATGGCGGTCACTTAACACACGGTTCACCTGTGACGCGCAGCGCGCATCTATATAATTTTGTTCGCTACAAAATGAAGAACGTCGAAACAGGTGAGATTGACTACGACGAATTGCGTGCCCTAGCACTCGAACATAAACCAAAAATTATTTTGGCAGGTTTTAGCGCGTACCCGCGCGAGCTCGATTACGAAAAGTTTGCCGCGATTGGTAATGAAGTGGGCGCATTGTTAATGGCCGACATGGCACATATTGCCGGGCTTATTGCAGGCGGAGTAGCCAAAAATCCCTTTGATTACGGATTCCACGTTATCACTACTACCACGCACAAAACCCTTCGCGGTCCGCGTGGTGGCTTAATTTTGAGCAAAGGCGTCGTTGGTAATCCACTTAAAGCACCCGAAAAAACCCTCGAAAATATACCTACGCTTATCGACCGTTCAGTATTTCCTGGTATGCAGGGTGGCCCGCATATGCATGTTATAGCTGCAAAGGCGGTAGCGTTTGGCGAGGCATTGCAACCTGAGTTTAAAGAGTACGCAAAGCAAGTTGTTCGTAATGCCGCGGTGCTAGCCGACGAACTGAAGGATCGTGGGTTTAAGTTGGTTACCGGTGGTACAAGTAATCACCTAATTTTAGCAGACGTATATTCGAGTTTTGGCATAGACGGTAAAGTTGCTGAAGTTGCCATAGATAAAACTGGCCTTACGCTAAACGCGAATGCCATTCCGGATGACCCGATGCCTATGTTCCGCCCAAGCGGCATAAGGCTCGGAACACCTGCATTAACAACCCGCGGCTTGCGTGAGGCGGACATGGCGCGTATCGCTGAATGGATGCTACAAGCGATTAATAACAGAGATAATGATGAGCAATTGTTACAGCTGCGAACCGAAGTAAAAGAGTTCTTGGGCAATTATTAGTACTGATAAAGTCATTGCCATGAAAATAGGCCCATATTACTGGGTCTATTTTCATAAGTATTAAGCTTTATGCGCAAGCAGCGGTAATTGCTGTTGTACCAAGGTCTCCATATACTGTGCTTGAACCAACGCGTACACCTACTTGTAGGCTACGTGCATAGTCCCAGTACAAAACAGTGCCACCCTTGTTATTTGCACAAGCAACGTATGCTACGTCTGCGCCACCGTCGCCGGCTGTTGCCGTCATCGGATTAGTTTGGACGACAGCTGTTGGAACGTCTAGCTTTGCTTCTATCGGTCCAGCGCCACCAGCGCCCGTACAGTTCGGAGCGACGTAGGTAGGTACTAGTGTGTTAGTTGTTAGCTGACAGTAAGTAGGGTAGCTATTCTGGATAGTATTCCACGCCTCTGCTTTTTTAGCTATATTGCTCGCAAGTGACGTACCTGCTGCTGTTTTTGCTCGATTCTGAATACCGTTGTAAGCAACAATAGNNGTGATTTAGCTTGTTTTAGTGTCATGTAGTGAGCCTTACCTTTTAATTATTTCAATGAGCTAAGAGCGGCTAACCCGCCGCCCTTAGCTTGCTGCGTATTAAGCAGTTGCTTGTGTACACGTACCAGTAACGACACCAGCGTTTAGCGGAGCTGTCGTAATTAGGTTAGTAGTGTAGTCCCAGAAGTAAATCTTAGCTCCAGCACCAGTACCACAGAGGTCAACTCGTATAGTTGTTTTACCGTTCGCAGCGGTAGGTGCACCAACAGCGAGGCCAGTACCCGTAAGGCTTGCTTCTGCAACCGTGTTAAGGTCTGTTGTCACGGTCGTAGTTACTTTAGGATATTCCGATTTGATTGCGTTGTATGCCTCAATCTTTTTAGCCATTGTATTAGCAGCTGACTGTGCAGCTGATAGATTTGCGCGTGATTGAATACCGTTGTAAGCAACAATAG
>DJVK01000023.1:3111-4882 GCA_002441145.1 Candidatus Saccharibacteria bacterium UBA6258 | reverse complement strand
GCGAGGAAATGAATGCCTTCGAGTGAGAGCCATTCGCTTGTTGCCGGCTTTTCGTTATTCATCAGGACGATTGCTCCATCTGCGTATACGTCTACTCGCACCGATACTTCAGATGCGCCGCTCCTACCAGCGGTAAGGAAGATCAAGCGATTGGCAGGCCTGCGGCCAGCTGGTAACGTCCCAATGACCGCGCCCTCATACGGTGCAGTGGCGGTAGTCTTGCCGCTTCTCACTAGCCCGCGCACGGACACTACGCCGTTGGCTAGGAATGATTCTGCTGTAGCGTAGCTTCCGCCGTAGTTAACCCACGCTGGTGTTGGAGAAGTGGTTAGGGGTATTGCCAGTGGGTTAACTAGAGAAGTTGTATCGTGGTAAATTGAGTTAAGCGCGAACCACGAACCGATTGCGCCGAGGCCGCGAGAGGTGATGGCTGTTGAGGTAAAGTTATAGTTTGCAAAATTACTTGCTGCAGCAGTAGGGTATATTCCTGTCATGCTGCCTTTAGCTGCGGTGCCTGCAGGCAAGGTGGCGATGACTGTTCCTGATGCGATTGTCGTACTGCCGTCTAGTAGTCCTTGGACGTATACTCGCCCCGTACCGTCCCTAGCGTATTCGAGTTTTTGCCAGGCACTCGTGCCTGTGTCGTAGTGCTTCCATCCGTTTGCTGAGTTGGGTGCGATGACCGTCCAGGTGGCGCCCTTGCTGGATGCTAAAAAGCGTATTGTATCAAAACTGACCCAGCCATTATTGCCGACACTGGACATCTGAACCCTGCCATCTGCGCTTATGTCGATGCGTGAAAATATAGATGCAGCACTCGCTGTCGCGAGCAGTAGCTGTTTATGCGGCCGCATGTTTGTTGGTAGTGTAAATGCAGTCGTGCCCGAGGCGCCACTGGACGCCATTCCACGTAGCAGGACCATACCTTCCCTGGTCATAGTAAAGCTCGGACATGGGTACCAGTAGTAAGCCGAGCACTTCCATGTATTTTCCATGTTCGCATTAGTCCAAACGGGGAGAGTTTTACTGGCGAGGGTTTCGACTGATTCNNGTCATTCATATAACCAGATATGGCGTATTCGGTTTTCGTTATGTTCGGGACGCTAACCCATGTGCCGCTATTTACTCTATAGCGAACATCATACACTGCAGCGTACGGAACATCATCCCATCCAAAGGTAACCTTGGTGGAGTTGTTATATTCTGTAATATCGGGGTTGAATACTGACACGGTCGGCGCTGCCGGAATGTCGTCGAGCACGGCGTTGATACGCTTAGCTCTAACTGTGCCACTAAAGGTAGCGGTTTCGCCTGCAGTTTTTTGTGAAGCATTTAGCTTTACACTGACAGAGGCGGCAAGGCGGCTATCGGTTGTCTCGGTACCCTCGCTTGTAAAGTACTTTATTTCCATCGATGCGATATTGTCTGCAATACGATCGTCGTGAGTACGGCAGGTTACAGTCCCAAGCGCATTATTAATTGGGCATGAGTCGCGTTGCCAAGGCCTATTGCACACATATGTTGAATCTGCTGACGAAGTAGACCACGGCGGCACTATGGTACGACGCCATAGTGTATTCGAGCCATTACCATCTGGCAGCAAGAAGTAGATTACTTTTAGTGTAAGTGCTTGATTAAGGTAGTATTCACCCGTACATGCATTAGGTCGATTACCGAAGTATACGATGCTTCGTGTGTCGGTATAAGGGTTTGCAGTAGTGGCGAATTGAGTAAGAATTAAGTCACCCTTGCTCGTAGCAAACGATTCGGT
>DJVK01000023.1:243-2994 GCA_002441145.1 Candidatus Saccharibacteria bacterium UBA6258 | reverse complement strand
GGTGCGATAACAAGTAGCTCGATCAAGGTAAAGCCTTGTGCGGTATTGGCTTGTTGTAGATGCTTATTTAATCGTATAAAGCGCATGTGTTACCTCTGTTAGTGCTGGGTCGCTGTACGTTACTTTAGTAGTTACGAGACTTATGTCTGACGTTGTGCCATAAGGGCAGGTGATAATAGCAGATACGGTTGCTCCGACGAGCCCACGCATGTCTGAGGGGGTAGGGGTTTCGGTTAAGGTGGTGCACGGGTTAGTGGCGCGTTCTTGATATTGACGAGCAACGTCGTACGCTATGTTGCTTGCGCGTGCGCGGCTTTGTGATGATGCGGCGTTGCGTAAACTGACACCGTAAAGCTGATATGCTGCCCCGAACATCAATGCCGCTATGATAATAGCAACAAGTAACTCGATGGCAGAAAATCCCGATTGACGAGCATCGTTCATTAGTTGCGATCGCCTTTGATTACCTGCACGACCGTAGGATTTGCTTCGGTACGGTAGTATATGTTGTATCGCAAACACTCGCCCGAACCACATAATTCCCAGTCAAGGTTAGTGGTATCGTAGCGTAGCGGCTCGTAGACGAATGTATCAATAGTTACCTGTGAGCTTATCGTGGCGGTAGTGTAGCCTGTCGCGCCATCAGCACCTGTCGCAACTTTGAATGAAGGCGAAGTACTAGCAAAATCGTAGGTGAAGGCAACAGGCTTTACATCCGGTAGTAATCCGCTTGTCGGTAAATTTGCCGCGATGGCAGTGGTAGGATACATACCTTTTACACCCGTTGAGTTACCGTCGGTATAATACCGCTCGATACCATTTTTAATTTGCTGTATATCAGCAAGTCGCTCTGAATCACGAGCGTTGGCCTGACTGGATTGTAGGGAAACCATCGTAACGGTCAGTAAAATTGCCATGATAGCCATCGCTACCACTATTTCGACTATAGAAAAACCATTACGTGCACGCATGTATATAGCATAAGTGGTTTACGCCTGTTGCGCAAGTAATATATGGCTTAGATTTCGAGCGGTTCTTGCTCTATCATGACGCGGAATTTATCGCGAACGGCACCGATGATTTCGTCGCGGGCTGCAGCAAGATCGGCATAACTCTGGGCAGATTCGTTGATTAATACTAGCGCATTGCCATCGTGTACTTTCATTCCATGGAGTGATTTACCCTTATAGCCAGCTTGCTCGATGAGCCAACCGGTCGGTATCTTAAACGTACCGTCGGGCATATCGTATGATGGAACTTCTGGGTATTCTTTGCGAATTTCGTTGAGTAACCATTCTTCGATAATGGCGTTTTTGAAGAACGAGCCCGTGTTTGGCCGCAGCTTTGGGTCGGGTAGCTTGTTGCTACGAATGTCAATGACGACGTCGCGGATAACTTTTGGAGTAAAAATGGTGATGTTGCGTTGGTCTAAGTAATCTTGAACGGCCTTATAAAAAGGCGGCTGAGGTACGGATTTATATAGCCTGAGAGTAATCGAGAGAATGATGTACCGGCCACTTTCGTTACTGCGAAAGATACTATTGCGATACGAAAAATTACATTGTTCGTTGGTGAGGGTGACGATTGCGTCGGTTTGTTCGTCGTATGCTTCGAGGGATACCAGTGTTTCGGCGACTTCTTGGCCGTATGCGCCAATGTTTTGAACAGGTGCTGCGCCTGTAGTGCCAGGGATGGCCGATAGGGCTTCGATACCAGTTAGATTCATGTCTACCGTGCGTTTAACGACTTCGTCCCATGATTCGCCCGCGCCGATTTTGATGGTAGTTTCACTCGGCGTTTCGCTAATAACTTCGAAGCCTGGGATGCGGTTGCGGACGACAATGCCATTGTAGCCTTCGTCGTGAACGATTGTGTTACTGCCGCCACCAAGCACAAAAATCGGGAGGTTTTGTTCTTTTGCGCGTTTGGTTATCTCGCCAGCTTCGTCGGGAGAGTGGATTTCGGTCATAAAGCGAGCGTTNNGATGATTATATCACTAGAGTGTACGCTTGGCGCAACTCGCGCAACTACGAAGGTGTATTAACAATAATTGTTTCGCCGTCGCGTAATGTTCTGTATTTTCGGTTTTTAGATTTGATGTATTCTAGCTCGATATCTACTGATGCCGATTCTGGGTGGTCTGATTTGTAATGCACGATTGGGTAAAAATCAACCAACCCGTAGCCGTTCCAAATGATGTCATCTTTATAGCCATCGGCTGTCGCATAGGCGTCGTCTACCAGCTGGGTACCGTCGAGTGTCGGGCTGATGACGCACAGGGCAGCGCTATACCCAGCGTATACGAGTTTACCAGTTTTTATTAGTTGCTCAATTACGACATCGAACCCGCTTTGTTGCATCGCTTTTCGTAAGATGAATGAATTTCCGCCAACAATCCAAACAGCGTCGAATTGGCTTAATGTGTTAGCTAGATTGCTGCCGTCATCGAAAAAGTCACGCAAATCTATATGCTCTGGTTGGAAACCTAACGACTTAATATNNCATATCATTTTCAAGGCTCAGCGCCTTGCGAGCTGTATCAGCGCTGAAGTCTCGTGCATTATCGATGATCGCAACCCGTGCGTTCATATTGTTAACTAGTTTTTTAAAGCCATCAGTGTCATTCCCGAGCTTGTAGGATGATAAATAAAGCTTCATATTTCTATGATAGCAAAAGAGGCGACAAGATAGCGAAATAGCAAGATAGCGCTACGCTTCTCCGCATAAAAGGGACACGTGCGAGCACGAGTT
>DJVK01000023.1:0-198 GCA_002441145.1 Candidatus Saccharibacteria bacterium UBA6258 | reverse complement strand
CTAATCCGCTGAACTACGGGTGCGTGTTTCCTCTGTTAGTATAACATAAACTAGAGTGAATGTAAGCGAGCTATTTGACCGACGCTTTGACGAGCCAGGCGATTCCTTCGAAAGCAATGCTCAAGAATATACCAAAAATATTGAATACGTATATAAGGCCGGCTATAAGCCAAACGATATTTTTGTTATGCGTAAAGC
>DJVK01000016.1 GCA_002441145.1 Candidatus Saccharibacteria bacterium UBA6258 | reverse complement strand
TGCAAACGCTTCAATAATTCCATTCTTAGTTTCAATCTCGAGCACTTCACTGTAACCAGCTTCGCGCAGGCCGTGTACCCATGCCACACCGTCACCGACACGGGTGACGATACCAACTGATTCGAGGTTGCCCTTCGATTCAAGCTTGGCAATAGAGTCGCGGAGGCCCTGAGATAGTTCTGTAACTGCTATATCAGCCATTCTAGGGATTCCTTTCGTTAAATCTTTGCCTCACGAAGCATCGTGAGTTTTCGTTTGATAGTTGAGTCCATTTTTTCGCCTGGAGTTTCGATACGCACACCGCCAACGACGCTAGGGTCGATAACTTCGCGAATGTGCAAATCTTTGGCGTTCACGACAGAAGCAATCGCTTGCTTCATGTCAGCGTCGAGCGGACGAGCCGACGTTACTTCAGCGATGACGACACCACGGTCAGCAAATGCCTCTTCGATAGCGCGCACAACAAGTCGTGCTTCACGCGTACGGCGCGAATCGATCAAGTATGCGGCTACTTCTTCGAGCAATTTGGCTAGTTTTACGCCGGATTCAAATTCCGTCGCAACGTGCTGGGCAATTTTTCGCCTGGAAAGCTTGTCGGCCATAGATTATTTACTCTCCTCGATCGCCGACTTGATAAGCTTAGCGTCAATCTTTGCATCGACGGCCTTGCCGACGACTTTCTCGGTAGCAAGCGCTACGAGTTCGATTGTTTCGTTATGCAGGTCACGCTTCGCTGCCAAAACTTCTTTGGCAATCGATTCTTGAGCCTGAGCAACGATACGCTCAGATTGAGTCTTAGACTTTTCTTCAGCGTTAGCGACCATACTGGTCGCTTCTTCTTTAGCGGTCGCGACGATTTCGCCGGCTTCTTTACGTGCCTCGGTAAGTAATTTCTTGATCTCAGCTTGCGTTTTTAAAGCGTTCTTTTCGGTTTCTACGGCAGCTTTGTTGGCAGCTTCTATGTCAGCTTCGCGCTTGTCGAGTGATCGTGAAAGCGCAGGGTAGACATATTTGCCTAAAAACCACATTAGTACCAAAAAGGCGACGGTTTGAATAACGAGGAGCGTCCAATCGATTCCAAGCGAACCGAACAAGTCAGCTTTTTCGGCTGGCGCTTCGGTCGATGCAAATTGAATAAACGTCTGGTACATGTAACTACATTACCTTTGCGATAATAGCGACGATGATACCGATGATCGCAAGGGCGTCGATGAATGAAATACCAAGAATCATCATGGTACGGATTTCGTTGACCTTTTCTGGGTTACGACCAAGTGCGTTAACTGCTGCGCTAGCGACAAGTCCAGCACCAAGTGCTGCAAGACCAGCTGGGATTGCGTAGGTCAAACCAAATGCCATTTGTTCCATAATTTTATATCTCCTTAATTATTTATACTTAACTTAATTTGTTGTCTCACTCGCCGCAATGCGTTGTGTATCAGCAGGGGAATGAGCTTCGTCAGAATGGGCATCGTGCGATATGAGCCCCAGGGAAATAAATACTGTAGTTAACATGAAGAAAATGTACGCCTGGATAGAGCCGATGAACAGCTCAAAAATGTAGAAGGGCGGCAATGCAGCCACGGCAGCATATTTGGTCAAAAATGCGATAATCACAAGCAACACTTCACCGGCAAACACGTTACCGAACAAACGGAAGCTCAAGCCAACGAGACGAGAAAACTCAGCGATAAGTTCAAGAATACCTTCGAATGCGCCAGCAGGGTCTTTGATTGGGTTTCGCAGGTAACGGCCAGCGCTACCAAAAATACCATGCACCTTGATGGCATATAGCTGGGCTGCGACCATTGTCACAATGGCAAGCGCGAAGGTAGTATTAAGATCAGCCGCTAGCCCACGAAACAGCGGTACGCCGTTCCACGAAATCGGCCCGACGAATGGTAAAATACCAATCCAATATTGCACGATGATAAAGAAAAAGAGCGAGATAGGGAGCGGGGCAATTTTGCGAGCAAGTTCACGGTCGCCGACAATTTGCAGCACGGTACTATAAAGCATTTCATACACCCAAGTGACCATTTGAACTACCTTGTTACGCTTTGCACCAGTCTTGACGACGCGAGCAGTGTAAACAAATATCCAAAGTAACAAAGCGTACCCCATAACACCCATGATCATCGAGTTTGTAATAGCTAACGAGCCAATATGAAAAATTGGTTCGGCTGCAATGCTAATGTGCGGCGCAGCATCAGCCTCAGTGGCAGCAAATTGTGTCATTGTAACGAATTCCACTTTAAAGAATTATACCTTCCTGTTGAGTTGTAGTCTTATGAGCCAGATGGCGATTATGATGCCGAGCACCAAACCTCCGACCATAAACCAAGGTTTTGAGGTGTACATTTGATCGAGCCAAACTCCGATGAGTAACAGCCCTACGCTAGGGACGAACAGACGCCATGTGGTGTCTGCCATTGTCCAGAGTAAATACATGATTGACGACGTTTCGTCAGTTGTATGTTCCTCCGCACCGTTTTTCTCGTTGCGTAATGTACCCATGTACTCCTATACTATAACAGCAGAAGGGGCGAATGAAAAGATGCCACG
>DJVK01000005.1 GCA_002441145.1 Candidatus Saccharibacteria bacterium UBA6258 | reverse complement strand
GTTCAAATCCCGCTCTCTCCGCCAAGTAAAATGACGGTCGTGTTCGCGACCGCCTTTTTAGTTACTTTCGGCCGAATATTTCGGCCAGGCTCAGTTTGCGACTGTATTCTAACGCACCGTACCTGAATATACGCACGGCGATTAGCATGACGATTGTTGCTGTGGCGAACAGGATTGCCGTTGCGATAGCGGCATCGCCATAACTCAAGTTGCCAGCAGCATTGCGCAGCATCAGCGGGATTGGCGCGGTAAGCGGGAAGAACGACAGGAATCGTACGAGCGGTGCGTCTGGTGACGAAATAAACAGCGTCACCGCGTAGAGCGGGCCGAACAATAGCATCATAAAGAAGCCGAAGTAACTGGCGGCTTCTTTTGCGGTTGGCAGGGCGGACCCTACGGCGACAAGCAGCCCGGTGAATAGTAAGAAGCTGGTGCTGAATACGGCGAACCCGATACCGATACGTATCCAGTCGACAGGTAGTGTTGTTAGGTCGAGATTAGGCAGCGATAGGTTCTCTCTGAGCAATAAGTAGCCGATAACTGCCGGTGCGACAATTAATACTGCCTGCACCAGTGCCAAGGCAATCATCGATATGATCTTTCCGATGATGAGTGTGCGGGCTTCGATGGTCGTTAAAATCATCTCGATGACACGGTTTTCTTTTTCTTCGGTGGTGCTGGTGAGCATTTGGTTACCAAAGAATGCCATCAAAAAGTAAAACAGCACTAAGAATACGCCCGGTAAAATCATCTGGCGGATACCATCAAATATCACGCCGTCTTTATATGCGACGAATGACGTTTGTGTGCTGCCGCTAATGACTGTTTTGACAGCAGGGCTGACGCTGGCGTCTACCGACATGGCGAGCAAGCTCTTCGCGACGGCTTCGTAGCGACTATTCTCGAAGATGCCGACGTCCTTGCCGTATACTTCAACCGGCTGCGTTACGATATCTGCCGGGTAATAAAAGTAGGCGTCGAGTTTACCCGTTTTAACGCGGTCGATGCCCGATTGCTTGTCGGTAATGATATCCGCTTTAAGGGCGGCGAGGTAGTTCGGCTTCACGATACCCGAATTGTCGGTGACGGCTATCGAAAACGTCTGTTTTTCGATGTCTTTAGCGGCCTCTTCGGTAGTTTTGTTCGACAAAAAGATGATGCCAAAGATCATTGCGAACAATAGAGGGAACCCCAGTGCCATTATCCAGAACGACTTCTTTTTGAGCGTACGGACGATTTCGAACCGTATGACCGTAGATAGATTATGCATGGTCGACCTCCTCTAGATTTTCGTCACCGTATATATGTATAAAAATGTCGTCGAGTGATTTGCCGTCAAATCGTTGCCGTACTTCGTCGACTGTCCCGTAGGCATGCGCCTTGCCGTCTTTAAGCAGGACAATCCGGTCGCACAAGCGTTCGACTTCTTCCATTTGGTGGGTCACGAGGATGACGGTCGCGCCCTTTTGCTGATGCTCTTCGATGATATTCATAAGCAATCGGCGGTTAACGGGGTCAAACCCTTTGGTGGGTTCGTCGAGAATCAATAATTCAGGATCACCGAGGATGGTAATACCGAGCTGGACTTTTTGTTGCTGGCCACCGGATAGTTTATCTAAGCGCGTGGTCGCTTTGTCGTCGAGCTTTACTTTGCGTAAGTATTCTAACGACTGCCCGCGCGCATCGTCGCGGCTTAGGCCCTTAAGTTGGCCAAAGTAGGTCATGACGTCGATGACCGATTCCTTTTTATACAATCCGCGCTCTTCTGGTAGGTAGCCTAGCTTAATGCCGCCAGAAACCGAGTAGGGTGCACCGCCGACGTGCAGTTTGCCGGATGTTGGTATATATATGCCAAGGAGCGCGCGGATGGTCGTTGTTTTGCCTGATCCATTGCTGCCAAGCAGGCCGAATGTTTCGCCTCGCTTTACGTTGAAGCTGAGATTATCGATGACACTCGTTTTGCCGAACTTCATCGAAAAATCTTTGATAGAGATGATGTTTTCCATATATATAGTGTATCACCGAGATGCCGCAGGGGTGAGCTAAGGGCCGCGCCGATACTGCACAGCGGCTGAAATCGGTTCGCTATAGGTAGTGTATGCATAACCTAATACACGCTATATATAGCGTAGCATTAACTACAACGTACTGCATAAGGGGTCATTCCGCTTGTAGTTAAAAAAACATGCTAAAAACGCTTGAAATCCACATATATAGCGTTTATATTTAATGTTAGACACTACATATGTAGCAGTTCAATAAAACAGACACATTAGCAAGATAGTGACGAACTCAGTCCGCGCGCATAGCGCCCGGGTTAGATTTCGCTTTGCTTGCACACCTGGGGAGGTGATGTGAACGGTAAGGTACTAACTAACAAAAGAAAAGGGAATAATATATGAGCGCAATCTATGTGGTAAAACGCGACGGCACCCGCGAACCATTCGACGCCAACAAGATCAACCTAGCGTTGGTCAAAGCCTCAGAAGGCTTGCCAGACCAGATTCAGAAGGTCGTTCAAGTCGCGACCGAACTGCAGCTGACGCTGTTTGACGGCATCACGAGCGAAGAACTCGACGAAGCAGTCATCAACACGGCTTTGCAGAACGTCAAAGATGATCCAGACTTTGACACGATCGCCGCGCGCCTGCTGCTTAAGAACATCTATAAGAACACGCTCGGTGACTATGCCGACGATGCAGAACTTAAAAAGCTGCACGCAAAAGCATTCCCTAAGTACCTAAAACAGGGCGTCAAAGACGGTATGCTCGATGCACGTATGGCCGATAGCAGTGTCTTTGACATTAAAAAGTTATCCGAAGCACTCGACCCGTCACGTGACACATTAAGCAAATACCTCGGCGTTATCACCAATCGCAACCGTTACGCATTGCGTAAGCAAAACGGTGAACCGATCGAAACTCCACAGTTTACTCACATGCGTATCGCAATGGGCCTCAGCTTTAACGAAAAAGACCCAACCGCAGCAGCGCTCGACTTTTACAAGCACATGTCTAACCTAGACTACCTCCCGGGCGGTTCGACACGCGTCAATGCCGGCGGTTCATTCCCGCAACTATCAAACTGTTTCGTCATCGATGTCGAAGACGACATGGAATCAATTGCAAAGTCAGTCCGCGACACGATGTGGATTGCAAAGGGAACTGGTGGCATCGGAATCAGCATGAACAAGCTGCGCGCAGCTGGTAGCCCCGTCAAGACGACAAATACTGTATCAACCGGCCCTCTACCATTCATGAAGATGATCGACACGGCACTCTTCGCCGTTTCGCGCAAAGGCAAAAAAGCCGGCGCAGCAGCAATTTACATGGAAAACTGGCACCTCAACTTTCCACAATTCATGGAGCTCCGCCAAAACTCAGGCGACCCATACTTTAGGACTCGTTTTGCAAACATCGCCGTCTATATAAGTGACGAGTTTATGAAACGCGTCGCGAAAGAGCAAGATTGGTACATGTTCGACCCAGCTGAAACGCCTGAACTATCAGAACTATACGGTGAGGCATTCAGCAAGCGCTACAACGAATACGTCAAGATGGCGGAACGCGGTGAACTACGCGAATTCAAAAAGATTCCCGCCCGCCAGCAGTGGCGCTCGATTCTAACGACTCTTCAGGCATCGAGCCACCCATGGATTACCTGGAAGGACACGATCAACGTTCGTGCACTGAACAACAACACGGCGACGATCCACTCATCTAACTTGTGTACCGAAATCACATTACCGAACGACAAAGATAACATTTCGGTATGTAACCTGGTAAGTATCAATCTCTCTTCGTACCTCGACATCGACACGAAACAGTGGGACTGGGACCGATTAAAAGATGCGTCGCGCAGCGCCATCCGACAACTCGACAACCTATGTGACATTACCGACACGCCAATCCCTGAAGCGATTAACAGTATTCAGTCGACACGCGCACTTGGCCTCGGTATCATGGGCTTCACCGATGTCATCGAGAAACTCGGTTATAGCTACGAATCTGAAGAAGCCTACGACACAATGGACCAACTAACTGAATTCATCAGTTACTACGCCATCGACGAAAGCGCTGAACTAGCAAAGACTCGCGGTAGCTACCCAGACTTCCCTGGAAGCGGATGGAGCAAAGGATTGCTACCAATCGACACCGTTGATGTACTGGCAAAAGACCGTAAGGTAAAAGTTGATATCACGCGTAAGGCGCGCCTCGACTGGGAAGCGCTTCGCGCTAAGACGACCAAGGGTATGCGCAACGCGACATTGATGGCCATCGCACCAACCGCGAACATCGCGCACGTCGCCGGTACGACACCGGGTATCGACCCACAGTTTGGCCAAATCTTTAGCCGCAGTACCCTGAACGGAAAGTTCCTCGAAGTGAATACCAACCTTGTTCGCGACCTAAAAGCACTCAACCTATGGGACGAAGTAAAAGAGCAGCTGCTCGTAGAGCAAGGTGACCTGACGAATATTGACGTCATCCCACAACGCCTGAAAGATGTCTACAAGACCTGCTTCCAGCTCTCGCCATTCGCGTTTATCGAAGTGGCCGGTCGCGCACAAAAATGGGTCGACCAAGCAATCAGCCGCAACATGTATCTCGAATCACGCAGTATCGATGACATGGAGACTGTCTACATGGAAGCATGGAAGCGCGGACTAAAAACAACGTATTACCTGCACATGAAACCACGTCACCAGGCAGAGCAAAGTACCACACACGTAAACAAGTCAGAATCGGTCAGCGGCGGTGCACGAAAAGCCGGATTCGGATTCGCTAAAAAGCAAGAAGTATAGAGAAGGGAAATAACTATGAACGCAAACACAATCATCAATGACGAAATGTCACTCGAAGAAAAGCTACAAGCCATCAGCGATGCGATGGAATCTGCACAATCGACGGCAAACCAAGAAGCGGCCCGCAGCGGGCAAGTTGCCGCACCGATTGACCCAGCTGATTTAACGATGTGCGACGGGTGCCAATAATATGGAAACTCCAAAAGCAGAATACACCCCTTTCCGTGTCGGCCAAGACATCATCGTCAATGGTGCCGAGATGAAAATCGTCGGTACCGACCTTGCGGGCAACCCTATTGTAGAGTCAAAAATGTCTCAGCCAATTTCTCATCCTGAAACGTTGAAAACCAAAGACTGGACTCGTGCAGAGGCAGGCCTAGGTTCCGTATCTGTTAAATCGACGCCACTCTATTGTCGCTAGTGTCGGTTACTGTATAATAGACGCTATGGATAGTGTTACGCAAAAATTTTATACCGATGCGTTTAGGACTATGCCCGACGAGGCATTATTGAAGCGCTATCGATTTGCCGAGAATGCGACTGCTGAAATTGCTCAAAATTTAACAGATCGCACAAATCTCAGTGAAGAAAACGAACAAGAACTTCTTGATTCGAGTAATAAACTTCACATCGAAATGGGTGCTTGTGCAGTAGTATTAAATGAACGCGGTGTTGAGTTTGAATAATTTAAAGACAAGGGGGCGACAATGGCACAAATTTTAGGATCAGGCATTCAGGACGGCTTACTACTTAAGCCAATCAAGTATCAATGGGCGATGGACTTATACGACCAAGCGGTCGCAAATACGTGGTTCCCGAACGAAATCCAGCTAGCGCAAGATTTAGCTGACTGGGAAAAGATGAGCGACGAAGAGCGTCACGCGGTGACATTCTTGATGAGCTACTTTAACCCGAACGAACTACTTGTTAATAAGGCATTGGCTTTCGGCGTGTACCCATATGTAAACGCAGCCGAAGCACACTTGTACTTGGCAAAGCAGATGTGGGAAGAAGCAAACCACTGTATGGCGTTCGAATACGTCCTCGAAACCTTCCCAATCGACCGCGAGGCAGCCTATGCCGCACACGTCGATGAACCAACAATGGCTCGTAAAGAAGAGTTCGAGACCAAGTACATCAAGCGAATGACCGAAGACAACCTAGATATTACGTCGACCGAAGGCAAGAAGGACTTTATTCGCAACCTTATCGCGTATAACATCGTCCTCGAAGGCATCTGGTTTTACAGTGGCTTCATGGTGGCGCTTTCGTTCCGCCAGCGCAACTTGCTGCGTAATTTTGGTAGCCTAATTGACTGGATCGTACGCGATGAAAGCCTCCACCTCAAATTCGGCATCAACCTTATCCTGACCGTCATCGAAGAAAACGAAGATCTTCAGACCGAAGAATTTGCTAACGAAATTAAGCAAATGATTCTTGACGCCGTCGAGATGGAAGAAGAGTACAACAAAGCATTGTTGCCGAACGGTATCCTTGGCCTTAATGCCGACTACATCAACCAGTATGTTAAATACCTGACCGACCGTCGCCTAGAAGAGCTTGGGTTTGAGCCTCACTACAACGTGAGCAACCCGGCTAAGTGGATGGCAACTGCAAACGACACCTACGAACTCGTCAACTTCTTTGAAAGTACTAACACGAGCTACGAAGTGAACGCAGGCAACGCCGAAAGTACACTAAAGGGCACCGGCCCCGAAGAAGGTCAATCGCCAAGCGCAGATCGCGGCGAAAACGACCCGGATAATAAGTAATTGATATCAAAAACGGCTCGTAATTGAGCCGTTTTTGATATAATAGCCAGTAGATATGAATTAATCGATGTGCTTGCTAATGCACTAAGGTTAGAGTCTCTCAACTGCATATAGGGTAGAATACACAACATGACACGCTACATATAGCGTACCTGTACAGCGACGTGCTATAATGAAATCCCATGGAGAGGAAACTAGACATGGCAAAACAGACAAAATATATATTTGTAACGGGGGGTGTTCTCTCGGGGGTTGGAAAGGGAATTACCGCGGCAAGCATTGGTGCAGTCTTGCAGGCAAAGGGTAGTTCTATTTCCATTCAAAAGTGCGACCCGTATCTCAATGTGGATGCGGGCCTTTTGAATCCTGCCGAACACGGAGAATGTTTTGTCACGCGCGATGGGGCCGAGACCGACTTGGATCTTGGGCACTATGAGCGCTTTTTGGATATCGAAGTCACCCAGCAAAGCGCAACGCTTTCGGGCCGTCTTTTGCGTGAACTCATCGAAGATGAGCGTGCAGGCAAGTTTGGCGGTAAGACGGTGCAGTTAGTTCCTCATCTCACTGGCGCTATAAAGCGCGAGATCACCGCTTCGAGTGCCGGCTCGGACGTACACATCGTTGAACTTGGTGGAACGATTGGTGACTACGAAGGCCTAAGCTATGTCGAAGCCTTTCGCGAATTCGGTCGCCAAGTTGGTCGCGAAAATGCCTTATATGTGCACGTCGTGTACGTACCATTTATCGGTACAAGCAAAGAATTTAAGTCTAAGCCTGCGCAGAACGCGTTAAATGACCTACGTGGCTTCGGCATCGTGCCAGACGTCGTTATTGTGCGTTCAGACGCTCCTGCGCCCGAATCGGTCCGTAGCAAGATTGCAATGTTCGGCGGCGTGTCTGACGACGCGGTGTTATTGATGCCAAACGTCGACAGTGTCTTTAAGATTCCTGAAATTATCGCCAGCAGCTCGCTACGACCGATTCTCGATACATTCGTTGGCGACACTACCGAGCCTGATTTAACTAAATGGCACGATTTAGTACTCCGTCAAAAAGCTGTGCCCGAGACATCAATCAGTATCGGCCTGGTCGCGAAATACATGGATAACGAAGATACGTACATCTCTGTACTCGAATCACTTAAAGCAGCGGCATGGAACCAGGGCGTCGGCCTTGATATCAAGTGGATTAATGCCGAAACCGCTACCAAGGAAGATTTTGACGCAGTGGATGGGCTTCTTGTTCCTGGTGGGTTTGGTTCGCGTGGCATCGAAGGCAAGATTGCCGCCGCCGACTATGCGCTAACGACTAAAAAACCATATCTCGGTATCTGCCTCGGTTTACAAACTGCGGTTATCGCTGCGGCGCGCCGATCTGGTCTCGCCGACGCGAATAGTACGGAATTCAGCGACACGCCAAGTAACGTGGTGTACATCATGGATGGTCAGCAGGGCAAAGAATCAACCGGCGGTACGTTACGGCTAGGTGATTACCCGGCACAACTCAAGCCAGGTAGCTTGGCGGCAAACGTTTACGAAGCAACCGATATTATTGAGCGTCATCGTCACCGTTACGAAGTGAATCAAAAGTTCTTGAAGAATATCGAAGAGGGTGGAGTTGTCGTTAGCGGTACATCGCCAGACGGGAAGTTAGTTGAATTCATCGAGGCCCCTGAACACCCGTACTTTATTGCCACACAAGCGCACCCAGAATTCCGCTCACGTCCAACGCGTCCGCACCCGCTGTTTAGCGGACTTATCGCTGCTGCCGTCAGTGCAAAACAGCCTGTTGCGACAAAGCAATCTACCTCTGTTGCAGCCTAGTGTATCATTGACATTTCATGCCGTTTATGCTAATATGCAAATATGGCAGAAGAAAAACAAACACCAGAATCTGACAATGTGAATCGCGACGACGTCGACGTATTACGATACGTATTAAAAAACGTCCGTGGAATCGCACCGGTCGCACTTTATAGGCAGGCAGATTTCTTAGTCGAAGACGAAGAAGCGTAGTCAAATCCACAGGCCCTTTCGTACCTCTGGTATAATAGGGAATTATGGAACATATTTCACGTCAAATCGAACTCGCCGTACAGCAACTGTATAACCAGGATGTCACCGTACGGCTGGACCGTCCTGACGTGAAATTTGGCGATTACGCCACTAATGTGGCTATGCAACTCGCAAAACCACTCAGTAAAAACCCTCGCGAGATTGCCGAAGAGCTGGCCGCAAAATTGCGTGAATCAGACGATTTTTCGGAGGTTACGATTGCTGGCCCCGGGTTCATTAACGTACGTGTCGCGGCACGCTCGCAATTTGCTTTGCTCGATAGTGCTTGGAATGCAGACTATGGTAATAATTTGGATGGCTACGGCAAAACCGTCATTGTCGAATACCCTAGCCCTAACGTTGCTAAACCATACAGTGTGGGCCACTTGCGCCCAGGCAATCAGGGTTGGGCCGTACGCCAGTTGATGCTCGCAACGGGCTGGAATGTCATTACTGATAACCACTTAGGTGATTACGGTGCGCCATTCGGCATTTGGGTCGTCGGTTTTCAGATGTTTAGTAATGATGATGCACTCGAAAAAGGTGGCGTATACGAACTTGGACGTGTGTACATTGCTACCAAAAAGGCGCTTAAAGACGAAGCCGAAGCTGGTGGCAACGAAATGGCCGACCAAGTACAGCAATGGCTACTAAAACTTGAACAAGGTGACGAAGAGGCGCTGAGTTACAGCAAACGATTTAATGAAATCTCGATGGACCACATACACCAGGTGATGGCGCGACTAAAAATTAGCACTGATCATGAGTATGGCGAGTCCTTCTTCGTTCCTAAAGGTAAAGAAGCTGTGCAGCGACTGATAGGTGAGGGCGTTGCCAAACAGAATGACGATGGTTCGATTATCGTACCGCTCGACGATGTTGGGTTCGACGTGCCGCTACTGGTGCAAAAATCTAATGGTGCGGCGCTGTACGCAACGAGTGACTTGGCCACTATATTATTCCGTGAAGAAACATGGCACCCAGATAAGGTGGTGTATTGCGTGGGTGCTGAACAACAGTTTTACTTTATGCAATTATTCGCGATGGCCAAAAAGCTTGGTATTACGACCGAACTGTACCACCTATGGTTTGGCGTTATCGACCAGATAAACGAAGATGGTACCCGCGAAAAAATGAGCAGCCGTAAGGGTGTCGTACTTATGGAAGAGCTGCTTAACCAAGCCGAAGCCAAGGCGCGCGAAGTGACGGCTGGCCGCGATGTTAGCGAAGAAGATGTTGCCAAGATTGCCCTTGGGGCAATTAAGTTCAGCGACTTTGCCGCCGATCGTCGCACTAATATTTTGTTCGACTGGAATACCATCTTTGCTTTGACCGGATTCAGCGGCCCATACATCCAGTATGCTGCTGTGCGTGTGAACAAAATATTGCGTGATAACATCGGTGATCGCAGCATAAGCCCCGACTACGGGTTTGACACAGAAAAGCAGGTGATTGCTAAGCTGCTTGAATACCCAGAAGTCGTGCGCGTGGCTGCACGCGACCTAGAACCGCATAAAGTTGCTAATTACCTATACGAGCTAGCACGCGAAATGAATCGCTACTACGAGCAGACGCCAGTCGCCACGGCTGCGGTTGCGCCAGCCGATAAGGCGGCACGCTTGAATATACTCGATAAAGTTAGCCACGTATTCGGGCACGGTCTCGGCCTACTAGGTATCGAAGTTCCATCGCAAATGTAATCGCATCAACAAGAAATGATATAAGGAGCATTCAAATGGCAACAAAACAAACTGCGACTAAATCAGCGGCAGCTAGCGCTGTCGAAGCTAAGCGCGCAGCAGCGACAGCTAAGACTGCAGCGGCAAAGGCGAAAGCAAGTGAAATGACACGAGGGCAGGCGGCAGGATTCTTTAACTTTGTCCGCGAGCAAGGTGTTATTGGCTTGGCGGTCGGTCTTGCGATTGGTACCGCTGCCGGCGCAAGCGTGAAGGTGATCGTCGATCAATTTATTTCGCCCCTCGTTGCGCTTTTGACGCGCGGTGTCGATTTGAATAGCTTGAAGTGGGTGCTCTTGCCCGCAGCAGACGGCAACAAAGAAGTCGCAATTGGCTGGGGTGCAATCCTTGCGTCACTCATTACGCTGCTCGCCACGGCGCTCGTCATTTACCTCGTTGTTCATTTGGCAAAGCTCGATCGCATCGACAAGAAAAAATCCTAGTCCGTAGACAGGCCCTAACAGATAGTATGATGGTCATGCTTTATTGACTTTTTAGCAAATTTGTGCTAATATCGAAGTATAATAAAAGGTTTACGCACCATGGCACACGATCATGATCACAATAAAGCTATTCTCCACCTGACCCCTGAGGTTTCTGCAGAGGATTTTACTCGTCAGACTAATGGAGAAGTCGCAGGCCTTGAAACGGGGGAGGTTTTTGGTGATCCTGATGCCAAACGTCATGTATCAAAGTATAGGACTGGTATTGGCCGTGACGCAGTGCTGCTGGCCCTTCAAGAAGTTGACGATGCAGTAGTTAATGATCGACAGGAGTTAGATAATCGCCAGTCGCGGGAACGCGTCGATGCGATTACGCGCAACCTTGCCGGCCTTAAAGGTGCCGAAAGGGATGCTACGAATAGTTTTATTGGATCTCAGTTATCAAATGAGTGGCTGTATTCCCAGCTAGGTATCCCAAAGGATGAACAAGGATCGACAGTCACGGATTATCTGCAGTACCTAACCGCAACGGACTCGCATTCGAACGAATTTATTGTTAATCAAGATACGCGCATGAACTTTTTGGAATGGTATAACGCGCAACTCGCTAATTTAACCACCAAAATTACGGAACAAAAGCCTGAAATTATTCAACAATTTACCCATCGCTTTGAGCGGCTAATCGAGCGGGGGATTGTTCCCGAATCGGCTGCACGCAATCTCGCTCGACTTGATAATCTTGAAATAGTTATCGACGACGGGCCATTGACTGCTTGGCGCGGTACGATGGGGACGTATTTATCAAATAAGGACGCTGAAGTCGTGCATCTCGCGCCTTTCGCGCTCAACTCTTATTTAGATCCGCACAATCTAACAATAACGCATGAGATTTTTCACGCTATGAGTGGTATGCGTGATATGCCTAATGATGCCGACAAGCCTGTGTCTTGGCATGACCGCGACAAGATGTATGGATTTGAAAAACAGTTTGGCTGGCAAGTGGGCACGACGGGGCAGCGATTGAATGAAGCAATGACAGAATACTTAGCGCTCACATCGACTGATGAGAGTGAGACGTTTGATAGATTAGATATTCAGGACGGGGAATATCGAGGTGGCCGACAGCTGCTTGCCGTGCTAGCAAGCTTCGGTTTAGAGAAGATTCCCATTGCTGATTTTACAGCGGTTCACTTTGCTAAGAGTGAAGATATCGATGATGCTATTGAACGGCTGAATGATAAGCTCGTCGCAGCATTCCCCGGTGCTACAAGCAAAGACGGCACCACGATCATCACGTTGCTCAAAGAGCTTACTCATCAGTCGCTTCTCGATTCGTACGAAGAGCAAGCAGATCACTATACGTTCGGAGCGATTGGCGCATTTTGTGACGAATTGATTACAGCAAACTATCGATATGCTAATCGTGCCGATTCTAACGTCAGTGAAGCACAATGGCTTGCTGCGGCAACAAGTTACTATAAGCGCGACGAACTGTTTAATGAAGATGTCAGTAATTCAGACGCAGGTCTCATCGCTGCATAGTAGATGATGCTACACTTAATATATGACTAAACCACCTTTTAAACCAAAACGATTACTATGGGTCGACCTTGAAATGACAGGCCTCGACCCAGCGCGCGATGAAATTCTCGAAGTCGCCGCGATAGTAACCGACTGGGACTTTAACGAAATCGCTACTTATGAAGGTGTCGTTCATCACGACCACGCCCGACTAAGCGAATTATTAGATGGCAACAAAATCTTCTGGGATGAGAACCCGGTCGCACGTGCCGCCCTTGAAGCGCAGAATGGCGACGGCAAGACGTTGGCAGCCATCGAAAGCGAT
>DJVK01000009.1 GCA_002441145.1 Candidatus Saccharibacteria bacterium UBA6258 | reverse complement strand
GCTTGGCTAAGGTCAATTTGCGACTGGATAGTCGCCTTCTGTGCCGCCAACCCGGCAAGTTCACTTTCGAGCGTACGTGCTTGCGCACTTAACGCAGCGGCTTGTGCCTGATAGCCGTTAATTTCTGCCTGTAAGGCATTGATCTGATCGTCGTATTGATCAGCAAAGACTTGGGTACCAAACGTGATAGGAGTAGCAAATCCCATCATGACAGCTCCGGCAACGAGCGTCGAGCGCGTTGCTAACCCTTTGGAACTTGGTGTGGTGGACCGTTGTTTCATTAATTCAAATTTTACCATAAGCAATATACCTTTGTCAATAATTAATTGATAAATTGGTGTTAAATTTTTAGGTATTTTTGTGTCGCAAGTAACGATGAGATAGTGCCGACAAGGGCTCCAAGGAAGACCATGCCAAGCAATACTACAGCAATATATGTTGTCAAAAATTCAATGGTCGGTTCAACAGCGACGCCATACGCCATCAACTTCTCCGCCGACAAGTGCAACAAGGCAAATCCTAGTGCAGTTGCAACCACGGCGGCAATAAAACCATACACAACTGCTTCGACGACGAATGGACCACGGATAAAGCTACGGTCAGCGCCGATGAGTTTCATCATCTGGATTTCTTCTTTACGGTTAAAGATTGCCATACGGATTGTGTTAAAGACGATAAGCGATGAGATGGCGACAAACAAGACGCTCGCACCAAGGCCGACATTCTGAGCGAAGTCCGTCCAGCGCGCCAGGTTTTGAATAGCGCTGCGTCGAGTACCGGCAAACGATGGCGCACGGTCTGGGTGTATAGACTCTTTAAGGTTATCGTTGGTCTTAACAAAAGTATCAAGCTGTGTCGTGTCGTTGATATCGGTCAAACTGATACGGATTGTCGCCGGTAGCTTATTAGTCGCCTGGTTGATAGCATCGAGCACATCACTGCTCGACCTGTTTTGTTCTGCGTTCAAGGCACGCGCCTCGTCGGCACTAATAAAGCTAACCTGTGAAACATTCGATAACTTGCGAAGGTCTTTCATGATAACTTCGGCTTGCTTATCTGTTGTTTCGGTCTTAAGGTAGATCGACATGTCGACCTTTTTACTAATTTCGGTAACCGAGTCGTTAAGGACGTTGCGTGCTGCAAGCGTCATAAAAATAATCAAAAGTGTAATTGTCATGACCGCTGTCGCGGCGATAGTTAGCCAAGCGTTACGAGTAAAATTGTTAACACCGTAGCGGAACATGCGCAAGAACGTCAACCACTGACGACGGTGGCGCTTTTGTCCAAAACTGCGTGCGTTTGATTTAGCTCGGCTCATTGTCGGTAACTCCCCTGCGCTTGGTCGCTCGTAATCTTACCATGCTCGATGGTAATGACGCGGCGTTTTAGCTTATTAACGATTTCGACGTTGTGGGTCGTCAATAATACGGTCGTTCCGTAACGATTAATCTTTTCTAGCAATCGCACGATATCCCAGCTGTGCTTTGGGTCAAGGTTACCTGTCGGCTCGTCTGCAATCAGGATTTTCGGCTGGCGTACGACAGCACGGGCAATCGCGACGCGCTGGCGCTCACCACCAGATAGCTGGTGCGGGAAGTTCTTTTCTTTGCCGGTAAGCCCGACAAGGTCGATAACCTTAGGTACAGTGTTCTTGATTTCGCGGCTTGTCATGCCGGCGATTTCGAGTGCGAATGCGATGTTTTCAAAAACAGTACGCTGTGGAAGCAATTTAAAGTCTTGGAATACGACACCGATTTTACGGCGGAGTAATGGAATGTGCTTGTCTTTAAGAGTGTCGTAATCTATACCACCAACGACGATCTTGCCACTAGTCGGCTTTTCTTCACGAGTCAATAATTTCAAAAGAGTGGACTTGCCCGCACCAGAGGTACCAACTAAGATTACGAATTCATTCGGTTCCACGTGCAAAGACACACGGTTCAACGCCGGCTTCCCATCCTTGCCATACGATTTCGTTACCCTATCCAACAGAATCATTGTTACTATTGTACCATTTTATAATGCATATGGAAATCCGTTTTACCAGTCGCCGCTCGCGCCACCACCCGAGAATCCGCCACCGCCAAAACCGCCGCCTCCACCACTGCCCCATCCGCCTCCACCGATAGAGGTGCCACCAGCCCACCACGAAGGTGCCGTACCATCTTGTGCATGCTTGGTGTAATTACGAGATACCAAAAAGTCAAAAATCAAGCCAAATGGAATCAAGATAATCGTCGCAATAATCGCGAGAACGCTCCAGCCGCTCAGCAGTAGCCAAATGAATCCGGCTATGCCACCAATAACACCGCCGCCCCACCAGCTCTTGCTGCGCGCGAGTAACGATGCCAAGTACATGAACCCAATAAACACCATAAACATCAGCGTCGGTAGCGAATCCATGAATGCGCCAGAAGCTTCCGAGTCTTCGGCGGTCGCCGGATCAACTTGGTTAGTTAACGCAAGATGAATACTATTCACTGCACCGCTGATTCCACCGTAATAATCACCATCACGAAACTCAGGCCTAATGATATTGCGGATGATGCGACTTGATTTGACGTCGGTCAGGTCACCCTCGAGGCCGCGACCAACCTCAATACGAACTTTGCGGTCATCTTTGACAATCAATAATAATACGCCGTTGTCCGTTTTATCTTCACCAATACCCCACGTTCGCGCTACGTCAAGACTATAATCTTCGAGTGCTTCGTCTTCGAGTGACGAAATCATCAAGATACCGATTTGATACGATTTTTCAGATCGGCTTTTGGTAATCCGCTGAACTAATGCATCGACTTGCTGATCGGTTAAGGTTGACGTCGTATCAACGATAGGCCTATCGAGCGTCGGAGCAGTCGGCACATCGAGTGCATATGCCTGCCCTGCCGCAGTGATCAATGCCACTGCGGTCGACGCGATAAACCATTTCGTGATACGGCGCCACATCTTAATTGACCATTCTTGGGTTAACGTTAGTTACCTGTTCCAAAGTCGACAGATGGCGCAGTGTCAGAGCCGTCAGCTGCTTCAAAGTAAGCTCGCTTATCAAAACCGAACAAACCAGCGATTAGATTTGTTGGGAATGTTTGTACACGTGCATTGTAAGGGCGCGCAACTTCGTTGTAGTCGCTGCGTGCAACTTGGATACGATTTTCAGTACCTTCGAGTTGTGACATAAGGTCTTGGTACGCCGCAGACGCTTTAAGGTCTGGGTAGCTTTCTGCAACAGCGATCAATCTACCGAGTGCACTACCAACCTGCCCTTGAGCTTCTTCATATTTTGCAACTTCTTCAGGAGTAGCCTTGCTTGGATCAACCTGGATGCTTGTTGCCTTTGAACGAGCTTCGACAACTTGCGTCAGCGTTTCTTGTTCAAAGTTAGATGAACCCTTTACGGTGTTCACAAGGTTCGGGATCAAGTCTGCACGACGCTGATATTGCGTCTGTACGTTACTAAATGCCGCTGTTACTTTTTCTCGATCTTGCACGAGACTGTTATAGGTGCCACCGAACATCATAGCAAGTAGCAATACGACGCCGGCAATTATACCTGGGACTACCCATTTACCTTTCATATACTCTCCTTATCGTTATAGTACTAGTATACTGGTTTTGCGATAGTAAAAATAGAGATATCAAACGCTAATTATTATCAAAATTAGCTTCAAGGTACGCCGTCATGAATCCGTCGATCTTACCATCAAGCACACCGCTGGCATCGCGATCTTCGTATTTCGTACGAGTATCTTTGACCATCGTATACGGGTGCAACACATAGTTTCGTATCTGTGAGCCCCAGCTTGCCGATTCGCCTGTGCGGAGTTCCGACACATTCTCTGCATGCTGCTCCATCTGCATTTGCGCCAATTTACCCCGCAAAATCTTAAGCGCGGTTTCTTTGTTCTGTAATTGTGATCGTTCATTTTGAATAGCGACAACAGTGCCGGTTGGAATGTGCGTGATCCTGACTGCAGAGTCAGTAGTGTTCACCGATTGGCCACCATGGCCACCAGCACGATACACATCGATCTTCAGGTCTTTATCATCAAGCTCTACTTCATCGGGCGCATCGATTTCGGGCATTACTTCGGCGAGTGCAAAACTCGTCTGTCGCAAGTTATCACTATTGAATGGGCTCAACCGCACTAATCGGTGGACGCCGTGTTCCGAGCGCAATCGCCCATAGGCAAACGGGCCGCTGACGCTGTACGTCACGCTTTTGATTCCCGCCTCTTCACCAGGTGAACGTTCAATAAGTTCGACGTTCATATTCGCCTTCTCTGCCCAGCGCAAGTACATCCGCTCCAGCATCTCAGTCCAGTCTTGAGCGTCCGTGCCACCAGCACCGGCGCTTAATTTGATGATTGCCGCATGATCATCAAAGCCTCCGCTAAATAACAAATCTTTGCGTCGCTGGCGGTATTCTTCTTCAAACGCACTGACCTGCTGATCAAATTCGGTCGTCATTGAGTCGTCACTCATATCCATCAGCTCAATAATATCCGCGACCTGCGCGCGCAAAATCTGCCACGGCTCCACTTGGCTACGAAGCGCTGCTGATTGCTTACTAAGCATCTGGGCGCGTTCAACATTTGCCCATACGTTACTGTCGGCAAGCTGCTCATCAATAACAGCAAGCTCGTCGGCTTTGGCATCGATATTGAGTGAATTATACGCCTCCTTGATTGAATCCATAAGATCAATCGCGCGCTTCTTGAGTGATTGCATTAAGTTAATTATACTATGTATATGCATATTGGCGTATTTGATTCTGGTAAGGGGGGCGCCTATGTCGCCGACAATCTTAAGCATATCCTCCCGGAGCATACCTACGTCGTGGTTAATGACTCTCGTAACGTCCCCTACGGCGCACGCTCGCGCGAAGAAATAATCGACCTTACCGATTGCGCTATCCAGCCGCTACTGGCAACCTGCCCTATCATCGTCATCGCCTGCAATACGGCGACGATGGCTGGCATTCACGTCCTTCGGGAACGCTATCCTGCTACGATGTTCGTCGGCATCGAACCAATGATCAAGCCCGCCAGATCGTTGACATCATCTCAACGCGTTACCGTCCTTGCAACACCGCTCACATTAAAAAGCCCCCGTTACGAACAACTTAAGTCGCTCCATGGAAAAGATATAGTTATCGATGAACCGAATACGCAAGACTGGGCGCGAAAAATCGAAGATGGCGACCACGACGAAATCGATATAACGTCGTTAACGATGAGCGTACTCGAGGGGAGTGACGTCCTTATCCTCGCCTGCACCCACTATATCGCCCTCAAGCAACAGTTTGAACAATTATATGACGTTACTGTCATAGAGCCAAGCGATGCCATCGCACAGCAAATTACACGGTTAATTAATTCTCGTTAGTAGCAGGTTCGACGATTGACTTCCAGCGGTCAAGATGACTCAACCGACGCACAAGGAACGGGTGCGAGCTGAACGTCTGAGCAAATCGATTCATCGGGCGTTCTGAGGTATATTGCAGCCAATCTTGAGCGATTTGGTTCATCGCCTTCGCGACATCAGGACCAACATGGACCTTGATTAATGCCTCTTTTACAAGCGTGCTGTCTTCGGTATACATCAACGCCAAACGGTCCGCAGTCAGTTCGGCACGACGCTGCCAGAACCCTGCCAACCATTGCGCAATCGCACCAACAACCGGCAACGACATGAACGGCTGTAAATACACTGATGCAACGGTATGGCCGTATTTGATATGCGCCATCTCGTGTACGACGATCACCTTTAACTCTTCGCGAGTCAAATACCTGATCGTTCCTGAATTTAGGACAATACAGTAAGGATTAATAAATCCGAACGCGTAGGCATTAATCACAGGGTCTTGTGTCACGAAAATTTCAACCCGAGGCATACGCAAATCTGCAGCGACATGGTTCGACCAATCACGCAGCCAGGCATAGTTGCTGTACTCGATCTGTAGTGAATTACCCAAAATTGTCTGGCGCATCATGCGCACCAAGAACATCCCGAATAGCAAAATTGCAATAAATAACATACCCCCTGCTAACAGTGCGCCAACAATTCCAACAAGAATGTCGATGCCACTAGCCTGCGCGAAATCCTCACCCGTAAGGTAGCTGACGACAAAGTACACGCTGGTCATCAAAAAGAATGTCATGAATGTCGCGACCAAAACTGCCACGTCACTCGTTGAATAGGCGCGTTTTAGCGCTATCTGGGTCTTGGTTAAAGACTTGCTCACTTACAAACCTTCTACGGCAGCAATAAACTGCTCGCCACGGTCGGCGTAACTTTTATATTGATCAAAGCTTGCACTGGCAGGGCTTAAGATTACGACGTTGCCCGGAATAGCTAGGCGCTGTGCAGTTGCTACAACCGTCTGCATACCGCCGGTCTCACGCGTCACGGGGACATCGCGTTCACGGCACAATTGCTCGATTCGTTCACCAGTCTTCCCAATTGCAACGACCCGTGCATGCGTTCGTTTGCATTCGTCGATAATTTCGCCATAATCAGCGCCTTTATCCGAGCCGCCTAAAATGATAATTTTGTCTTCAATGAACGACCGTAACGCAGCGATTGCCGAACCAGGCGTCGTCGCGATACTATCGTCATAAAATTTTACGCCGTTTACTTCGCGCACATACTTAAGACGGTGCGGAAGCCCCGTGAATGACCTAAGGCCAGCCTCGACGTACTCGACGTTGGTAACAAACGGCAGTATGGCACTGATAGCCGCACATGCGTTATCTAGGTTATGGCCACCAGGTATCTGCATCGCGTCAATATCACAAATTACTTCGTCGCGCACGTAAAATGATCCGTCCTTTACGTACGTTTGCCCGTCATCAACAATAGCATAGCGTAATTTAGTTCCCTCACCCGATTGTGCGATTATTTTAGACGCTTCATTCGTAGGATGATAGAGTGTTATATCATCGGAACGTTGGTGGCGCACAATATTAGCCTTGGCACTTATGTACTCATTAAAATCGGCATGCACGTCAAGATGATCGGGTTCGATCATTAATACCACCGCAATGTGCGGGCTCTTTTCAAGATCCCATAGCTGGAAGCTGCTCAATTCATACACGACGACATCTTCTGGCGCGATATCATTGATAACGCTTAACGCAGGGATACCTATGTTACCGACTAAGTGCACTTTAGTGCCCGAAGCGCGCAAAATCGATGCGATTAGACTACAGGTCGTTCCCTTGCCCTTCGTGCCCGTCACGCCAATAATAGGCGCTGGGCAACGCGCAAAGAATTCATTCGTTGCCGACCATATCTTACTATCGGCTGCAATTTTATTTGGATTCAAACCGGCCGTACGAACAACAAGATCAAATCCAGAGAGTTGATTTAAGCTTCCTTCACCCAGCATGGTCTTAGCACCATCAGGCAAGGGCCTACTTGGCACAGCTTGTTCATCAACGATGGTGACATCATCACCGCGATCGACATAGTATCGGTAATTCGACTCACCTTCAGTCCCATAACCCGCGATCGCAATGTTCATCGTTTATCCTTTCGGTGTAAAAATTGATTCGAGCTTCTTGTTCAATTCGACAATTTCGTGTTTTTCGCCACTACTAACACCAGCGAATACCCATGTATTATGCACGATGAATTCACGTGCGGTCGCTAGCATGCGTTCAAGCGTGATGTTATGTATCGCATCAGGCACCTTATTGTAATCTTTCACGAATCCATCGCCAAAATAGCGGCCCGTGTAGAAGTTGCTGATTTGGGACACGGTTTGCGCACCCATTTGGTGGCGCCCGAGAGCATACGACTTAGCTGCCTCAAGCTCCTCTTCGGTAATTTTGCCATCCATGACGACTTTTACCTCACGAACGATAATGTCAAAGAGCCCCTCTGATGTTTCGAGGTTAACTTCGCCGCCAAAGTCCCAGCTACTATCGTGAAATCCCACGCTTGTGTCGCTGAATAGGCCGTACGCAAGACCTTTCTTGCGGGCAGCGCCATAAATGCGCGAGTGCATCGTACCAGTTAGAATTTGATCAAGACAGCTCATTGCTTCGGCTTCTTCGTCACTTAACTCGCGCGGTAAGGTCATCGACCACCCGAACGTCAGGTTCGACGCTTCTTTGCGGCGGATTAGTGTTGGATTGCCGCTCGATAGCTCATCTTTCGGTACTTCAAATCGTTCACCGCGTGGCAATTCCCACTCTTCAAGCATTCGCTGGATCTGCGCCTTACGGCCGTCGAGCTTGCCAGAAATGACGAATCGCATGTTGTCAGTGGTGTGTGTTCGTTTGTGGTGTTCACGAATGTCGTGGAGCTTCACGTTACTAATCGTCTGTAAACGCTGCCAAAACGTATACACATCCTCACCAAGCAACTGCTGGATTTTTGGCCACAATACTCTGTTGTGATTATTCAAATAGCCAGTCAGCTCACTTTTGACGTTGCCTTTTTCGGCTTCGAGTTCAACATTGTTAAACTTTGGCTGACAAATAGCGACGCGCTGGAGCTCCAGAATGCGATCCCATTCAAAGTCAGCACAGTCTGCGACGTACACCATCGATAAATCGCTAGTATACGCGTTGTGATACGCGCCGTTCTTTGTAAACTCTGCTTCGTAAGCATGCTCACTCTTAAACTGCGCGTTAGCGCCAAACGCCATGTGCTCCATGATATGGGCAGTTTCGTAGATATCCTTGCTCTTAACGTAACGGTTGCCTGCCCTAAATTGGAACTGGAAACTCATGACTGTCGCACCAGGTACGTCGATCAACAGTCCGCGAGCACCATTCTTGAGGCGAATTTCGGTGGTGGTATGTTTCATCTTATCGTTTCTTCTTACGGTTCTGGCGCTCGGCCTTCTTCTTTTTGCGGGCAGCGTTACGCTGGTGATTTACTTCAGTCGTAGACTTGCCCTTTTTGATCGTTCCATCAAAGTCGTGGTCACGGTTTTCTTCACCGCCAGTTATTTCGTTTACACCGTGCTCAACGGCTCGCTCTGCTAAGCGTGTCAGCTCAGTGTCATGTTCATCATCGACTGCTTCGCGTGTGATTGCATCAGTCTTATGAACATGGAAGATTGCTCGGAGCACTTCGTCGCGTAGTGTCTGCTGCAAGCTTTCAAATAGCTTCTGTGATTCTGAACGATATTCAACGAGTGGGTCGCGCTGACCAACACTACGCCAGTGAATACCTTCGCGGAGATGTTGCATGTTCTCAAGATGTTGCATCCAGAGGGTGTCGAGCACCTGCAGGTACACTTCGCGCTCAACGCCACGAATCAATTCGTCACCAAGCTCCTTTTCTTTAGCTTTGTAAAACTTTTGCGCAGCTTCGAGTGCAAATTCTCGCCTAAGCTTGTCCTTCTTTTCTGCACCGATCTTAGTGATAACGTCAGATTCAAGTGGAATGACAACTTCGAATTCTTCGGCGAATTTTGGATTGTTCTTAGCAGGTACGACGGTCAGATCCTGAATCTTCTCTTTAAGAAGACGTTGGATTTCTGGCTTGATAACGTCACCTTCAAGAATCTTGCGACGCATCGTGTAAACGACACGACGGTGACGGTTGATGACGTTGTCGTACTGAACGACGTTCTTACGGGTATCAAAGTTGTAACCTTCGACGCGCTTTTGCGCAGCTTCGAGTGTCTTGCTGACTGCTTTGTTCTGAATAGGGGTTTCTTCGTCGACACCCAAGCGGTCCATCAGCGAAGCAATTCGTTCGCCCTGGAAGATGCGCATCAGGTCATCTTCGGTAGATACATAGAACTGAGTCTCGCCCGGGTCACCTTGACGACCACCGCGTCCACGCAGCTGATTGTCGATGCGACGAGATTCGTGACGTTCGCTACCGATAACAACCAAACCGCCGAGTTCGATGACGCCTTCACCTAACTTAATGTCGGTACCACGACCGGCAATGTTAGTCGCCAGCGTAATCGCACCCTTTTGACCTGCCTTTTCAACGATTGACGCTTCGCGTTCGTTATTTTTGGCGTTCAAGAGTTCGTATTTGATACCTTCTTTGTCGAGCCATGCAGCGATGAGCTCGTTCTTGGCAATTGAGCCAGAACCAACCAATACCGGGCGGCCATCTTCGTGATAGCGCTTAATTGCTTCAGCAACTGCCTTCAGCTTGCCTTTTTCGGTCTTAAAGATAAGATCTTCGTGGTCAATACGCCTAATTGGCTTGTTCGGTGGAACGACGACGACGTCGAGACTGTAGATTTGCTGGAATTCTTCAGCTTCAGTAAATGCCGTACCGGTCATACCCGAAAGCTTGTTGTACAAACGGAAGAAATTCTGGAATGACACTGTTGCAAGTGTCATGCTTTCTTGCAATACCGGCACGCCTTCTTTTGCTTCGATTGCCTGGTGGAGGCCTTCGTTATATCGGTTACCCTGCTTCAATCGACCAGTGTGTTCGTCGACGATGATAACTTCACCATCATTCGTTACGACGTAGTCTTTATCCCGGTGGAACAATGTTTGAGCACGCAAAGCTTGGTCGAGGTGATAAACACTTCGCACGTATTCTGGCGTATAAAGGTTTTTAATACCCAGCATCTTTTGAATTTTTTCGACACCTTCATCGGTCAATGACACGCTGCGACGCTTTTCATCAAGGATGTAGTCGTTCGGCACGAGTCGTGCGGCAATCTTTGCGAACTGATAGTAGCTATCAGGATTCTCGGCAGCAGGTGCCGAAATAATCAACGGCGTACGCGCTTCGTCGACTAGGATTGAGTCTACCTCGTCAACGATGGCAAAATTCAACTCACGCTGACGCACAAGATCGATTTCGTTAACCATGTTGTCGCGAAGATAATCGAATCCGAACTCGTTGTTCGTTCCGTAGGTAATATCGGCTGCATACGCTTCTTTGCGAGTAACTGGGCGCAGCTTTTTAAGACGCGGGTCGTCATGACGCTCGTTATCAAAATCTTTATCGTAAACAAATGATGCCTCGTTGACGATAACACCGGTGCTCATACCGAGTGCATCGTAAATCTTTGCCATCCAGCCAGCGTCACGTTGCGCAAGGTAGTCGTTAACGGTCACAATGTGGACACCCTTACCCTCAAGAGCATTAAGGTACGCCGCAAGGGTCGACATCAACGTCTTACCTTCACCAGTCTTGAGTTCGGCAACGTTGCCTTCGTGCAAGACCATACTACCGATTAACTGTACATCATAGTGTCGTTCACCGATGACACGATCAGCCGTTTCGCGGACCAATGCAAACGCGTCGGGCAAGAGCGTATCTAGCGTCACACCCTTTTTGGTTAACTTCTTTTTAAGAACATCTGTCTGCGCACGGAGCTCTTTATCTGTCATCTTGCGATACTTGTCTTCAAGCGCATTTACTTCGTCGACACGTTTTTGCAAGCGCTTTAAAATACGCTTCTGGGGATCGCCGAAGATCTTCGTTAGAGCTTTTTGTTGATTCACCATATATTAATCCCTCACTCCTCTGGAAATTTCTGAAAAACTACGTATTATTATACGACGTTTCAACGGCATATAAAAGAGTAAACGGGCGAATCAACAGATTAATTTAACCTAACTTTGCTGTTCGCGCGCATAGCTGCGCTTAAAACGGTCAAGAAGCCTGCGCTTACCGACATGAGGCAGTGTATCTTGTTTATACTTTCGCAACTGCGTCGCAAGCTTCGCCTCGACGATATCAACCGCAGCAAGAATGTTCATCGTAGAATCTTTTGCGGTCATTCGCTTATCAGGAACGGTGAGGATAACCTCTACTTCGTATTTGTTCCCCTTGTCTCTGTTAACTTCGGCCAATTTGACATCTGCGTGCATGCTTTTACGCGCGTGCCGCGGTGCGAGGCGGTCGAGCCCGCCAATCTTCTTCTTGATATATTTTTTTGTTTGGTCATCGGGAGAATACGGTCCGACTCCGGTTATTTCGATTTGTGCGATCATGGTAGACCCCTTTCGTTTAACCGTTGCTATACCCTTATTATACTCCCATTTTCGTACAATCGGTAGTTATAGCGGCTGTGTTTGTTGCTACAAGCGTAGCTGAATATCTAAATTATTTCGCGGTTACCCATATAGGCGCGGAGTACTTCGGGAACGATGACATCCCCATCGGCAGTTTGATAATTCTCGATTATCGCAACCATCGCTCGGCCTAAGGCAAAAGCCGTGGCATCATTGGTGTGAACCAGCTGCAGGTCGCCGTCCTTGCGTACACGAGTCTGCAAGCGGCGTGACTGGTAATCAGTCATGTAGTCGGCGGTGTGCGTTTCACGATATTTAGCTTGTCCAGGCAGCCATACTTCCATGTCGACTCCGCGGGCATTCGGTTTACCGATGTCAGCAGTACATTTTTGTAGTACGCGGTATGGCAACTTTAGTGCCGCAAGCAAATATTCTTGAATAGCGACGAACAATAAGTGCTCATTCATGCTATCGCTAGCGAGCGCAAAGCTTTCCATTTCGAGCTTATCGAACTGGTGCATACGAATAATGCCTTCCATGTCTTTACCGTATGTCCCTGCTTCTTTGCGGAAGCTCGTTGCAAAGCCAAGATAGCGGATTGGCAAATCGGTTTCGTTAAAAATTTCACCAGAATGCATGCTGCCCAAGACATGCTCAGCACTTCCCTGTAGCCAAAGCTCTTCGCCCTCGATCTTGTAGCGATCGTCACGAGGCTCTAGGCGATCCATCTGGTCATACGCTTCAGTCTTGATCATAAGCGGCGGCAGAACGGGCACGAACGGCTTGGTGTTGACCGAAAGTCCAGCACCGGCTGCGATTTGCTTGATTTTTTCTTCGTCTGTCAAAGTGTCGATGACGAACTGCTCAATCGCTAGCTCAAGCTTGACCATACTGCCCATTACGTACGCAAAGCGAGATCCAGCAACCTTGCTGGCACGTTCTTTGTCTAACCAGCCTTTAGCCTCGGCAATTTCAGCATGGTTCTTTGGAGTAAAGTCAAAGACGGTCGGTTCACCGACGACTTTAGCGACAACGTTTTCGTCTTCGCTCGCACCCACCGGCACGTCATCAGCTGGCATATTTGGAACTTTCTTCAAAAGATCGATATACGTTTCGTCGACAACCCGTAGGTGGTCTTCAATCTCAGCCAATTCAGTCTTTAGCTTTTTACCCTCTTCGATAAGCTCAGGTGCGGGAACACCACCCTTCATTCGTGAAGAGATTTCATTGCGACGAGTGCGTAACTCGTCTGCTTTTTGCTGTAGCTCACGACGCGACTCATCCGACTCTAATAGCTCCTTGATATTAACCTTGTAGCCTTTTTGCGCTGCCGCTTCTTGGACGCGGTCAGCATTGTCGCGGATGAATCGTATGTCTAACATGCCCTTATTGTATCACGGGGGTAGAGATTCGCCAGCTACTCGGTGCGCAACGCTTCGATAGGATCGAGTTTCGCTGCTTTACGAGCTGGGAAGTAGCCTGCCGCGATAGCAATAACAACGAGTGATACAAGCAGGATCGCGATCTGCCACCAAACGAAGTCTAATAAGTAATTACCTTCGCCCAATTCAAGTTGCCTCGTAATCAACGGGTTTGCCACCGTTCCAAGTACCCATGCGATACCTGCGCCAATCACGCCGCCGATAAATCCGATCCAGGCCGCTTCGTAGCGGAACAACTTAGCAATTTCACGCCCAGACATACCGAGTGCCTTCATGAGGCCAATCTGACTCGTGCGTTCAAGCACACTAATGTACTGTGTGTTGATAATGCCGAACACGCTAGCCAGTAGCGCCAGCACGCCAAAACCAGCTACGATACCCTGCAAAATATTAACGATCGTAAACAATAGCGATTGTAGGTCTTGTGCGGTCTGGGCTGCATATCCTTCGGGATTAAGCTCAGCCTTCACCACTGCCGGGTCGACGCCCGTTTTGGCTGTTGCCGAGACGCCAAAATACTTCTGGTAACTTGTCGTGCCTTCGGTGACATAATCATTCAACTGCTTCGCGCTCATCGCCGACACTTGCGCCGATGTCGTCGCGGCAAGTGCGGTCGACGCCTTCTTTGCAATAGCGCGAATCGTAAAATCAAATTCTTTCGTTTTACCCTGAGCAAGTTTGCTAAGACCTGCCGTGCCTTCGGTCACAAGGATACGTTGAATCTCTTCATCGGTCGGCGTCTGTGAAACCTGAGCAAGCGTCACCGTCATCGTTTTGCCAATAAGGTTACTGGCATCAATGCCAAGCGTTGCAGCAAACGACTCTGGTATAACAACGTCACCTTCTTTAAGGTCGGTGCCGATTTCGGGCAGCCCCCCGGCAATCACTTCGCTTTTTACGCCAGGTCGGTAGGTATCTACTTGCGCGATATATCGCTTATCACTCCCCTCGAATGATATCGACTGAACATCAATCTGATATACGGGCGTCACGTCAACTAAGTCGTTTCGTTTGTTCAGCTTATCGATGTCAGTTTGGTTGAGTTGCTTGATAGATCGGCCATTACGCACCGTGACGTCGGCGTCAAATTCTCGCAGACCGGTATTCGCAGTTGGCCCGCCCTCGAAGATCGATTTATCTTTGACGATAAACAACGCCTGTGGATCGATATTCGTGCTAATTAGGTCATTCGTGTAGTCACGCGACCCCTGACCAGCTGCAAGTGATAGCGTCAACGTAAATGCACCGACACTAATCGCCAAGCTCGTCAAAATTGTACGCATCTTTGCCTGGCGCAGGTTGCGTCCGGCGCGTCGCAGAATATCGCTTGTCTTCATCAGTTCTTCCCTTCTACGTCGCCAGTAATTGACTCTATCTTGCCATCCTTGATACGAATTTGTATGTCGCATTTATTCGCCAGGTCTTCATCGTGAGTAACGACGATTAATGTCGCATTATGCTCCCGAGAATACGAGAATAACAAATCTTCTATTTTTTCGCCCGTTACGCTATCTAGATTTCCTGTCGGCTCATCAGCAAAAAGAATTTTTGGATCATTAACGATGGCACGTGCAATCGCCAGACGCTGTTTTTGCCCACCCGATAAGTCGCGGGCGCGCGCTTTGCTTTTATCAAGTAGCTCGACAGCGTCGAGTGCTTGTTCGATTTTTTGCTTACGTTCGCGCAGAGGCACATTGGCTATTTCAAGCGGTAAACTGACATTGTTATAGCAACTCTCGTTGCCCTGCACAAAAAAGCTCTGAAAGATAAAACTCATTTCGCGCGACCTGAAGGCGTCAACCTTTTTGGGCGTCAACGTCAGGATATTCTCGTCACCAATAACAATCTCGCCGCTCGTGGGGCGGTCGAGGCCGCTCATGACATGCATCAATGTACTCTTGCCACTACCAGACTTACCGATAACCGCCACGCTCGCACCCTCAGGAATCGTAAAGCTGACGTCATCGAGTGCCGAGAATATATTCTTTTTCTTACCATACAGTTTCGTAACACTTTTTACTTCGATCATGCTGATTCCTCTCGTAAATCTCGATTCGGGAACACAAGTAACCCAAGCATCAAAAATACTGCGGTCAGGCCAGCTAAGATTACTATGTGATTAATATCTAGCGCGCTCTCCGTTAAGCTCATCGTGTCGTAGTACATAAAGATGGAACTCCATTCGATTTGCTTTAACCAATCAATCGATGCCGCAAACGAATCAATCAAGAAGCTCGCCATCGTCCAGACGATCGAAATTGCTAGGGCAACTGTTTTTCGGCCCGTTGCCAAACCTATTCCATAGACGACCGTAAACATCATCAGCAAGAATAAGGCTGACATAATCGAAATTTTATTGAGCAGTTCGAAGGGCACTGACTCACCAATAGTCAGGGCAACGAGAGCGATTGCACCATACAATGCGGCCACAATAATCGTAACAATGAATGCTCCTGCCAACCACTTTTGGAATGCAATCGATAATCGCGATACAGGTTGCGCAACGAGTTGGTACAGCTTACGACTCGACTCCTCCCCTACACTCAACGAGATTCCAAGAATGATAGTAAGCGGGATGAACAACATCTGTGCTCGCAGCCCATACACGGCGTTACCCAGGTACCCATCAAATTGCGCGTAACTACTAATGTCTCCCGTCAAGTTTTGCAATCCAGCAGGTATCGACTGCAGTGCTTGGTCGAGGCCGCTTTGCTTGAATGTCGGGAAGAACAGCGCCGTCAGACCAAGTAGCGTAGCACCACCGAGCGCCCAGCCAAGCAAGAACCAGCGCTTATCATACATCGTCTTCGTAAAGACAGAATTAAACATTACTCTCCTCCTCTTCGTACATATCCATGAATATACTGTCCAAATTTGCCTCTGTTATTGTTACGTCACTCACTGGTTGCGTAGCAATCCAGCGCAGCACTTTGCGATCGGCTGATGGTACGTCAAAACTCAACGTCGACTTAGTACGTTTAATGTTCGTAGCTTCGATTTGAGACGACGGCTCTAGCGCCGTTTCATGGTGATCAATTTTCATCACAATATGGCGTTTTGTAGCCGAAAGTAAATCCTTTACGTCGACCGTCGTGACTGTCTTGCCTTTTTTCATGAACGTTATCACATCGCACACTTCTTGCACTTCACCCAGAATATGACTCGACATGAACACAGTTTTTCCTCGGCGCGCATAGTCACGCACGACTGCATAAAATTTTTGCTGCATCAATGGGTCAAGGCCAGTCGTCGGCTCGTCTAGGATAAGCAAGTCAGGATCGGTCATCAGTGCCGCCATCAGTCCAATCTTTTGCTTGTTACCACGGCTCAGTGTGCCGATTTTACGGTCTAGTATGACTTCTAGGTCTCTTATGAGCTTCGCTAAGTGCTTATAGTCACCGTCTCCCCTAAGATGCGCGACATACGTCAGATACTGATGCCCGGTCAGGTTATCGTAGAGTTCCATGTCACCCGATAAGTACCCTACGCGCTCTTTAACCTTCACGCTATCAGCCCGTGCGTCCATGCCGAATATAGACACCTTACCGCTCGTTGGGCGAATAAAATCCATCAAAATTTTTATTGCCGTGGTCTTGCCTGCACCGTTTGGACCCAAGAAGCCATGGATATGTCCTTTTTGTACAGTCAGTGAAATGTCATCAAGCGCCACAACTTTGCCGAAGCGTTTTTTGACGCCCTTAATTTTTATGACCGCCACACCCTTGGAATTAGACATTACCCTTCCTCTTTTCTATCCTTAGTATAGCAAATATTAATTACGAACGCGGAACCATCGCCAAATAAGGCCGTCCAGTAGTAGATGGGACAAATACCCAATAACGGCGGCGCCATAGTACACCAAGCTAATACCGAGCATTTTTTCGTCATACAGATACGGAATAAGTACAATCGGCAGCGGCACGATAAACGCCGCCCACTTACGATGCGTCCATCCACGATGATGCGCAATAATCGGTAGCATGGCGATAAAACCAAGATAGGCCGCAGCCTGCAGGTATCCGTTCCAAATTAATAACGCATCTAATGGAAAAACGATCCAATAAAATATGTCCTGCGCCTTACTATTCGTATCGACGTCTGGGAATAGCCCAAACAACATTGCTAGGACGAAGATTGCCGTGAGCGCTTGCCAGTCATTAAGCAAATGTGCATATTCAGCAAGCTGCTCAACGGGCACAAAAAGCATTGCAGCAGTATATATAACTGCTCCGACAAATCCCCCAACCAAGTGCCCGCGATAATTAGCCATTATCTCTAGTATAGTACGCCTGAGCGATACCGCCTATGCCAGAGCTACTAAAGGTGTGCTTCTGGATAGAGGGCTTTTGTCGTGTCGTCGATGTCGTGACGTAATTGCGGGAACGGTACGCCTTCACGTGCCGTGACGCCTTCGAACATCCAGAATACTCGTTCGCTATATCCCCAACCACAAGCTGGTGGCATGCCGTATTCAAGCATCTCGACAAAGTCGATATCAAGCATCATCGCTTCTTCGTCACCTGCGTCGCGCATGTTTTGCTGTTCTACGAATCGATCGTATTGGTCTATCGGGTCATTCAATTCAGAAAAGCCGTTACCGAGTTCTGAGCCAAGGATTACCGGTTGGAACCGCTGTACGGTATCAGGATTATCAACACTACTCTTTGCAAGTGGCGAAATAAATTTAGGGGTATTCACTAACCATACTGGGCCCGCAACATCTTTGCGAATGTGCTTCCACAGCTTGTCGATACCACGCGGGATACTATCAGTCTTTTCAACCTCAAGCCCGTTTTCCTTTAGCTTCGTAGCGACTTCTTCGATAGTCGTATTGTGAACATCGATACCGTAGTGCTGCTTAATAACATCTGCGTAATCCCAAACTTCCCAGTCTTTACCCATGTCGACGTCAAAGCGACCGATTTTGAACTGCAACGTGCCGAATGTTTCTTGAAGAACATATTTATACATCTCTTCCATGAACTTCATACCGTCTTGCCAGTTGGCGTACGCCCAGTACCATTCCATGGCTACATGTTCCGGTAAGTGCTCGTCGCTGTAGTTTTCGTTACGGAAACGTGGACCGAGGTCGTAAACTTTTTCAAAGCCAGCACCAAGCAAGCGCTTAAGTGGCAATTCGTGGCTGATACGTAAGTAAAAATCTTGGTCAAGTGCATCCATGTGCGTCACGAATGGCGTAGCATCGGCACCACCGGTAGTGTGCTCAAGAACAGGAATGTTAACTTCGTAGAAACCGTGATCATCCAAAAACTTACGAGTCGCCTGCCAAAACTTACTACGTCGAACAAATCGGTTGCGTACATCAAGATTAACGTTCATATCGACGTAACGGCGACGGAAACGCTCTTCTTTATTATTAAATCCTTCTTGCTCAGTTGGCATCGGGCGCAAAGATTTAGTTAACAAGCGAAGTTCGCGCACATCCACTGAAATCTCGCCCGTTTTAGAACGAATAACAGGGCCTGTAGCCTGTATAAAGTCACCTGGATCGAGCAGGTTGAGCTGCTCCATACCCACACGAGAATTTACGGCATCGAGTGGCTCTACGGTGTCAGAACGCAAAAATAACTGCACTTGCCCGCTCATGTCTCGCAAGACCAAGAATGCTAGCTTGCCGAACTTACGAGTACCTAATAAGCGGCCAACGACTGTTACCGTCTGGTTTTCGAGCTCATCGAACTTGCTTGTAACATCAGCGATGTCATGCGTGCGTGTAGCTTCAGCAGGATACGGGTTGATACCCAAATTCTTTAGTTCACTTAATTTCCTGAGACGCTCATCGCGCAACTCTTTCAATGTCGCCATTATTCTCGTTCTTTCTCTTAATTACTGCTTATTAGTGTATCAAATATCAGGGTATAAAAACACCTCGCTGGCATGGCGAGGTGTTTTTTGGATTGACAATAACTTAAGAAAGCGAGATTACCGTGTAGGTAGTGTCGCCCTTTGGTGTCGTGATGACGGCTTCATCGCCGACAGCCTTGCCAAGAAGTGCTATACCGATTGGTGATTCGTTGCTGATTTTGCCTGATAGCGGATCAGCTTCGACAGGACCAACTACTGTGTAGCTGAATGTCTTGTCACCATTCTTTAGTTCGACAGTACTACCAAGTTGCACTTTGCTAGACTTGCGCGTCTTGATTTCTTCGGCGTTCATCAAAATGTCTTCGATTTCAGCGATACGCGTCTCAACAAGACCCTGCTCTTCGCGGGCACTGTCGTATTCTGCGTTTTCACTTAAGTCGCCATAATCGCGGGCTTCTGCTATTTTATCTGCAATATCGCCACGACGACCCTTAAGTTCCGCAAGCTCAGCCTCAAGTTCTTTGCGGCCAGCTTCTGTAATCTGATATGCTTTTTTCATAATGTGTTTCCTCGTTTCACTCTTAGCCGCCTGAGAGGACCTAATCTGTTCGACTAGTGTTAACTCCTCCAAGAGATGCTTTGATTCAGCTTAGTTTAGCAAGCAATTCGTCGTGTGTCAATAGTACGGTCTCACCACTGTTACGTACAGTCAATTCGTATGATGCATCGGCAATCAAACGGTCGCTTACGGTAACCCGATACGGTATACCCATAAGCTCTGCATCGGCAAATTTAACACCCGGTCGCTCGTCGCGATCATCATAAATTACCTCTATTCCCTTTGCGGTCAGTTCATCATACAATGCATCAGCATGCGTGATTGCGTCATCGCTACCAATGCGAACCAGGTAGACTTTAGCCGGCGCCACACCTTCTGGCCACACGATACCTTTATCATCGGCGAACTTCTCGACGATTACGCCCATAACGCGTGTAATACCGATTCCATATGAACCAAGGTGAACAAATTGTTCCTTACCTTCGGCATTCGTGAACGTAAAGCCCATTTCTTCTGACTTTTGCGTGCCAAAGTTAAAGATGTTACCGACCTCAGCTGTCTTGACCTTTTCCATTTCATCGCGCGAGACGCCTAGCTCTTCGAGAGCTTCCTCTAGTACTTCTTCGTTGACAGCGATATTTTTACCGCGGTGCAGATAAATAACGTCCTCGCCAGCGTCACAAATGGTCTGGAACTCGTGACTAAACTTAGTAAACGCACCTCCACTCGCGAATGTAACGTATGTGTCTTCACCTAAGCCTAGGCGCTCAAAGATACGATTGTACGCCTCGATGGTAGCCGCATAAAACGCTTCGTGTTGCTCGGCGTCGATACTACAGCTGTACATATCTTTCATGACGAACTCGCGGCCACGCATGATACCGCTCTTAGCGCGTAACTCATTGCGCATCTTGGTTTGGAATTGATAGACATTAATTGGAAGATCTTTGTAACTCTTCAAATACTGCTGGACCATCTCGATGATAGTTTCTTCGTGGCTCCAGCCAAAGCCGACTTCGGTGTCGTCTTTTAATTTAGACTTAAACCATACATCAACGACTTCATCGTCCCATCGCCCTGTCTTTGCCCATGTCTCTTTGGCCTGTAGGCTACTCATGATAAGTTCTTGCCCACCGATGGCGTTCATTTCTTCGCGTACGATCTGTTTGATGTTTTCGAGTACACGAAGACCAAGCGGTGTATAGGCGTAGACGCCCGCCATTACTTTGTATACAAATCCTGCACGAATTAGTAGTTGTGCGTTCTTGGCGACCTCGTCAGCAGGTGCCGTTTTTGATGTCCGTGTAAATAATTGTGATATGCGCATAATTACGCTCTATTGTACAATTTTTGTACCCATTTTACCAGAGAGCGCCTCTTCGACTGCTCCGCGCTCAGCCGCATGCGCGATAAAAACATCGATTCCTGAGTTAACGGCAAGCGATGCGGCAATGACCTTGCTCGAAGCACCGCCCTTGCCCATGACTGATTTAGATGGCAGGATATGCGTCGATACGTCATCAATTGATACAACCTCGAGGCGATACTGTGAATCAGTACCAAATCCAGCCTGTATACCATTCTGATCAGTTAACATGACTAGTGATTTGGCCTTTAAACTAATCGCGACTTCGGCTGCAAGCCGGTCGTTATCACCAAAACTTATTTCTTCGTTGCTGACGGCATCGTTTTCATTGACTATCGGTATCGCGCCATACTCCCACACCTGTTCGATGCTCTCACGGAACGCAAGTCCTGTCGTTTCATCGCGTAATTCATTACGAGTCACCAGCACTTGCCCTGTCGTCACGCCGTCGAATGCTTCGCGCCATTTGCGCAGCAGACCTACCTGGCCAATCATCGACAATGCCTGCAGTTTGCGAATTTCGTGTGGACGACCACTTAGACCAAGTTGCGTAACACCGAATCCTATCGCCCCCGACGTCACCAGTACGATACGGTACTGGCTGCTAAGGTCGATGACACTATTAGCGACATACTCAAATGTCCGGCTTGGCTCTTCGTGCGACCCGAGCAGCGTACTCGTGCCAACCTTTACGACAAGAATATCATTTGCCATGCGCTAAAATCCTTGCGCTGCGACAAATAATAAATAGAACGCAATTGCATTCTTAATCATATGCATCAAGACGCCCGCCCAAATCGTGCCAGTCACTTCGCGCAATGCGATTGCGACTAAACTGAGACAAAAAACATCGATACCAACATTCCACTGCCCATGCGCGATAGCGAACAATATACTAACGACAAACCCCGCCGCCGCGATAGACATACTCGCCACCCGAAGCTTGCCATATAATACACCTCTAAAAATAAACTCTTCGATAAATGGCGTCACGATTACCAGTGTGATAAACGCGATCATCCGCTCCATTCCAAGTATATTCTGGAGTCCAAGATCCTGAACTTGCGCGGTATTGAACCCTGGCACCTGCCTAGCGAGCGCCAGCGCGACCATCGATAACAAACCATACAGCACAAATCCTGCAATCGCCAATCCGATGTCTGCCCATGTCAACTCGCGCGCCAGACCTACTTCGCGGCGACTAAACGGCATACGCCACACATAATACGGCAACGCCACGAATAGCGCGGTCATTACTACATACATCGCCAGCCTAAGTACCAACCCGCCTAGTGTTGTGTCGATCGGCACATCAACGCCGAGTCTGGTCGCAACTATCACGAATCCAGCCATTAGTGCGGATGCGCCAAAAAAACTCACGACCATCCACGTCGGCCAAAAGACCCAGTGGACATACCGTGAGTTTTTAATCCTCTCCATCTGTTTTCAGCTAAAGCTTCCCGATATCAGCTATCGTAATCAAAACAACCAAGAACATCAGCGCCATAAACCCTGCGCCGTGAATTTTCTCTTCGATATCTTTGTTGAGAGGCTTTTTTAGCGCCCGGAACAGTGCCGTAACAAACCATCGTCCACCATCGAGTGCTGGAATAGGCAGAATGTTCATGACCGCCAACGTCAACGAAATAATCGCTGCGAGTAATATGACGTGCGTAGGTCCGGCTTTTTCGGCTGCCGGGAATATGACACCGAAGATGCCAACCGGTCCAGCCACGCTATCACCCACAGTCGCAAGATCAGCCTTAGCTGCTGTTTTAGTATCCTCATCAAAGCTGAACTGGAGAACAAGCCCGCTAAGGCCCTTCCCAATAACATCACCAAGACCCTGCAGCGTGACCGCAGTCATTTGCACCGTCGTGCCAAAACCAACGATTGGTGCAGACCAGCTCGCCTTAATCAGTTCCTGCTGTGCAGAACCCGCACCAAGGTAACCCTTTTTGTCGTCGTTATTGTCGCGGAGCGTTACAGGAGTGCTGGCTTCGACGTTATTGCGTGAGTAAATAACTTCTACCATTTTGCCGCCGTTGTCCTTCGCGAGTCGGCTTAAGTCTGCAGCACCTTCTAATGGTTCACCTGCGAAACGAATAATCTTATCACCTTGCTGAAGTCCCGCCTTCTCTGCTGGCGAACCGTCAACGATCGATACTAGTTCGACCGGTTGGCGAATCGTCTGAGTGTCGCTTGGAATACTAAATTGGTTTGGTAATATCTTTGGCAAACCTATCGCAGCCAAAAACGAAAACAGCACGACTGCAGTTAACCAGTTCATTGCTACACCTGCTAAAAGAATCTTGGTTTTTTGCCAAAATGTAACAGCGCCATAATCACCTGGCCTATCAGCTGAGTCATTCTCACCTTGCAGCTTAACGAAGCCCCCTAAAGGCAGCCAGTTAACACTGAAGAGTACATTTTTGCCTAGCAAGCTCTTTTTTACTTTCTTGCCCCAGGCGAGTGGGGGGAACCCTACGCCGAATTCCTCGACGACTACGCCGTTACGACGCGCGACAAGCGCGTGCCCAAGTTCGTGGATCACCACGAGAATCGTGAGCACTATAATCCCTAATATTACCCCAAAAACAATGTCCATTTATCCTCCAAATCGGCGCCCACGGCGCGCATATTCATCTAGTATATCGCTTACGTCCTGCTTTGTCATGTCTGGCCATGTCTTATCTATAAATAGCAGTTCACTGTAAGCACTGCGCCATAACATAAAGTTGCTCAGCCTCTGCTCACCGCTCGTACGGACAATAAGATCACACGCTGGAACGTCGGGCGCATACAAATATTTCGCAATTTCGTCGGGCGTTACGTCATCGGCGGCGACTCCCGCACGTATCATCGCCTTGACCGCATCTGAAACCTCGAGTTGACCACCGTAATTCAAGCAAAGTAAAATCTGGCCGCCCGTCATATCCTTTGTCAGCTCCTCGGCATCATCGATTGCTTTGAGGACGGGCTTAGACAAGCCTTCGCGAGTCCCTAGTACGCGCATGCGGACATTGTTCTCAACAAAAATATGGGCATCGGTCTTAAGAACTCTCAACAAGAGGTTCATAAGCTTGCCGACCTCGTCTTCGCTGCGCTTCCAGTTTTCGGTACTAAAGACATACGCGCTCACATAGAACACGCCGCTATGAATAGTTTCAAGTAACACATCCTGCAGTGTATGGTACCCTGCTCGATGTCCTTCGAATCCAGGCAATCCCCGTGCTTTTGCCCAACGACGATTACCGTCAACGATATAGCCGACGTGAGTCGGTACAGAGGAGTGGGTCATTAGATCGTTAAGATATCCTTTTCTTTAGCCCTGAACGCTTCTTCGATTTTGCCTTGATACTCGCCCATCAGGCGGTCAAATTCTTTATCAACAAGCTTCATGTCGTCTTCAGAGATTTCTTTGTTCTCTTTTTTGTGCTTTGCATCCTTTAGGCCGTCTTGGCGGATGTTACGAAGAGCAATACGCGCTTCCTCTACCTTTTCACCAGCTTGCTTAACAAGCATTTTACGACGATCTTCAGTAAGTGCCGGCACAGGAACGCGAACGACGCGGCCGTCGTCACTTGGATTTAGGCCAAGGCTCGGGTCGTTACGGATCGCAGCGGCAATATGCTGAATATTACCTGGGTCAAATGGCGTAATCTGTAGCATTTGTGCCTCTGGGGCGGTGATGTTTGCAACCTGGTTTAGCGGCATCTCAGACCCATAGGCCGAAACCTTGATGCCATCAAGCATGCTTGGGTGAGCGCGGCCAGTACGGATCTTTTTCAGTTCTTCGTCAAAGTGCTCAAGAGCGCTTGTCATTTTTAATTCATAGGGGTCGGTATTAAACATAGGTTCCTCTCGTTTATCTAAGTATATTATAGCAAATTACTACTATAAAACCCGGCCTAGTTGCCGGGTTTTATAGTTAGAAACAATGTTCTATTCGTTTACGCCAAGTTCGATACGCTTGAATTGGCGAACAACGATGTTCTCACCACTCTTAGCGATTTGTTCTTTGACACGATCAGCAACAGTCATCTTATCGTCAAGAATAAATGTCTGGCTCATAAGGACCTGCTCTGCAAAGTGCTTAGAAAGTTGACCTTCGACAATCTTGTCAGCCATTTCGGCAGGCTTGCTCTTTAGAGCTTCGCTCGAAAGCAATTCAGCTTTGACGCGGGCATATTCTTCAGCTGGAATATCAGCCTCAGATACATACTTTGGCGCCATTGCAGCGATTTGCATCGCAACCTGGTGTGCAAGTTCCTTGAATTCTGGTAGACGTGCAACGAAGTCGGTCTCACAGTTTACTTCGACGATAACGCCGATGCGGTTTGAGTGAACGTAGCTTTCAATAAGGCCTTCACGTGCTTCACGGTCGCCCTTCTTTTCTGCCTTCGTCAAACCTTTTTTGCGCATAGCTTCGAGAGCTTTGTCAAAATCGCCGTTAGCTTCGACGAGCGCTACCTTAGCGTCAGTCAGACCAACGCCAGTAAGTTCTTTTAGCTTCTTGATGTCTTCGATAGTAATGCCCATATTACTTCTCCTCTTTCTTTACTGAGCCAACACCTTCCTGTACAGCGGCTACGAAGTAGTCGAGGAAGAGCTGAAGGCCCTTGATTGCGTCGTCGTTACCAGGAATGACGTAGTCTACGACGTCTGGGTTAGCGTTGGTGTCAACGACACCGACAACTTGAACGCCGAGAGTCTTAGCTTCGCGAATCGCGTTCGCGTCAACAAGAGTGTCGAGAACGATAACAAGACCAGGCTTGCCATTTAGGTCCTTGATACCACTGTATTTAAGGTTCAGCGCATCAATTTCTTCCTGGAAGCGTTGTACTTCGAGCTTGTTGTAGCGCTTTTCAAGGTCACCACTTACCATGCGGCGCTCGAGGTCTTTAAGCTTCTTGATTTGTGCTGATGTCGTAGCGACGTTTGTCAGCATACCGCCAACCCATCGTTCTACGACGTATGCTTGACCAACTTTTTCGGCCGCAGCTTTAACAGCTTCTTTAGCTTGTTTCTTTGTACCAACAAACAAAACTTGTTTGCCGCTTGCAGCGACGCTTGTGATAATTGGTAGCGCTTTTTCAAGACCTTCAACGGTCTTAGTCAAGTCAATGATGTGACTGTCCTGGCGCTTGCTGTGAATGTATGGCGCCATCTTAGGGTGCCAACGGCTCGTTTTGTGTC
>DJVK01000022.1 GCA_002441145.1 Candidatus Saccharibacteria bacterium UBA6258 | reverse complement strand
CAAGCTATGATCGTGTAGTCGCGAACGCATCGACTGGGTTTGGATATGCGGCTCATCAGCAAAACCTGCGTCTCGTATCGAGCGATCTGGGTGATTACCCGAAGCCGTCGCAATTATTCCATGCTGTCATTATTGCAGCCTATAACGAAGACTACGAAGTCATTCAGCCAACAATTGAATCGGTTATTAATACTACCTACGACAACAAACGGATCATTCTTTACCTTGCTTACGAAGAGCGGGGCGGCGCTGCTATTGAAGCGACTGCAAAGCGACTGCAAAAAGAATACGCAGATGTATTTTATACCTTTCAGATTGTAAAGCACCCCAAGGATATGCCCGATGAGGTCGTCGGTAAGGGCCCTAACATCACCTATGCAGGGTACGAGTTGCAAAAGTGGTGTGATAAACAAGCGATTGACTACAGCAATGTCATTGTCACGACGCTCGATAGCGATAATCGTCCGCACCCAACCTACTTCGACTACGTCGCGTACGAGTATATCGTGCATCACGAGCGTACTCATCTGTCGTATCAGCCAGTCGCGCTCTACTTTGGTAATATCTGGGATGCCCCAGCGCCAATGCGCGTCATAGCTACCGGTAATTCATTCTGGACTATCATCAGCTCGATGCGCCCACACACGTTGCGTAATTTCGCGGCGCACTCCCAGCCGATGGATGCATTGGTTGCGATGGACTTTTGGAGTAAGCGTAGCATCGTCGAAGACGGGCACCAGTATTGGCGAAGTTATTTCTTCTTTGGCGGTACCTACAGCGTCGTACCTATCCACGTACCAATTTATCAAGACGCGGTCATGGGTGATACCTTAAGGCGTACTCTCATTACACAGTTCAAACAGCTTCGTCGATGGGGCTATGGCGTATCGGATATTCCGTTCGTTGCAACGCGATTGTTTACTCGTAGCCGCAACGTTCCGTTCTGGGAAGGGTTTGCGCGATTCGCACGCCTTGTCGATAGTCACGTTACACTTGCGACTATGGCGCTCCTGATTACGTTTGGCGGTTGGGTTCCTTTGATTATTAATCCCGAAGCGTCGCGTAACATCGCCGCTCACCAGTTGCCAAATATCGTTAGTTCAATCCAGCAAGTCGCGATGGTTGGTATTTTTATCACTATTCTGTTGATGCTTAAGATGTTGCCGCCACGGCCTGAGCGATACAAGCGTCGTCGTACCGTAGGCATGGTACTGCAGTGGTTGCTGATGCCGCTTACATCGGTAGGCTATAGTTCGGTCGCTTCATTCAATGCGCAGACACACTTAATGCTTGGTAAATATCTTGATAAGTTCGACGTTACCGAAAAGGCGACTTTTGCCTCAAAGGCTCGCGCTAAGCATGCTAAGACTTCCGACGACGCTTCGTCGAAGTAAGCAACTGGTGTTGCATAGCGTATTGTAGTGCGGCCGCTTCGTCAAAGTTTTTTAGCGTTTGATGGGTGACTGCGGTAATGTCGTCAGTCGATAGCGATCCCTGAAACTGAGTAGCTAGTATCGCTGTAATAGTTTCCATCAGATCCCAGGCAGATTCTTTACCTTTTGCGACGTTATGGCCAAACGCCAAAGCTATACTTATAACCAACTTGCCTGGGTTATAAACCATCGTTTTATCATGCTTAGGGTCCCAGACTGCTTGCGTATGGCTTAGGCGAGGACGCTCATCAGTAGTGAAGGTGTGCCCGCAAGCCTTACAGTGTCGACGACGCCAGATGCTTGGCGTTTTTTTGTGTGGACGAGAGTTGGTGACACTCGTGTTGGGATTGAAGCAATTAATACAAAACATGTATATATATTGTCATACAGCTATGAAAAATGCTAGTGGATAACCATGTGAATTGATGGGGATAAAAAACACCCCTAACGAGTAGGGGTGTCGGTAGCATCGATCAAATTCGAATTACTGAGTGCGTTCCTTGACTGATTTCTTTACATCAGTCCAGGTGACGTCGTACTCAAATGAGAGATTGAAGTTATCTAATGCTGATGGTTTATGGGTAGTATGCTTACTCATGCCTTTATATTAGCATAAGTGAAATATAATGTCAATAGTTACAGATGTGTTGGTATATATCACCCAGCGCATTAGCATGGGTTATATGAGCTTATTTTAATGTGGAAAAGGTTATGAATATATGCGGATAACTTTACCAAACAAAAAACACCCATCAGGGTGCGTTTTGTTTGGTGGGCGATATAGGATTCGAACCTATCACCTCCACAACGTCAATGTGGCGCTCTAGCCAAATGAGCTAATCGCCCTCGTAAGGGTCTTGAATATCATAGCAAAACAGGGGATAGATTGCAATAACAGAGAGGGTTCTGTATGATAGTGGTAAGTGTTGATTGAGCCTAACCATCTCAGGAGCTTCGTGGGACACGCAGGCGTGCGTTAACGCTGGTGAACGAGTGCTTAGGATATGTGTCCTAGGAAGTCCGGTGGAACCGCCCCGCTAATAGTAAGACAATAGGGGTCCGAGACATGCGATTACTAGATTTTTATACATATAGAATCTATAGATCGCATGTTTTTATTTATATGAAAGGAGAATATTCATATGAACGACGAACAACTTTACGCGATGCGCCACAGCCTGGCACATATTACCGCACAAGCGGTGCAACATCTTTGGCCAGAAGCTAAGTTTGGCGTAGGCCCAGTAGTAGAACATGGGTTTTATTACGACATCGACCTAGGCGAGACGAAGATTTCTGAGTCTGACTTCAAGAAGATCGAAAAAGAGATGCGAGCTATTATCAATAAAGATTACGAGTTCATCCGCTCAGAAGAACCTGTTGATATTGCGCTTCACTGGGCAAATGAAGCTAACCAGCCGTATAAAGTCGAATTACTGAACGACTTGAAGCGCGTTGGAACAACAATCGCGAAAGATATTGATGTCGACACTCTTGGGGTTGCGGCAAACGGTGAAGGTCAGGTCGAAAATGTATCTTTTTATACTGATGGAGATTTCAGAGATTTATGTCGTGGGCCGCACGCCGAAAGTACAGGCAAGGTTGGCGCATTCAAACTAATGCGTGTCGCTGGCGCGTATTGGCGTGGCAAAGAGACTAATCCGCAGATGCAGCGCTTGTATGGTGTTGCGTTTGCATCGCAAGATGATCTCGATAAATATCTACATATGCTCGAAGAAGCAAAAAAACGAGATCACCGTAAGCTTGGTAAGGACCTTGATCTATTTACGACATCTAATCTTGTCGGCGTTGGTCTGCCGTTATTTACGCCTCGTGGAACTATTTTGCGCGATATTATGTCACAATACTCGAATCAGCTCAGGCAGGCGTACGGCTTTACTAAAGTCTGGACCCCGCACATTACAAAGAAGGAACTCTACGAAGCGTCGGGCCACTGGGCTAAGTTTGGCGATGAGTTGTTCTTGGTGACGAGCCAGGAGACAAGCGACAAGATGGCACTAAAGCCGATGAACTGTCCGCACCATACCCAAATCTATGCATCTCGACCACGAAGTTATCGTGACATGCCGGTGCGTTATCTCGAAACAACAACCGATTATCGCGATGAAAAAACAGGTGAATTGGGTGGCCTGAATCGCGTTCGCTCACTAACGCAAGACGACAGTCATGTTTTTTGTCGCAGCGATCAGATTGAAAATGAAATCAACAGTCTGTTGGCTAGCGCTCGTGAGCTCTATTCGACAATTGATATGTCGCTTCGTGTTCGCTTGAGCTACCGTGATGATACTGATGCTTACCTGGGTGAGCAATCACTGTGGGAAACCGCACAAGCTCAGCTGAAGGCTGCGGTTATCGCGAACGAGCTCGATTACTTCGAGCAAGATGGTGAAGCTGCGTTCTACGGTCCAAAGATCGACTTTATGGCTACGGACGCTATCGGTCGCGAACACCAAGTTGCGACTGTGCAGCTAGACTTTGTCCAGCCGGAGCGTTTTGGGCTTGAGTACACCGATCAAGAAGGTAACTTTCAGCGACCGGTTATGATCCACTGTGCTCTGCTTGGCTCTATCGAGCGATTCTTGAGTGTCTTTATTGAACACACTGGCGGGTGGTTCCCATTCTGGGCGGCACCGGAACAAATTCGCATCCTTACGATTAACGATACGGTGATGGAATATGTTAGCGAAATCGAGGGTGTTCTTAACAAAACAGTGCTCATGCAACCGGTTAAGTATAATGAAATACGCTATACCGTCGATGTTCGTAATGAATCGCTAGGCAAAAAGATTCGAGAGGCAACTGCTTGGAAGATTCCAGTACAGCTGATCGTTGGTCCAAAGGATGTCGAGGCGCGCGAAGTAAGTGTGCGCACCCAAGATGGCGAAATAAAAGTCGCTCTCGACGGGCTAGGCGATTATCTGTCGGCTTTATAGGCGATGAAAAATACTACGCAGCCACTCATTGTTATTGCCGGTCCAACTGCCAGCGGTAAAACATCGCTATCGATTAAGCTGGCTGAAGAGTTTGATGGCGAGATTATTTGCGCTGATTCGCGGACTATATATAAAGGTATGGATATCGGCACGGCTAAGCCGAGTAACGACGAACAATCACGAGTTCGGCACTGGGGGCTCGATTTAGTCGAGCCGAATGAGCGGTTTACTGTTGCTGAATTCAAAGCGTATGCTAACGAAAAAATAGCTGACATCCGTCGTCGCGGCAAGGTGCCGTTCTTGGTGGGAGGGACGGGACTGTATGTTGATGCGATCGTTTATGACTACGACTTTCCGGAACGATTAGCTGATGTCTCGGTTCGATTACAATACGAATCAATGACGTTGGAACAGCTTCATGAGTATTGTGGCAAAAACAACATCGATTTACCCGAGAATTATAAAAATAAGCGATATGTGATCAATGCGATAGTTCGCGATAATGTACGCCCAATGAGGCGCGACGTCCCAATTGAGAACTGTATTATTGTTGGAATAACAACGGATAAAGACATATTACATAAGCGTATTGATGACCGAGCTGAAGAAATATTCACTGCCGATGTCGTGCAAGAGGCCTCTCGGCTTGCTTACGCATATGGCTGGGAAAACGAGGCAATGACTGGCAATATTTACCCGCTTATTCGCCAGTATCTTGCAGGCGAGCTGTCGTTAGAGGAGGCAAAAGATAAGTTCAAGACCTTGGATTGGCGGTTGGCGAAGAGGCAACTCACATGGCTGCGACGGCATGAACACATTCGTTGGCTTACCCTTGAAGATGCGTACACGTATTGTGCTCGCGAGCTAGCTCAGTCGAACAAATCGTGATATCATATACGTAGAAAGAAATAGGGTATATATGATTGACGCATTATTTGGTTCAAAGACACGTGTGAAGCTTCTTCATCTTTTCTTGAATAACCCAGGCAAGGCATTTTATGTCCGTGAAATCACACGACTCATTGATGAACAAATCAATTCCGTGCGTCGTGAACTAGCAAATATGCTCGAAGTAGGCATTATTACCAGTGATAGTGCTGATAATAAGCTGTACTACGAAGTGAATCAGCGATACGAACACTATGTGCCGTTTCGTGCGATTTTTGCCGACCAAAAGGTTACGTCTGTTGCCGCACAGAGCAATAAGGCTGATGTAGCTGAATGGCAGAAGGCTATTAAAAAGCTCCCTGGCATTCGTGTAGCGATTGCCGCCGGCGTGCTCGTCAAGGGCTCAGCAAGTGCGATCGACCTCGTTATCGTGGGCGATGTATCCGATAAAAAGATTAGCTCCCTTATTTCTTCTATCGAATCACTTGAAGGTAGAGAGCTCAGTTACAGTACGCTTAGCTACGACGAGTTCTATTACCGATTGAGTGTCCGCGATAAGTTTATCAACGCTGTCCTAACGAATAAACATCTCGTTATGGTAGATACCGATAATATTCTGAAATTACAGTAAGGAGGAACAGTATGTTCGAAATTGAATACAAGGGTGGTAATGGTGTCGTGCTTTCAACAAAGAAGGCAGTGCTCAATATTGACCCCCGTTTGTCAGTGGTTGGTCTTAAGGATATCAAGACTAAAGACGAAGTAGAGCTTGCAACGGAAGAGCGTTTTGTCGTTGAAAATTCAGATGCAAGAATCATCATTGATCGGCCTGGTGAGTACGAGGTAGGTGACTTTACTATTCGCGGGACTGCCGCTACGCGACACATCGATACAGCCGAAAGTGATAAGCTATCCACTATCTATCGAGTAGAATGTGGTGATGTTCGGATTGCGGTACTTGGGAATGTCGTTCCTAAGCTAACTGATGAGCAGCTTGAATCAATCGGTGTTGTTGATATTCTGATTATTCCCGTAGGTGGCGGTGGATACACGCTTGATGCAACAAGTGCTGCAGCGATTGTGCGTCAAGTTGAACCAAAAGTCGTCATCCCGATTCACTATGCCGATAGTGCGCTCAGGTACGAGGTGCCTCAGGACTCTATCGATACGTTTGTTAAAGAATTAGGCGCTCCACTCGAAAGCGTGGCTAAGTTTAAAGTAAAATCGGCAGCGTCACTTCCGCCAGTCCTAACGATTACTCAACTTCTGCGTTCATAATTAGCAGAACCGAAGTATAAAAAATACCCCAGATTTTCTGGGGTATTTCATTAAGGTTATAGGTTACTTAGTTTGTGCTAAAATGCCTTTTTTCCTTAGCGTACGAATAGCCTGAGTAGAAAGGATCATCGTTACTTTTTGGCCGTCTACCATGAAGGTTTTCTTCTGGAGGTTAGGCTTGAAGACGCGCTTAGTGCGACGCAAAGAGAAGCTGACATTGTGGCCAAATTGTTTACCTTTACCGGTTAGTTCACAGCGTGCTGCCATATCGTTTCTTCCACTTAATATTTAACAATCTGTTCTAGTATACTCTGTTGAGCGCATTTCGTCAAGAGAAGGCGTGCTATAATGAAAGATATGGATATTGGGTATATTTTGACTGTCTTAGGAGTGGTGCTTGTTTCGATGACGCTCCACGAAGCGATGCATGGATTTATGGCCTACTGGCTAGGTGATGATACTGCAAAGTTGCAGGGTCGCTTAACGCTGAATCCGATTAAACACATCGATCCGTTCCTGACGATTATGTTGCCACTTTTCTTAGCTGCAGTCGGCGCACCGGTATTCGGTGGGGCAAAGCCGGTGCCGTTCAATCCTGCGCGTGTTAAATACGACGAATGGGGAGCGGCATTGGTAGCACTCGCTGGTCCGCTGACTAACTTCTTGCTTGCTTTCCTCGGCTTTGTCGCATTTGTTGTCTCGGGTACCAGCCAGGACGCCGCGCTGGGCATGGCGTTATCGGTATTCATCTATGTGAACCTCGGTTTCTTTGTATTCAATATGATCCCGATTCCGCCCCTCGATGGCTCGCGCGTGATATACGCACTAGCGCCCGATTTTGTGCGCAGGGGCATGGAGGCGATTGAACGGTTTGGCGTGATGTTCGTATTCGTTATTGTAATGCTCGCGAGCTCTCTGATAGGCCAGGTAATTTTGACATCGGTAACAGGGATAATCACATTCTTCAGCATTCTGCTGGGTGTTGCGTAGGTAAAAAGAGAGTATAATAAGTAATGTCCCAGTTCAACCTCGGACGTGTATGATTTTCCTAACATCATTTGATAGGGACCTCAATATTTATCATTCCTGTGGGAGTGGTGTGAGGGGACCCACCTTGCATTTATGCGGGGAATATCAAGCGTCTTATGGTTGGCTGGGACTTTAATGTAGCATTCGTCGGAGTGCTTTTTTATTTGCTATACTTAGGATAGGGATATATAAGGTAACAACAAACATGAAGCAACATATCGCAGTCAGAGCATTGGTCAGAAACAAAGGGAAGACGTTATTATTGCGCCGAGCCGCAGGCCGTGAATCGATTGTCGGTAAATATGAGCTACCGGGCGGAAAGCTTCGTTTTGGTGAGCAGCCAGAAGACGCGTTGAAGAGAATTTTTAAAGGTGAGCTGGGTACGCAGATTGCGACGATGCAACTTTACGATGTGATGACGTATATCGACAAAGACGACACGGCGGTGCAGTATTTGTTCGTATTATATTTAGCAAGCATTGAAAGCGATGAATTTTCACTGAATGAAAAATATGATCGCTATGAATGGGTGAGAGTGTCAGAAATACAACAGGACCAAATGACCGAATCTGCCAGTCTACTGATCGGAATTTCCGTAAACGATGGACGTGAAGACGACAGTGGTCAGTCGCATGATGTTAATGATACAACTTCGATGATTGTCTATTCTGACGGCGGCTCAAGGGGAAACCCTGGCCCCTCGGCTTCTGCATACGTTGTCATGGATACATCAAAGAAAATTCTAGCACAAGGGAATGTTTACTTGGGGCTCACGATTAATAATCAAGCTGAATATCATGGTGTTCGCCTAGGGCTCGAAAAGGCACTTGAAATCGGCGCGAAAAAAGTTGATTTTCGATCCGACAGCATGTTGGTCGTTAATCAGATGAATGGAATTTACGCGATTCGTAATAGGGAGCTGTGGCCTATATACGAACGAATCAAAGAACTGACCGCACAATTTGATAAAGTTACGTTTACACATGTACGACGAGAGCTCAACTCGTTAGCAGACGGGCTTGTCAATAAAACCCTCAACGAGCATGCCGACGATAGTATATAATAAGATGTGGCAGTCTGTTGGATGATCGCTTGCTTTACAGTAAGAGGAAAGTCCGGGCAGCGCAGGATACGACAGTCGCTAACGGCGACCGGGGGTGACCCTAGGGAAAGTGCCACAGAAACGATACCGCCTCGTTTACGAGGTAAGGGTGAAAGGAGTGGGGTAAGAGCCCACAGTCGACCACGGTGACGTGGGAGAGAGGTAAACCCTGTCGGCTGCAAGGAGATTGATGCACATGAGTTATCCGCTCGCGTCGATCGATACCCGCTTGATCTGTATGGCAACATGCAGACTAGATAGATGATCGTTCACGACAGAACCCGGCTTATAGACTGACTGCCAATAAAAAACCCGACCATTGCGGTCGGGTCTTTTATTTGTCTCGTAAGCTGCTGAAGTTTACTTAGTGACGTTCTTAACGATTGCGGTGAATGCTTGTGGGTCTTTGACTGCAATTTCTGCCAATACCTTTCGGTCAAGTTCTACACCGGCAGCCTTAAGGCTGGCGATCAACTTACCGTAGGTGGTGCCGTTTTCACGGGCGGCGGCATTGATGCGTGTGATCCACAGTCCGCGCAAGTCGCGCTTCTTGTTGCGTCGGTCGCGATATGCGTACTGTAGCGCGCGGATTACGGCTTGCTTAGCAAGACGGAAGCTACGCGTACGGTTGTGTTGCATGCCCTTGGCGGCTTTTAACACTTTTTTGTGCTTAGCTCGTGCTGGGACTCCTCGTTTTACTCGCATAATTAAACTCCTAGTGCTCGCTTAATGTTTTTAGCCATGCTACCGGTTACGATAGCGGTGGTCTTGATGTTACGCTTGCGGCTCTTGCTCTTTTTTGAAAGCATGTGGTTGCCGAATGCGCGACGTCGTGTAAGCTTACCTGTACTAGTGAGTTTGATGCGCTTTGCAGTACCCTTGTGGGTCTTCATTTTAGGCATTATTTACTCCTTACTACTATGCTCAGATTGCGTCCTGCCATCTGAGGTTTTTGTTCGAGAATCGCTTCTTCCTCGAGGAGGGTGATTACGCGTTCGACAAGTTCGTACCCAAGTTCCTTGTGTGCCATCTCGCGACCACGGAAGAAGATAAGAATCTTCA
>DJVK01000018.1 GCA_002441145.1 Candidatus Saccharibacteria bacterium UBA6258 | reverse complement strand
CCGCCATGAGCGCCAACTGTTATCGTTCTCGATCGTTGGCGAGCTTGTAAGTGGTGTAGATGAGGTACAGACCCGCAAGACCGACTAGTACGTATACCGTGCGACTAATCGCTGACATATCACCAAATAATGCAGCTACTAGGTCGTAGTCGAATAAGCCGACCAGTCCCCAGTTTAAAGCACCAATGATAACTAGAATGGATGCTATTAGGTCTAGATTGTTAAATCGCATATACTCTCCTTTGTTAATGCTACTCGTAGTGTAGTTCTCAAAGGCTTGAGTGTGTTGTGAAAGATATTACAAAAAGCAAGAAACGCTGCGTTATTGTGGCTGTTCGGCTGATGAATCGTCGAATACAGTCCTCACAGCCTTTTCGCCAATTTGCGTCGTCGCTTTATGCTGACGAAATTCTTCGACTGACATACCCTTACCACGCAGTCGTTTAGCACGCGACATAACCCGTGGCCTAAAGGCATGTGCAAATGTAGAAAGCGCCATGTATCGCTCCTCTGTAGGCTCGGTCTTTTCTACAATATAAGCGATTGCGCGCCCAGCGTCGAAGTTTTGAGCAATCTCAACCGCCTCGCTAACGATAGTGTCGAGTTTAGGTTTTGGATTATGGCGCTCTCCCGTCTGCTCGTTCATATAATTATTGTATAACGAAACCGATACTAAGTCGATTCACTTGACGTAGGGGCAGCTAAAGAACCTCACCTTTTTCGGGTACGAATGTCTTACCTATAAATTCGATGATTACGTCTGCAGGTTCGTCGGTCCCGCGTTTTGATATATCAATATCACCGATTTGCGCTGCTTTAAATATTCGATCGTCGTGCGGCATACGTAAATCTAGGCGACTCAGTTTGCCGGCGCGTTGGTACAAGTGTTCGTCTATGCGAACGGTTACGTCATACCCGCGCGTCGTAGACGTGTAGTCTACCACCTTCAGCGAGGCGCCATATAGTTTGATGGTCGGTACGTTTAACCTATAACTCATTGTATGTATTATAACCGTTAACGCATGATTGAAGAACCACGTTTACGGCTGAATCACTTCCTATTGTTATTGGCCTGCTATCGTAAATGCTAATCAATAAGTGTAATATATAAGTATCATGAAGCAGGCACTCGACATATATTTTGACATGACAGTGCGTAAAATCGTTACGCTGATTGAGATTGTGCTGCTTATTGCGGTCATATATATTACTGCCTTCGATACGATATCATTACCGCTGGCGGCGGCCATCATCACGTTTCTTATATTAATGATTATTGACCATGTCATAACGTTCTTTTATCAGTTTAATTCCATGCGTAATAAACCAATTAGGCATAGCGTGGCGGCACACGTCCTGCAGTGTTACATATCGCCAACCTTCAGAACGCCTCGCCGAATTGCTGGCCTGCTCTTTACTATATATGCATTAATTTTAATAGCGGGCCAAGAGGCGGACTTGGTTGTAAAAGCTATAACGACGGCAATCGCGGCTCTATTGTTAACGAGCCATGTACTTGGGCTATATCTGTCATTCACAATTTATAATCCCGACGCAAAGAAGCAGTTTTAACCGTTGCAACTATACAACTCAAAAGCCTTTCTTATCTATTGCTGGGTAAATCTATTTAGATTAGTTCAAACATAATACATACGACGCCGTAGGTCTGCTCGTCTTCGGGTGTATAAAATTCGGCATATTTTGCAACTGCTTCTTCTAGGGTATTTGCATCAGGCACGGCCGCCTGAAAGTTTACCGCGCTAAGCATCTCTTTGAACGTTTCAAAATATAGCACCTGCGTAACCTTGACGCGGATAGTATCATCGTGTGACCCAATAATCGTGCCGTTGTGCCATATATCTTCGCGGATCGATAATATGTCGTCTTCTTGTATCTTTAAAAAGCGAGGCTTGCCTAGTCGGCCCTCAATTGTCTTTTCGCCATTACGTATCGCTTCGACGAGCGACGTTTCTATTCCAATTTCTTGCATGTACTAATTATATCAAAGGTAGCGATTCTAGGTGACTAACATTACTCGACTCGGCGTGCAAAAAGTTCTTCAGTCTCGCGCATAAATATTTCGGTGATTTTCGGCCCGACGCCGTACAGTGACTGTAGTCGCTTAGAAAATTCCTCTTCGTTCTCGCTACTTTCATACATCAGCATTAGCGATCCATCGTAGTCACGCACGAGCTGTTCCATGCAGGTACGTAACGCTCTGGCCGTAGATTCGTCATAGCGAGTATATCTGCCCTCATCCAGTAATCTCACCAGATTCCTGTGTGATGTCTGTAGGATTGCCCACGGCGTATCAAGCTTGTGGCTAATAAAAATCCGCCATGTTTGTATAGCGACATTCGATTGAATCGGTTTGCCAAAAAAGAATGCCAGCAGAAACCATTTAAACATGTCATCGTCACCGGCAGTGATGTCGATACCAAAATCGACTGCATGATGAATTGGCTTAGATTCACTCATTCTATTTATAATCATAACAAACGAATAACGTAAGGGTTGTGAACCAGATTACACATATGCTCAATCTAAAATTAGGTGTTGAATGATTTTGCTAAAGTATGGTTACGAGCGGCTGTAACTTTTTGCCCTCGTTCTGTTAGCGGGAATCGTTCAATCATTTCGCCTAGCGTCCTTGCGTCAACGTTAGCGCCGAATACTTCGCTGCCTGGCTCGAGACGTATGCCGTCTGGCAAGCTACCCGCTATGACGACATCGAAGCCAAGCGATGTAACGAATTGCTCCACTTTATTCATTGCACGATGTTGATTGCCGGCAATAGCGATTGCCTTTCGTTTAGCAGATTTGTTAGGCTTAGCTTCGTCTAGCAAGTCGTGATATCCCATGTGATTGAGTGCCTTTATAACCGTAGACTCACTAAGATATTTTTGCACGGTCTCGCTCGACGAAGTAGTTGGGTCGGTAAGGTCGTCGCGTAGGCCGTCTACCTCCCACCAATAGTTCATCGCATCGATGACTAGTTTATTCTTTAGGGATGATTTAGGCACCGTGCGGTACTTGCCTAGCGGTAGTGCCAAAATGATAATATCAGCTTTCGTTGCAGCCTCTTCGGCATAAACTGCGTTTGCACCTGGTGCGAGAACTTCTACGGCAAGTTTGATTTTTGCAGGGTTGCCAGATCCGGCGACGTAAACATCATATCCTGCGCGTAACGCTAGCTGTGAAAGTACGACACCAAGCTTGCCTGCGCCCAAGATGCCTACCGTTTTAACGCGATGGGTCTCTGCCATGGCTATCGCTTACCTTTTGCTCGTGTACTTTCGGCGAGCAATTCGCGCACGCGTGGGATAACTTTTGTCGCGTAAAGTTCGACCATGTGCAGTCTGGCACTGGCAGGCACTGGGCCGAAACCGTACACCATATCAAATCGGTTGACGCCGAGCGTTCGTATCGTTTTAGCGATTTTTTGAGCAACTGTTTCTGGTGAACCGACATACATCGAACCGTTCTTTACTTCATTCAAAAAGTGTTCATGACTCATCGGATGCCAGCCGCGGGTTTTACCGATGCGATCCATCTGTTCTTTAAAATATGGGAATGCTTGTTTGATCGCTTCTTCATCGGTATCAGCAATAAAGCCCGGTGAGTGTACGCCTATCGGGTGATTAGTCGTACCAAGGTCTTCGGTTGCACGTTTGTATAGTTCCACATAGGGCGCAAATCGATCAGGCGCACCACCAATAATCGCGAGCATCATCGGGAAGTTGTATCGCGCCGCTCTAATTACTGATTCTGGCGAACCACCGACACCAACTAGTGTTTCTAGGTGCCCCGATTCTGTTTTAGGAAATACATCCGCGTCATTAAGCGCAGCGCGCGTCGTTCCCTGCCATGTAACCGGCTTTTCGGTCAGTAATTTAGCAAATAGCTCTACCTTTTCTTCAAATAGCACTTCGTAATCACGCAAGTCGAAGCCAAACAGTGGGAATGATTCGGTAAATGAGCCTCGACCAAGTATCACTTGCGCGCGACCATTCGAGAGTGCGTCGAGTGTTGCGAATCGTTCAAATACCCGTACAGGGTCGTCCGAGCTTAAGACGGTGACACCCGAAGCAAGTTTAATGCGCGATGTTCGCGTTGCTATGCCGGCGAGGACGGTTTCGGGGCTTGAAATAGAATATTCAGAACGGTGATGTTCACCAAGTGCGATCGCATCAACGCCGAGCTCCTCCGCTAGCACGGCCTCGTCAACTACCTGACGAATGGCCTGTGCGTGCGACATTAATTTACCATTATCATCGACAGGTAGGTCTCCGAACGTATCGAGACCGAATAATATCTTTGGTTTGGGTTTTACATTCTTTGCCATCACTACCTATTATATAGATATATTTAAATATATCAATATATAAGATGTTATAATCCCATATGAAATGCTAGTTTATTCCTCTACTGATATGCCGCGCCAAAATGCGACGTAGTTTGCAAAGTCTTTTTTGACTCGCTCTACTGAACCCGTTTTAGGTGTTGGGTAGTACCATGCCGCATCACTATTTACATTACCTTTGACATTGATGTCATAATAACTAGCTTCGCCCTTCCAAAAACATGTGGTGTGTTCTGTGCTAGGTTCAAAATATTCGTTTTTAATACTTTCTGGTGGAAAGTACCAGTTGCCTTCGATGTGTATCAGATCTTCTTTATCCGCTTCTGCGATTACGGTGTTGTTCCATGTAGCCTTCATTGTTTAAGTATAACAGGATTGCATAGCCTGGGCGGGCGGTGTGTATCTGTGGCTACAGGGAATCTAGAAAAATATCGAGTGCGTTCTGGTCTTTAAAATAAAAAACTGTCGGGTAGGTTTTGACTCCGAACTTCATCAGCGCAACCGCACGGTGAGCACCATCATTTAATTCGAGGCCATCATTCCAAATGTCTGTCGAGATAAGTGGCACGGGTTTCCATCCCTTTTCTAAACTTTCAACCATCGCATCTACTTTAGCGTAGTACTTTTCTGGTTCTTCGTAGTAACGATACGAGCGGTCAGGGCCAAGCAGTAACTTGAACTTAGCTAGTGGGAAGTCGATTAAGCGCGTATGGTAATTGCCGTCTGTACGCAGGCCTTCGGCGAGATTTGCATTGCGACCGCTACCGTGTAGATACTCAATCATCCATTGATTGAGGGTGCCGTTTTTATCTGCCTCGATGGCGTTATCGTATAATTCATTCATGATATTGCCTTAATAAATCTATTTCGGACTCGAGGTCGCTTAGTTTAGCTAACGTCAACTTTTTTGAATCGTTTACTCCTTTGTTGTAGATCACTGGCGCAAGGTTTTCCATGACAATATCTATGATATCCTGAGCGGCGATGATGCCAACCTGATCAGGGTCGTTAATATCTTGAACACGAGCAATAACCTCGTCAAGACATTTACGATTTAGTTGCTTATTGTCGATTTCCCACTTTTTCATCATCATAATATTCTTAATGCGACTATTTCATATCGAATGACATTAGTGACGATGCGGTATTGCCCAATCGACGCTTTTGTTCCATTTTGCGCAGAATATCCAGGTAGCCGCCCATCATTCGAGCGTCAGAAATCGTGGGCATGTAATCTTGCATAGATCCGATGACCCGCGCTAGGTAGGCATCATCATTGCGATAGTCTTTTGCTGCGTTATGTAGGCATTCGTATAAACTACTTAGTTCATCCGGCTCCGTTACACGATAGTAATTTTTAGAATCGACATCAGCAACTCCGCCATCTGGCGTCGATATAAGTAATTTACCGTTAACGATATCCTTTTCCCACGACGTACCACAAGCCTCTTGGCCAACGACGGGGATATTTATAGCACAGTCGGCACCCACAGATAGCGCAAGCCCTACCTTTTCGTCATAGTCCTGGATGTATTTCACGCGGTCCTTAAGTACCGGATGCTCATTAATCTGCTCAATGAGATAATGTAACTCGTTAACCATCTGGTCGTCATTTGGGTGTGGTTTACCGGCAATCAAGATGTAACCGTTCACTTCTTCGAGCACCCATGCAAGCTCGTCAATATCACCAAATACCATTTCCGCACGTTTGTACTTAACGAAGCGGCGTTTAAAGTCGAATACAAATGCATCGTCTGGGATAATGATAGGTTCCCCATTGTGGTCTTTGCGATCTGCTAATATTTCATTTAATTTGTTTCGGCCAGCTGCTCTGATTTCACGGAGCTTAGCGATGTCGAGCCCTTCGAGTTTTTCCTTATAGTCTGATGTAGTTAGTCCAAATTTGTCGAGTATTCCGAGCCTTGCGTATTCCTCTAGCATTTCTGGTAGAATCCATCGGTCGTTGACGCCGTTGGTAACTGCCTGGAATTCTACGTTGTTTCCGTTGCGGTCGTAGTAGTTGTCGCCAGATACGCGAGCATGGAGCTCACTTACGCCGCTCTTAACGTCGCAAAGCTCGACGGCAAGTGAGCTTAGTCGCAAGCGTCCGCCGAACTGCCCAATCATTCCGCGGATCCAGTCTTTGACTTCTTCGGATTGGATATTCGGCATTACCATGTCTTCAAATTGAGCATGACCAAATTCGCTCTCTACAGCCTGAACAAGTGTGTGATTGGTGTATAGCGTACTGCCGCGGACTTCTTCGAATGCCTCTTCGAAACTCTTGCCGTTTGATACTAGGTGATCAAGATGTGCAATGGCAGCAAAGACAGTCGGCGCTTCGTTAAGTTGCATGATGGGTGCCTCGATTCCGAGTTCGCGAATGGCACGATAGCCCCCAAAGCCAATAGCCGTTTGTTGGTACAAACGGTGCGTGCTACTGTTATTCCCATGGTACAACTGGCCAAGTTTTTCTTCGAAGATCGTGACGGTTTTGGTTGACCCATCTGCGCGGCCATAAACCTGAAGCTCAACGGATGGGTGCGTTGTAGTTGCAATTGCTACATGACCCATGTGTTGATAAAAGTCTTCAGGTGCAACGCCTTTAAAGAACTCCTTCGACCATCCATCAACAACTTCTTGATGACTTTCTATAGGGTAGTTACCCGTAACGGTGACGAACGGTATGCCCAAGCGTTCTGCAACACGACGAGTGTCGCCGGCTAAAATACCTAGTCCACCGCCACCTTTGATTCCTTGGCCCTCTTTGTCGTAAAATTCGTCGGTAAAGTATACGAAGGGTCGTGATTCACCGAGCAATTCACCTACTTCGGCAAAAGTAACTTCGTCTCGTTCGCCAGGTTTATGCGTTTCGTCGAGCCGATCTAGATAATCATTAAAGCGTTTCGCTTCCCCTCGGCCTCGCCAATAGTCGTTTGCTAATGCGTTCTCGTGTAACGGCATATATCCCCCAGTCACTCATTATTCTGACAATCTGATACTCGTATTATACTCCGCGAAGTCACTGGGTGGGTATGTAGTTTATGCAACGACTATTACGATAAGTAATCCATCAAATAGACTGGCTCGTTGTTTGCAATGTGCGCCGAGATATCTAATGTACCAAGTACTTTGGGTAGAACGACAACTTGTTTTGGGTCGACAAATTCACATTCAGCCACCTCAAGAACGCCGTGAGTCGTAGCCTCTAGATCTATCTGTTCGTAATCGTCGGCGTTTTCGATATGATAAAAGAATTCGAGCCATTCGGTGCCGTCGTCTTCCATGTACTGCTGAATAAAGAGTAGTCGGCCGATTTTTGGTTCGATCCCAGTTTCTTCAATCATCTCCCGTCGTAGGCCGTTCAATATATTTTCACCAGCATCTAGTTTTCCGCCGGGCGTACACCAAAACGTGTTGGTACCAGATTTGCCATTAAGTTTTTGTAAGAATAATTTACCGTCACGATAAATAATACCGCGAACAGTGACACGTGGCGTACTTACCATATTTAGTCTCCTAGTTATATTGTTATGTAGAGAGCGCTATTGGCTCGGCTCGTCCGGGCGTGTGCGCATAGCGGATTCGCGTAGAATCATATTGCCGATAGTATATCAAAGTTATTATAGCGAACCAAGTTACTGAGACTTTTTATATACATACCCTAAACATTTTAGATGTTGGGCATGGTAAAAATGCTCGGCCGATGAATCATGCTCTGCCTGTAATAATTTATATTGAGCGCCATGCTCTAGCGCCCATTCTCTCGTAGCTTGCCAAAGATCCGCACCGACGCCCTGCCTTCGTGCAGCGTCATGTACTCCGAAATAACATGGCAACATGCGAATGATACCGCGACTATCTTGCAGTACTGTAAGCGGACCAATCGCGCCGAGTACCTGATTGTCTACGACATAGACTAGAGTTGGCTCTTCGCGATTTACTGCAAGGCCGTTTTTAATTAACATAGCAAAACCGCTTTTCGTCGATGCATCGCCTAGCTCGCTCAACTGCTCAATCATTTCACTATCAAGTTCGTGCGCAAATCGTATATTCTTGGTGGCACTTTGCTTATTCATTGCCGTATATTCGTCCATGAACACAACGGTACAAGATTCGTTCTCGCTAAGATTTTTAAACTTTTTTGAAACGGTAATTACTGTCCCTGGAGCGGTAACTAAGGGGGTGTCGCCATATAAATAATATCTGTCACCGCGGACTGTATGGGCTTTGATTGTCATACCGCGTTCGTGGTGCGTTATGCCGTCGTTATAGATGCGTTCGGCTGGATGGTTGGCCCATCGATTTGCCTTATCGTATTCAAGCAACGTATCGTGTCGACTACTCTCATAGATTGCATCGAGCAGTTCAGCGTTAATTTCACTAGGGTGTACGGGGCCTAATACCGGTAGGTAGGGTACGTTGATAAGGTTGCTCGCGTTACTCATATTGTCATTATAAAGTGAGAGAGCCTCTACCGCCAGTGTCGGCGGTAGAGGCTCTTGTTCTCAGAAGGGGTTGTCGTCGCCTGCGTCGCAGGCGCACATCGACGCGCCCAGACGGTCGACGTTGTCGTCGCCGAAGACGAGCTTCTCGAGCTCCTCCACGGTCGGCGTTGCAATCGTCGCCACGTCGATCTTGGCCTTCGCAGTTGCGGGGGCCGGTGCGGTTGTGGGTGCAGCCATGACTTTCACCTCCTCTCGTATGCTTGACGGCAGTAGGTTGTAGCCCCTGCCTTTGCCGAGCGGTACTGCTCGACAATGACCGGGCAGGTCACGCACGCCGACTGCGACGTGCAGCTTGTGCAATCACCAGATCGCACAAGTTTCAGTTGAGCCGACAGCGCAAGTCGAGACATTGCGCTAGCGGGCTCTTGCGTCAGGTCGATCTTTGTCTCGCGACCGACCTTACACATCGTGGCGTTGCCGTGCGGGTCGACATGGAATGACTCCACGCCTGCCCCACAGCCATCGAACGACTGCTTCTCGGGCAGTGTTTTCTTGCGCCACAGGTCATCGACCTGAAACATCAACGGCTCATCGTCGCCGAGAATCGTTGCGCTCATCTGGTCGTAGATGTGGTAGTCGTCGGTGTATTTGGCGGCAAGCTGCTTCATATCGTCGATCTCGTCCTGGTTGAACGTCGACACGATGATGTTGATGCGCAGTTTGACGCCCATGCCCACCGTGGCCTCGAGGCCGTGGAGGAACCGCTTGAAGGTGCCGCGCGACGTTTTGGTCATTCCTTCGTACGACGCCTGGTAGGCGCCGTACATGCTGACCGTAATCCGCATCGGCGGACGTTCGCGCAAGAGCTCCTGGATGCGCGGCCTGAAGAGCCATGATCCATTGGTGCTGATCGTGGTTATGATCCCACGGTCGTACACCTCACGGTAGGTCTCTTCAAAGTGCGCATCGATCAACGGCTCGCCGCCGGTGATCTGCAGGCGCAACACGCCGAGCTCGGCCATGCGATCGATGACCTGGAGTCTCTGCACCATGCCAATCGAACTGTTGGGCCGAACCCCCAGGTAGCAGTGCGGGCAGCTGTAGTTGCACAGGAGGTTCAACTCCCATGACGCCACACCATACCTGTACTGCGACGGCTGTCGAAGCACGAATGTGTCCTGTGCCTTTTGCCCTGCGACGTCAACACCAAGCTTGTGCTGGAGTAGCGTCGCCAAGGCGTCGGGCACGAACGCGTCGGCATCGTAGAGCTGGCCGATGTAGCTGCCGAGAGCAGGGTTCGCGCTGATGAAGGCGGGATCCTTGCGCGTCAACAGTTTGACGTGATCGCCATATGGCATGACGATGACGGGCTTGTGCATGTGCTCACCTCTTCTTCTAAGAACGGCAAACCTCACCTTTGCATTAACATATAATGAACGGAATAGCGCAATTTGTCAATATATATTAGGCTCAGTGAGGATGGTGGCGGATTAAGACGCTAGCGCTTCGACCACTGTTTTAGCTAGTCCGTCACTCCTTAAAATGAGATGGTGCCCTTTTGCATTGAGTCTAATGTTTTTAGCACCCTTCAGTATTGAACCAGACTTACTCCAAATCTGATTGTCGTATGAAGGATAAATAGATATTACTTTGTTTGCTAGGTTCGGTGACAGTACTTCTACACTAGTAATCGTATCAGAACCGGGCATTAGCTCACGAACTTTTGATGTTCTGACAATATGCCCATTAGCGACGCCCGAAAATGGTGTAGCAATTGCGACTACGCGTTTGATCGCAGGCGCAGTTTGTAAGCAGCTTACTGCCGTAAGTCCCCCGCTGCTATGCCCTATTAAGCTTACATTTTCTAGCGAATGATCTTTTATAAAATTAGATAGAGCCTTTGAATCCTCTGCAATTGATATGCCTTTGTAAATATCATCCGCGTGCAGGACCGCGAACCCGTGTGTAACAAGACTGTGTTTTAGCCTGCGAAAATAATACCAATTTTCGTATACCCCGGGTAGTAAGATTACCAAACCGTTGTTGCCCTGGTTTGTTGAGGGTTGTGCAGTCGACAGTCTCGATCGGAACAGAAGCCATAGGGCGTATATGTAATCAGCTATAAAGACCAGTGGCTTCATGATACGTAAAGTGATCGAACTTCTTGTAGGCTAAGATACTGTTGCCAAAATTGTTTTATTTGTTCTTCGGCATTAGCCGTACCGTCGATGATAATTACTTTCTCTGTATCATCGGGTTCTTCGAGTTGATTTAGGTGCTTCCTGACGGTGTCTTCGCCAAATCTAGATTGTTCATCCGTGACGTCTCTATTCGTAACTCGTTCCCCCCGTACCTCAAACGGTGTTTTTATCCATAGTACGATTGCATCCGCGCCTTCGTTAGCTGCAAGCTCGGCGTTCTTATGTCGATATACTCGTTGATTTACATTCGCGTCGTAGATGACGCTTGCTCCGGCCTTAAGGCTTGCTTTCGCTGCGTAATCCATTGCACCATAAACAAGCCGATAGTTGTGTAGATTCTCTAATAAGGTCGGTTCATCAAAGGGTGCGCTACGCATAGCATCGTTATTAAGGCGGACTACCTGTATTTCCTTCGCAAGCAGGCTTGTGAAGTGACTTTTACTAGAACCAGAGCCGCCGATAGTCGTGAATAATGTAGGTTTCAATAATTGCTTAGTTGAGGTCATGGGTTAATTATAGTGCAATAACGTGTTATACATCGTCTTTTTGGAATAGCCACACGCCGGTTCCACCACCCCATGCAGCAGTTGCGCCCACACATGGCGACCAGTTACTACCGTCCACAGGGTCGGCAGTGCCGGCTGGAGTATTTGTTCCCTCTACGCCGTACACAAGAAGCACATAGTAATTTTTGGTACGTGCGGGGCAATTGTAAGACGTGGCGTTAACGAGTAAGTAAGAAAGATGAGACACACAGTCATTCCCCGGCGGTACGGGGACTTGTTTTAAATAACCCTCATCAACTAGCGCCTTCATCCATGTGCCGTCCGTAGCATCGCTAAAGCTGTAGCCGTTCGTGTGGCTCGCGCATTTTGCCGCCAAGGTTCCGTCTGACGGTGGGTATACGCCCTTATCTACTTTGTAAAGCTCGATTGCTTTCACGATAGCTTTTGCCGCTGCATAGCGAGCGCTATCTCTGCCGCGTTGCTGTATGCCGTTATAGGCGACAATGGTAATTGCAGCTAAAATTGCAATCACGACGATTACAATAAGTAGTTCGACGATTGTAAAGCCCTTGTTGTTATTTTTTGCCCACATAACTACTCGAAGTATAGCTGATGATGCCGATATTGTTAAGGCGTGGTTTGAGTGCTGCGAGTGCTAGTGCGGGGCGCTACAAATATGTTTCGTATAGTAAGGTATATACCACTGCGATTGCGGGCGACAACCACATCCATTTAGATGCAATTTTACCGCGCATTGCTAATACCGTTACTAAAGGGCCGCCAAACAGAACCGCCGACAATAAATCGTGCTGAAAGCCGGTGCTCACCTGTCCAAATAGACCAGGGCCAAGGATGATGCCGCTTAACGAGGCGATTAGGAATATATATCCGAAGACGAGGATATTAATGACGGCAGCGAGCACGACGTTGAATAAGCGAGTGGTTTCTTTGGTGGGTTTGTTCATATGGCTTCCTGTCTTGCTTCGTAGAATCGTTGCGCGATATCTTCTGTAGTTAGGTTATTGTAGTCTCGGAATCGGAGTAACGGAATGCCATTTTGTGCAAAGAGCGCGTCAACTTGCTTGTCACGTTCGATGCGGTCAGGTTTATCGTGAGTGTAATCGTCGAGCTCTACTGCGTACACAGGCTCTAGAGTATCCTTGGCGCACAAAACAAAGTCTACTGAACGCCTATTGATAATCTGAAATCCCAATTTACGGTATCGGCCGACGGTTTCATTTTTAAATATGCTCGATAAGTGTACTTGCGGAAATATATAGTATCTGTCGCCTGCTGTTTCGGTGAGTAGCTTATAGAATGCCTTTTCGCTTGGTGAAATGAAATGTTGTTTTCGACTATAGCGATAGGCAGGCTGATTATAAGATGATTTCGATCGATTCGGGATTATTGAAATAACGACCGCAATCATTACGATAATCACAGCGCCAGGGATTAATAGTTGTTCCATTTGTTTCTCTTGTTTAGGATATTGAGTTTAGTATAGCAAACGTTAGGATTGATAGGTCTCGCCCACGTTCCGCGGGCCCGCGAGTCAGGCTAATGGGCATAGCTCATTAGTGACGTCGCCTTGCGGATTGTCACTGGCAATCCTCACCTACTACTTCTTCGCTGTCGCGAAGTGGTTGTAGCTTCGAGCGATAACATTGCCAAATAAAATACAGGCACTATGGCCTGTGTTTTATTTGGCAGGGGTGATAGGACTCGATTCAAGTACTTTTGGCAGGGGCGATAGGACTCGAACCTACAACCAACGGTTTTGGAGACCGCTACTCTACCAATTGAGCTACGCCCCTATCAAAAATA